>CAYYTQ010000001.1:0-172764 GCA_964474805.1 uncultured Gammaproteobacteria bacterium
TCGCCGCGGCAGGCGTTCATGGCCACAAGCACGGATGCGAGCCGCATCTTGCATGGGGACCTGCTGCCCACGTCCGCCCATCGCGAGGACCAAGGGAGGATCGAACGGCTGCCGGAGGAATAGCGAAGGTGGATGATGATCGGGCGGGGCACCGCGTCTCGCCTGATTTTTTTACCCTTGTCGCCGTATCCCGTGCGTGTAACGATGGTGGCCTATGAAGACCACCTATCAAGGCGGGTGCCACTGCGGGAAGGTTCGTTTTACGGCGGGGATGGATCTCGACAAGTCATCCATCGTGTGCAACTGCTCGATCTGCTCGAAACGCGGATACGTGTTGGCGTTTGTTCCGGCGGCAGATTTCACGCTCGTGTCCGGTGACCAAGATCTCACCGATTACCAATTCAACAAGAAGGTCGTGCATCACCTGTTCTGTTCTACCTGCGGCGTCGGCGCGTTCGGGCGTGGTACCGGACCGGATGGCGGCGAGTCCTACGCGGTTAACGTACGCTGTCTCGATGGGGTCGACCTCGACACGGTCGCCACCGTGCCATTCGATGGAAAAAGCCGGTAGCGGCGTCGCAGGAAAGAATGAAGAGCGTTGACAGACGCTTTGCTCTTTTCGCGCGTCAAGCGTGTTGGGTAGAGGATCGATGTAAGTGCTTCTCCTAGAGCGTTTATGTCCGCGTGCAAAGGAGCCCGCGATTCGCTATGCTTGGGGGGCTATGAAACACTTGTCTTTCCTTGCCAAGGGGGTTGCGGTGACCCTCGCTTTCGCGACGCTGGGGGCCGGATGCTCGAACCGCCCGCCGCGGACGACCCCGCCCGAAGACCCGTCCGCGATCTTCGGCCGCTTGCCCGACGAGCCCGTGCCCGAAGCCCCGAGACCTGAGGGCGTCTTCTGCGGAAATGAATACTATCCTCTCAAGCCTGGATACCAGATCCGCTACCGAACAACGTTCCCGGCCGCGGGCGGCGTCACGGGACAAGGCGCCTATTCCTTCCGCGTCACCAACGTTGAAGATGATGTCGCGAAGATCGAGACGGTCGTTGAGAGTTCGGATGGCGGCGCGCCGATCCGGTCCACGCAGTCGTTTGGATGTGACCACGATGCCCTGAAGGCGCTCGCGTATGTCGATGTTGGCTCGCGCGTCATGGGAGGCGCAAATGCGAACAAGTTCACGATCGAAACTACCCTGGCGAACGGCGTCTTCCTTCCACGGCAGATCCGTGTGGGCGATTCCTGGGAATCCTATTTTGAGGCAAAACTTACACCCATGAACGTCACCGAAAACAGCCCCTTACGCACTCAGGTGGCCGTGACCGTGGAAATCAACCGGGGCGCGGAAGCGGTGGAGACGGTCCGTGTCCCTGCGGGAACGTATACGGCGGTCCGCTTGCGCGTGGACACGGCGATCAACGGGATGCCCGCCATGAGCGGAAAGGAGTGGTGGGTCGAGGGGGTCGGGATGGTCAAGTCCACGTTTGATGCGGGCTCTGGGACGATGGATATCATTTCTGAGGCCACTTCGGTGACGGTACCACGTTAGTCGTTCACGACATTAAAAAAGACCGCAAGGGCGGTCTTTTTTGTATCAGTGCATGGCGCGTCATGGGTGTTGCCCATTGATGAGGGCGCGGGTCGAAGGGCCGAAGGTGCCCGTCCCGCGAGAAAGGCCGAGCGGTGCAAGGATCTTGGCCGCGTGCGCTTCCTGGAAACGGGTCAGCGCGCGGGCCAGCAACGGGCCGAAATAGGTCGTTTCCGCGCCACGCGAACCGGGTCCGCGGGAGGCGAGCGGGAACCCGTTCTCGTTCAGGAACCGAGCGAGTCGGCGGACGTCTTCGCCTCGCGATCCGGGGATGAGCGTTCGGGTGAAGCGGGGGGCGAGCGAAGACGGCCGTTCGGTATCAGCCGTCGTCGGCGCATAACGGATCTCGCGGGTGATCGTCTCTGAGGCGTGGCCGCTACGGGAGTAATACCGGAGGTGCAGGCGATAGGTTCCTGGTACGTTCGGCAAGTCGAACGCCACCGATTCCTGGTACGGGAATTGCGATGCCTGGGCGAAGGCGGCATCTAGGGAGAGGGCGTATCCGCGCACCGTGGCAGGATCGGCGTGAAGGGTGATGGTGAGACGTCGGTCGGAAGTCGTCGCCTCTCCGCGGTTGATGCGGAAATCAAGCGCGGCCCTGGAGGCGCTCGGTGAGGGCGCACGCGGCCCAAGGGGCGGGTCTGGCTCCAGGCTCACGGCCCCGCCGCCGCGGTCGGTCAGGCGGAACGTGGCCGAGGCGGAGCCCGTATCGGTTCCGTCCTTGTCGTCGACGAAGGACAGGGTCACGGTTCCGGTCTGGATCGCGTCGAGCGTGTCCCCGGCGGAAGCTCCGCTCGCAAGGCGGATCGGGAACGGGCCGGCCCGGAAGATGCCCGAGCCCACGGCCGTCTCACGGAGGGTCGGAATGACCGTGTCGCCAAACCCCGTGACGAGCACCAGGGTACCGCTCGCGATCGTATCGACGGCGCTTCCGTTGAGGTTCGCGTCATCGTCGTGCACGGTCACGTATACGCTTGGCGCATCGCCGTTGAACGCGGTCTGGATGGTGCCGTCGGCATCCGTGAGGCGGGCATAGCCAGCCGCGTGGATGATGCTGCCCGTTTCGGTGATGGTACCCGTGTTCACGAAGGTCGGTGCGTATAGCCGTTTGCCGTTCGCGACCGTGAGCGTGCCCAGGTTCGTGAAGGTGTGCGTCGTCGTGACGGTATCGACGATGGTGGCGTCCGTGCTTGAGGTCGTGAGGTTCCAATACGCGAGGGACGGCACGTTGACGGACCCGTTCGCGTCAAAGCGGACGGTCGAGGAGTCGAAATTCACCTCTCCCGTGACGGTGATCGGGTCGTCCTCGCCCGAAATCGTGAGCACGTTCCCGCCCAGGTCAAGGGCACCGGAGACCGTGAGCGTGTCGTTCACGTCGGTGTTCCCGAGCAGTGTCACGCCGTTGGCGTTGGTGACCGCGAGATGGTCGAAGGTGTAGCCGCTTGGGATGGTCTGCGCCGTGGTCGTGGCCGCGAAGTGGGCGGTGGAGTAGTTGCCCGGGGTGAAATAGGTATCGGACGAGGTCAGGAGGCGCTTGTAAAAGAAGATGTGGTCGCCGTCGTTGCCGCTCATGGAGAGGTCAAAGCCGCCGGTCGCCCCGCTCCCGAAGACGACATCGCTATAAAACGTGCTCGTGCTGCCCTGCCGACCGTAAAAGTACCCGCTGCCGGAAAAGGTCGTCGTACTGTAGGCGATGAAGGGACTGTACAGCCCGTTGTTGTAGAGGCGCGAGGCGACCGAGATCGTGCCGCTCGCGACGACGCCATCCACCCCGAGCGTGCCCGATTCGACAGTGATCGTCCCGTTCACGGAGGCCGTCGAACGGGTCGCGAGATGGCTGAAAAATGTGTCATTCGTCCCGCGCACGATCACGTTTTGGAAGCTGATGGGCGCTTCAGAACCGAACCCCCGTGCGGAGGCGTTGCTTGAGTTATGCAGGACCACGGTTCCGGTGCCAGGCGTGAACGTGCCGTTATTGTCGAAGTAGCTGCGGACGACCAGCGTACCGGTGTCGAGCGCGAACGTCCCTTCGTTTAGCACCGTCGCCGAGGTGGTCGTGTAGCCGCTACCGACATGGTACGTCCCGTAATTATTGAAGATGTCTGAAAATAGGGCATTGCCGCTCGTCAACGTCAATGATCCGGTTGAGGTCACGCCGCCATTGAAGGTCAGGACGCTGTTCGACGAGGTCAGGCTCGCGCTCGCTTCAAGCGTGGTCGTCGCCGATACCGTGAGGGAACTGGAGGCGAGCGCGAGCGTGCCGGAAGCCGTAAGGCCGTAGACAGCGGCAACCCCGGTCAGGTTCGTAGTCGTACCATGGGGGATGAGGGCCATGTCTGCGGAAGTCGGCATGTGGCCACAGCTCCAGTTCCCGTCCGAGCTGAAGTCGTTCGTTGGTTCCGTAGTGCGGAACCAACAATATTCGCCGGCGAACGGGGGAGCGGCGTCGGCTGGTTTGGGGGCGCAAGAAAAAAGGAAGGCGGCAGCAATGAGCGCGACGGCAAGAAAGGAGCGGATAGGCATAGGCGATACGAGTAGGATAGCATGAGACACGATGTCATCCCGAATCGAGTGTTTTCTGGGTCCTAACTACCGATTAAGGGGTCGAGAGAGCCGATCGCGCTGATGGATCCTGGCGCATCATGCGATGGGACGGTAGACTGTTTGCGCATATGCCCCATTCCCTTGTCGGCGCCTGCCAGAGCTGCCTCATGCCTTTTTCCAAAGACCCGAAAGGGAAAGACCGCGAACGGGCCGAATACTGCTCGTACTGCTATTCCGACGGCGCGCTTTGCTATGCGGGAACCGACGTGCGCGCCTTTAAGCGTGCGGCGCGGGCCGCGATGGTCGCACGGGGCGTTTCCCCGCTGAAGGCTCGTCTGTATGCGTTCATGGCAGGGTTCGCCCCGCGTTGGAGGAAAGGGTAGCGTCGTATGGGTCACCTGCGAACCGAACCCGCCTTCGAGACGTCGGTGCGTCGCCTTGTGGACCCCAGGCGTCTCGCCCAGGCCAAGGCGAAGCGTGACGGCTATCGTGCCAGCTTGTTGCCGCGCCTGCTGGCAGGCGTTCTCGTTTCGGGCGGGACGCTTATTTATGGCGCTGCCCCGTCCTATCTCAAGTTCCGGGCCGTCGAGGTGATCGCGCGCGTCCCGTACCATGCGTGGCAAGCCGTGGGATTCATGCTCATGACCATGTTCTACGCCGACGAGCAACGAGCCTTACGCCTCGCGGAGACCGAGGATTTCGCGCGCATCGCGCAGGATAACGAGACGATGCATGTGGTGGTGGTCTCCGCGCTCGCCCGGACGGAGGAGCGGAGCGGCTTCCTGCGCGACACGGCGATCCCGCTGCTTTTTGCGGGGGATATTTCCTGGCCTCGGTCCTGCTTTATGCCGTCTGCCGGCGCTGGTCCTTCGAGCTTAACTACCTGTTCGAGCAGCATGCGTTCGACCAGTACCAGCGGTTCCTGGACGAGCGAGCGGGGGAGCTGCGACAAAAGCCGATACGTAGTGCGTTTTTGCACTGGTATGGGCGTGAACCGGCAAGCCAATACGAATTTTTCGTATCCGTTCGCAATGACGAGCTGCTCCATCGCAACCGGTCGGCAGAGGCGATCGAGGCGCTGCGGACCAGCGCTTGAAGGCGCTCGCGTTCCTGAAGCCGGTTCGTGTCAATAAAAGAAGCCTATACGCCGTCCCTCGTCGCGATCCGCAAGGGCTTTTGGCGCGCTGGGCGCGGTTTTATGCATCCTGATTTCGCTTGACCTGGTCGCTGTACGAGTCGCTCAATAGGTCTGTTTTTTTAATTCCTAAAAGTTGGAGATACTGCTCGCATTGAGCTTGAAGGCGTTCGCGCCCGATCGTCCCGTCCCTGTCGATCGCCTCGATTTCGACGAACGTCCCTAGCCCTTCCACCGTATCCAAATGGAACTTCACGTTCTCGAGAAAAAAGATCTCGCGCCGCTTATCGACGACGGCCAATACGCCGAGGGCGTTGGTCAGGACTTCCTTCAGGCTCGACCCTGGCTCGGTCCGGTGCAGGGTGATGCGTGACGCCTTCGGTCCTTCCGAGTCCGCCCGCTCGTAATGGATCAGCGCGTTTTCGATATTCCCTTCGCGTAATTTCAACCGACCGGACGGCACGCGGAAATAGGTGTCAACCTGATGGTCCGTACCTTTGGTATCTGCGCACTTGGACTGGAGGAGGGAACGGACGGTATCCAGGTTTGCGCAGCGGGCCTTGATTTCGACGTTGAGGAAGGGCATACGTGTGGCTTTAGGCGGACGGTTGGGTAATCGGCGCGGGATCTCCAACGAGCGCCCCAAGCCAGAGGAAGAAGAAGATCGCGGTGAAGAACCCGAGCGCGATCGGGGCGAGCCAGAGCTCCCAAAACGTGCCGATCCGCGCCTTCGTGAGGTCGGTCGGATGATGGTAGACCTTGACGGTATCGCCAATCTCAAACGCGGGGGGATTGGAGCGGACCCGGGTGAATGCCTGGCCCTGCCGGCCGTCGGCGGTCGTGAAAATCGCTTGGTGGGTGTAGGTCCCGACCGATGACAAAGCGCGTTCGCGCACGATCTGCGAAGCGTCCGGAGGTACGTAGTCCGCACTTTGGATGACTCCTGTCGTCACCTGGTACGTCAAGACGATCTTGAGGCTTTGGCTCGTTTGCCAGCACCAGGGTGCGAAAAACACGAGGAATACGATGAATAGCGGCCAGGAGAAGGTTCCCTGAAAAGACGACGCGATCATGCGGACATGATAGCGGACGATCCGGCATCGGCATACGGGTGTCTAGTGCCGGGGGGCGAAGCTCGGACGTACCAGTATACGTCAGGCGTTTTCTCGGAACCGTTCGCCAGCGGCCCGCCTCGCCAAGGGCGGATGATGCACGCAATGCGCCCTCTCTTGCTCGCTCCTCTGAACGGGCGCCATTCGCCTCATGCCGGGTTTTGCATAAAAAACGTCCCATCAGAAGTGGAACGTCGCGAGGTCGAGCCCCAGGTGCGGGGCGGCGTTGTAGGCCAGGGCGTAGAACGCTGGCCGGTGCTCGGAGGCGCGCCTCGGGTCGTACCGGAGGATGGTCACCGAGGTGTTGCGGAGCTCGCCCAGCGTTGCCGGATCGCTCCGCGTCAGGGCCGCGTAGAGCGCCTTGATCCCGTTGCCGTGGCCCACCAAGAGGAGGCGGGGATCGGCGGGCGGTTCTCCGTAGTGCCCGAGCTCGATTCCGATCGCCGTATCGAGGACCCATTCGCCATACAGCGTAGCCACATCGGCCATGGACTGGCCGTTGGGACTGCGGTAGGCCGGGCCCAGGACGTTCATCCGCTGCCGGAGCTCGAGCGGGAAGCCGGACGCGGCGTCGTCCCCGCGCGAGAGCTCGCGCAGTTTCGTCGAAACGGGGAATCGGGTCACCCCGTCGAGGGCGGGCAGCACTCCTTCGAGCGTCTCGATCGCCCGCACGAGGTCCGAGCTGCCGGCATGGGTGGGTCTGAGTTCCCGGAGCGTCCGGGCCAGTTGTCGGACCTGTTCCTTGCCTTGTTCGCTCAAAGGCGAGTCGGTGCCGCGCTCGTGGGCGCCGCCGCGGGCCGCATTGGCGAGGCTTTCGCCGTGGCGGACGCAGATGAGGGTGAAGGGGCGTTGGGGGAGGTGCGTCTTCGGGAACATGAGGATCCTTTCGGGTGAGGGGATCGAGCTGATGTCACCATGCGCTTGTGTTTGCGTCAAGGGATGCCTGTTGTCCTTGAGGGATGTGAGATGATGTATAGCAAAGACGAGTGGACCGAATGAGGGGGTCTCATGATTCTTGGGTCACGGCGAGGCATGACCCGCGATGAGGCGATCTAGGAAGCGCTTCGCTCTGGCGGCATGTTCGGCGCGTTTCTCGTTTGGCATCCGACGGTACTGCGCACCGATGAAGCCGAGGCGCCCCTCGTTTTGAAGGGCGTGATAATGCGTCCCGACGAAGTTCCAGAACAGGCTGTCGAGCGTTTCGCACCAGGGACCGGCCTTGAAATCGCCCATCTTTCGGAGGTAATTCGATGAGGCGATATACGGTTTGGTCGTGAGGATCCCGCCGTCGGCATAAAGCGCCATGCTGTAGACGTTCGGAACCATGACCCAGTCGTAGGCATCCAGGTACATTTCCATGAACCACCGGTAGGCATCGTCTGGCTTGATTCCGCAAAGATTCATGACGTTTCCCAAGACCATGAGTCGGGGGATGTGGTGGGTGTAGGCGTATTTGCGCAGGATTTCGATATGATGGTCCACCGGGTCGAGGCCCGTCGTTCCGGTCCAGAACGACCGTGGGAGCGGATTCGCTGCCTTGAAATAGTTTCCGCGGCGGATCTTCCGGCCCTCCAACACGTACATCGCACGCACATATTCGCGCCATCCGATGACTTGGCGGATGAAGCCTTCGACGGCCGCAAGCGGGACCGCGTGCAGGGAGGCATGCCAAAGGGCCCGTTCAACGACCTGGTCGGGCGTAAGCAGCCCGATATTCAACAGCGGGGAAATGGTGCTGTGGAAGACGCTGGCGGAAGACACTGTCATCGCGTCCTCGTAGTCGCCGAACGAAGAGAATCGCTCTTCGAGGAATTGGGAGAGGTGCTTTTTCGCTCCCTGGAACGTGACCGGACACCAAAACGCCTCGGTTTCGCCGAACGCATCCGGAAAGTGGGTCTTCACGTACGACCGCGCCTCGAGGACATACGGCGAAGTCTGTTTGCCGAATGTGGGCGGGATGCGGATCCCGCGCGGAAGCGGCTGGCGATTGTTCGCGTCGTAGCTCCATCTGCCGCCCGAAGGTTTTTCGTGTTCGACCAGAATATTAAGCCGCTTGCGTTGCCATACGTAAAAGTCGTTCATGAGGTATTTTCTTGCGCCGGTTCGTTTCGCGAAAAACTCCCGCAGCTCGATGGTGGACGTCAGGAACATCGGGCTTTCGTGTACGACTTGCGAAATGCCTTCCTTGGCGAGCGCTTTCGTGATGCGGGCATGCAGCCAGTCGTCGGTCGGATCGTAGTATTCCGCGGATTCGACACGGTGCTTGCGGAGGAGGGAGGCGATCTCACCCGACGTGGCGATCGAGCCGTGCTCGACATACGTGACCGCGATGCCTGCGCGTTCGAGGTAGGCGTGATACGCATTCATGCTCGCCCGATGCAGGAGGAGTTTTTGGGCGTGGAACGGAGCCTCGGAAAAAAACAGGGGGTCTTCAATGAGATAGACGCGGGCGGCCCGACGAAGGGGGTGAAGATCTTCGAAGAGCTGGTGCGGATAGATGAGGAAAGCGGTGTTCATGTCGGTGCCCATTGTATCCGTGTATTGCGAGGGTGGGAATGTGTGAAGAGGGTCAATGGGGGGTGAAGCGTAGACAAGTCCAAGCGCCCGGGACCGAGCTTGGTCGGGACGATCAAGCCCTTGTTTGATACGATGTAGGCATGAAAAAGACCGTCTTTAGATCTGATAAATTCAAGAAGGCCCGGGGCGGTTATTCTCGCCTGCTTCAAATTTCCTGTGAGAAATGCGACGCGAACGTCTGCCTGTATCAGAAAGATGGGCCCGGGTTGCTGAAGCGAATGTATGTCGATCGCATGATCAACTCCAGCGCTTCTCTCGCAAACAAAGAGCTTCGCTGCCCTTCATGCAAAGAAACCTTGGGGATACGCATCATCTATAAAAAAGAACAGCGACCCGCCTATCGGCTCTTTGCGGGAGCGATCACGAAAAAAATACTGAACTCTCGTAAGATATAAAAACAACCCCTGGCGGGTTGTTTTTATATGGCGGGCCAGTCGAGTTAAGCAACCAGGAAAACGTGTAATCCAAGAGCTTTTTTAGGGGTCAAAATCCAGGCGTTTTCGAGGCACGTGAGACGGGGTCAAAATGAGGCATTTCCGGAAGTGACAAAAGCGCATTGACGCTATGGCATATTTCAAATAGCCTTAGACGATATATGAAAAAAACCTATAAGGTAATCGCTCTCATTCTAGGCGTTCTTGCGATTCCTTTGACTGTTATCATCGTGAGCGTAGCCGTCATCGGCCTCTTGAGTCCGGTTCAGATATTTCTAAACGATACTGACCATGAAATAGCTTTTTTCCCGCTGCTTCGAACCCATCAACAAATATATCGAGGTTTCCACGACGTTGTCATCCTTCCTTCCGGCGAAGAGAAGCGTATGACATACGACTGGGAATCGGGCGGAGCTCAAGCCGCGGTCGTTCGTTCCGGTACGCGCCAGATCGTCTATTGTCCGGGAGAATCGGAAAAAGGCGAACGCTATCAAGGGCTAAGCGTACTCACGTTTCAGCCGCTACCGGTTGAGATTCTTCGCTTGTCAGCATTCAGGGCGTCTGACGTGGATTATCAGAGCGATGAACAGGCTTTCCGGTTATGCGTTAAGTGATCGCAGTGGGCGGTGACCGCATCCGAGTAGTCATTCGCCCAAAACGAAGATCTTGAGCCATTCAAGCCGTATAAACATCGGAAAGGTAAAACCGCCCTCTCAGGTGGTTTTACTGTTCATATGCCATCGGACGACTCCCGCGTGCTTTGAGGTACGCGAGACGGCTCCGATAACGACATCTTATGGCGGTGCCACCTGAATCACAACAAAAACCACCCAATTAAGGGTGATTTTTCCATGGCGGAGAGGGAGAGATTCGAACTCTCGATACCTTGCGGTATGCTCGCTTTCCAAGCGAGTGCACTAGACCACTATGCGACCTCTCCACGGGACGAGCGAGAGCATAGCGGAAGGGGCTCAGAATGGCAAATCCGGGGGGCGAGCGCGATTGATGAGATGCTGGGGTGCGGCAAAAATACGCCGTTCATTTGACGGTCAGTGAGGTCGAGGAGGCGGCTAGGGGAAGGGTATGGATCTCGATCGGGAGACGCTCTTGCCCCGGAAACAGGTAGGCGCCTTCAAAATAGACCTCCGCGCGCACGGTCGTGGCGGTGAGGGTGGCCTTTCCTTTGGGGAGGCGCACCGCCCCCTCGACTTGCTTTGCGAAGCTAAAATGCTCTGAAAGCGTGTCGAGAGTGCGCTCCTGGCCGGTTTGTACGTTGTAAGCGCCGATCTCGTTGAGTTCCGTCCGATAGCTGCTCGGGGCGTAGCGTGTAGACCGGAAAAAGAAGACCTCGCCGTTCGCGTACCCGATCACGAGATGGACAGGGATCGGAGTTTGCCGAAGGATCTTGGTTGTCTCGTCCAGGAGTGAGACGGTGTTCGTTTTGCTCGCCGTGCCCGTGCTCGCAAAGGCAAGCCACTGTCCTTGGCGCGCTAGCGCCTTTAGCGGCGGGAGCGGGGACTGGCCCGTCTGATTGGTCACGTCAAGTTGGCGACGCGTCCCTGAAGGGTCTAGAAAGATGAGGCGCTCCACGGTTGTCGTCGGAGTGCTGGCGGGGGCTGCTTGGGCGGCGGCCGCGGTCTGTTCTGCACGGGTCGGTGTCTTCACCGTCTGTTTTTGGGCCACGAGCCACCCAGCCAGTCCAAGCGCGACGAGAACAGGAACGAGGAGAAAAAGACGCTTATTCATAGATACTGACGGTATGATACCTCGGTCAGAAGGAAAACGTGAGAGGCGAAGCGCGCTTCTTGACAGCGGTTGCGCCTTCGTGCCGGACGGGGTAGGATTAGAACAGAAGTAGAACACCCAGCTATGCAAGATAAAATCGTCATCCGTGGCGCGCGCGAGCACAACCTCAAGAACATCTCCCTTGAGCTGCCTCGCAACAAAATGACCGTCATCACGGGGCTTTCGGGTTCCGGGAAGTCGTCCTTGGCGTTCGACACCATCTTCGCCGAGGGGCAGCGCCGCTACGTCGAGTCCCTCTCCGCCTACGCCCGCCAATTCTTGGGTCAAATGGACAAGCCCGACGTTGACGAGATCGAAGGTCTCTCGCCGGCCATTTCCATCGACCAAAAGGCGCATTCCGCCAACCCGCGCTCGACGGTCGCCACCATCACCGAAATTTACGATTACCTGCGCGTCCTCTACGCCCGCATCGGCGAGCCGCATTGCCCCATTTGCGGCAAGCGGATTCAGCGCATGACCATCGACGAGATGGTCGATGTTTTGCTCCGTCGGGTCGAAGAGGCCCACGCCGTGCCCAAAAAGAAAAAGAAGGTCGCCGGCGTCAATGAAGGGGAGCTTGTGATCCTGTCGCCGGTCGTCCGTGGCCGCAAGGGCGAATACCACCAGCTGCTCCAAGACTTTTACGCCTCCGGCTTCCTGGAGGTGCGCGTCGACGGCGAATGGTACTCGTTGCGCGAACCGGTGCCGCTCGAGCGCTACCAGACTCACACCATCGAGCTCATGGTCGACCGGATCCCGCTCGGTTGGCCCGTCGCCGGCAACAAGGCGTTGCGCTCGCGCCTCACCGAAGCCATCGAGATCGCCATGGACCGTTCCGAAGGGGCCGTACTTGGCGTCTTGGACGACGGGTCCGAGCATCTCATGTCCGCCCGTTTTTCCTGCCCTGACGACGGGTTCGCCTTCCCGGAAATCGAACCCCGCCTTTTTTCCTTTAATTCGCCATATGGCGCCTGTTCGACGTGCAACGGTCTCGGCATGAAGGATCTCTTTTCCGAGGAGGTGTGTTCGGCCTGTAACGGGGCCCGTTTGCGTACGGATGCCCTCCACGTGCTGATCCAAGGCAAGAACATTGTCGATGTCACGAGTCTCCCGATCACCAACGCCGCCGATTTCTTCGTGACCATCAATCTCACGCCCACGCAAAAAGCCATCGCTGAGCCCGTCTTGCGCGAGGTCTTGGGGCGCCTATCGTTCTTGTTAGACGTCGGCTTGGAGTATCTCAGCCTCAATCGCAAGGCCGGAACGCTGTCCGGTGGGGAAGCGCAACGCATCCGCTTGGCCTCGCAGATCGGCTCGCGCCTCGTTGGTGCGCTGTACGTGCTGGATGAGCCCACGATCGGCCTGCACCAGCGCGACAATGCAAAACTCATCGACACCCTCAAGAAATTGCGCGATCTGGGGAACACCATCCTCGTCGTCGAACACGACGAAGATACCATCGCCGCCGCCGACCATCTGGTCGAGATCGGTCCCGGTGCCGGTCGTCACGGCGGGGAAGTGGTCGCCACCGGTCCGATGCCGGCCATCCTGAAAAACGAAAACAGCCTCACCTGCGCCTACCTCCGCGGCGACCGCAAGATCTCGTATCCCGCCAAGCGGCGCCCGAAGGCGAAAGAAAATCTTGTGATCGTCAAGGCGACCGAAAACAACCTCAAGAACCTCACCGTCAAGATCCCGCTCCGCCGCTTCACCTGCGTCACGGGCGTCTCCGGTTCCGGCAAGTCGACCCTCATGATCGACGTGCTGTACCGTACGCTCGCCCGCCGCCTCAACGGTGCCACGTTCGAAGCCGGCGCCCATGAGGATATCACCGGCATCGATTGGCTCGACAAGATCGTCGACGTCGACCAAAGCCCTATCGGTCGCACGCCGCGTTCGAACCCAGCCACCTACACGGGCATCTGGAACCATGTACGCGAACTCTACGCCTTGACCCCCGAAGCCCGCGTCCGCGGCTACCAGGTCGGCCGGTTCTCGTTCAACGTCCCCGGCGGCCGCTGCGAACACTGTGAAGGCAACGGCCAAATCGCCATCGAGATGCACTTTTTGCCGACGGTCTATGTTCCGTGTGACGTCTGCAAAGGCAAGCGCTTCAATCGCGAGACGCTCGAGGTCCGCTATCGCGACAAGACCATTGCCGACGTCCTCGAGATGACCATCGAGGAAGCGACAAAGTTTTTCCAAGACATCCCGCCCATTCATGATCGCACGAAGATCCTCGAGGAGGTCGGCTTGGGGTACCTCCAGCTCGGCCAGGCGGCCACGACATTATCCGGCGGGGAAGCGCAGCGCGTGAAGCTTGCGACGGAGTTAGCCCGTCGTGACACCGGCAAGACCTTCTACCTGCTTGATGAGCCCACGACCGGTCTCCATTTCGAGGACATCCGCAAGCTCCTCGAGGTCCTGCATCGCCTCGTCGCCCGAGGCAACACGGTCGTCGTCATCGAGCACAATCTTGACATCATCAAAAACGCCGACTGGATTATCGACCTGGGTCCAGAAGGCGGCGACAAGGGTGGGCGATTGGTTGCCGAGGGCACGCCCGAAGACGTCGCCAAGCATCCGAAGAGCTTTACGGGGAAGTACCTGAAAGAAGTCCTGAAAAAGCGCTAAGTGAGTGTTTTTTCGGGCGTCTTACCTTGACGTGTGATGGTTTGCTGCTACCATTTCGCTGTCTCGCAACACCCCTTTCTGGAGGTTCCACGTGACCATCAATCAACGCGCTGCTCTGTCTGAGATCGCTCGATTCACTGCGACCGCGGATCGGGCACGCGCAATCTACCGGCGCCTCACCGCTCTTTCGTTTCAGGCGAACGGGCATCAGCTGCCTACCGGGCATCCCTTCGCCCTTTCCGATCCGATGCCCGCGCGGCTGATGTTCTCGGCCTCCGCATACGCCGCCCTGGCGAAGGCGCTCGATGAGGTCCCCCCTAATGAGGGCTTTCACGTCGGGGATGGCGCTCGGATTCGGGAAGTCACGTCCGCCTGCTCCCGTTGCGGCCTCGTCGATTGGGTGGTCGGGACCAATGTGGTACGCCCGCTCATCCCGTGCCCGTTCGCGGAAGGGCCGATCGAGACGAAGATCCGGATCCCGGTTCCCTCGGGTAAGCTCGCCGTTGGCTGCATCCTGACGTCTGCGGCGGCACCCGCCGCTCCAACCATCGACGACGGCCACGGCCTCTCGTTCATCCGTTCCCACCACGCGGCGCAGTTCTGGGCGCACTACGGGTTCGCTCAACTGAATGTCCACGACGTGGGCTTCCGCCTGCTCCTGCCGGGTGGAAATGGAACGCTCGTGCTTTCTGACGGTCCTCCCGTCCGCGGAGCGTCTCGCGTCGCCAGGCTGAACATGATCATGCCGACCTTTGCTTGCGGGGATGCGGTCCGGTTCTATCCGCGCCACCAGGCGCTTCGTGTGGCGAACGAGATCCGCCGCGACGCGACCCTGACGTCTATCGTGGTCCAGCCCGGCATCTACGAGGTCACCCTGTACCACAAGCCTGAGCCGTTCCCGGCACCGACGGCGCCTGATCGCCGGATGGCTGTCCGGATCGCCCGGGTGGGGGAGGTCGGTCCCATGCCTTTTACGGCCGATCCCGATGCCAACGCGGATGCCTTCCTTACGCGTCATCCGTGGCTTCGCGCTTCCGGGGCCGAGATTCTCCTCGAGAACGAGTCCGCCCTGTTCGCCTCTGCCTAGCCGAGCGTCGCTCGGTTTTTTGTTTCAGGAGCCGTTTTTTTGCGTTTACTGGCCCGATTGCGGGTCCTTCGCGCCGGCCTGGCAAAATCCTCGAATCTTCGCTACGCTCAGCCCTATCTATGCCCACCGAGATGCCCAAGGCCTATCAACCCGCCGACCATGAGGCCCGTCTTTCCGCCGCTTGGGAAGCGAGCGGCGCCTTCGCCCCGCGCGAAACGGGGGAGCCGTATTGCATCGTCCTTCCTCCGCCCAACCGCACGGGGACCTTGCATATGGGGCACGCCACCATGTTGGCGATCCAGGACACGCTCATCCGCTTCCACCGCCTCCGCGGCAAGCGGACGCTTTGGGTGCCGGGCACCGACCACGCCGCCATCGCGACCCAGGTGAAGGTCGAACAGCTCCTCCGCAAGCAGGGGATTGCCGACCCGCGCCGCACCCTCGGCCGTGAGCCGTTTTTAGAGAAGGTCCGCGAGTTTGCTGAGGGATCCCGTGAGACGATCAACCGCCAGGTCCGCGCCATGGGCTCTTCATGTGATTGGTCACGCGAGACGTATACCCTCGACGAACCGCGCAACCGCGCCGTCTTCGAGATGTTCCGGCGCATGCACGAAGACGGTCTCATCGAGCGCGGCTATCGCCTCGTGAACTGGGACCCGCAATTCCAGACCACGCTTTCAGACGATGAGGTGCAGACGAAAGACGTCACGGCGAAGCTTTACACGTTTAAGTACGCGAAAGATTTTCCCATCGCCATTTCCACGACTCGTCCCGAGACGAAATTCGGCGATACGGCCGTCGCCGTGCACCCGAATGACGAGCGATATCGCGCGTACATCGGCCAAACGTTTGCCACGGCGTTCTGCGGCAAGCCGATTTCGATTCAGGTGATCGCCGATGAGGCCGTCGATCCGGCGTTCGGAACCGGCGCTTTGGGCGTCACGCCCGCCCACGCCCAAGTCGACTGGGACATGAGGGAGAAGTATGGCTTGAGGATGGAGGTCGTGATCGGTCGCGATGGGCGCTTGCTCCCGATTTGCGGGGAAGCCTTTGCCGGCAAGACGGTCGAAGAGGCCCGCCCGCTTATCGCTGCCGCCCTTGAGGCCGATGGCCTTCTCGAGAAGGTCGAGGAGGTTTCGCAGGCCTTGCCGGTCGCCGAGCGTGGCGGCGCACCCGTCGAACAGCTCCCAATGGAGCAGTGGTTCGTGCGCGTCAACAAGCCGTTCGCTCTGCGCCAAAACACCCTCGGAAAATGGAAGAAAGGCGCATCCGTGACGCTCAAGGAGCTCATGATCGAGGCCGTCCAGGCGGGCGGCACGACCATCGTCCCGGACCGCTTCCAGAAGACCTATTTCCACTGGGTCAACAACCTCCGCGACTGGTGCATCTCGCGCCAGATCTGGTTCGGGCACCGCGTGCCGGTGTGGTACAAGGGCGACGAGCAGCGTGTCTCCTTGGAATCCCCTGGCGAAGGCTGGACGCAAGATCCGGACACGCTTGATACCTGGTTTTCCTCGGGCATGTGGACGTTCTCGGTGTTCGGTTGGCCGGACGCCGCGTCCGTCGATCCGGACGGCAATATCAAAAAGACCGGTGACCTGGCGATCTACCACCCGACCGCCGTCTTGGAGACCGGCTATGACATTCTGTTCTTCTGGGTCGCGCGCATGATCATGATGTCGACGTATGCGCTCGGTGAAGTTCCGTTCAAGGATGTGTATCTGCACGGCCTCGTCCGTGACGAGCAAGGGCGCAAAATGTCGAAATCGCTGGATAATATTCTTGATCCGCTCGACCTGATCCCGAAATACGGCACCGATGCGGTGCGCCTGTCCGTCCTGATGGGCTCGACGCCGGGGCAGGATCTGAAGCTCTCCGAGGCCAAGATCGAAGGGTTGCGGAATTTTACCAACAAGGTTTGGAATATTTCGCGATATATCCTGTCCTCCACCGAATCGTCGGCAGATGATGAGCCGATGGTTCCACGTACATTGGCGGATCGGTGGATTCTCTGGCGTTTTGCAACGGTTATCGTCCAAGTTCAGAAGTTGGTTGAGTCATACCAGCTTTCGCTCGCAGCCGAGCAGCTACGTGAATTCACGTGGAACGATTTAGCTGACCAGTATCTGGAAATCGCAAAGGCAGAGAAAGACGGAAAGTCACCGATATTGCGCTATATCCTGAAGCGATTGTTGATCGTTCTGCACCCATTCATGCCCTTCGTTACGGAAGCGGTTTGGGAACAGGCGGGATGGGAGGGGATGCTCATCAGCGAGTCATGGCCTAGCCTTGCTGTTGATTTGGCAGATCTGGTCCCCTTTGAGCGCATGACGCACGCGCACAACCTCGTAGTATTCATGCGCAACCTGAAAGCGGAGAAAGGTCTAAGCGACAAGCGGGACGTGAATTTCGATATCCTGGCCAATGATGCCATGTGGAATATCGTTGAAGAAAACAAGCATTGGATAATGCGCTTGGCCGGCTGCGCTGACGTAAGGCGCGTCGAGGAAGTTTCGAAAACGGTCCCTCAGGCGATCTATTGCGGTCATGTCGTCGCTCTCGCGTCCCAGGCGCTGTCCTCAGATGACCGCACTCAACTTGAGACGGAGCTCGCCGAAGCCGAGCGCTATCTCGAAGACGTGAAGCGCCGCCTCGCCAATACAGAATTCATCTCGAAGGCGCCCGAGCGCGTCGTGAACGACCTTCGACAGAAGCAAGCCGACACCGAAGCGAAGATCGGGCGGTTGCGAGCCCAACTGGGATAAAACGGTCGATTCAAGGCGCTGCCCATCCGGGCGGCGCTTTGCCTTGACATGTTTGCTTTTTTGTAGTATTCACCCCTCGGAGAGGAGTGAAATGATGGCTGCGAAAGAAGAATCGGCTCTCCCGATCGGGCATCCGTTCGAGGTGGAGACCTATGGTTCGCATGATCCTGGGTGTTCGGTCGCGGTCCTCAGGCGGTTCCGCGCCCCACCGCCGCTCGAGGATCCCGAATGCTACTGGCGGACGCGCCTGCAAGACCCCAAGACGGCGCCTGATCTTTCGCCGAGCCTTCCGACCTGGTTCAATTCCCGTGGAGTCATGGAAGGGCCATTGGCGGCGAACTCTGGGGCCTGGGCCCTTGTTCAGATGTACGGCGTGCCTCGTTACGACACGTCAACGCTGCATGAGGACTTCCAGTTCAACGGTGAGTCGTCGAAGACCGTCGCCAGCCATATCTCGGGGCTCGGCCTTCTGCCGGCATCCCCGTCACAGCTCGCGCGCGCCATCGCCGAGTGGGAGCGCGTTCGCGCGTTCCCGTACCCGCGGATGCCGCTCATCGTCGCGCTCGGCCGGTACTTCGGGCCGCGGCGTAAGGTCAGGTGGTTGGGTTGCCGCCTTGGGGCCCGTCGCATGCCGTTCTTCTGCTTCGAGGCGGATGCGGAGCCCTCCTCTTCCGCCGAGCGCCCGTACTGGCGCTGGCAGACGCATTTCCTGTTCGTCCCGCCCGGAACCCCCTGACCGCTGATCGCGGTCTTTTTTCGTTATTCTTGCGAGTTTTTGGCGTTTTCGCTACCCTACGCGCATATGCCTTTTGTCGTGACGGACCCGAAACGGGTCGATTGGTTCCTCTCGCATGCGGTCGAACGGGTTTTGCCGGGAAACGATACGCTTCGCGGGCGTATGCTTACGGGCGAGCGCCTGCGCGCGTATCTTGGCATCGATCCCACTGGCCCCAGCATCCACATCGGCCATGCGATCGCCGTCCAAAAGCTAGCGGAGTTCCAGGCCCTCGGTCACGAGGCGATCTTAGTGATCGGGGATTTCACGGCCATGATCGGTGATCCCACTGACAAATCAGCCACCCGCAAACGGCTCACGCCCGCCGAAGTCCTCGAGAACCTCAAGGGATACAAAACGCAGCTCGCCGCATTTTTGAAGTTCGACGGCGAAAATCCCGTCCAGGTTCGTTTCAATCAGGAGTGGCTGGGCAGCATGTCCTTCGGCGACGTCGTCGAGCTCGCGTCGCATTTTACGGTCCAGCAGATGTCCGAACGCGATATGTTCGAGAAGCGCCTGCAAGAAGGGAAGCCGGTCTACCTCCACGAGTTCCTGTACCCGTTGATGCAGGGGTTCGATTCTGTCGCCCTCGAAGTCGACCTCGAGATCGGCGGCAACGACCAGACCTTCAACATGCTTGCGGGCCGCACGTTGTTGCGTGAATTGAAAGGTAAGGAGAAGGCCGTCATGACCTGCAAGCTCCTCGCCGATCCGACGGGCAAAAAGATGGGCAAGACCGAGGGGAACATGATCGCCCTCACCGACACCCCCGAAGACGCCTACGGCAAGCTCATGAGCTGGCCCGACGAGATGATCCTCTCCGGCTTTGACGTGCTCGCTGCGCTTACGGACGATCTCGAGGCCGAAAAGGCCGCCCTCACCGAGCGTGCCCGCCGCCTCAACGACGGCGAGAACCCGATGACCCTCAAGAAAGAGCTCGCGCATCATGTTGTGGGACGCTGCTTCGGTGTCGAGGCGGCCGATCGCGCCGCAGCCCATTTCGCGCAGGTCCACCAGGATGGCCTCGTGCCGACCGAGATCCCGGAATTTTCCCTCAACCAAGCGACGATTTCGCTCGTTGAAGCGCTGGTCCTGACGGGTCTCGTCACTTCAAACAGTGATGCCCGCCGCCAAATCGAGCAGGGGGCCGTGAGCGTCGCAGGGGAACGCGTTTCTGACGTGAAGGCCGAAATCACGGTGCCGTCCGAAGGGATTATCCTGCAAAAGGGGAAGCGTGGCTTCGCGAAACTCATCCGTGGCTAACTATGGCGCATCTCAATCCTTGGCAATCCTGGACGGAGGCGTTGGCGGCGGAGCTCTCGAAAAAGGGTTTTTCCGTTTCGGCGAGCGAGATGGTCGCGCCTCCCAAGCCTGAGCTTGGCGACGTTTCTGTGCCATTTTTTCGCTTAGCGAAGACGCGCGGGGAGAGCCCGGCCGCATTGGCCCAGCAGGCGGGGGAGGCGTTAGGCGGTTCCCATGGTTCCCTGATCGCGAGCGCCGAAGCGGCAGGCCCTTACCTGAACGTCCGCTTTTCGGATGCGGCCCTTTCGATGGCCGTGACCGATCTGCTCGTGACCGAATCGCTTTCCGCGCAGACTTGGCGCGCCGCCGTTTCGCGGGCGGAAGCGGGCACGTACGGCCGTCTCGCCTCGACCGGCCAAGCACCAATCCTCTTTGAATACGCGAACCCGAACACCCACAAGGAAATCCATATCGGCCATCTGCGTAATTTTGTTACCGGTGTCGCGTACCATTCGCTGTGGAAGGCGGCGGGGATTCCGGTGGTCGCGGTTCAATTCATCAATGACCAAGGGGCGAATGTGGCGAAGGCGTTGTGGGGTTTTTTGCGCTTGTATTGGAGTAGGGCGGAAGATTTACGCACGTATGAGACGGATGAAGGGAACTGGCCGGCGGCACGTGCGCTTGGGCGTACCGAGCCGAAGTCGGCTCTTTCGGATGAGTGTTTTACCAAGTATGGCACGCACGCCGTTCCCATGGCTCGTGAGCTCGGGCGGATCTATGCCGAAGCGGGCAATCTGGTCGAGGAGCTTGGCGACCATGCGAAAGCAGAAATTTCCTATGTCCAGACCCAGCTCGAGCAAGGTCGGTTTCCTTGGAAAGAGCTCTGGATCCAGACCCGTGCAGCCTGCATAGAGGAAATCGGTCAGATCTGCGACGAGATGGAGATCGGGTTTGACCGTCCCGCTCCCTATCTCGAGTCGTCTTTTCTGGAGGAATCCGCCCGCATCGTCGATCAGCTTGAGTCCGAAGGCGCGATCGCGACCCGCAGCGAAGGTGCGCTCGTCGTCAATCTCGAGGCGGAAAAGCTGGGCATCTGCCTGCTGCGCAAGTCCGACGGTAACCTCCTCTACCTCTCTAAAGATCTTGCCCTCGCTGAGCAAAAAAAACGCGACTATCCCGATGCCAGCGCGAGCTTCGTGCTGACCGACGATCGTCAGTCGCTCCATTTCAAGCAATTGAACGCCGTCTTGCAGAAGATAGGGTACGGTCGTCCGTACGGGCATCTTGGGTACGGTCTCCTGACCCTGAAGGAGGGCGCCATGTCGAGCCGAAAGGGGAATATCGTCACCTACCAGTCCTTGCGCGATGATCTTCTGGCTCATGCGGTTCTCCAGATTAACCTGCGTCACGTAGATCCTGCATGGGACGTCTCGCGAGTGAACAGCGTCGCCCATGATATCGCCTTTGGCGGGATGAAATTTGCGCTTCTGAAACAAGATCCGAAGTCCGTGTTCCTGTTCGACAAAGAGCAGGCCCTCTCGTTTGAGGGGATGACGGGTCCGTATTGCCAATACGCGTTTGTGCGCCTGTTTTCCATTCTCGAAAAGGCGGGTAGCGCGTGGGAAGTGCCAGAGGTGGCCACTGAACCGCTGACGCCCGCCGAACGGGCCCTGATCCTGGCGCTCGCGACCCTTCCGGATACCGTCGCGCGTGCGGCCGGTCGCTCCTCGTCAGGTGTCGACGTCCAACAGACCCAGCCAGCCCTCCTCGCGCAGTGGTGCTTCACGACCGCCCAGGCCGTGAACGCGTTCTATCGCGATACGCCCGTGCTCGATGCCGCGCCGGCGGTGCGCGCCCGTCGCCTGGACCTGGCCCTCGCCGCCGCTTGCGCCCTCCGCAACGGCTTGCGCATCCTCACGATCCCGGTGCCGACGGCGATGTAGCGGGCGGATCCTTGATCTTTTTCTTGTTCTCGGTCGGCGCATTGCGTATCCTGGGCCACAACGCTTGCTCTTCTTGCTTGTCCCTATGTTCAACCCTCCCAAATCCGATGCGAAATACGCACCCCCGACGCCGCCGCCGAACGGCTTTTCCACGACGGGCGGCGCGGCCCAGACCGTGATCGCGCGCGGCGTGCGTGTCGATGGTGATTTCCGCAGCCAAGGCAACGTCAGCATCGAGGGGGAGCTCGTCGGTTCGCTTACGTGCGGTGGGCACCTGACGATCGGGCCCGAGGCCTCCATCCAGGCTGCCGTCACAGCCGATGAGGCCACGATCGCGGGGACCGTCGAAGGGAACCTCCAGATCGCCCGCAAGGTCGAACTTAAGGCGACCGCCAAGCTGAAGGGCGACATCACGGCCGAGACGGTCGCGATCGAACCCGGCGCGACCCTCGTCGGCATGTTCACGGTCGGGACCGCGAAACGGGCTGATGCGCGCGAACCGGTCGCCGCCAAGCCGAAAACCGAACCCACCATCAACACGCCGGCTGAAGCCAAGTCCGGCTCGTCCGCCTAGGCGCCTATGTCCCCGTCGTTCGCCTACGTCTACGACGGCATCCTGGCCCAGGCCGCCGGACCGAAGATCCTTGCGCGCATCGAATCCGAAGTGGCGCGATTAGGGATCCAGGGGCCGGTTCTGCGTGACGGGTTCCACGAATTGACGGTGGAACTTAAGGAAACGCTCCGCCAAGGGGTCAAGAACCTTATTTTTGTGGGGTCTGACCCCTGGTTTTTGCGTTGGATCCCCTGGATCGCCGACCAGGAGGGGATCTCGGTGGGGTATTTGCCTAGCGAGCCGTCCGTCTTGGGGAAGGCGTTCGGAATTCCGGCAGGCGCGGCGGGTGTCGGCGTGTTGGCGGCTCGCGTCATTCGTGTCCTTGACCTTGGTTCCGCCAACGGTCGCCCGTTTTTGTTGGAAGCGGTCGCCCTCAAGACGTCGGCGCGCCTCGAGCTCGAGGGTTCCTACGCCGTTCGTGCGCGGACGCCGAGCCCGCTGTCCATTCAGAACCTCGCCGTCGATCCAAAGACCGGCCGTTCCCTCTCGGTCCCGCAGGACGGGGTCTTGGAGGCCGTGATCCAGACGACCAACGAGCGTCCGGCCCTGCTCGGTCTCTGGAAGAAGACCGAGACCGAGGAAACGCGTATCGCATTCACGTCCGCGACCGTGCGCGACGAGCAGGAGCCATCGGTCTCGTTCGTCGTCGATGGCCAGCCGCTGAAGGCGCGCGAGGTGGCTTTTCGCGTGTTGCCGAAAGCGGCCTCGTTCATCGTGGGGCCGGATCGGACGTTTTAGTCTCGGAGCGGAACAGGGCTACGTATCAGGACGATAAAAAAACCGCCCAGGGACCGTTCAGGGGGTGGTGCCGGGGCGGGGGAGGCCCGTCGGGAGGGGATAGATGTCCGACCAGGTGACGCGGGCAACGCGTTGCGTCAGCTCGTATCCCGCGTCGAGGCGCAGACGGAATTCGAGGAAGTTCGTATCGTCGGCGATGCGGATGGTCAGGAGTGCCAAGCGCTCCAGGAGGAGCGCCTGCAGGGCCACGGCGGGCGTGAAGGTTGGCACGCGCATGAGGTCGCCGAGTCGGAAGGTGCTGGTACCCGCCTGCCGATCAACCCATTCCTGAGACAAGAGGTCCTTGAAGGACAGGATGCCTCCGTTCACGACGCAGCGATCCTGCTTGCGGAAGCGGTCACGGAGCGCTGCCTTGAAATTGGGTCCCAACTCGTAGTCGAGGTTCGCCCGGAACCCGGAGGGCGTGCTTGCGACGCGCAAGCGGATCCCGTCGAACGCGATCGGCTCGATGCCTTCGTGGATGATGCGCTCGCGTGGGATTTCCGGGGCGAGCGCGCCCGGGTCGAGCCTGAGCGGGCCCTCGTTTTGGGTCGTGTGCTCGCGACGCGTTTGGGGGCTTGGAACGTACGTGACCAGGCCGCCTTTCGGCGGGCGCCCGCGGCGACGCTGCAGGGGCGCCTGTGGCGCATCCGGCACGCGCCGGTCGGGTGGCCAGGGGTAGATGTCCGACCAGTCGGTACGAGGGACGCGCTCTTCAAGCGTGAGCTCCGAGCCGAACTGGAGGCAGAATTCCAGGGCTTCCGGGTCGTCTTCCGGGACCTGGATCGTGAGTCGGGTGAGCCGCTCGAGGAACGCGTCCTGAAAAGAGGGAGAGCTTGCCGCGGCGACGGCCTGTAAGGCGTCGCCCACGGAGATGGGCCGGCCGGTGGCCGCTTGCCCAACCAGCTCCCATGGCACCGGTTCGCCAAAGAAGAGGAGTCCTCCTCGGGCCTTGATGACCGCCTCTTCCGGATGGAGTCGCTTGAGGATGGCGTCGAAGTTCGGTCCGAGCTGGTATTGGAGGCTGAGCAGGAGGCCTGCCTCGCTCGCAGCCACGGATATGTTCACCTGGTCGAAGGCGTAGGGCTGGATGCCGACATGCGAGATGCGTTCGGCGGGAATCCGCCTGCTCCTCCCGCTCAGGTAGCGCATGAGCAGTTCATTCGTGAAGATTGGCACGGTTCCTCCGTGGGAATGAGGTGAAGCGAATGGAGACGGGCTTTTGTAGCCTAGCAAAAAACGGCCCAAATGTCAATCCTCCACGGTTCCCATTGGGCTTGGCGGCCGCATGCTCGACATGGTACGGATACAGTATATGAATATGGCGCCACTCGAACGGCCCGTCGCGATGTCCCTGCCCATTTGGATGTTCTTGCGGTCTGCCTTCGAGGCGGAGACCGCCGCGACCCTCCGGTCTATCATGCAGGAAGAGGGGTACGTTTTTTCGAGCGCCACGCCCGTTGAGGGGCTATTTGCCGCCGTCATAGAGGAGCCTGGACCTTTTCTGTTACGCATGGGCATCTTGAAGCGTCCCGAACTGCTGCGCGGGGCCGTGATCTCTTTTGAGATCGAGCCGGGGCTCTCGATCGACCATGTCGTGAAGGCGCGCACCGTCGAAGGGCTTCGTGCCGGCGACGCCGTCCTCGTGGTCTACCGCCTCTTTGATGATCGTGAATATGCCATCCCGCGTGACCGGTTGGTGCGTGCGATCCATGAAGGCGGCTTGGTGGACTTTATCGAAAAAGTGGTTGAAGAAGGGCCGAGCGCTTGATGGGCGCCGTAGACAGTGCGCCCGCCCTCGCCTCGTCCTTGAGCCGTGGAACGAAAAGACCCGCTTGGGCAAGCGGGCCTTTCTCGTGGTGGACGCTGAAGGGATCGAACCTTCGGCCTTCTCGGTGTAAACGAGACGCTCTAACCAGCTGAGCTAAGCGTCCGGGGGTGCGGGGATCCTAGCAAGATGAAGCGCGAAACACAACGCGGGTAAAAAAAGCCGCCAGGGAGGCGTCTTGGGTCAGGTAAGGGTCTCGTCCGACAGCCGGCGAAGGCCGCGCAGGGTGGCGAGGCAGCCCACGTTCCAGGCGGCGATGAGGGTTCCTGCGATCATGAGGAGCGGGCGTTGGCCGGGGATCGCACCGGGGGCGTCCCAGAGCACCACGGCCGCGGGCCCGAACAGGCAGGCGGTCAACACGCCGACGCCGAGGCCCGCACGGGCGATTCCGCGGAGGCTCCTGAGCCCCCTGTGCGCGCCAAGGACTTGGGATGTGCGTACGGAGAGGAGTTGCTCCACGTCTTCCCTTGTCTTGCCGGGCGGGGGAGCCGCGTCGTCCGAGGCGGGTGACCGTTCGTTCGGGACGGGGGCCGGCGGGGGCTTCGGTTCGATCGTGTCCCCCATGCCGTGCAGGCACATGACGAGCAACATGATTCCCATCACCACCGTGGATGCGATGATGCCTGACAGCAGGCCGTCCTGGAACCGCGACAGCGGCACACCCAGGAAAGGCAGGCCACGCAGGACGATGACCGCCCCGGCGCTAATCGCCATGGCGGCCACGGCGAAGCCCTGCATCAGGCGATCGATCGCGCTCAGCTTGTCGCGCAAGCGCGGGGCGTCGCTGGCCTGGTCGATGAGGGTCCGGCGCGCGATCTCGCGGGCGTTTGCGGCCTCCGCGTGCGAAACGTTCCTGTGATCCGTCATGTTCGGTCCTCTCGCTGTCTTTCTTGGGAGGGCGTGTCAGCGCGACTGGCTCGCGCCGGTGTCGAAGATGAGCGTGGGATCGATCTCGCGGCAGGGGATGTAGGTCACGAGCACGCCCGCCTTCTCCCAGCCACGGAACTCGGCGAAGCAGAGGTCGTAGCCGTTGCGATTCCGGACGCGGAAGTAGTTGATCGTCCGCTCCCCCCTCTGGGCGGTCCGCTCGTCCGTCTGCCGCATGCAGCCCGTCGGACCGAGGAGAGCGGCCATCAGGGCGGCGAAAAACAAGCTTTTCATTGCCGTGCATCCTTTCGGTTTCCACAGGAAACCAGCCGCGATCATGACCGAATATGGTCATTTTGTCAAGGCTCGCTCGACGCCATGCCGCGTGGATGCCAAATTGCCGCCATTATCGGCTGTCTTGCCAAGTCCGTTCCCGGCTGCTAAGGTGCGCGGCGTCCGATCATTCCTGTGCTGGGGTGGTGAAATTGGCAGACACACTACCTTGAGGTGGTAGCGCCCGCAAGGGCATGGAGGTTCAAGTCCTCTCCCCAGCACCATCCAAAAAACCCGTAATAGTGCGGGTTTTTTGCTGAATTTTCAGCTTTTCCAGGCGATGGCTCGTGTGTGCAGCGGGTGGTAGTGCAGCCGTAACGAACGCTCAACACCGTAGACGTATTTCCCCGACACGCGCTCTTGGTTCACGGAGAGGCAGAGACCGTCTTGGTCGATCGTTACCAGGGTGCGTAGGCCGCTTGTACGCGGTGTCCGCTCCCCGGGTGTTGAAGAGCTCTCATAGCCGATTGCAGGCAGACTATATGCTTCGGCGAGTTGTTTGAATTCGGCATTGGAACGGACCGCCAATGCGTGGGCCCGTGCCTCGTGATAGCCTTCCGTCGGCAGGTTCGGATAGATGAGGTAACGGGCCTTCATTTGGTCGATTTCGGGCGCGAGCCAATCAAGCGTCTCTCGGACGGAGGACCAGCCGGGTCCCGGAATGTGTGCCAGCAGCATGGTGCCGTCTTCGCGGATGCCGGCGAGGGCCGTGCAGCAGTCCAGCTCTCCCGTGCCGAGGACGTCGGTATATTGCCGAGGAACCATCGCCGCGAGGCCCGAGCGGATGTTCGTCATGACACGATCCGCGTACAACATCCCATTCAGGCGGTTGCTATCGGTGACGCGCTGCCGTTGGCTTGTTGAGAAGACCCCTCCGCGCGGATCGGAATAGAGACGATGGTCGGGGGCGCCATGAAAGGGATAGGGCGGGATGAGCGTTTCACGTTCGAGGTCGGCCTCGTTCCCATCAGGGAAAAAGGCATCACGAAACCAGGTGTGGCGCAGGCGGAGCAGGTCTTCGATGGACTCGCAGGTCCGCTCTTGCTCGGCTAGGCCGGTGCAGGCGTCCAGATACATGGCTAGATCGAAATCCTTGCGCCCAACCAATTGGCGGATACGCCGGTCGCGGATCTCTAGGGGGCTTTGGATGTACTCCATGGAGGCATGATACCTCTTGCTCGATTGCGTTGCCATCCCTCGCCGCCCTCCGTACAATCCTCCCATATGTTGTCCCGCCGTGACGCCCAGGAACGCTTGCCGAAATTGCGCGAAGCCATCGAGCGCTACCGGTATGAGTACCACGTGCTCGACCGGCTTTCGATTTCCGAAGCGGCGTTGGATAGCCTTAAGCATGAGCTGTACGAGCTTGAGCAGGCATATCCTGACCTCGTGACCGCCGATTCGCCCACGCAGCGCGTCGCCGGCAAGGCCCTTGAAGGCTTCGTGAAGGTCCCGCACCGGGTCCCGATGCTTTCGATCGAAGACGCGTTCAGCGTCGAGGAGGTTGGGGCCTGGGTCGAGCGGTTGCGCAAGCTGCGTCCGGACGCCACGTTTGATTTTTTTGCCGAGATCAAGATGGATGGGCTCGCGGTCTCGCTCATGTATGAGCGGAACGTCCTGGTGCAGGCCGCAACCCGTGGCGATGGCCGGATCGGGGAAGACGTCACGCACAACGTCCGTACCATCGAGGCATTGCCGTTGGCGCTTCGCGTTCCGGAAGAGGCCGAAATCCGCGCGTTCCTGAAGCGGTTCGCGGGACGTGTCGACGAGGCGCGCGTCCGGGCATTGTTTTCTGGTCGTTTGCCACGGCTGGAGGTGCGTGGGGAAGTTTTCATGACACGTCACCAGCTTGATCGCCTGAACAAAAAGCTCGAGGCGCGCGGGGAGCCGAAGCTTGCCAATCCGCGCAATGCCGCGGCCGGTTCATTGCGCCAACTCGACCCGTCGGTCGCCGCCGAGCGCGGCCTCTCGTTTTACGGCTACGCCCTCATCGGTGATGACGGTCTCACGACGCACGAGCAGGCGCACGCCGCGCTGACCCTGCTTGGAATTCCGCAGAATCCCTTGCATGCTTATTGCCGCACGCTGGCCGAGGTCGCCGCGTTCCAGGAGAAGGTCGGCAAGCAACGCGAGAAGCTGCCGTATTGGCTGGACGGGATCGTCGTGAACGTCAATGACGACGCGCTGTTCACGAGCCTCGGGATCATCGGCAAGACCTGGCGCGCGGCCGCTGCCTGGAAGTACCCGGCCGAGCAGGTGACGACGCGGGTCAATGATATCCTGGTTTCCGTGGGCAGGACGGGCGTGCTGACCCCTGTGGCGGCGCTTGAGCCCGTGAGCGTGGCCGGAACGACGGTCAGCCGCGCGAGCCTGCATAATGAGGACGAGATCGACCGGCTCGGCCTGAAGATCGGCGACACGGTGATCATCGAGAAGGCGGGCGACATCATTCCCAAGGTGATCCGGGTGCTCGCGGAGCTGCGGACGGGGAAGGAGCGGCGCTTCAAGATGCCGGCAACCTGCCCCATGTGCGGATCGCCCGTTTCGCGCGGGGAGGGCGAGGTCGCGACGGTGTGCCGCAACCGCGGCTGTTTTGCGCAGGAGCTCGCCCGTCTCCTCCATTTCGTGAGCCGCTCAGCCGTGGACATCCGCGGCCTGGGCGACAAGATCGTCGAGCAGCTGCTACAGGCGGGCCTCGTCTCGGAACCGGCGGATTTTTACCAGCTCAAGAAAGGGGATTTCCTGGCGCTCGAAGGGTTCGCGGACGTGTCTTCCGAGAAGCTTGTGAAAGAGATCCAGCAGCATCGGGTGATCCCCTTGGCCCGGTTCATCTATGCGTTAGGCATCCGGCACGTGGGCGAGCGAACGGCGCAAGACCTGGCTCGCGCGTTCGGGACGTGGGAGGCGCTTGCCGATGCCGCCCCGGAGCAGTTTTTCGCGATCAACGGCATCGGGGAGGTGGTTGCCCAGGCCCTGGTCGATTTCCTGCGGGATGCGCAAGAACGGGCGCGAGTGCGCCATCTTCTCAAGCAGGTCACGGTCGAGCCCGCCGGCGCGCCGCAGGTGGGTCCGCTTTCGGGGACGGTGTGGGTGTTCACCGGCACGCTCGCATCAATGTCGCGGGAAGAGGCGAAGGCGCGGGTGCAGGCGCTAGGCGCGGAAACGGGTGAGAGCGTCACCAAAGCCACGACGCATGTCGTGGCGGGAGAGGCGGCCGGATCGAAGGCGGAAAAGGCAAAAAAACTAGGGATCCCGCTGTGGGATGAGGCGCGGTTCTTGCGTGAGGTGGGGACGGGGTGATACGGTTCCATTGTGCCAGCGCTGCCGTGCGTGTTCGCCCTGCCACTGCGATGACCCGTGAGGCCGCCACTGCCGGCCTTTTTCTTTTTTTCCTTCGGTCATGACGGGTGTGCCGGCGGTCGGAGGGTGTTCCAAGCTTGGTCCAACTCCGCGGTCGACAGAAGCGAGCTTGCGGCGCCACGGAATACGGTTTCTTTTTGACGGGCGTCGTTCCAGAACCGTAACGGGCCTCCTGGGGGTTTACCGGCTGCCTGCCACGTACGTACGTGCTGCGCCAGGTTGGCGTCGACGGTCATGAGGATGATGTCGTCGTATTCGTCGCGATAGCGGCGGCGGGCCTGGTTGAGCTGGCGATGCTTGCGCTGTTGGGTCTCGATGTTGGTATTCATGGTGATCTGCACGCCAAGCGGGTGGTGAACGTGTTCCGCCGGTTCGACTTGTACGCCGCGCCGCCAGTCGTTGACGCGCAGGCAGAGGTCGACCTTCTGTTCGATGTCCTGGTGGGCGTCGGCGCGCTCGAAGCGGAACGGGAGGTCTGGATGGTCGAGGCACCACTTGTTGAACTGGGACGCGATGAGCTTTTCGGTCAGGATGCCATCTGGGACCCGTTCGCCCTCCTGGTGGGCGAGGCTCTTGCGATAGGCATCTTGGACCAGGGTGTCCATCCGTTGGTCGCCGAGGGCTTTCACGTAGAGCTGCTGGTCCGTCAGGCGCTCGATCTCGTGGCGGGCGCGGGCGACGGCGTAGCGCTTGCGGAGATGTTTCGGGACCTGTGGGTCGAGCGCGTAGCCCACGCCCCAGTCGAGGTCCACGAGCAGGTCCGTGAAGGTGACGGGGGTCGTGACCCGGCGCGTCGTCCGGTGTCCCTGCGCGTCCGTCCCGTGCGTGTCGCGGATCCATACCAGCTGCCCATCCTGCAGCGTGACGGGACGCGCGTCTTTCGGGGCCTCGATGGGTTTTCCTTCCTGGATGGCCGCAAGCTCGCGCTTAAGGCGCTGCATCGCCGCCAGTTTTTTCCGTTGGAGCTCGTAAATGACCTCATGGGTACGCTCATCGCTGTCGAAGAATTCGGCCGCCCCCGAAAAGACTGCCTGTTTTGCCTCTTGGATACGTTCCCGGTCCGTTGGGCCGTGCGTCTTCCGTTGCGCCTTCGCGATGCTGTGGAGCAGGTCGAGTTCACGTTTGAAACTGGGGAGCATAGGTTGCGGGCAGTATAGCATGTCCGTCCTGGACGTCGGCGTGCGTTTGTGGTCTACTCTTTCAGGGGAAACGACCCTTTCCAGGAGAAGACCTGAATGCGCGATGCACTTCAGACCGTGGTCAACGAGCTGGGGCGCCTGATCGCGGCGCCGCAGAATGCAGCTACCTTCGATGCCTTCCTGCGGGCCTTCCGGAGCCGCCGCGAGCTCTCGTGGTTGCCCGAGAGTCCCGTCCTGACGCCGAACCCTGATGCCGCCTGCGCAGAAGGGCTCGAGTCCGCCCTGCGCCGGTATCGCGGTACGGTGATTCCGCCGCCTGTCGGGTCCGCTACTGCCGATGTGGTGGGTCCGCTGCAGGCGGCCCTGCCCTACATCACCTCCGACCTCGCCGCCATCGACTTTTTGGGGACGGTGGGGCGGTTCCCGTTCAATCGGTCCCTGAGCGAACACCTGCTCGACGCCCTTCGGCAATACGCCGATGACGACCGTCGCGGGATGGGCCGATCGCCGGATCCCTGGTGAGCGCCTGTGCTGGGCGCGTTTTTTTATGCCGCGATTTTGGCCTGCGTCTGGAGGTCGGGCATGCCCTCTCGACGGGGCTCGCGTTTTCTGCTATGTTCCAGGGAGGGCCATATCTCCAGAGGAGGTCTACATGCCTTCGCCGATCGAAGCCTTGCGTGACGCCTTCGGCCGCGTTTTGGCCGATCCCACGAGCGCCCCGACGCTCAGAGCCTTTCTGCGCGCCTTCCGCCATCGCCGGGACCAGCCCTGGCGCCGCGAGTCGCAGGCCATGCTCCCGGATGCGGGCGATGGCCTGGCAATGGCGGTCGCAGAGGCGCTCGCCGCCTATCGCGGCGGCCCGCTCGCGCCCATCCTTCACGGTTCCGTCCAAGACGACGTCTACGCGCCGTTCAGGGACGTGATCGAGCGCTGCCTCACGGGTGATGCGGCGGCCTCCCATTTCTTGGCCGTCGCCGTCTGTTCCGATGATGGCGAGGCGCTGCCGCGCCACCTGCTCGCGGCGCTCCACCAGTACGAGATCGACGAGCGCCACGAGCGCCAACGGCTTCCCACGCGCGCCGAAGAAGAAGCGGCGTGAACTCGGTACCGACGGTACCGTTTTTCGTTCCCCATGGACGATCGCCTGTTTTTTTGCCATCCTACCGCCCATGTTTGCCCTCCATTCGACTTCCGCCCGCTCCCGTGCACGTCGCGGAGCCCTGACGACCCCGCACGGTGTCCTGCAGACGCCGTTTTTCATGCCGATCGCAACGAAAGGGGCGGTCAAGACGATGTCCTCGTTTGACGTGGAGCGCTTGGGGAGCCCGATCGTGCTCTCGAACACCTACCACCTCTGGCTGCGTCCAGGCATCGAGGAGCTCAAGAAGGCGGGTGGCCTGCATGCCCTCATGGACTGGCACGGGGCGATCCTCACCGATTCCGGAGGATTCCAGGTCTTCAGCCTAGAAGGTCTCCGCAAGCTCACGCCGGAAGGGGTCAAGTTCCAGTCGCACATCGATGGCGCAAAACTCATGCTCACCCCGGAGCTTTGCATGGAGATCCAGCGCGTCATCGGCAGCGACCTGTGCATGGTCCTCGACGTCTGTACGAAGCTGCCGGCGACGAAGGAAGGGCTTGAATCCGCTCTTGAATTAACGACGGCGTGGGCGAAGCGCTCGAAAGACGCGTTCCACGCCACGCGCGAAGGCTCCTTCAACCCCGGTGCGCAGCTCTTTGCTATCGTCCAAGGAGGAACGGATGTCGAGATGCGTAAGCGTAGCGCGGATGCCTTGGTCGAGATTGGGTTTGATGGGTACGCGGTCGGCGGGCTGTCGGTCGGCGAGCCGTTTGAGGAGGCATGCGCGGTTCTTGAGGGGACGCTCCCGCGCCTTCCTGAGTCGCAACCCCGCTATTTCATGGGCGGCGCGCAGCCTCACGAGATCGTGGCGTACGTCCAGCAGGGGATCGACATGCTCGACTGTGTCCTCCCGACGCGCAATGCCCGCCACGGGCAGCTCTACCGTTTCCGCCACGATGACCTTACGAAACGTGACTTCTACGAGACGGTCCACGTCACGAACGAACGATTTGCGGCTTCGCAGGAACGCCTCTTTCAGGACCTGGGCCCAGACGACGTTGAAGCCGTCGATGACGAGCTCAAGCGCTACGCCCTGGGCTATGTCCGCCATCTTTTCCGTGTCGACGAGATGTTGGGGATGCGCCTCGCTTCCTTGTGGAATGTGCGATTCTACCTGTCGTTGATGAAGCGGCTGCGGAAGGGGATCGAGGCAGGGAAGATCTAAAAACGAGCAGCCGCTCGTTTTTGGCTGTGATTGGCGAAGATTTGCCTCATCTCGTCGGCTCGTTCACACTGTCGGAACGTATGTCCGCATCCCTCCTGGAAGGTCTCAATCCCGCTCAGCGCGCCGCGGTCGAGCACGCGTCTGGGCCGCTTTTGATTGTTGCCGGTGCCGGGACGGGAAAAACGACCGTGCTTACGCGTCGCTATGCGCATCTGTTGGCCCAGCCCGGAACTTCAACCGAGCGCGTGTTGGCGCTCACCTTTACGGAAAAAGCGGCTGGGGAGCTTGAAGACCGCATCCTCCAGCTCTTACCGGCAGGCGCGTATGACTTTTGGATCTCAACGTTCCATGGGTTCTGTCAGCGCGTTCTCGAGGCGCATGCCCTCGATATTGGGCTGCCAAACCAGTTTCGACTGCTCACGTCCACGGAAGCGTGGCTGCTGCTGCGTCGCCATCTGAGCAAGCTTCCGCTCGAGTACTACAAGCCGCTCGGAAATCCCACAAAATTCCTGCGGGCCATCATGACGCATATCTCGCGCGCGAAAGACGAGGGTGTCACCGCCGAACGGTATGCGGCCTTCGTCGAGACCGCGGAACTAGGGGAAGGGGAGGCCGCCGAGAGCGAACGGAAGCGTCTCCGTGAGCTTGCCGCCGTTTACGGTGTCTATCAGCAGCTCTTGCACGACGAAGGGTATCTCGATTTTGGTGACCTGATCCTCGAAGTCTTGCGGCTCTTCCGTGAGCGTCCGATGGTTCTCAAGCAGTACCAGGACCAATTTGAGCATGTTCTCGTCGACGAGTTCCAAGACACGAACTGGGCACAATATGAGCTTGTGAAGCTGCTCGCGGCTCGTACCAGGAACATTACGGTTGTCGGCGACGACGACCAAGCGATCTATAAGTTTCGCGGCGCCTCGCTCGCGAATATTTTGCAGTTCCGCGACGATTTTCCAGAGTCGGTCACGGTTGCACTCGTTGAGAACTATCGCTCAAAGAGCGAGATTCTCGAGACGGCCTACCGCTTCATCTGTCAAAACAACCCGAACCGCCTCGAAATTCGCCTTGGGATCTCCAAGGAGCTACAGGCGATGGCGGGCACCGGTGGCGAAGTGAAGGCCCTCTGGTGCGCCTCCGAGCACGCTGAAGCGGAAGCTGTGGCGCGCGATATCCAGGCGAAGAAGAAGGCGGACCCCACGCTCACGTGGAATGATTTCGCGATCCTTGTCCGGTCGAACGATGGCGCCGACCCTTTCGTCCGCGCCTGTGACCGGTTCAAGATCCCGTTCCAATTCCTCGCCCTGCGCGGCCTCTATAGCAAGCCGACCGTGCTCGATGTCCACGCGATGCTTGCACTGGTCGACGGGTACCACGAATCTTCGGCCGTCTGGCGCGTGCTGGGCCTCGCCTGCTACGGCTGGTCCGCGAAAGACGCGTCGGAGTGCCTGCACGAGGCCAACCGCCGCGGCAAGCCGCTCTGGCACGTCATCCAGGACGTGGCTCGCGGCACGCGTTTTGGGGAGCTCTCGGAACGGTGCGGCCGCATCGCCGACAAGCTCGTCAACGACCTTGCCCGCGTCGCCGAGGTCGCCCGTCGCCAGCCGCCGATGGAGGTGCTGCACACCTGTCTCGATGCCTCCGGCTATCTCGCGGAGGTCATGAAGCGTCCCGAGCGCGAGCGCCAGGAAGCGATCCAACATCTCAACGGCTTTGCCGAACGCCTGCGCCGCTACGAAACGGCGGTCCACAACCCGTCGCTGCGCGGATTCTTGGAGGAATTCGATCTCGAGCTGGATTCTGGCGAGGAAGGGGCGCTTGCGTTTGACCCGGATGCGGGGCCTGAATTCGTGCGCCTGTTGACGGTCCACGCGGCTAAGGGGCTCGAATTCCGCCACGTATACGTCGTTTCCCTTGTCGACCAGCGGTTCCCGTCGCGTGGCCGTCCAGAAGCCATCCCGTTGCCCGAGGGCCTCGTCCAGGAACGCTTGCCGGAGGGGAATGCCCATCTTGAAGAGGAGCGTCGCCTGTTTTACGTCGCCCTCACCCGTGCCAAGGACACCCTCACCCTTTGCGGTGCCCGCGATTACGGGGGGACGCGTGAAAAGAAGCCCTCGATCTTCTTTGCGGAAGCGGGCGTGGAGCTTTCCGAGGCGCAGGGCGAATCGGGCATCCTGAACACGTTCGTGGCCGTCGCTCCCGAGGACCAGCCAGTCTCGGACGTCGTGCATTACGCCCTCAAGCGCCGTTTCAGCTTCACCCAGCTCGCCGCGTTCCGGAAGTGTCCGCTCCAATACAAGCTTGAGCACATTTACCGCATCCCTAAGCTCGGCAAGTACCAGAAAAGCTTCGGCCAATCGGTCCACCGGGCCTTCCAAAATATCCTCGGGCTGCACCACCAGCGCACGGCCGAGCGCCAGGTCTCGCTTTTTGAGGCGAACACGACCCCTCCGAGCGGTTTTTCGGTGTCCGTCGACGAGGGGATCGAGCTGCTCCGTGAGGCCTGGGATGACCAGTGGTATCCAAACCGCGAGACGCACGACGAATACGTGGCCCACGGCAAGCAGGCCGTCCGCAACTTCATCCGCGAGTGCGAGGCGCGCCTTCCTCAGGTATACGCGGTCGAAAAGCCGTTCACGCTGATCCTTGGCCCGCATTCGATCAAAGGCCAGATCGACCGCATCGATCGCCTGCCCGACGGCACCGTGCGCGTCCTCGACTACAAGACCGGCAAGGCCAAGGAAGAGCTTGAGGCGGAAGAGAAGGAACAGCTCCACCTCTACCAGCTTGCGCTCGAGGGGCAGGGCCTGACTGTCTCGTCGTTGGCGTATGTCTACGTCCTCGATTGGGTGGTCACCGAGGTCGATCCGCTTACGGGGCCGAAGCGCCAGGCCTTCCTCGACAAGCTCCAGGGCCGCATGGATGCGATCCTCGTTTCGGATTTCGCGCCCACGCCGGACCGGTTCACCTGTAAATATTGCGACTTCAACAAGATCTGCGAGTTCCGTAAGCTCGCTTAGCGTATGGCTTTCGACTCGATGCGCGGCGCCTTCGCCGCCCAGGGGTACCAGTCCCCGGAGCTAAAGGGGCAGCTTCTCACGGCGCGCGTCTTTTATATCGCGCAAGAGATCATCAAGAACCTCTGGTCCGCCGAGCAGGCGGCGTATGTGCGCGTCCAGTCGTTTTCGGGAGGCAAGCTGGTCTTTTTGGCATCCGTCGGGGCGGCGGCCCAAGCCGTGAAGCTTCAGGCGAGTGCCATCCAGAACGCGATCAACCACAAGATGGGTGCCAAGATCATCCATGCCGTCGAGGTCCGGCAGGGGACGTTGGACTGATGGGGGAGCCGGCCGGAGTTTGCTATACTGCCCCCATGACTTTCCGTACCTATCTCGGCCTGATGGGTCTCGCGACCGCACTTGCGTGGACGGGGTGGGCCGTCGTGCTCTTCCGCTTGAATCCCGATGAGGCCGGGGTCGCCGGTACGGCTTTATTCTTCTTGACCCTATTTTTCTCCCTCGTCGGCACGTTCGCGACGGCCAGCATGAGCTACCGCGTCCTTAAGCTTCAGCGCCCCGTCATTTCGCGTGAGGCGCGGATCGCGTTCCGGCATGCGATTCTGTTGGCGTTTGCGGCGTGCTTGCTCCTGTTTCTCGCGTCTCAGGATTGGTTGGGAGTCTGGACGTTCTTGGCGGTGTTTGCGGGGTTTGGGGCCGTTGAGTTTTGCGCCCTGTGGATGGACCGGAGCCAGAGGGCGTAAGTGTTCTGCGAGGTATTTCGTTGTCGTCAGCTGTTTTTGTCGCTGGTTGTTTTTTGAGAGGCGTATCCAGAAGCATTCGTTGTTCCCTTTTCCCAGGGAATTCCCTATGATGCAAACCGTATGTTCGCCTCCTTCCTGCAGCGGTTCACCAAGCGCATCGGCATCGACCTCGGCACGTCCACGACGCTCGTGCATGTCCAGGGTCGCGGCGTGGTCGTCTACGAGTCCTCCGTCGTGGCGATCAACCGCCGCAACGGCCAGGTCATGGCCGTCGGCGAGGAGGCACGCGTGATGCACGGCAAGACGCCGCCGCATATCTTGGTGAGCAAGCCCCTGCAGCGCGGCATCATCGCCGATTTCGAGGTTACGGAGAAGATGCTCCGTTACTTCTTCGATCGCGTGCACGACGAAAGCGCGCTCATCATCCCGCGCCCGAAAGTCATTATCTCCGTGCCCCTCGAGGTGACCGAGGTCGAGCGTAAGGCCGTGGGGGACGCGGCCATGAGCGCCGGGGCCCGCGAGGTCCTGGTCGTTGAGGAACCGGTCGCGGCCGCGATCGGCGCCGGCCTGCCGATTTCCGAACCGGTCGGCAACATGGTCGTGAACATCGGTGGCGGCACGACGGAAATCGCCGTCATTTCGCTGAATGGCATCGTCACTTCCAAGAGTATCCCCGTCGCGGGGGATGAGCTGAACCGGAACATCATCCAATACGCGCGCGACGTTTTTAACCTGCTGCTCGGGGAGCGCGTGGCCGAAGACATCAAACTGCAGGTCGGGACAGCCGTTGAGCCGGCGGCGCCGCTTCAGGTTTCCATGCGTGGCCGCGATCTCGTGACCGGTCTCCCGCGCGAGATCACGGTCAATGATACGCAGATCCGCGAAGCGATGGCCCGCTCGATCAAGTTCATCGTCGATAACGTGAAATCCATCCTGGAGATCACCCCGCCGGAGCTCGTGGCCGACATTTACCAGCGTGGCATTGTCCTGACAGGCGGTGGTGCGCTCTTACGCGGACTCGATGAGCTCATCCATCGTGCAACGGGCCTGCCGGTACGGGTGGCGGACGATCCGATCACCGCCGTGGTGCGGGGGACGGGGATCCTCCTCGACCGACCGGAACTCGAACGCGACGTGGCGTTCCCGGCGACGGACCGGGTGATGGGGTAGCCGATCTTCCCTTATTCAAAGCCTTTTTCACGCCACATGCCGTCTCCCTGGGACCGTCCGAAACGTTCGTGGGCCTGGTGGGCCGTGCTATTGGCGTTGGGCGTGGTCCTTGCCGTCCCGTCGTTGCGGGAAGGGGCGCGGGGCTTGGTCGCCAAGGTCGGGGCTCCGCTCGCGAGCCTCATCCAACGCGTCCGCTCGCGGCCACAGGACGCCCTCGAGGAAGAGCGTCGGCGTTGGCAGGAGCAGATCGTCGCCCTTGCCGTTGACCAGGCCCGCATCCAGGCCCTAGAAGAAGAGAATGGCCTCCTGCGTCAACAGGCGCGCGTGGCCGTGAGTTCCGGTTTCGAAGGATTGGGAGCGCAGGTCCTCTCACGTACCATGACCCCTGACCGTGCCGCCATCGTCATCGACCGCGGCCAACGTGACGCGATCGAACTTGGGCAGGCGGTATTGGCGGGGGACGGTCTCTTGATCGGCAAGGTCTCGGCTCTCAATTACCGCACCGCGACCGTCGAGCTCCTCACCGATCCGCATAGCCGCATCGCCGCGACCTTGAGCGGGGAACGTCGGGTGTTGGGCGTCGTCGAAGGCCGCGGCAACGGCGCGGCCCGCATGACCTACATTCCCGCCTCCCAGGTCATCAAGCAGGACCAGGTGATCGTCACCTCCGGGACCGAAGAGAAGATCCCGCCTCATCTTCCCCTCGGTCTCGTGAACGCGGTGCAAGGAAAAAAGACAGACCCGTTCGTCGACGCGATTCTCGAGCCGCTCCTGCCGCTCGACCGCTTGAGCTTCGTGACCGTCCTTCGCCCGCACGCGGAGGGGAGTGCCTCCTAGCTATGTTCGCCGCCTTTTTTGGGGGGCTGCTCTTTCTCTTTGCGGCGATCTGGGAAGCGCACGCGGTCCCGTTCTTGCCGCTCTGGGCCGGATGGATGCCCCTGTGGCCGTGCGTCGTGATCGCCCTCTGCCTTGAGGCGCCGCCGATGCGGGTCGCCGCGGCCTTGGGGGTCGCCCTGGTGTGGCGGCAGCTCGCGCTTCCCGTCGGCACGACGCCCCTCTTTTGGGTTTGGTTCCCTTTACTGTTCCTCTCGTTTTGGCTCTTGCGCGTTTGGCTTTCCCACCGTTCGCTGTGGAGCGCGCTGGTCCTGGTCGTTTTGGGCCGGCTGGTCTGGGTCGGCTTGCGTCTGTTGGACCTATCGCGTTTCGCGTCGGACCTTCCGGCCTGGCGCGGCGAGCTTCCTGCCTGGGGTGTCCTGTTTGCCTGGGACGCGGCCTGTGTCATGATTGGCTTGCCGCTCGCGCTCGGCCTGGGCCGCCGCCTGGCGCCATACCTGCCTCGGTTCGGCACGCGTGATCGGGCCTAGGGGTTCCGCATTTTTATGAACTTGAGCGAACGCTTCTTCCCGCGTCGCGTCCGCATCGAGCGTCACCTGGAAGTGACGTTCGATACCGGCGAGGACGTGCAGCACGAGCGCCTCTACGAATCCGAGCAGAACCGGGTCGAGGGGCGCCCGCTCTTTTTGGGGTTCGCGTTCCCTGCGCGCCGCTTCCTCTGGACCGGCGTGCTCATGGGCCTGCTGTTTTCCGTCCTCATCGGCCGAGCCGCCTGGATGCAAGGCTGGAACGGCGCCGTCTACCACGCCCTTGCCGAGGGCAACCGCCTCCGTGTCGTTCCCGTCTGGCCCCATCGTGGCGTGATCCGTGACCGGAACGGCGTCGTCCTGGCCGAAAACGCCCCGCGTTTCCAGGTGACCCTTGTCCCGCGCGACCTGCCCCTTGAGCCCGAAGCCCGTAGCCTCACGCTTGCCGAGGCCGCGCGCCTGCTAGGCCAATCCGTCAAGGACCTGGAGCCCTTCGCTTCCGCCACCGGTACGAAGATGGACGAGCCGGTCCTCGTCGCCGATGCCGTCTCCTACGACCAGGCCATCGCTTTCGCGGTGCGCCTGCCGTCCTTGCCCGGTTTCAGCCTCGATGCCCGCCCAAAACGCGCCTATCCGCGCACGCCCCAGGTCCCCAGCATCGCCCACTTGTTGGGGTATGTGGGCAAGATTTCTGAAGAAGAGCTCGCGACCCGCCGTGCGCAGGGATATTATCGCGTCGACGAACTGGGCAAGATCGGCCTTGAGCGCCGCTACGAGACCGAGTTGCGCGGGTCAGTCGGCTCGCGTACCTACGAGGTCGATGCCCGCGGTCGCGTAAAGGGGATCGTCCACGAGCAGGCTCCGATCGATGGGCAGGACGTCGCCCTCACCATCGACCTGCGCCTACAACAGGAGGCGGAACGTCTCCTCCGCGAGCGCCTGGCCATGGAAAAGCTCACCCGCGGCGCCGTCGTTGCCATGGATCCGCGCACGGGAGACGTCCTTGCCCTCGTCTCGTGGCCTTCATACGACAATAACGCGTTTTCCGGGGGCGTTTCCACCACCGTTTACCGCGCCCTTGCAAGCGATGTCGACCAGCCGCTGTTTAACCGCGCGCTCTCGGGTGTCTACCCTTCCGGCTCCACGGTGAAGGTCGTCGTCTCCGTTGCCGCCCTCGTCGAGAAGGTGATCGCGCCGGAGACGAAGGTGCTGTCGACGGGCGGCGTCCGCCTCGGCCAATGGTTCTTCCCAGATTGGCTCGCGGGTGGCCACGGCCTCACCGACGTCCGACGCGCCATCGCCTGGTCCGTCAACACGTTTTATTACCTCGCCGGGGGTGGAGGGGAGCAGGGGATCACCGGTCTCGGCCCCGAAGCGCTGGCGCGTTGGCTCCAGGCGTTCGGCCTCGGCCAGCGGACTGGCATCGACCTTCCGGGGGAGGCCGCCGGTTTCGTGCCGACGCGCGCATGGAAGGAAAGCGTGCGCAAGCAGCCTTGGTACATCGGCGACACGTATAACCTTTCGATCGGCCAAGGGGACCTCCTCGTCACGCCCATCCAGGTCGCCGCCTACACCGCGGCCGTCGCCAACGGCGGCCATCTCGTCCGGCCGCGTCTCGCCGAAGCCGCCCCGGTGGCCATTGGGCAGCCTCTTGCCGACGCTGACACGATGGAGACCGTGCGCCTGGGCATGCGCGATGCCGTCACTTACGGTTCCGCTCGCAGCCTCTCCACGCTGCCGTTCACGTCGGGTGCGAAGACGGGCACCGCCCAATGGAACAAGAACCGGAATACCCACGCCTGGTTCACGTCGTTTGCGCCATTCGAGGCGCCGGAGATCGTCGTGACGGTCTTGGTCGAAGAGGGAGGGGAGGGTTCGCGGGTTGCCGTGCCCATTGCGAAGGGGGTCTTGGAGGCTTGGGATCGATTGAGGGCGGGGAGGTAGGGCAGCGCCTCGGCGCGCTGTTTTTTTCGCGCATTTGACAACCGTTTAAAGGTTACATACGCTAAGGGCGTACGGTCCTGTGTTTACGCAATGACCGGCTTTCTTTTTTCTCATTCGGCTATGTCTATCTCGTATCTCACCCCCCAAGGCCTCGAAAAGCTTCAAGAAGAGCTTGATTTTTTGAAGACCAAAAAGCGTCCCGAAGCCATCAAGCGTATTGATGAGGCCAAGTCCATGGGGGATATCTCCGAGAACGCCGAATATGACGACGCCAAGGAGGCGCAAAGCATGATCGAGCAACGTATCTTCGAGATCGAGGAGATGCTCAAGAACTACCAGATCATCGACGACGTCACCGACGGCAAGAAGGTGCGCGTGGGCTCGACGGTGGTGGTCGAGGTCAACGGCAAGGAGAAGACGTACAGCATTGTCGGCTCCAACGAGGCCGATCCGCTTGCCGGCAAGATCTCCAACGAATCGCCCCTCGGCCAGGGCCTCCTCGGCCTCGCCCCGGGCAAGAGCGTGTCCGTAAAGACCCCGGCCGGTGACATGGTCTACAAGGTCGTCAGCATTTCTTAACCGATTCCCGTTATGTCCCTCGACGAGCGCCACGTGCGCTTGGAAAAGATGCGGCGCCTGCACGCGCTGGGTCTTTTGCCGTATGCGGTCGAGCCGGTCCGTACCGCGTCGTGCGCGGAAGCGATCGCCTCCTTCGAAGCCTGGTCCGCCGGCGCCCAACCTGTCACCCTCGCCGGACGCCTTCTCACCATCCGCGTCCATGGGGGCATGCTGTTCGCCGATCTCGCGGACGATTCCGGAAAGCTCCAGATCGCCTTCAAGCAAGACGAGATCGGTGAAGAGGCGTTCAGCCGATTCCGTGACCTCATGGACCCCGGCGATATCGTCGAAGTGAAGGGGGTCCTGTTCCTGACCCGTCGTGGCGAGAGAAGCCTTTCCGTTGCTTCTTGGCGTCCGCTTACCAAGGCGCTGCTCCCGCTCCCAGAAAAATGGCACGGGTTACAAGACGTCGAGACGCGCTACCGCGCCCGTGAGTTGGACTTGCTCGGAAATCCAGAGGTTCGCCGACAATTCCTGGTGCGTTCGCGGCTCGTTTCGGCCCTCCGCCGTTTCCTTGACGACGCCGGCTTCCTTGAGGTCGAGACTCCGATGCTCCATCCCATCCCGGGAGGCGCGAACGCCCGCCCATTCATTACGCACCACAACGCCCTCGATGCCGACTTTTACTTGCGCATCGCCCCGGAGCTTTACCTGAAGCGCCTCGTCGTCGGCGGCTTCGAACGCGTCTACGAGATCGGTCGCTGTTTCCGTAACGAGGGCATCGACCACACCCACAATCCTGAATTCACCATGCTCGAGCTTTACTGGGCCTACGCCCAGCGCGAGCCGTTCATGCGCTTCCTCGAGGCGATGATCGCGAACATGGTCACGGCCGCGATCGGCTCGTCGTCCGTGGAGCTGCAGGGGACGGCCCTCTCTTTCGTGGCGCCCTTCCCGCGCAAGACGTTCCGTGAGGCGATTCTCGAGGCGACGGACATCGACATCGACACGTGTCCCACCGAAGACGCCCTCCGCGTCGCCATCGATCACGCCGGGCTCCGCCTTGACCTTGCCGGCTGCCATGGCCGTAGCGAATGCCTCGATGAGCTCTACAAGAAGACTGCCCGCGCCCGCATCGTCCAGCCGACCTGGGTGATGGACTATCCGGCCGACATGAAGCCGCTCGCGAACGTGTCGCCGGACGACCCGAGCAAGAGCGCCTGCGCCCAGCTCGTCGTCTGTGGTGCCGAAGTCGTGAATGCCTACTATCATGAGCTTCACGATCCGCTCCTCCAGCGCGAACGCCTTGAGGCCCAGGAAGCACTCGCTTCCGCCGGCAGCGAAGAGGCCCAGCGCCTCGACGAGGCCTTCCTGAAGGCCCTCGAGCACGGTCTTCCGCCTACAAGCGGCGTCGGCATCGGCATTGACCGCTTCGTCTCGCTCATCACGGGCGCGGGGATCCTTAAAGAAGTCATCCTGTTCCCGACGCTCCGGCCGCAATCCTAAGCGGTCGTTTCGGGTTGACGGTTCGGATGGTCCTTGGTTGGATGGAAGAGAGATACCATCGCTTGAAATAGGCCTTATTTTTCTCCTGGTTATGCTTGACGCCCGCTTCATCCGCGACCATGTCGCCGAGGTCAAAGAAAACGTCCGCCGCCGCCGCCTGTCCGTCGACGTGGATGCCTATGTCGCCGCCGACGAGGCGCGCTTGGCATGTCTGCAGGAGGTCGAAGCCCTGCGCCGCGAGCGCAACGAGACGGCGCAACGCATCTCTCAGGTCACCCCGGCAGAGCGGCCCGCCCTCATCGAGCGCGGCAAGCAGGTCAAGGAAGTCTTAGGTGCAAAAGAGGCTGAACTTGCCGGGTACGAAGCGCAGGTAAAGGAATTGGCGGTCCAGATCCCCAACATGACGCATTCGGACGTCCCGGAGGGCGGTTCGGATGCCGAAAACAAGGAAATCGCCCGGATCGGGGAGATTCGCCCGCAAACGGCGCCTAAATCCCACGCCGACCTCGCGCAGGCGCATGACCTTCTCGATTTCGAGCGTGCCGCCAAGGTCACCGGCGCGAAGTTTTATTACGTGAAGCGCGACCTCGTACTGCTCGAGCAGGCGCTCATCTTGTGGGCGCTCCAAGAATTGCGCGCGGAAGGGTTCATCCCGCTCGAGACGCCCGACCTCGCGAAAGACGAGGTCCTGCTCGGGACCGGCTACCAGCCGCGCGGCAACGAGACCCAGATCTATTCCGTCGAAGGGACCGACTTGTCGCTTGTGGGGACGGCCGAGATCACCATCGGCGGCTATCACAAGGACGAGATCCTCGACGAGGACCGCCTTCCGCTCAAGTACGTCGGCATCTCGCACTGCTTCCGCACCGAAGCCGGATCGTATGGGCGCGAATCGTACGGCCTGTATCGCGTCCACCAATTCAACAAGGTGGAGATGTTCGTGTTTTGTGCTCCTTGGCAGTCTGATGCCGTCCATGAGGAGCTTCGTCGCCTGGAGGAGCGCTTGTTCACCAAGCTCGGCATCCCATTCCGCGTGCTCGACATCTGCACGGCCGATCTCGGCGGACCCGCCTATCGCAAATACGACCTTGAGGCCTGGATGTGGGGCAAGGGCGAGGGACAAGGGGATTGGGGCGAGGTCACGAGCACGTCGAACTGCACCGACTACCAGGCCCGCCGCCTCAACATTCGCGTCCGCAAGAAGGACGGCAGCCTCGAATATGCACATACGTTAAACGGCACAGCCATCGCCCTGTCGCGCGCGCTCATCGCGGTCATGGAGAATTACCAGCAGCCCGACGGCTCGATCGTCGTTCCTGAGGTACTGCGCCCCTTGTGCGGCTTTGACGTGATCAAATAGCGTTATGCGTCCCGAAGCGGCCCGGAGCTGGATTGAGGTCTCGGCAGCGGCTCTTCGGGCCAACCTGCGGACCGTGCAGGCGTTCGTTGATCCGCTCGCGGTCGTCCCGGTCTTGAAGGCGGATGCGTATGGGCACGGCCTCTCGTTGGTTGCCGAGGCCTTGCAAGGGGAGCCTGCTCCCTTTTTTGCCGTAGACAGCCTTGAGGAGGCCCGCGCGTTGGCGCAACACGTCATCGGCGCACGAATCCTGATCTTGGGATATGTCCCGCTGGAGGCGCTGGCGGAAGCTGTTACGCGCGGGTGGTCGTTCGTCTGTTCGAAGACGGAGATGGCACGGGCGCTCGCAACCCTTCCGGCCTCCCTGCCGCCCGCGCGCATCCATTTGGAAGTCGAGACGGGGCTGCATCGTCAGGGTGCGGATCCTGGGACGCTGGCCAAGGTGATCGGCGTCATTCGTGCCGCGCCGACACGCTTTCTGGTGGAAGGCGTGTCGAGCCATTTTGCGAACGTGGAGGACCTGTCGGCACAGAACGCCTACCCATCTCTCCAGGAAGCCCGTTTTTTTGAGGCGTGCGCCCAGGTCGAGGCGGCCGGATTCGCTCCGCGATGGAGGCACTTGGCTTGCAGCGCGGCGGGCTGGGGACGTCCGGGCGCCGGGTGTACGGCCTTGCGGCTAGGCATCTCCCTGTATGGCCTCTGGTCTACACCGGACGTACGCGCCTATATGCGTTCCGCGCATCCGCATGTCGTCCTCCGGCCCGCCCTCGCGTGGAAAACGCTTATCGCGGAGCGCAAGGCCGTTTCGGTCGGCGAGCCCATCGGGTATGGCCTCAGCGAACGCGTCCGGCGGGACACCGAGCTTGCCGTCCTGCCGGTCGGATACTATGACGGTTTCGACCGTCGCCTCTCCGGATGCGGGGAGGTCCTTGTCCGCGGTCGTCGTTGCCGCATCTTGGGGCGCGTCTGCATGAACATGTGCATGGTCGACGTGACGGACGTGCCCGAAGCCGCGCTCGAGGACGAGGTCGTGATCTTTGGGGCGCAAGGAAGAGATTACCTGACGGCAGAAGATTGGGAGCGTCTGGTGCCCGGACTCATCGCCTACGAGGCCGTGGCCCGTTTGCGTACTGGGATCCCGCGCGCGTTGGTTACGGGAGACGGGTCGTGATACACTGTGGCGGTATGCCTGCCATTTCCTATCCTGCCAGCCGCCTCGTGAAAGGGGCCGTGATCGTCGGCGCCGTGGTCGCTGCCCTCGGCCTGCTGTCGATCGTCAAGCTCAGCCTGACGCGTGACGCGGAGCTGTTGCGCTACCAGGCCTGCGCCAACGGGACGCGCCAGGATTGCGCGCCGTCGCTCTTTTGGACGTTCGCCGGCCTCACCACGAACGATGCAGACGGAACGGTGCAGACGGGTCTGGCGGATGCGAATGCGACCGGGAAGCGCGTGATCCGCACGTCGGAAGCGGCGCCGCTCCTCACCTCGCTGCGCCCGGACGGCTTCCTCTCCCAAGGCGCGTCGGGGTACCAGGTCTCGCGTGGCACCGAGGTTCGCTTGCTGGCCACCGTCGAGCGGGCCGGTCGGGTGGAAGTGCGCTTGCGCGCCCCCGGAGCGACCTCGAGCACCGTCCTGCAGGTCATGAAGCCGGTCGCCGATGCCGACCAGGCGTATGAGGCGAAATTCCGCTGGAACGAGCCCACGGGCGGGGAATTGGAGATCCATGCCGTCGGCGAAAGCGCTCCGACGGAGACCACGACCCTGATCGTGCCGCTCCAGGTGGTCGAGGTTGCCAACGAGGCGTAAGTCTGGTTGATTGTGGAGGAATCAGATCTTCCTGATCCTGATGTTTTTCTCTTTTATGTCTCGTCTTCTCGTACAAGAAACCGTGGGCCGGACGGGGGAGGTGGTGACGGTCAAGGGCTGGGTCCACGTCCGCCGCGACATGGGCAAGCTCGTGTTTTTCGACCTCCGCGACCGTTCGGGGCTGTTGCAGGTGGTGTGCGTCCCGAGCCAGCTCGACGCCGACTCCAAGGAGCGGGTCAAGGGGCTGCGTTCGGAGTACTGCGTCGCCGTCACGGGTACGGTGCAGGCCCGCCAACCGGGACAGGAGAACCCCGACCTGCCGACCGGCTCGATCGAGATCCTCGCGCAAACGGTGGAGATTTTGAATGCCGCCAAGACGCCGCCGTTCGAGGTGAACCAGGACACGATGCCGGTCAACGAGGAATTGCGCCTGAAATACCGCTACCTCGACCTCCGCTCGTCGCGCATGCAACGGAATATCCGCTTGCGCGACCAGGTGATCTCGTTCTTCCGCGACTACCTCCACAAGGAGGGCTTCATCGAGATCGAGACGCCCTACCTCACCAAGGGCACGCCGGAAGGCGCGCGCGAATTCCTGGTGCCGAGCCGCATCCACGCGGGGAATTTCTACGTCCTGCCGCAGTCGCCGCAGCAATTCAAGCAGCTGCTCATGGTTGGCGGCATGGAGCGGTATTTTCAGGTCGCCCGCTGCTTCCGTGACGAGGACCAACGCGGCGACCGCCAGCCCGAATTCACCCAGCTTGACCTCGAGATGTCGTTCGTCGAGCAGGAAGACGTGCTGACGCTCATCGAGGCCATGATGATCAAGCTCGTGCAGACGGTGACCCCGGAAAAGCGCATCCAGCAGGTCCCGTTTCCGCGTCTCTCCTATCAGGAAGCGATGGAAAAATACAACTCTGACAAGCCGGACTTGCGTGAAGACAAGAACGACCCCAACTTGCTCGCGTTCTGCTGGGTCCTCGACTTCCCGTTCTTCGAGAAGACCGAAGAGGGCGGCTGGACCTTCACGCATAACCCGTTCTCGGCCGCGAAGCCGGAGCATCGCGCGTGGCTGATGAATAAAGAACGCATTGGCGACATCCTTACCACGCAATACGACATCGTCCTGAACGGGTACGAGGCCGGAGGCGGTTCGATCCGCAACCATGAGCCGGAAGCCTTGCGTCGCGTGCTCGAGATCATGGGGCTGTCGGCCGAGGAGATCGAGGCGCAGTTCGGCCACATGCTCGAGGCCTTCGAGTTCGGCGCCCCGCCGCACGGCGGGATCGCGCCCGGCATTGACCGTATCGTGATGATCCTTGCCAATGAGCCCAATATCCGCGAGGTGATCCCCATCCCCAAGACCGGCGACGCGCGTGACCTCATGATGGGTGCGCCGAGCCCGCTGCCGGAAGCCCGTCTCCGTGACGTGCACATCAAGGGACTGTAAATTGGAGGCATGGCCTATACTGTCCGCCTGGAAGCATTCGAAGGTCCTCTGGACCTTCTTTTGCAGCTGGTCGAGGCCGAAACGTTGGATATCAGCGAGATATCGCTGGTACGCGTCACCGAGCCCTTTGTCGAGGCGATCCGGGCGCGGGCCCAGGATGAGCGGTACCCGCTCGAGGACCTTGCCCATTTCCTCGTGATCGCTGCGAAGCTCGTCGCCCTCAAGGCGCGCCTTCTGATCCCGACGCCGACGGCCGAAGAGGAGGAAGGGTCGCTGGTCGACCGCCTGCGTGCATACCAGGCCTTCGTGCAGGCGGGGGAGTGGTTGCGGCAACGGAGCGACGGCGGGGCCTTGCTTTTCGCGCGTGGTCCGCACGAGGAGCCTACCGATGACGTCCTGCCCGCCGTACCGAGCCCGGACCGCCTCGCGGAGCTCTACCGTGGGGTCCTGCGCCGACGTGAGCGCCCGACCCCGCCCACGCGGACGGCCATCCTGCAGCGGCTCGTGACGCTCGAGGAGCGCATAGAGGCCCTTCGGGAGCGCATCATGCGGGGCGGGTCCTTCGTCTTCTCCGCCTGGGTTGGTCCCGAAGCCCCGCGCGAGGTGGCCGTCGTCTCGTTTTTGGCCCTGCTCGAGCTCCTCAAGGCAGGGACGGTCACCGTCACGCAGCCCGACCTGTTCGCTGAACTCACCATCTCTTCCGTATGATCACGCCTGCCGCCCAATTGGAAGCGCTCCTCTTTGCCCACGGGGCCCCGCTTGACGAGGGCCGCATCCGTTCGCTCTGCGGATGGAACGAGCCGACGTTCGCGGCGGCCGTCGCCTCGCTCCGCGCCTCGCTCGAGGGGCGGGGTTTGGCGTTGCAGGCCTGGCGCGACCGGTATGAGCTCGTCACCGTGCCCGACGCGGCGCCCGTCATCCGCCAATTCCGCGAAGAGGAGGCGCGTGGCGAACTAAGCAAGTCCGCGCTCGAGACCTTGGCGATTCTGCTGTATCGTGGCGCGCTCACGCGTCCGGAGCTTGAGGAAATCCGCGGCATCCATTCGCACCAAATGATCCGTAGCCTCTCATTGCGCGGGCTGATCGCGGAGCAGCCGCAGACGCGCCTCGGGCAACCGGTCTATGAGGTGACGCCGCTTTGCCTGCAATGGTTGGGCCTCACGGGGCGCGAGGACCTGCCAGAATTCGAAAGGTTTTCGGGGAGCCGTACGCCGTCTGACGAGGGGGAGTCGCATTCTCCCGTGGAACTGTCGCCCTGAAGCGTGCTATCATACCCACCATGCTTGCCGAATCCCTTTTGGTGGCCCTTGGAATGCTGAGTTTTCGCGCTCCGGATGCGGTGGCCACGCCGGCACGCCTGCCGGTCGCGCGGTACGTCGCCCCGACCCATCATGCCCCGGTCCGGCGGCCCTCGCTCGTAGCGGGGGTCGCGACCACGGGCAAGTCTGCCGTCCTCATGGATGCCAAGAGCGGGGCGATCCTGTTTTCGCGCGGTGGGGAAACGGTGGTGCCAATCGCCAGCCTCACGAAGCTCATGACCGCCATGGTCGTCCTCGATGCGCGCTTGCCGCTCGACGAGGAGATCGCCCTGGTTGAAGCCGACGAGCCGTCGGAGGGACGCGCCGTCCTGGAAGGGGGTGAGACGTTTACGCGCGGCGAACTGCTGCGGGCGCTCCTGATCGGTTCCGTCAATACGGCCGGGAGCGCCTTGGCGCGCACGTATCCCGGCGGGCAGGCCGCGTTCGTGGAGGCGATGAATCGGAAGGCGGCCGAATTGGGCCTCGCTTCCGCGACCTTCACCGATCCTACCGGCCTTGCGCGCGATAACATGGCATCGGCGGAGGACGTGGCGCGCATGCTGCAACGGGCCTTGTTTTATAACGACATCCGCCAGATCACGGAGCAGCCGGTCATTGAGATCAAGTCGCAGACGGGTCGCACGTTCCGGATTCCCAGCACGAACCTGCTGCTTGATTCGTTTTTGAATAAGAAGCCGTACCGCATCATCGCGGCGAAGACGGGGTCATTGCCGGAAGCCGGGTATTGTCTCGCGCAGGCGACGCAAGACGAGCAGGGGAACGAGCTGATCGCCGTCACCTTGGGAAGCGATAACCATTTTTCACGCTTCCAGGACGTGAAGGCGCTGACCGCCTGGGGGTTTGAGGGGTTTGAGTGGAGGTGAAGATGGCCGCGCGCTTTTTCTCATCCAGCCCATACCGTAGGGTCATCGACGTTCCTTGGAGTGGGCTTTTCTGCTTATTCGTGCATGTGGCCGTCGTTTGTCACGTTCTTTGGGCGGTATTTTCGATCCCTTTGTTTGATCCTGCCTTTGCGCCGTCGGGAATTGGTTTCGCTGATCTGGCACATAAAAAACACCTCCGAAATCGGAGGTGTTTTTTATGGTAGCGGGGGCCGGAATCGAACCGGCGACCTCGGGCTTATGAGTCCCACGCTCTAACCAGCTGAGCTACCCCGCCATAAAAAGCCCTGTGAAGATAGCATGCCTGCAACACCGTTGGCAAGCAGATGCCGAACCAAAATCGTATTTTACGACGCAAGATCCTGTGCGATCGACAGAAGGCCTAAAAAATGCTATGATCGCTAGCAACTATGATGCTCACGACCCACGTGATGGTGGGGGCGACCTTGGCCCTCACGATCGCCCCAGACCGGCCTTGGTTGGCATTTTTGCTGGGCTTCGTGTCACACCTGCTCATCGACGTGATCCCGCATGGGGATGCCGACATGCGGGTCCGCTATCAAAACGGCCAACAGGTGAAGCTTGCACTCGCATACAATGCGATCGATGCCGTTGTCGCGATCGTGGTCATCGGGATCCTCCTGAACCTGCCGCTTGGTGAGATGTCGCGCGGGATCGCGACGTTGGGGATCTTCGGAGGTGTGTTGCCGGACCTGTTGGCCGGCTTGCGTGAGATCCTCAAGTCCCGCTGGCTGGAGGCGTTCCATCGCGTGCATTTCTTTTTCCATGATGGCGTGACGAAGCGGTGGGGCGATATCCCGCTTTGGGTGGGAATCGGCGTGCAGGTGATCGTGATCGCTGCGCTTTTCCCAGTGTTCCGGTAAGGGGTGAAGGAGTGAGCGCATGCGCGGCCTGTTTTTACAGGCATGAACCGAAGCATGTGAAAAGACCCTCGCGGTACGAGGGTCTTTTCTTGGTTGCGGGGGTTGGATTCGAACCAACGACCTCCGGGTTATGGGCCCGGCGAGCTGCCTGGCTGCTCTACCCCGCTATGGATTGGTAGGGGGATGGTACGGGATGCGGGAAGGGCCGTCAAGGGGACGCTTTGCACAAAAAAACAAAAGCCCCCTCGTCGAAACGAAGGGGATCTTGGTGCCGGGAGAGAGAATCGAACTCTCATGACCTTGCGATCGCAGGATTTTGAGTCCTGTGCGTCTACCAATTCCGCCATCCCGGCCGGCCCCGCTAGGGTACGCGATCGGCGGCGGCCCGTCAACGGCCGGCCTCGCTTATTCGGCGGCCGCTTTCTTGCGAGTGGGGACCTTTTTGGGGGCGGCTTCTTTCGCGGCCAGGATCTCAAGGGCCTGCTCAAGTGTAGGCGTTTTTGCCTGGAGGTCCTTGGGGACGGTCGCGTTGGTCTTGTTGTGCTTCAGGTATGGCCCGTATTTGCCGCTGTGGAGGGTGATCGGCTTGCCGTCCTTGGGGTGGGTGCCGATGGCCGTTCCGGGGTCGCTGGCGCGCTTGCCGCGGCCGGTCTTCGGTTCAGCGAGAAGGGCGAGGGCGCGTTCGGCCGTGATGGTCCAGAGGCTGTCGTCCTTCTTGAGCGAGCGGAAGTCGCCGTCATGGACTACGTAGGGGCCGAAGCGGCCAAAGCCGAGCTTGACCTCCTTGCCGCTCGTCGGGTGGGTGGCGAGCACGCGGGGCAAGGAAAGGAGGTACAGGGCCTTGTCGAGGCTGAGCGTCTCAAGGGGGGTGTCCTTCGGCACGCTCGAGCGTTTCGGCTTCTTTGCTTTCTTGTCCTTGTCGTCCGGGTCCTCGCCGAGTTGGACGTAGGGGCCGTAGCTGCCGGTGCGAAGGTAGATGTTTAGGCCGGTCGCCGGATCGACGCCGAGGCTCGTGGGGCCTTGCTGTTGCTTGCCGAGGAGGTCTTCCAGGGTTTCGGGGGTGAGGTCGGCGGGCGCGATGGTGTCCGGGACGTTCATCTTTACGGGCGTCTTGTGTTTGGGATGGATGCCCTCCATGTAGGTCCCGAAGCGGCCGAGACGGATCTCGACATCCGGGACGGCGGGGATCAGGAGACGGCGCGTCTCGTCGTCGGGCGGGGCGGTGAGCTCGGTGTCGATGCCCGCCTTGAGGCCGTGCTTCGCATCGAAGTAGAACGTTCGAAGGTAAGGGATCCATTCCTCTTTTCCTTCGGCGATGCGGTCGAGGTCCTGCTCCATGCGCGATGTGAAGGTCGCGTCAACGAAGGTCGGGAAGTGCTTTTCCATGTATTGCGTCACGATCATGCCCGTGAAGGTGGGGATGAGCGTGGATTGCTGCTTGCGGACGTAGCCGCGATCAAGCAGCGTCGAGATGATGCTCGCGTAAGTGCTCGGGCGGCCGATCCCTGCCTTTTCCATATATTGGATCAGGCCGGCTTCGGTAAAGCGGGCGGGAGGCTTGGTCTCGTGGCCGACGGGGCTCACGCCCGTGCAGGTGACGGAGTCGCCGATCTCGAGGGCGGGGAGGATGCGCTCGCGCTCTTCGAGGGCGAGGTCAGGATCGTCGTGCCCTTCGGCGTAGGCGCGGAGGAAACCTGGGAACAGGATGCGGAGGCCGCTCGCTTGGAAGCTCACCCCTGCCTCTTCAAAGGTGACGGTGGTCTGTTCCTGGTCGGAAGCGGCCATTTGCGAAGCGAGCGTGCGCATCCAGATCAGCTCGTAGACGTCACGTTCGGTGCCTTGGAGCGGCGTGTCGTCGGGGGCGCGGAAATCGAGCGACGGGCGGATGGCCTCGTGGGCCTCTTGGGCACCCTTGGCGGTCGCGTAGTGGCGGGCTTCCTTGGCGAGGTATTGTTCGCCAAAGCGTGTCTTCACGACTTGCTGGAGGCGTGAGACCGCTTCGGCGGACAGGCTCACCGAGTCCGTACGCATGTAGGTGATGTAGCCATGCTCATAGAGAGCCTGGGCGGTGCGCATGGCCTCTTTCGTGGAGAGGCCGAGCTTGCGGTTGGCCTCCTGCTGGAACGTCGAAGTGATGAAGGGGGCAGTCGGTTGTTTTTTGACGGCTTTCACCTGCTTGGTCGCGACCTTCCAGGACGCGTGCGTCGCGAGCTTTTCGGCAAGGCCCTTGGCGGCGGCCTCGTCGAGCACGCGGACCTTGCGGCCGGCCTTGATCTGGCCGGTCTCCTCGTCGAAATCTTTTCCGCACGCGATGGCGGTGCCATCGATGGCGAGCGAGGTCGCCTCGAAGATGGATGTGTCTTTCTTGAGGGCGGCGAGCAGGTCCCAATAGCCCGCCTTGGCGAAGCGTAGCCGGGCGCGTTCGCGGTCGACGATGGCCTTGAGGGCGGCGCTTTGTACTCGCCCGGCGGAGAGGCCGTAAGAGATCTTGCGCCAGAGGACGGGGGAGATGCCATAGCCGACGAGGCGATCGAGGATGCGGCGGGTCTCTTGGGCGCGGACCACGTCTTGGTTGAGCGTGCGCGGGTGCACGAAAGCGGCCTCAATGGCAGGACGGGTGATCTCATGGAAGACCGTGCGATGGATGGGGACCTTCGGCTTCAAGACCTCCAACAGGTGCCAGCTGATGCTCTCCCCTTCGCGGTCGTCGTCCGTTGCGAGGTAGACGTCATCAGCATCCTTGAGGGCGCGCTTAAGCTCGTCGATCGTCTTTTTCTTGCCGGATGGGATAATGTAAAGCGGCTCAAAGTCGTGGTCCACGTCGACGCCAAGTTGGCCCTTGGGCGTCTTCTTGAGGGCTTCAGGGACGTCGGCAGCCGATTGGGGCAGGTCGCGCACATGGCCCATCGAGGCCAAAATCGTGTAATCTTGGCCTAAAAACTTGCGGATGGTTTTCGCTTTGGTGGGGGACTCGACAATGACCAGGTGGCGCATATGAGGTGGATGGTAGCACGAAGGCAAGACCTTTAGGCAAGTCCGCAACGGAGCCAGCGTCCGGAGGGGCCCTGCCTGACCAATCCCTGGAGCTCCAAAAGGCCGAGGCGCGGAACGAGGGTGGTGGCTTCGGTTTTCAACCCGGCCGCGAGGTCGTCGAGAAGGAGTCCCTCGGGATGCGGTTCGAGGCGGTCGACGATGGCCTGGTCCTCGGCGCTGAGGGGGAGGTTGGTCCGCGCCTGTTCGGTCTGTCGTGGCGGATCGACGGCGAGGGCTTCCCAGACATCGTTCGCGTGACGACATGGGCGGGCCCCGGCCGTCAGGAGGGCGTGCGTGCCACGGGAGGCTTCCGAGAAGATGCTTCCCGGGACGGCGAGAACATCGCGCCCTAATTCGAGGGCGATGCGGGCCGTGATGAGGGTGCCGCTGCGGTCACGAGCTTCGATGACGATCACGGCTTGCGAGAGGGCGGCGATCAGGCGGTTGCGGGCGGGGAAGGTCCCCTGGTGTATCGTGAAGCCGGGCGGATATTCGCTCATGATGCCGCCGCCGCTTGCGACGATGCGGTCGGCGAGCCGGGCGTGCGCCTGCGGATATAGCTCTTTGTTGCAGACGCTGGATCCGAGGATGGCCACGGTCGGGAGAGAGCGGTCGAGGGCGTGCTCGTGGGCTCGACCGTCGGTCCCGAAGGCGAGGCCTGAGACGATGCCGATCGGGCTGTTCGCGAGGCCGCAAATGAGCTCGTCGGTGGCGCGCTCTCCGTATGCGGTAGGGCGTCTGGTGCCGATCACGGCGAGGAAGGGCACGGCCGGGATGCTGCCGCGGATGAAGAGGGCGGTAGGCTCGTGGGCGCCAAGATGGGCGAGCCGCCTTGGCCAACCGGGATCAGTTCGATAGAGGATCTGGACCGCTTCCCGCTCGCAGGCGGCGAGGATTTCTTCCGGGCGGCAGCGGTGAAGGTGCCGTCGCCAATGCATGATCGCTTTTTCGGGCATCCCGCGCGTCCGGAGGGAGGCGGGCGCGAGCGTGACGGCTTCCTCGAGGGCGATGCCTAAACGTGCGAACGCCTCAAGCGCGCTTGGGGGTGCGAGCGCGGAAAGGAGCCGGGTACCGGCGAACGAAAAAGAAGAGGTCATCTCTTCTTTCCGTTCCACGCCTGTTGGGCGGCGTCAAGGCCGTGCGCGAGCCAGTCCTGGATGGCGGTTTCCGCGTCAATGAGGACGGTCTCGACGAGCCGGCGCTCATCGGCCGTGAAGCGCTCGAGGACGTAGTCTTCGATGGCTTGCGGCGTCGTCGGCCGACCGATCCCGAGCCGGAGTCGGGCGATGGGGTGGCCGCCGAGGCTCGCGTCGATCGAGCGGATGCCATTGTGCCCGCCGGAGCTGCCGCCGTGCGTGAATTTGAAGGTCCCCAGGGGGAAGTCCAGCTCGTCTTGCACGACCAGGACATTTTCGAGGGGGATCTTGTAGTAGCCGAGGAGCGCTTGCGCCGCCGTTCCGGAGAGGTTCATGTAGGTGGTCGGTAAGGCTAGGATCACGGCCTCGTTTGCATTCCGGCCGCGCGTGCAGAGGGCTTGCAACGAGCGGTTTTCCTGGAACGGGCCGGCATCGAGGGCGCGCGCCACCCGCTCGACCGCCTCCCAGCCAAAATTGTGCCGTGTGCCGCGGTATTTTTCCCCGATGTTGCCGAGTCCGATGACGGCTTTCATAACGGTTAGCGCCACTTCTGCCGGCGCTGCGTCTGGTTGACGAGGCGCGGTTTTTCCTTGATCTCGCCGGCGACGGCGACCATGCCAGGGCCGTTCTGGTTATGTTTTTTCGAGGCCTTGGATGATGGGATGTTTTGCGCCTTCACGACGATCGGGGTGCCGACGAAGCTGAATTTCTCGCGCAGGCGCTTCTCGAAGAAGCGGACCCAGTTCTGGTGGACCGAATCTTTTTCGCCGATGACCGTGATGACGATCGTGGGCGGTGCAGAGCCGACCTGGGCGGCATCGTAGATGCGCGGCGACTTGGGGCCGTAGCTCGCGAGCGGCTTCATGGTCTTGATGCAGGCCTTGAGCTGGCGGTTGAGGGCGTTGTAGTCGATCTTCCGGTGGCGTTCGGCCTGGATCTCGAGGGCCTTGTCGAGGAGCGCGTGGATGCGCTGGCCTTCGAGGGCGCTCGTGAAGATGAGCGGGGCCCAGTTCAGGAACGGGAAGCACTGGCGGATGAGTGCCTCATACGCCTGCGGGGACTTGGTGGTCTTGTTCTGCACGAGATCCCACTTGTTGGCGACCAGGATCAGGCCCTTGTGGGCGGTCTGGAGCACGCCGGCGAGGTGGCGGTCTTGCGCGGTCGGGTCTTGCGTGGCGTCGAAGACGAGCAGCGCGACGTCGCAATCCTCGATGGCTTGCTGGTTGCGGCGGATCCCTTCTTCTTCGAGGCGGCTGTCGATCTTCGAGGCCTTGCGCATGCCCGCCGTGTCGACGAGCACGATCTCGCGGTCACGGTACAGGAACGAGGTGTCTTGCGGCTCGCGCGTGGTGTGGGCCGTGGGCGAGACGATGACGCGCTCCTCGCCGATGATGGCGTTGGTGAGCGAGGACTTGCCGACGTTCGGGCGGCCGACCAGGGCGATGCGGAGCGGCTCCGTCTCAAATGCGGGGCGCGGAGGCTTGCCCTGGGCGCGAAGCGTTTCGTGGACGAGATCGAGCAGGTCGCCAAGGCCGAGGCTCGTGACGGCGCTCACGGCATGGGGTTCGCCGAGGCCGAGCTGTTTCCATTGCGGGTCGCTGCCGGCACGGCGGAGGGCTTCCTTGTCGCACTTGTTGACCAGCAAGAAGGCCTTCTTTTTGCTGGCGCGGATCCGTTGGGCGATGTCGAGGTCTTCGGGGAGCGGACCGACTTGGGCATCGACGAGGAACAGGACTAGGTCCGCTTCCTGGAGGGCGAAGCCGCTTTGGCGGGAGATCCCGGCGCCGATATCGTCATTTTCGACGTCAAGGCCGCCGGTGTCGATCAATTCGAAAACCTCCCCGCGCCAGACGACCTGGCCGTAATTGCGGTCGCGGGTGGTGTGCGGGCTGTCGCTCGTGAGAGCATTTTTTTGCTCGGTTAAGCGGTTCCAAAGGGTAGACTTGCCGACGTTCGTGCGGCCAACGAGGGCGACGCGCGGGAGGCGGGCGGTGCTTCGGTCAATGGTCATAGGGTTATTTGGCCTCGACAAACGCGAAGCTGGCATCGCCTAAGATAAGCAGGAAATCGGTATTTTGGGAATAGACCCGCTCCAGGGTGTCCGTATCGAGCGGGAAGGTGCGGTAGGAGCCGCCGTTGGTGCTGACGAGCTGGTCTGGGCTCACGCTCACCACATCGGCGCTCAGCAGGCGTTGCAGGCGCGCCAGCTCACCCGGTTTTTTGCCGTTCGTGAGGTCGTAGATGGCGGACCGTTCAAAGCCCCGGCGGGCCGCGTTGCCGAGGGCGCCGATCTCGTAGCCATTCCGTTCGAGCTTGGCGGCGGCCTGGGCGGCGAAATTCGTGCGGAACGTGCCGTTCTTGACCTCAAGGCGCACCGTTTCCTTTGGCCGCTCCTCCTGTTTGCGGGCTGATGCGGTTTCAAACGGGTTATGGACGATGGCACGAATTTCGGACCAGTCCGGCCGTTTCGGGAACAGCATGTAGGCGCCGCCGACGTTGGCGGAGGCGAGGACGCCGTCCGGGGCATCGGTGAGGGTGTTCATCGTTACCTTGTCAGGCGAGAACTGGCTTGCCAGGGGGGCGAACTTGAGCAGGTCCCAGACGGACAGGTCGGTCTGCACGTGCTCGCTGACGGCGCGATACAGGTCGGCAAGCTTACCGGGATCGCTCAAGGTCCCCAAGGAAAGCAGCTTTTCGCGCACGGCGAGCATCACGAGCTGCTGGCGGCGGCTGCGGGCGAAATCGGAGCCCTCGCCGTTGTTTCCGTGCCGGCTGCGCGTGAAGATGAGCGCCTGTTCGCCGGTCATCTGCTGCGGCCCCTTCTTGAAGCTGACGGTCTTGACGCCCGGCGAAGGGTCCCCGACGGGATACGTCGGATCGGTGAACGCGGTTTCGACGTTGACATTGATGCCGCCAAGGGCGTCGATGAACTTGGTGAAGCCCTGGAAATCGATGCGGACCACGTGGTCGATGGGGATCTCGAGCAGCTGCGAGAAGGCTTGGGCGGTGCGGACCGCGCCTTCGCCGGGGGCTTCCTGTTCGGCATAGGCGTGGACGGCGTTGATCTTCTCGAAGCGGCCGGACCCGAGCGGGTAGGCGAGGTCACGCGGGATCGAGACGAGGCCGACGCGCTTGTTCTCGAGGTCGACGGAGGCGATGAGGATGGAGTCGGTCAGGTTCGAGCCCTCATGTCCGGCGCCGCCGATGCCGAGGATGAGGACATTGAGCCTGCCTTTTTCGCTGGGAAGCGAAGCTCCCGCGCCGTCCGTCTGTGTGCCGAACAGCAGGCGACGCACGTCGCTGATGAGGGGGATGTGCTGCGTGGCCGTGCTGGCGGCCGCGAGGCGTTGGTTGGAGAGGTATGACCAACGGGCCCCGAAAGCGGAGAGGCAGGCGACGAGCGCCATGAAGGCGACCGCGATGGCGTAGGTCTGTTTCTTGAACCGTCCTTCGACGGCGCGAAGGAGGTCTGGGCTGGGGGTGTCCATGTCGTCCGATCGTAGCAGAAAGCAGGTCGCTTGGGAAACCCTGCGCAGTACCTGGAACCGTCGCGGGAAAGAGGGGGCTGGCGGGTCGGAAAAGGCGTTCCCTGGTCCTCGTGAGGCTGCCGGAGCCCTTCTGCGCATCCGTGTTTTTTCGAGGTTCTGCGAGCCGTTGCCGATGTGCTATACTCATCCCAGTCTATGAACCTTGTCTCCCGGTGCCAGGATTTGTTCGCGTCGTTTTGGAAGCGGACGCCCGTGAGGGCGGCCTTGCTCTTGATCCTGGGGATCTTCGTCTTCGTGCAGGCGACGCCGGTGCTGGCACAGCAGGGGACCGTGGGGCAGGCGGTGGACGGGTCAGAATTTAACCGACTCATGGGAGGAACGAGTTCGATTACGTGTGGAGGCAATGCCCCGTCCTGTCTCCTGCAGGTCGTCAGTTTCATCGTGACGTTCATCTTTAGCGTCATCAGCTATTTCCTGTCGAAGCTGCTGATCCTGTTGACGAGCATCCTGATTACGTTCGCGAGGTACAACAAGTTCAATAATGCGCCGCCGGTCGAGATCGGGTGGGTGATCGTGCGTGACCTGTGCAACATGTTCTTCATCATCGTGTTGCTGGCATCCGCCTTCATGACGATCATCGGGAAGGCGGAGGAAAACGGGATGCATTATTCGAAGATCATCGGGAAGCTCTTGATCGCGGCCGTCTTGGTGAACTTTTCGCGCACGATCGTTCTCCTGCTGATCGACGTCTCGCAGGTCTTCACGCTGACGTTCGTTTCCGCCTTCGAGGGCACGATCGCCGGGAACCTGATACAGGGGCTAGGGATCAATCAGATGGTGCAGCTGCAGGAGCAGAACGCGGCTGCAGGGGCGGCGGGAGGGCAGCAGGTCATCGATGTGGTCGGGATCGGGTTGGCTTACCTGCTGTCCATCTTCCTCCTTGTGACGGCCGTCGCGATCGTCCTTCTGTATGTCGGGTATTTCATTGTCCGTATCGTGGCGTTATGGATGCTGATCATCGCCTCGCCCTTCGCGTTCCTCGTCGACGCGTTGCCGAGCTCCTTCAAAAGCGTCTTGCCGAAACAGGCGACTGGGTTTTGGGGGCAGTTAAGCGCGCAGCTGACGGGCGGCCCGCTGATCGCCTTCTGGCTCTGGCTGAGCTTCGCCACGATCCAACAGACGGCGGCGTCGGGTGGGTTCGCGAGCGCGAATATCGGGTTTGACTTCCCGCAGGACGGGACGGCGAACCAAGTCCTCGGCTTCGTGACGCGTATTGGGACGGCGCCGCAATTAGCCGGGTTCATTGTGGCGGTCGCCATGCTTGGAATGGGTTTTAAGGCTGCTACGGATACGGCGACGAGCGTGGCGAACGGATTATTCGCGGGGCTCGCGAAGCGAATCGCCGGTTATCGTGATACCGCGTTTTCGGCGCTGGCGCGGTCGCCGTATACGGCGGCGAAGACGGTGGGGAGAGGCGTGCGTGGAGGCTTCAACATGGCTGATAAGGCTTATGGGATCACGTCCCGTATCGGATCCGGGATCGCTGCCGGGCGGGCGGGCGTTGCCGGCCAAGGGGCATTGGCGACGGCTGGAGGGTATGTCGGCGATGCGTTGCGCGTGCTTCCGGGGGTAGGTGGGGCGCTTGCGACGGGCGCGGCCGGGACCATGGCGGCGCGCCGGGCAGGTCTCGTCGGGGCCGACAAGAAGAAGGTCGACGAACGGATGGGGGACATCAGCAAGATGCCGGCGGAGGAGCGCGTGAAGGCCTTGCGTGGGCTAAATGATGGAGGAAAGTTGGATGATCTTGTTGGAGGCGTGTCCTTACTCGAGCGGCAGCATGAGGAATTGGGGAAGGAGGAAAACAAGAAAGTGCTCCAAAAGCAGTATGAGAAGGAGGTGGTTGAGGAGGCGCGAGCGAACGCTGCACGTGCGGGTGTCGCGTTCAATGAGGATGAAGCGAAACGGCAGGCGAAGGCAGTCGCTTCTGCTCGGATAGCGAATGAGGAATCCGATCGCATTAAGCGACTGCAGAAGTTCGCAGATGATGCGAAGGATGGCGCCCGTTCCGAATCGCTTAAGAAGGAGAGGGAGAAGAAGATGCTTCATAGCAGTAGCGCCGATTATGACAAACAAGTTAAGGAGATCATCCAGGATCCAAGCAAGCTTAAGGATCTTGATCCGGCCGTGCTTAACAGCGGTAAGTTTGCTTTGGCGCTCATGCAGCAGTACGGCGCTGCTGATCCTTCCGCGACAACGGTTGACGGTTCCCGCCTCGAAAATTTGAAGGGGGACTTCAAGGACCAGAAGAATTTGGTTGCGACCATTGATCTGATCTCGAACCAAATCAAGGGTGGCGGTTCAACGGTCGCGGATTTCCAGGCGGCCGTTCGTCAAGAAGACAAGTATGGTCAGCAGCGTCTTTACTCCTCTAATGGAACGGGCCGGGCGATCTATTCAACGGAAGAGGACGCGGCAATGCGTGCGATGTCGGCAAGCGGTCCGCGCACATTTGGCACGGCGCCAACGGTTCCTCAACAGGCGGCGATCCGTGATGCTGTCAAGTCTGGTTTGCCTATTGAGATGATTATGGAGAAGATGGATCAAAAGAACACGTCTGGAGTGAGCGATGGGGTTGTTGCGGCACAGCTTGCCGAGATGGCGGCTGATGCGGCGACTGCTGGTGCCGCCACGGGAGGAAACGTACAGGAGGCGATTACCAAGATCAACGATCTTGTTGCGAAGGCCAAAGCCGGAAACGCAAGTCAAGAGCAGCGGGCGAAGATCGCGAACGGCATCGTCCAGACTCAGGCGACGATTGACGCGATTTTTGGCAGGTACAAAGAACTTTCTTCTGATGGAAAGAAACAGGCAAACGCCATCATTGAGGAGCTGACGAACATGGAGGATAAGATCCAGGAGAAATTAACAAGCGGGATCGCGCTTACGGCGCTTAGCCTGGAAGAACAGAATATCGTGAGACAAATGGACTATTTACGGAAAGAAGTCTTTCCTTCTGAGAAGATCCCTGCAGGAACCCTCTTGCCGAGCGGCGCAACTACGACCCGGGATATCCCTGCCGCTCCTCAAGCAATCAAAAATCACTTGCACTAGCTACGTTTCCCTTGATTCCCCATGGACCGCAACACCTGGCTCAAACATTTCGAAGCCGCTGCTGAGCCGGTGCAGTTTTACCTGTTGGATGAGGCTTCTGGGGAGGCCGAAGGTCGTGCGCAGGAGCAGTTGGGCTTTGAACATGACGCGTGGGACCGTCTGATGGGGTTGGTTTGGAGCGCGGTTTTTGAAGCCTTGCCGAGCGAGGCATTTCAGCAGGGAATCCGTGCGATCGCAGGAACGCGTGATCCGTCCGAGGTCGAAAAGACGCTCTCCCTGGAGCTCCTCTACCCCTTGGCCGACCTCCTCTCCTGGGATCTCGACAGCCGTCTCCAGCAACTCGGTGTCCCGCTCGCTTCTTACCAGGGTCGTCACCGCATTTCTCTCCGCCCGATGTCCTACGGGGCGGCAGTCCGTCGTATCGCTTTGGAGGCAAAAATCAGCTTGTTGGGCGAGGAAACCGTCCGCCGCATTCGCGAGATCTTCACCTCATACGTGAAACGCGTCCGAACCATCGAACAGGTCATCGAATTGCTTCGCCGTCCCGTCGCGGACGGGGGAATGGGATGGACGCTGGACCAGGCACAGGCCTTCTTGGCGGCCACGGATGCCGTATTGAAGCTCGTTCCCGTAATGTCTGAGGAGGACTACTCACGCTGGATGCAACAGACACAACGCGAGGCGGAAGCGGAGCGCATCAAAAATGTGACGGCCGTAAAGCAAAAGGCGCAAGAGGCCGCGACGGCCACCGATGAGCTGGCGGCCGGCGCCCAGCGTCCGGTTCTTTCGCCGACCGCTTCGTTGCTCGACCGCGGGGTCGAGGAGGCCTATGTTTTGGCAAATATCCAGGGGCTCGACGACTACCTGAAAAAGCGTTTGCGGAACGTCATTTCAACGCGCTTGCGCGGCGTCCGGAACCCAGAGCAGGTCCGTGAGGTGCTCTTGCGTGACAACAAGGTCGGTGGCTTGGGCCAGACGCCTGCCGAGACGGACCGCATCGCCGGCGTGATCGAACAGCTCTACGTCGAATACCACGACAAGATCCAGGCCGAAGAGCGTAAGAAGGTCGAATCGTTCGTCCAGGAGCAGCAGAGGCGGATCGAGGACCGGCAAGGGCGCGAGGCCCAGGAGCGCGAGGCCTGGTACCAGCAGAAGCTGCAGACGGTGGCACAGGGGGAGACGGGCGCGGTCGCGGCCTTGCGGGCCGTGATGCAGGGGGTACGCGTGGCGGGTCCGACATGTGACGTCCCGGCGCCCGGGGTCCGTGTTTCGGTGCAGGGGGCTCCGGTTGCGCCCCTCAATCGGGTTGACGCCGTTCAGGGGTATGTCCGCCTGACGAGCCTCACCGAAGAGCTCGAGCATATGGACTTGGCGCGGTTCCGTCGCCTGGCGAAGAAACCCGAGGAGGCGAAGAAGAAGGTCGAACAGATGTTCCAGGGGTTGAAGCAGGAGTCGTACGACCGTTGGTTGGAAGGGGTCAAGCGGTGGCGTCAATCGCCATTGCAGCAGCAGTACCTGAGCCTGGTCGCGCGGGCGTTCGCCGAGCAGCGGCCCGTCTCCGAGATCGCCCAGGCGCAAGGATCTGGAACGGAATCCCTCACGCCTGAAGAGGTCGGGGTGATCATCGACCTGAACCAGCAATTCGCCTTCTAGCCTATGCCTGAAAAGTTCGTCGTCCCGCAATTCATCGATAACGAGGACAAGATCCTTGGACCCATCACCGTGCGGCAGTTCTTGATCTGCCTGTTCGCGCTGTTGCCGATCTTCATCCTGTACAAGGTCCTTTCGTTCATCGTGTTCATTCCAGCGGCGTTGGCGGTGGCTGGGCTTGCGGGGACATTCGCATTTCTGAAGGTCAACGGACAGCCGTTCCACATTTTTGCGGTGAATGCGCTGCAGACGAGCATGCGGCCGACCTTGCGCGTCTGGAATCGCCAACTCGATGAGGCGCAGATCCGCGCGTACCTGAAACAGGAACGCGACGCGCTGTTGCGTCCGCAGGAGGCGGCCGTCGCCCGCAAGGCGGCGCCCACGACGCGTCATTTGCGTGACCTGTCCCTTATGGTGAACACGGGCGGCGTGTATAATCCCCATGACGACGAAGCCTAACCTATGCAAAGCAAACAGCTGGCCGGGAACAAGCCCGGCGTGTCGGCCCAGAAGTTCCTTGACATCTCCGAGATCCGCGAGGACCTCGTGTTGTTGAAGGATGGCACCTTGCGTGGCGTTTTGGCGGTCTCGAGCATCAATTTCGCGCTCAAGTCGGTCGATGAGCAGAATGCGATCGTCCAGGCGTACATGCAGTTCCTGAACGGCCTCGATTTTCCCATCCAGGTGATCATCCAGTCACGCAAGATGAACATCGACGGGTACATGCGCCAGCTCGACGAGAACGAGAAGGGGCAGGGAAGCGACCTGCTGAAGGGGCAGATCCGCGATTACAAGGAATTCATCAAGCAGCTCGTCAAGATGGGCGACATCATGCAGAAGCGCTTCTTCGTGGTGGTACCGTATAATCCTGCCGGGCAAAAGGCGGCGGGGCAGAAGGGATTTTCCGAACGGCTCACCGATATTTTCTCGCCACGCATCGGCATCAAGCTTTCGGAGGAGCGCTTCCAGAAGTATAAGTTCGAGCTAAGCTTGCGGTTGAACCAGATCATCTCGGGCCTGTCCTCCATGTCGCTGAATGCGGTGCAGTTGGATACGCAGAGCTTGATCGAGCTCTATTACACGGTATATAATCCTGAATTGTTTGAACACCAGCGCCTCGCGAACCTGAACGAGCTTCAGGTGCAGGTGTAACCGCCCCTTATGGCCTTCACTCCGCCGCAAAAACCCTCGCCGATCGATCCCGAGCGCCTCCTCCAGGGTGGCGTTGCCTTACAAAAAGGCGCGACCAAGGAAGAGCTCAAGCGGCGCCAGGCCGAAGAGCAGGAAGCGTTACGCGAGGAGAAGATCTACCGCCAGGGCGTGGCCAGCATCAAGGATCTCATCGCGCCGGCTTCGATGAAGGTCGACCATTCGTTCGTCCAGCTTGGTGACGTGTTCTGTCGGACGCTCTTCGTCGTGACGTACCCGCGCTACCTTTCCGTCGGCTGGGCCTCTCCGCTCATCAACCTCAGCACGCAGCTCGACATCTCGATGTTCTTCTACCCCATCCCGGCCGAAGTCATCCTGAAGCAGCTCAAGCGGAAGGTGGGCATCCTGGAGGCGCAGATCTCGTCCGACGCCGAATCGGGCAAGCCGCGCGATCCGATCACGGAGACCGCTTTGCGCGACGTCGAGCAGCTCCGTGACGACCTGACCCAGGGGATCGAGCATTTCTTCCAATTCGCGTTTTATTGCACGTTCTACTCGACGGACCGCGCCGAGCTTGATCGCGTCACCGCCAACGTTGAGAGCACGTTCGGGTCGATGCTCATCTATACCAAGCGCGCCTTCTACCAGGCGGAACAGGGGTTCAACTCGACGATGCCGCTCGGCAATGACGAGCTGCAGATCTCGTTCAACATGAGCACGTCGCCGATCGCGTCGTCGTTCCCGTTCACGTCGGCGGAACTGACGTCCGATAACGGGATTTTGTATGGCGTCAACCGCCACAACAACTCGCTGATCATCTTCGACCGGTTTTCCTTGCAGAATGCGAATGCGGTCATCTTCGCCACCTCCGGTGCCGGGAAGAGCTATGCGATCAAGCTCGAGATCTTGCGCTCCATGATGATGGGGGTGGAAGTGATCGTCATCGACCCGGAAATGGAATACAAGCATCTTTCCGATGCCGTCGGCGGGACGTACATCAGTATTTCTCTCGCTTCTAAGGCCAAAATCAACCCCTTCGACCTGCCGCGGCCGACGGGGGAGGCGTTCCAGGTCGACGACATCATCCGCAGCGCCGTCATCACCATCAAGGGGCTGTTGCGCCTGATGCTTGGCCAGGTATCCGCGACCGAAGACTCCCTTTTGGACCGCGCCCTGCTTGAGACCTACGCGAAAAAGGACATCACGTCGACCTCCAACCTGGCCGAGGTCGAGCCGCCGATCCTGCAGGATTTCCAGGACATCCTCGAAGGCATGGAAGGGACCGCCGAACTGATCATTAAGCTCCGCAAGTTCACCGAGGGGACGTTCGCGGGCCTCCTCAACTCGCCGACGACCGTGCAGGTCAATAACCAGCTTGTCGTGTTTTCCGTCCGCGACCTCGAGGACGAGCTGCGCCCGCTTGCGATCTACACCATCATCAACTACATCTGGAACGTGGTCCGTTCCGAGCGCAAGAAGCGCGTCCTCGTGATTGACGAGGCCTGGTGGCTGATGCAGTCCGAGGATTCCGCGAAGTTCATCTTCGCGCTCGTCAAGCGGTGCCGTAAGTACTATCTCGGCATCACGACCATCACCCAGGACGTGAACGACTTCCTGTCGTCGCCATACGGCCAGGCGATCGTGACGAACAGCTCGATGCAGCTCCTGCTTAAGCAATCGCCAGCCGCCATCGACCTCATCGCGCGCACGTTCCTGCTGACCCAGTCGGAAAAGTACCTTCTTCTCGAGTCCGGCGTCGGAGAGGGGATCTTCTTCGCGGGCCCGAAGCATGCCGCCATCCAGATCGTCGCGTCATATCAGGAAGACCGTATCGTCACGACCAACCCGCAGCAGCTGCTCGAGCAGGAAGCGCGCAAGCGGGCCGCTGAAGCCTAGCCTTTTCCTATGAATTCCAAACGTCTCCTGTTCATCCTCCTCCTGTTCGTCGCCCTCGCCGGCGTGGCCGCGACGGTCTATTTCTTGTTCTGGAAACCAACGCGTGAAGTCTTGCCGCCGGAGCCGACGCCGGTAACAGGCTCATTGCCGAACGGCATTGATACGACCGTGTCGCCCTCCCAGGTCGTCCCAACGACGCCCGTGGCTCCGCCCGCGGCAGATAGCCCATCCGAACTCGAACGCAAAGCCCGCGAGGCTCTGTTCCGCCGTTCCCGTGACCTCACTTCGCGTCTCGCAACGGCTTCGAATGCCGATGGCTTCGCCGCTCTCACTCAGGTCTATGACGACGTGACGCCGGAAGTTCGTGCGTTTCTCGAGCAGGAGCGCGATCGCCTTAACCGCGAACACCCGGTCCCTGGACCGATGTACGCTCAAACCATCCGCGCGCTTGCGGCTCGTCTCACGCAAGACGTCGAGGTCCGCACGGCGAATGAGGTCGAGGTGACGGTCGATGTTCAGCAGTACACGGAACAAGGCGAAACGAATGCAACCGTGTTGCGTCAGGCTTTGCTCCAGCTTGTGCGCAGCGGTTCGGTGTGGAAAATCTCGCGCGTAACGTGGCAGGACGTTACCCTCTAGCATGGGCTTTCTCGAAGAGGTCCTGTATCCCCCGGCCTGTATCGCGTGCGAGCAGCCGGGGGATTGGGTTTGTGGGTCCTGTTTAAAAACGATCCCGCTCTTTTCGGAGCCGTTGCCCGCGCCGCCCCTACCCTCGGGCCGACCGTTGGCTCTCGAACGGCTATTCGCCATGGCTCCCTATGCATCTTCCTCTTGGTCGACCCTCATTACGGCAATCAAATACGAATCTCTTACCGAAGCGGAGCCGTCTGTTTGCTCGCAGTTACATGCGTATCACCAGGCTCTCACATGGCCTTGGCCGTTCGGTGATGGGCGGGGCTGGGCCCTCGTCCCCGTGCCGACCAATCCGGATCACGTCGAAACCCGCGGTGGGGACCATTTGGATCTTTGGATCCGTGCGCTGCAATCGCTTCTTCCTGCGGCAGACGTGCGACGGGATCTCTTGTTCCGCCATTCCGGGACTAGGGCTCACGCCTCGCTTTTGACCCCTGGGGCCCGTGAAGCCGAAATGGAGCAATCCGTTCAGGCGACGGGAGCCGTTCCCGCGCAGATCCTGCTCCTTGATGACGTATACACGACCGGCGCCACGATGCAGGCCTGCGCCCGAGCCTTAAAAGATGCCGGCGCTCACAGGGTCGAGGCATTCGTCGGCGCGGCCTCGTTCTCGCCGAGATAAGTGAAGCGCGGTTGGGTGACGCCGTCTATCTCTACCCTTTCTTGAAAAGAGGCGAGCGGCCTGACCCACCAGGGACGGTCGCCGAATTCCGGGGAGTCATAGAGCCCTTGGTAGATCACCAGGGGCTCTTCCGTTTCCGAATGGCGGCCGATGGCGATGACGCGGTACAGGTTACCTTTATAGTGCCGGTACACGCCGAGAGGGAGGGATGGCATGCGAAGCATGATAGCAGATTCGCGGATCGAGGATCATCGTCCCCGAAGGGAAAAAAAGAATCCCCGAAGCGGGGGTAGGGGACTACCATGAACGTGCCCATTCGCCCGTTTCGTTCAGGATGCGGGCCCGGCGGCCTTTTGCTGCAGGTGTACGAGTTTCGCGAGGCCCAGGGGTTCCTCTCGGGCGTATTCCAGTGCGTAGCCAACGGCTGCCGCTCGGCTCCCGCAGAGGCAGGTGAGCGAATGCAGCGTGCGTCGGTCGAAGGCGGCGACGATCACGTCGGCGAATTCAGTTTCGCTGAGCCCGTTCAGGAAGGCTTCCAGCTCGCTTGTCGCGACGAGGGCCGCCACGATCGCGAGGAGCCTGGAGCTCTCAGGCTTGGCTTGCAGGGCCTTGCGGACGAAGGCGCGGAATCCGCCCTGGACCATGCCACGAGTGATCTGTTCGGTGATCCTGTACGGCACGTGGTGCCAACGCGTGCCGTACGCGACGAGGTCGCCTAGGGACCCGTAGCCGGACGCCGCGAGGAACGTTTCGAGGGCCGCTTGATCGGCGAAGGCTTCTGGGATGGCGCGTTGGATCGCCGACAGATGGGCGGCGTAGGCGGCCTCACAGACGGGCTCGGTCGCTGCGAGTAGGGAAGTCACGACGTCCCTGGTGCGCGCGATGAGGGTTGCCTGGATGGCGGCTTGAATGCGATCAGCGGCCGCTTCGTTCCTTGTCGAGCTCACGCGACGTTAGAACAGCTGATCGACTTGATTGTGGAGGGCGATGGCCTGTTTGTCGTTCGGAAAATTCCGCAGTAGGTATCCCACGATGCGCTTGATCATGCCCTTGTGCTTCACCGCCTCCGCGATCAGGCTGGTCCATCGTTTCTGCGGGCTGCCCTCGCGCTCGATCAGGTTGCCGGGAAGGCGGCAGTCGCTGATGATCAAATTCGTGTAGACGGCTGTCGGATAGAGCTGCAAGCCGAGCTCGGCGAGCGAATCGAGGAACGCCGCCTGTTGCGTGGTGGCCCCGGCCCATGTGGGGGACGCGCTCACGGCAGGCGAGGACGCGAGTTCCCCGATCTGCTTGCGAACGCGGGCCTTCTGTCCGATGTTGAGGTTGCCGCCACTAGCGTTGCCCAGCGCTCCCATCACGGTTTCCAGATCGGAGGCCGTCAGGTAGACGAAAAGCGCGGGATCCTCGATGCCGAACCGCCTTTCAACGGTCTCGGCAGCGATCTTGGCCGCCGGCACATCCCCGAGGGCAGCCACGAAGAATGCGTGGATGCGCGTCATGTCCTTGTTAATCCATCTCTTTCCTCATTCCTCGTTGGTTGGGTGGCCGTCTTCCGGCCCGAGGCCGCTCCGCCCCACCGGGGTGGGGGGGAAGGGGCTCGGGAGGAAGCGTTTTTCATTGCCAGGGTTGTGCTCTTCTATCGGGGGGCATCCTTTTTTGCAATTGGTCTGAGCGGTTAGTCCAAAGCCCCTCGGAGCCACTTGGAAGGAAGATCCAAGCTGGCGTTTGAGGTGTTGCGCATCGACACGATAATTTAGCAAGAAAAGCCTGTGTTGTCAATACGGCGTACCTCGTTTTTCGGGGTAGGCCTGAGGGCTCGCGTGAAGCGGCGAGCTATCGAATGAAGTCATTTTTTGCGCAGTATGCCTGTCGTACGTACGCGGACGCTCTTCGAGCATCGAAAAAAAGAAGAGCCACCATTTTCGATGGTGGCCTGTGTCGTTTGCCCTTCACGGGCGAGCTCGGGGCGCGCGATCTAACAGCGGAGCCTCAGTTGAGCCCGTGGAGCCGAGCCTCATGGGCGATCATGTTGAGGTCCATGTCGGCGGGGTAGTCCTTCTGCATGATCCTCACGAGGGCGAGGAGCTTGCGGCTCTTGACCGCTTCCTCCACCATCTCGAACCAGAAGTCATCGGTCGACTGTTCGAAGTTGATCGGGCCCAGATTGAGCTCCGCGTCCGTCGCGAGCATCCGAGCCCGCGTTCCTCTCGAGTAGATCCTGGCGCCGACCTGCCGGAGCTTCCTCTGCAGCGCGGCGCTGTCGGCGAAGAAGGGCTCCGCGGGCACCTGCTGGGGCGGCTGGCGCCTGGTCATGACCGCGGTCTCGAAGTTGCGCAGGAGGTCGTTGCTGGGGTTCTGCTTGCGCGCCCCCATGAGCAGCTTGTGCGTCCAGCCACCGGCGATCGCCTTCTGGATCACTTCGGTGTAGGCGGGGCGCAGCGCTGACTTCACCACCACCTCGTTCAGATTGAGGTTGAGCTCGAAGTAGAAAACCTGTTCCAGGTCGGACCATCCAGGAAATGCCCTCAAGAGAGCCTCCAGGAAGTCCTGGCGCTCCTCGGGCGTGAGGTTGCCGAGGAGATCCTTCGGGGCGGCGGGCGTCTGAGTGGCGGTGGGGGGCTTCGCCGCCGGCGGCACCGAGTCCCGCGCCTCGAGCGAGTCGTAGAGCTCGCCCTCGAGGTCGTGCTTGCGGAGCCGGGCCTCGGTCCGGGCGCCGTCGTACTCCTCGACGATGGCCGTCCAGCGGCCGTCATGCTTCGGGAGGCCCGGGTACCCGCCCGCGGCCCGCACGTCGCGGACGAAGTCGTAGACGTTGGCCACCGGGCAGGCCAGGCTGCTCCGCGTCCGCATGAAGACCACGAAGGCCTGGGTGGCCGGCGCGCTCAGGACGGGGTCGCTCCCCCACCCGATGCGCCTGCCGTCCTCGCCGAGGACGAGCTTCTCGCGGCGGTCCCACGGCTCGAGCCGCGAGGCCTTGGCCTCGGCGAGCTGGGACGGCTTCAGGACCTTGAGGCCCTGCACCGTGTCCCGGCCCGGGGGCTGCCACCCGGTGTCCTCGAGCGTCTCGAGGGTCTTCTCCAGGTCGACGGACTTCTTGCCCGTCGCCGGGTCGACCTTCACGAGCACGAAGGGCAGCTTGGCGTCGCCCGCCTTGAGGAGGGCGGGCTCGCGCCGGCCCGCCGCGAGCATGCGGAGGACCTTCTTGGGCTTGAAGCCCATCGGGTCCTTGTCCTCCGCGTCGTCGTCCTCGTCCGCCGCGGGGCCGGCCTGGGGCGCGGCCTTGGGGGCGGCCCGGAGGGCCTCGACGGCGGCCTTGAACCGGCCCGCCGTGAGCCGCGCCTTGGTGTCGACCATGCGGTCGGGGGTCTTGGCGGCCTCCTCGGCCGCGCGGGCCTCGCGCTCCACGTCCGGACCGAAGTCCGTGTGGGCGAAGTCCTTGGGGTCCGTGACCCCGCACGCCTCGAAGAAGGCGGCGAGGGCCTCGGGGGCGCCCTTGGTCGATGTGATGCCGGCGAAGAAGGCGGTGAGGTTCTCGAGCGTGGTCGCCATGGTCGTCCTCCTTGGTTCCTCGTTGGTAGATCGGCCGTCTTCCGGCCCGAGGCCGCTCCGCCCCATGGGGATGGGGGGGAAGGGGCTCGGGGGAAGCTGTTTTGGAAAAGCACCGTTTATACGATGCTTTCCCCTTTGGGATCCTCAGCGAGAATCGCATAGGGGATTGGCGCCAGGTCGCCAGAGAAGATGTACGGCAACGGCCGTGTCCTGGATGTCGTTCCCCTGGAACGACCGCAGTTGTGGGATGGGATCAGCCGAACAGGCCCGTCTCGTTCTTGTAGCCCTGTTTGCTGAGCCATTCGAGGAACTTGATCGTCTCCCCGAGGTCCATGTTGCCGCTCGCGATCCCGAGGACCGCCTTGCGACGGTGGTCGAACGTGAAGGCCTTGCGGGTCTTCTCGCTGACTCCGGACTCCTCGCCCCAGACGGTCGGCTTCGCCGCCGGCGGCACCGAGTCCCGCGCCTCGAGCGAGTCGTAGAGCTCGCCCTCGAGGTCGTGCTTGCGGAGCCGGGCCTCGGTCCGGGCGCCGTCGTACTCCTCGACGATGGCCGTCCAGCGGCCGTCATGCTTCGGGAGGCCCGGGTACCCGCCCGCGGCCCGCACGTCGCGGACGAAGTCGTAGACGTTGGCCACCGGGCAGGCCAGGCTGCTCCGCGTCCGCATGAAGACCACGAAGGCCTGGGTGGCCGGCGCGCTCAGGACGGGGTCGCTCCCCCACCCGATGCGCCTGCCGTCCTCGCCGAGGACGAGCTTCTCGCGGCGGTCCCACGGCTCGAGCCGCGAGGCCTTGGCCTCGGCGAGCTGGGACGGCTTCAGGACCTTGAGGCCCTGCACCGTGTCCCGGCCCGGGGGCTGCCACCCGGTGTCCTCGAGCGTCTCGAGGGTCTTCTCCAGGTCGACGGACTTCTTGCCCGTCGCCGGGTCGACCTTCACGAGCACGAAGGGCAGCTTGGCGTCGCCCGCCTTGAGGAGGGCGGGCTCGCGCCGGCCCGCCGCGAGCATGCGGAGGACCTTCTTGGGCTTGAAGCCCATCGGGTCCTTGTCCTCCGCGTCGTCGTCCTCGTCCGCCGCGGGGCCGGCCTGGGGCGCGGCCTTGGGGGCGGCCCGGAGGGCCTCGACGGCGGCCTTGAACCGGCCCGCCGTGAGCCGCGCCTTGGTGTCGACCATGCGGTCGGGGGTCTTGGCGGCCTCCTCGGCCGCGCGGGCCTCGCGCTCCACGTCCGGACCGAAGTCCGTGTGGGCGAAGTCCTTGGGGTCCGTGACCCCGCACGCCTCGAAGAAGGCGGCGAGGGCCTCGGGGGCGCCCTTGGTCGATGTGATGCCGGCGAAGAAGGCGGTGAGGTTCTCGAGCGTGGTCGCCATGGTCGTCCTCCTTGGTTCCTCGTTGGTAGATCGGCCGTCTTCCGGCCCGAGGCCGCTCCGCCCCATGGGGATGGGGGGGAAGGGGCTCGGGGTGGATTGGGCCACAACGCAGGATAAGGTGAAACCGGCGAACAGTATGATACCAGAAAATACAGTATTTGTCAATAGTTTCGCTTGATTTTTGCGAAAAATTGGCTAATATGTAAAATACTTTTTTACCTTGCGAGGAAAGCTGTTTCTGCTCTTGCCTCAATCTTTTGCTGATATTAGCCCTTTTTTAAAAAGGGGCGCCGGTAAGGCCCCCCCTTTTTTTTATCTATACTCGGCGCTTTTTGAACCTTTCTAGCTCTCCCGCTTCCCCTGCATCAGCAGTTCAACCGCCTTCTTAAACGACCCCGCCTGCACGATCTCCCCCTCGTTCACGAAGAGGATCTCGTCGGCGCTTTGGATGGTGTTCAGGCGATGGGCGATGACCACCTTGGTGGTCGTGGCGGGCAGCTTGGCCAGGATCTCCTCGAGGAGCTGTTCGGTGACCGTGTCGATGTTGGCCGTCGCCTCGTCGAGGATGAGCAGGTCGGGCGTGCGCAACAGGGCGCGCATGAAGGCGATGAGCTGCTTCTGGCCGAGGCTCAGGCTTTCCTGGCTGGCATTCAAGGCTGTCGCGAGGCCTTCGGGGAAGCGAGCGAGCAGGCCCTGAAGGTTGTTGCCCTTCAGGAGCGTCAACAGTTCCTCGTCGGTCGCGTTCAGGTACTGTTCGTTGCCGTAGACCAGGTTGTCGCGGAGCGTGCCCGTGAAGAGGAACGGTTCCTGGAGGATGAACCCGATCTTCTTGGCGCGAGTCTCCGGGGCGTATGAGCGAATATCGTGCCCGTCGAGCCATACCGTCCCCTCGGTCGCGTCATAGAGGCGCGCCATGAGCGAGGCGGTCGTGGTCTTGCCTCCACCCGTGGGACCCACGAACGCGTACGTCTTGCCGCGTTCGAGCGCGAACGAGACATGACGGAGCACTTCCTTGCCATCCTCATAGCGGAACGAGACACCCTCGAATGCGAGCAAGCTCTTCGGAGCCTTCGTGCCGGGCGCTTCCTTCACCGTTTCCAGGTCCGACGAGAGATTGAGGATGTCCGACACGCGGTCCCAGCCCGCGAGCGCGACCTGGAGCGACGACCAGATCATGGCGATCTGGCGGAAGGGTCCATAGAACTGGTTGACGTAGAGGAGGAAACTGATCACGAGGCCGAGCGTAAACTGGCCACGCGCGATCAAGACCGCGCCATACCCAACCACGAGCAGCTGGGCGGCGTTGGCGGCAAGATCGTATGCCGGCGCGAACAGGCCGTTCGCGAAACCGGCGCGCAAGGCCGTACGGAAGGTCTTGTCGCCAGCGGTCTCAAAGCGCTTCTTGAGGTAGTCGCGGCGGTGGAAGACGGCCATGACCTTGAAGTTGTTGAGGTTCTCTTGGATTTCCGCGCTCATCCCGCCCACCGCTTGGGCGCTTTCCGCGTTGCGTGCCTTGACCCAGCCGGAAACGAGCTGCGTCAGGACCGTCGCGATCAAGGCCGGCGCCAAGGCCGCTCCGCCCAGGTGCGGGCTGATGCTGAGGAAAAAGACGGCCGCGCCGACCATCACGATGATGTTGCCGACGAAGCGCATGATGATCTCCGAGAAGAACTGGTTCAGCTTGTCGGTGTCGTTATTGATGCGCGAGATCAGGTCGCCCGCCTTGTTCGCCTGGAAGAAGGCGATCGGGAGGGATTGCAGCTTGGTGAAGATGACGTTGCGCAGGCGGAAAAGCGTCCGTTGCCCGACGCCGCCCATGACGATCATCTGTACGTAGTTGCTGCCGAAGCTGACCAGGTACACGCCCAACAGGAGCGCGGAAACGCGCAACACGCCGCCGAAGTCTTTCGCTTGCACGTAGGTATCGATCGCGTAGCCCACCAAAAGCGGCGCCACGAGGTTGAGGCTGGAAGTGAGGAGGATGGCGAGGACGGCGAAGGCGATCTTGCCCGTTTCGCCCTCGGCGAGGCGTGCGAGGGCCCTGACGCCGGCCCACGTCCCTCGGTTCGGCCGTTCGGCCGCGTTATTCAGCGCGTACTTCATAATGGTTGGTGCTTTGTTGCGAAGCGTGGATCTGTTGGTATTCCGGCGACGACGCGAGCAGCTCGCGGTGTGTGCCCGTGGCGAGGATCTCGCCTTCCATGAGCAGGACCACCTGCTCGTACCCTTCGACCGCCGCGAGCTTCTGCGTCACGGAAATCAGGGTGATGCCCGGATAGTTCTCGAGCACGTTCTTCAGGATCCGCTGCTCGGTGGCGATGTCGACGCGCGCCGTGAAGTCGTCGAGCAACAGGACCTTCGGGTTGAGGGCGAGCGCGCGGGCCAGCATGATGCGCTGCTTCTGCCCGCCTGACAGGTTGAGGCCGCGTTCCGACACGGGCGTCTCAAGGCCTTGCGGCAGCGTGTCGATAAAGCCCTGGAGTTCGGCCGTCTTGATGGCCTTCTGCAGGTCGGCATCCGTCACCGTCTCGCTGAACGCGATGTTCTCGCGCAGGCTGAGCTGGAAGAGCGCGCTGTCCTGGAACACGAAACCGACCTGGCGCAGGAGCGAGGTCTTGTCGTAGGACGAAAGCGGCTGCCCATCATACAGGATCTCGCCGCTCGTGGGGGCGCTGAGGCCGGTGAGGAGGGTGAGGAGCTGGGTCTTGCCGGCGGCCGTAGGGCCGAGGATCGCTGTTTTCGTGCCCGGTTCGACGGTGAACGACACGTCCTTCAAAATAGTCTTCTGGCCGATGGTGAGGGTGAGGTTCTTCACCTCGAGCCTGCCCTTGAGTTCCGTGCGGGCCGTTCCTCCTGCCGGCTCCGCCGGACGCGTGAGGATCTCGTTCAGGCGCCCGTACGACGCGGCCGCGCGTCCCATCAGGCTGCTCATGAAGCCGAGCATGAGGATGGGGAAGATCAGCATCGCGATGTAGCCATTGAAGGCCGAGAGCGAGCCGAGGGTGATGTCGCCGGTGATGACGTAATGCCCGCCGAGCAGGAGGACGATCAGGACCGCGATGTTCGAGAGGAACGTCACGACCGGGATCAGGCTCGCGAACAGGCGGAGGATCTTGAAGCCAATGGTTTTCGCCTCTTCGTTGACGGCAAAAAATTTCTGTAGCTCCTGGGCCGGGGCGTAGACGACGCGGATGAGCGTCGCGCCGAGGATGCTCTCGTTGATGACCTTGTTGAGGCGGTCAATGGCCTGCTGCGCGTTCTTGAAGAGCTCGCCGACATTGGAAAAGATATATCCGAAGGCCGCCGCGATGACCGGCAAGACCGCCAAGACCGCCAACCCCAATTTCCAGTTGAGGTGGATGAGCAAGATGCTCGCACCGATGATGAGGAAGACTGACGAGACCATGGTCACGATCCCTTGCGCGACGAACATCTTGATCGAGTCGATGTCGCCCGTGAAGCTCGTCATGAGGCGGGCGGCGCCTGTTTCTTGGATATGGGCGTAGCTTTGCCGCGAGACGCTGCCCGCGAGGCGGTCGCGGAGGTCCTTGGCGACGCGCTCGGAGAGGTAGGTCTGGGTCGCGCTTTGGAGGTAGGCGAGGACGAAAATCACACCCGCGATGAGGGCGAACTCGCGCAGGTAGGCGGCCGGGACCAGCTGCCACTGCGCGAACTGGTCGATCCCTTGAGCAACAAGGCGGGGGATGGATAGGGTGAGCGCGTTCGCCGCGAGGGCGAACCCGACCAGGAGGACGATGAGGCCGCGGTAGCCGGACAGCAGGCCGAAGACCGAGGGTCCGGCCGGCTTCCGGGCGTTTTTCGTGGCGTTGGAAGCGGGGGAAGGCATAGGTGTTAATCCGTGCAGCTTACCAGGAAATGAGGGGATTGTCCAGGCGGGTGACGGGTGGCTTTGCGGAATGGGCGCTGAATTGCGCCTCTGCGCGGGGTAGAACGGCGGATCCTCCGCGCATGAAGACGTCAAAAACCGACCGTGAAGCGGTCGGTATCTTGCCCATCGGATACGTTAAGCGTGTTCCGGCTCTTCCTCCGCGTGCTTCTTGAACCGATCCAGAATCGCCTGCCACCCCGTACGCTGCATCTCCAGCGGGTTCTCGCTTTCCGCTTCGAACGTTTCCATGACCTTCACGCCGTCCGGCGTCTCCTCAAACGTCGTTACGATGGTGCGGCCGTCACCAAGGATGGAAGCGATCTTCTGTTGGGGGATGACTTCCGTGTAGGTGCCGCCGAAGTCGAACTGGAAGCTGCCGTCGCGCGCCGCCATGGTCGCATGGAACTCGCCACCGACGCGGAGGTCGTTCGTGGCGCTGGGGCAGTGCCAGTCGTCGGACGCGGCGTTCCATTGCGTAATGTGTTCGGGCTCGGTCCAGCAAGCCCAAACGCGGGCAGGGGAGGCCTGGATGAGGGCTTCGACGGTGATCTTGGGCTTCGCTTCATTCATATTATTCATATTTATCGTATTATTCCTATTTCTTTTCTGCGCAGTTGAACATCCATTGGACGCCGAACTTGTCGGTGCAGGAGCCGAAGTAGTCGCCCCAGAACATGTCCGGGAGGGCCATCTCGACCTTGCCGCCTTCCGAAAGGGCTTTGAAGAGCCGTTCCGTTTCCTCGCGCGTGTCCGGTTCGAGGTTGATGTAGACGTTGTTGCCGAAGCGGACCGTGAAGCCCATCGACTCGGGCGCGTCGGTGCCCATGAGCTTGTGGCCGCCGAGGATGGGGAGACAGACGTGCATGACGAGATCTTTGTCTTCTTCGTTGAGGGCCGGTGCGCCGTCTTGTGGAGGGATGTCGCGGAAACGGTTGATGCCGCCGTCGAATTCGCCGCCGAAGACGGATTTGTAGAACAGGAAAGCTTCTTCGGTGTTACGGGGGAAGTTGAGGTAGGTGCTGGTGGAGGGCATAAGCGGGTACAGGGCACGTATCTTAGATGGCTCACTTATAGCCTGGAACGGCCGCATTTGCAAGCGGTCTGTACGGACTCTGGATAGGAGGCGACGGGGTTGATATGCTGAGGCGGACTGGCCAGTGAATTTTTGTCCATCAGCCCCTTTTCCTATGAACCTTCCTTCCTCTTCGCGGGTGGGTGATCATCTCCCCCTGTATCGCCAGCGCGGCGGACGGTCTGATCGTCGTCGCGCGCATATCGATGAACGGGTCTATGATCCGCCTCTTTTAGAGGGCGGTTGGGATCGGATCCATCCGTCTGCTGTGGATGCGGCGTTCAGGCTTGCTTGGCCGCAGACGCTCGGAGCGGGTTATTTAGAAAGCATCCTCTTTCGTGCAAAGCAGTCGCTTCCTGGTTCAGATAAGGACCGGGCCAAGTCAGCGTTTTCGGCTAAGCAGGCGCATGCCTATGTTGGTTTTCTGATCAATGAAATTTTAGCGGCGATGCTGCACGGGGACGAAGAAAGCAGGGGCGATGATGATGAGGAGGATACAGAGTGGCGGTATCGATACACCAAAGACTTATCACGATTCTTGCCTGAATTTCTCCAGGGGTGCGGCCTGTCACTCCCGGAATGTGACGCGGAAGTCGTCGCCTTCTTTCTCTGCGAGCGGGCCTTCCCTTTTTCTTCGGACCAGTTCGGTCGGCTGCCGAAGGAAGTATTTTCCGTGATTTCTCCCGAAGCGTCACACGCGATCATTTCTGCCCACCTGGCCCGCTGCATGCGGCCCGAAGATCGTACGTATCGTTCCGAGAAACCTATTGAGAAAGAAGCCCTTACATGGCGATTGGCTGGGCTCCGAAAGCTGCTCGCTGCCTTCCCGGAAAAGGTTCAATTTACGCAAGACCAGGCGACTTCTATGCTCGAGCGGACGGTGCATCGGCTCGCCAGGCGCGATGCTCCTCTTGGAGTTGCCGCCGATCTATCGTGGAGCCGTGCGCCCGTTTTCCTTGAGGATGTATATGCGTATGGGGCCATCCTTAAGAACGTGACCGGATTCGAGGTTTTCGACGCCTTGTCCGTTGAGGCGATCATGGAGGTCCATGCGGCGAATGCGGCCGCGGGCCAGCTTGACCAGCTCGAGGCCATTGCAGAGCGTTTTAAAGTGTCGCCGACCGATGAGCAATGGCTTGAGGCCACGAAGGTGGCGCATATTCGCTGCGTACGCCTTCTTTTGCAGTGGGGTGAGTCGTCCATGTCCCCTGATGCAGATTTTCGGCGCTTTATTCGCGACATTCGTTATCTTGGCGATCGCCTTTCGACGGATGAGATCGGTTCCGCCATCGAGGGGATCAGACTTGGCGATCACTGGCATCAGACACCCCCCGTATCACGCTTCCATGCCTTGAGTCAATTACTTGCATCGTGGGGCTTCGGGCCCGAAGATCTGCGAGGATCGTTACGCGCGTCGATGCGCCAAGGAGTCCTTGCCCTTCTCGCCGCGCCTACCTCCTATCGAGAAGTGGCAGCATTTCTTGACGGCGACCAGATCTTTTCGGCGCTACGCGCAGAGATCCCGGAGGCTGAGGAAGTGCGCGCCATCACGAAGGATCTCTGGTTGTTGCGGCAGACCGATCTTCTGACGAAGCCAGAGCGCCGTGACGACTTGCTTGCCTTTCTTAAGGCGACTTTGCTTTCGGGGCGTTTTTCCGAAACGCATCGACGGGAGCTCGAGCGTCACTTTTTTGATGTCCTATCGAATTCCTTTTCCGCGCCTGGATTTCCCCTGGTCGAAGTTGTGCGTCTGCTGTCGCCTGGGCATTGGAAGGTCCTAGAAGCGGAGCTGAATGCGGATGAACAGGGGCCTGCCGGTAAGTGGCTGCGCTATGGCCTGGCGTGGCAAGGCGCCGCGTTCGACTTACGATCCGCCCTTTTCTTGAGCGACCGCAGCCCGCTCGGAACGGACCGTCCATTCCAAAAATTTTATCGCACCGATTGGGAAGCGGATAGCTCGGACGGTCCTGTCCCGATGGAGGAGTCTGATGCGATCAAGGCGCATTTGGATGCCCGCCCATTTCAGGATCTGCGCACTGCGCCACCGGTAGGCAAGGATGGTCGCATGCAAGAGGAATGGCGGGTGCTGATGGCCCGGATGAACGAATGGAAGGGGCTTCCGGAGGCAAAGACCATCGCGCAGAACGTCCTCGTCTCTCTGCGAATTGGGGAGGGGTGGAATGCCCTTATGGAGAGCGAACGCGCTGAGCGTCTCCAGGCAATTCGCGACGTCCTGTCGAGCGGGGTCTTTGAAGCGGAGGAAGCGGAGGCGCTTGTTGAGGATGTGTATGCTGCATTCATTTACATTAATATACGGCGTGAAAAGCTTCCTCCTTGGGAGATCCCTGGATACCCCTTCCGGCCTTCGTCCGCGATCGATGATCAGCTCCAGTCGCTCGCCATGCGTGAAGTGGGCCTTGTGATCGAGGATCGCGCCGTTGATTGGGATGCGCACCTGTTCGCCAGGATGAGCCGTGAGTTCATGCCGCTTCGTCGAGCGGAAATGGAACGCGACCTTGCGACTTTCGATGCCGAAGGACTCCGGACATATCTGTTCGCCGGCTTCACGCGGTTATCGAGCCGCCCGCAAGCGCTTGCGGCCCTTCTCGCAGCCTTGCAACGCGTCTCGTTTGATCCGTCCGTCTCTCTTCCGCGGCTGATCAATGAGGTTTCACGAAGGTACATTGAATCGGAAGCGGTGCAGATGCGTTTACGGTTCGGCGAGCCACCGTCTTCGGACGCTGACATCCCCTGGTTCTTTTCTGAACTCGAGGTCAGGCCTTCAGTCGTAGCGACTGAGCCCGGCCGCTCGACGAGTACGGGTGTCGATATTGTCGCTGAAGGGGGATCCCCCTTCATCTTTCGGGGCTCTAGGGCGGAGGCGATGCGTTTTTTCGGTCTCGTCGCGCGCGTGTTTGCATCGCCCGTACCGGATGTGCTCGGTTTCATCGAGCTCAAAGCCTTGATGGCTGAAGAAGCGTACGTCGATCTCGCCTTCCAGTACCTGCGCAACCATCTTCGGCATAACGATCCGTTGCGAGGAGCAGAAGCCTTCGATGGATTCATCCGGACGCTTCCGCTGTCGAGGCGCACCCAAGCGGCGAGCGAGTGGATCCTCTCTCAGCAGGTCGAACCCGTCGCGGTCGTATCGCTTGAGGCTTGGGACCTTGCGGTTCGGCATGCGCCATCCAAGGCCCTCCAACAAGCGTTTACGGACGCGACCCTCGCGGTCTCCCCGAACATGGATTCCGCCGTGCGCCTTGCCCGTTGGCAGATGATCCGAGCGCGCTTTGATGCGGAAAATGCCTTTCGGATCGCGAAACATTGGGTCCGGGCGATGAGTGCCCCGGAGTTCGTTGTTTGTTGGCCTGTTCTTGCCAAGCGGTTCGAGATCGCGGAGATAGTCGAGCTGCTGCGTGATTATGCGGGCGATTATCCCTATCAGCCGGGGCAGGTCTTTCGCTTTTTTGCACAGACGTACCCAACGCTGGTCGGGCAGGAAGATGATGGGAAGGGGCGCGTGGCGTTTCAGGCCTTCGCGAAGGCGAACCTGCTTCTTGGGACGATCCCGGAATGGCTCTCGATTCAGGGGCCCGCGGCGCGTCCCGAGTACTGTCCGTACCTGAACGAGCTCCCCAAGCTTGTCTCGGCCCTTCGCCTTACGAACCAGTCCGATCCGCAAGAAGTCAGAGGATTCACTGAATACCTCCGGCGTTTTGGGTTCGTGCGTGCGCCTGTTTTGGCAGGAACCGTTACGGCCCTGTGCCAGGTCGCAGCTCGAGGCGGTGGGTCGGGGGTTGCTGCGCCGGTCGAGCCTGCCATCGAGCGAATCCGCCAGGTTTTTGGTGACGAGGTCGCCGGGTCTCCTCGTGAAGCGATCATCCAGAGGCTACAGGATGCCGTGCGAGAGATCGAGCAGGCGATCCTGCTCGACCGACCCCTGCCGGCTTCCTTGGCGGCGTCTCCCCTTGGGGTTGACCTGTTGAACGTAGTCGCACCTTTTGGGGGTGAGTACGGTTCTGCCGATGGTCGCCCCGCCGTGCTTCAGGAGGTGCGCCTCCATCCCTCGAGGGTCCCTTCTTGGTTGGTGGCTGATCCGGCCATACCCGTCCGCTTGCGTGGTGAGGTCGCCTCCGAGGAGGCGCAACTCACTCCAGAGGCCCTTAAACGGATTGCCGGGCTGGAGGCGGAGATCGGAAAGAAATATGAAAACCAGGCCATGCGCAAGTTCGTCCAGCATTGGGAGGATGGGCTCGAGCTGCTTGCGCTCGAGCCGACCGGCGCATCCGAGACCTATTGGCTGATGTCTTTGCGCGACCGTTTCGCTTCAGAGGCGCGGACGATCGAAGCCCGCCTGCCGACCCTCCCTAATGAGAAGGCGAAAGCGGCCATGCGTGCCAAGTCCGTTGCCATCGGCCAGCGTATCCAGACCGTCGATGCGCTTCTCGCCGCGCTTCCGGCCGATCGGAACGAGCCGGCGGTTTTGCCGCACCTGCAAGCGGAATGCGTGCGCCTCGAAGCCGCTCTGAGCGATCGCATCGAGCGCCATGCGCGTTTGAAGGAGCAGAAGGAGGATTCCGAAGCCCGGCGTGCGCTTGGTGAGGAGATCAGTTCCTTGCGCAGCCGACGCGATCTCCTTGTGCGGTATCTGCAGGATCCGAGCTTGCGGCAATCCGGTCCTGAACGTGTCACGGCGTTACTCACCAGCGTTTTCGTGCAATCGTCCGGGGGTGTCGCGAAGGATGAGCTTCTCGCGACGGCCGCCCCATTCCTGCGCGCCGTTTTCCTGGCATCGATGCGTAGACATTCTCCTGGGCACATGGCTGTTCTTTCAGAGGGGCGCGACCCATTGCGGGCCGCTGTCACTATCCCGCAGATCAATGCCTGGGATGCGCTCTTCCGCGAAGAGTACCTCGCCCATTTCGCCGATCCTGCCGCCATCGGGTCTCTGGTGAGCCCGACGTTTGCGCCGATCATGCACGCCCTGTGGGGGACTAACCCTGAAGCGGTTGCAGGCAAAGCTTCCACCCATCCGTTCGGATCGGTTCTAGAGAGCATCACAGCCGCGCGGTCGGACATTGACCGCATCCGTTCGTTTCAGGGTGAAGAGGGTGAAATGGGTATCTATCCCGTGACCGGCCTCGGTCGGGCCCTGTCGGGAAGCATGTCGAATGCCTGCTACAATAAGCAGGAGCTCGTGCTCGCGAAGGGCGCATGCCCGAACCTCTACGCGTGTCTCCTCATGGTTCCCGGCCGAAGCGAGATCGGGGGATCCTTCCTTCTCATTGATGCCACGATCGAGGCGACCGGCCGCCGCGTGCTGGTACTTCGTGCGGTCAACCCTACTGAGGCAGCCCTCAAGCGAAGTGTCGATCCGACCTCCGCGATGGAGGCGATCATTCGCTACGCGATTACGGCGGCCAAGCGTACGGCTTCCGATCCGTCACCTGTTGAGGAAGTGCGCCTGTGTATGAGTGCCTGCAATCGCCATGGAACGAACCGCCACGACATTTGGGCTGCGAAAAACGCCTTGCGCGCCAAGCACCATTGGCCAGCCGGGACAGCCCTCTTGAAGACCCCTGAAACAAGCTTCAACGATGCTGATGACAAATATCATATCTACCGCGCCGGTGAAACCGTCGTGGTGTGGAATCGGAACGCTTCTTAGGTCTCCTGTTTATGCTCACTTCAGAACCTCCTAACGAGATTCCGATGCGTTCCGAACCCCGCCTCACCGACCTCGACGTCAAGGGCCGCGACATCGCGGGCCTCGAGCCCCGTTTCGAGCGCTTCTCCCATCTTGAGCTAGATCGCGACGTGAAGCGGGTCGTGCGCAACGAACGCGTCACGAGCCCGTACGACCTCGACCGTGCCTTCGTCTTCGTGAACCCGACCGGCGGCGACGTCTCCCTGCTGGTCGAGCCTCCGCACTTGCGCACGATCACGCATCCGGGCATCGAGGCCACTTACGACGGTGACCACGTCCGCGAGACGTATTACGCCGCCAACACCAAAGGCGTCGGCTACCTGAAGCCGACCCTCAAGGGAGGCCTTCCCCTCGACGCCTACGACGACTGGAACCGTGTCGACGAGTACGGCCGTACCGGCGCCTACGGCTTCTCCGACGCCGACGATTTTTATGATCCGAACGGTGGCCCTCTCTGGAAAAGCGCATTTCTCACGGAGGCCGGCCTACGCACCGAGCTCTTCTACGCAGCAGGGGACCTCTGTCGGGTCTATTACAAGGGAAAAAACGTGAGCGTTTGGGAGCTGCAGCGCCAAGGCGTCCTCCCTTCCGTGCGCGAATTCTCGGCCAAGATCGGCATCCGTCTGCTCAAGACCAATACCCGCATCGCTGAATTCAAGGAAGCCGACGACGACCGGGCCCGCGACCTGATGGCTCAGGCGTTCGAGGTCTTCAACCGTGAGAATGCGGATAAGGAATTAGGATTTCCTGGGCTTTTTCTTGGCGATCCAGCCAGCGAGCGTCTCTATTTTCGGACGTTCTTTGAACGGATGGGCAAGAACCTCGCCGTTTTCCAGAACATCGGCTACATCGGTTGGCACCTCCATTCCGCGAACGTCACCCTTGCGGCCGAGGTCGTCGATACGGGTGCGTACATGCATGCCTCCTACTATGACAACCCGGATTCGTATGATGAGTTCCTGCGTCCCTATGCCGGGGTACGCCGAGGGATCCTTAAGGATATGCGTGACATCGCGTACGGCCTGAAATCTTTATTGGCGGGCGCGAAAGGGCACGGTTTTGCGTGTGGCCCGCGCGCCGGTCTCGTTGAAGCTTATTGTCAGGCATTCGAGGAATCCTTAGACGTCGCCGCCCTCGATCGTGAAGGTGTCCAAAGAAAGCCGCTCGCCACGGCATTTCGAGCAATTGCGGAGGCTATCCTACTGAATGGCCAACGTCTTGCCTCCATCAAGCACGGGGAAGTGGACGTGCGCGATTGGGGGGTTCTAGGCGAGGTACACCAGACTGTCTGACCCTTTGCTTGTTTCCTAAACGGTTGCTACCGTCCCCGCAGACCCCGTCCCTTCGCCCCAAGGAGGCCTCCCATGCCCCGTGCCCCCGATTCCATCCTCCGGATTATCGCCAACAATGGGGGGATCACCCTCGACGCGCTCAAGGTGACCGCCGACCGGTCCACCCGCCACCCGCACCTGTTGCTGGTAGGGGACCGCGTCACCTTCATGCGGCCGCAGCCTCCCCGTCCGCCAAAACCTGACGACGCCCTCGTGCCGCTGGGCGAGGAAGCGGTCGTCGTCGGATTCGGCATTCGGGTTGTCCCGCGCCAGTTCCCGCAAGGTCCGCTCGCGCCTGGGTTCTACCTCGATATCCAAATGGGGTCGCCTGGCGGATCGGCCTAATGGCGCCACGGGAACGAAAAACCCGCTTTTCGCGAGTTTTCCATGGCGGAGAGGGCGCGATTCGAACGCGCGGTACGGTTGCCCGTACGACGGATTTCAAGTCCGTTGCTTTAGACCGCTCAGCCACCTCTCCGGTTGTGCCCATCCGGTGGGGAGGGCGTGCCGGGATGGTAGCGAGTTCGGGCGAAGGATGCAAAAAAAGACCCTCCGTTTCGGAGGGGTCACCAGGAGGTGCTGGCGCGGTGGGGGTTCGCGTTGATCCGGCGGATCCCCCAGTAGGCATGGTGCCGTCGCTGGTGCAGGCTCGTGACCGAGGTCGGATCGATGCAGCTCTCGTCGAGGGACGCCCTCGGGATCTCCACGAGGAGGCGCAGGAGCTCCTTGATGGTCTCGGCATCCGTCACGACCGCGATCGTTCGGGTGACGCCGGGCACGCGGAACGCGTTCCCGTTGATGGCGGTGTCGAGCCAGGACTCGAGCGGTTGGGCCTGGATGCCGGCCTGAGGCATGGATGCCACGCGCCTCTGTTCCCGTGCCAGGCGTTCGTCGATGCAGGCGTTCTCCAGACGGGTCTTGAGGCTGGTCCGGATCGTCGCCAGCGTCTCGATCGCCGGGCCCGTGCTGGAACACCATACGGCATCATCGTACAGGGGATTCGAGCGGAGATAGGCGCCGAGGGAGGCGGCTTGCCGTTCTCCGTATGGGGTGAGCCGGGCACCATGCGCCTCGCCGTGGCAGATAAGGTGCAGAAAGATTTCTTGGGGGAATGCAGGGGGCATTCGAACATCCTTTCCTTGGGGAATCTGACCAGAAATGCGTGCGCGGGTCAATCCTGCGCGCCGGCCCCGTATTGGAAGGAGATCCTCGTTCGACGGGCTAGGCATTGACAGGGGGAGCCTTTTCTGACATGATGCGACGTCCCCATCGTTTGGGACAGGAAGCGGAAAAGTCATGGAATCAAATTCCGAGGGCGATGCCGAACGCCCCAAGATGCCCACCGAGCAGGAGATCGAGGATCTCGAGAATGAGGGGAAGCGGTGGCGTCGCTCCGAGGCGCGTCACCTCATTCATCTCGTGGTCCTCCTCCTCTCGTTCGCGGGGGTGGCGTTGTCCGTGCTGTACGTGACGGGTCTGGGCGGTCAACGGTTCGAGCAGGGCTGCGGACGCTACCTGCAGCGCGCCGTCGATACCACCGACGCCGAGGTCGCCATCGCGAGCCTCGATCACGCCATCCACTACGCCGAGGTCAACGGTCTCACCCGCGGCCACTCGTTCCACCCGCCGACTTCCATGAACGACGTCGTCGGTCTGTGGTATGGGCGGCTGAAGCGCGCCCGGGCCGACATCGCGGCCCTCACGCCGACGAGCCCGTACCTCGAGCGCCGCGAGGCCTTCGCTCGCCTGCGCGCCGCCCTCCTCGACCCGGCCCCGCCCGGCCGCCTCCGCATCCCGGAGTACGCCGAGCTCCACCCGTACCAGTACAGGAGCTGGGGCGTCCTCATCGGCTGCAGCTTTCTGGCGTGTCTGATGCTCTTCCGCCTGCGCCACCCCGGCCTGATCTGAGGCCGGGTTTTTTGTAGGCTGGGGGATTGACGGCGTGTTCGATCGGTGGTACAGATTCTTGGCTTTCCCGAAGGGAAGCGAAAGGATGGCTTCCATGGCCTATCGTCAGAACGCGAAGCCGGAGGACCGGCCCCCTTCTTTCTTGCTGAGGGCCTGGCACGCATACGTCAACCGGTACCTGGCCAATGCGGCGCTCATTTCCCTGGCCGTCGGGGTGGTGTTGCTCTTTCTTGGCTTCGGTGTCGCGCGGTCCCCGAGGGAGTTCAACCATCAGTACGTCCAGCCCATCCAGGGGGCGATCCTTGCGACCGACCCGGAGATCGCCCTCCTCGACCTGGAACGTGCCATCCGCTACGCCGAAGCGAACGGCTTTGCCGATGGCAATACGGCACAGCCTCCCCGGCCGGAAGGGGACCTTCTGGCCTGGCACCGTACGCTCATCGCCGCCGCGGCCGACGTGGCGGTGCTCACCCCGGCAACGCCCATCGAGGAGCGCCGGCGGGTCCTCACGCGGGTCCGCGCGAAGCTTGCCACTTCTGCGTATGAGCCGCGCCTGCCGGAAGACATCCACGCCTACCCGCGCCATCGTCTGCAGAAGGCGGCGTTCAGGGGTTCGCTCGTCTTCCTGGTCGCGGCGATCGTCCAGTGCATCCTCGGCTTCCGCATGTCGGCGAAGGCTGCCTCCCAGTCCTGATCGGGAGGTTTTTTTGTTGTGGGGCAGGGGGTGGCGTCCGTATTCTGTTTTGTCATGTTGACAAAACACCGGAAGCGTGCTATCCTGACGCGCTTTCCCGTGTCGGGAAAATGCGCTAAGGAGAGCCATGAATACAGGTGCAACGCGCTCCTCTCTTGTCGGGATCTCAGAGGTGTTCGGTCTCCGCTGGGTCGCGCCGTCCGAGGCGCTCGTTCCGTTGCCGCGCCCGCGCGCAGATATCCGATCTCTCTATCGCTGGTTCGCGCTGTGTGCGTGCTTCGGCTTCCTCTTCGTGTCGGTGGACGGGTGGCTCAAGTACACGTTCGAGCGCGACTGCCAGCGTCCGCTCGAGGCATTCCTCTACACCGACCTCACGCCCGCCGAGGCGCGGGTAGACGCCTTCCGAGTCCGCGCCTGTCTCGAGGACCGCGGACTGACGACGGGCTGGGTGCCGTCGTTGGCTCCTGGGAATGGCGTGCATGCCGGGGCCTGGCACCGGTTCGTCATCGATGCGCAGGCAGCCTTGCCGGCGGAAGATGCCCCGTTCTCGCCCATGTGGCGGTCGGTCTTCGAGAAGGCATCTGCTGTGCAGGTCAGCAAGCAGAACGGGGAGAGGGTCCGATTCCCGGACGGGATCCACGCAGGCAAATGCCTGCCGCTTATGCAGATCTGGAACGGCCTCGCCTTCTTGGCGGCGCTCCGTCTGCTCGCCGCGGTCCTCTACGGACGCCCTTGACTCGTTGCCCTCGGTCCGGCCGCACCCATTTCGGTCGGGCTTTTTTGTTTCCCTTGATTCCTGTCCGCGACACTGCTACAGTCCACCGCGCGTGAGCGTCCGGACGGGCTATGCGTGGCCCATTCGGACCAAACGAGGAGGGGACCGGAAACGCCTTGCGCGCCCAGGTTCCGTCCATATCCCACCAGCCTGGAGAGGTACCCAAGAGGCTGAAGGGGGGAGATTGCTAATCTCCTAGGGGTGTAAAAAGCCCGCGAGGGTTCGAATCCCTCCCTCTCCGCCATGGAAGAAGCTGCAGGGCGCTTTGCCGCGACTGCGGCTTTTTTGTATCGGCGCATAGGGGATTGAAGACCATCGGGGCGTGGTTTTGAGATTGATCAGCAAAGCGGGGTCAGCGTCTCGAAAAAAGCTTGGTAACAAGCCTTATTTAGTCAATCAAATGATTTATTAGTGAATGATAGGCGTATAATGGTCTAGATTCACTAATTATTGACAGTTATTGATAATTTAGATATACATTATATAATTCATTTACCAATATTATGGCCATCACTAAGCCGATCAAAGACCGAATTCAGGCGTTAAAAGCCGAATATGACCGTCTTCGTAAAGGGAAGGACTCGCTTTTGGTCATGATTGATGAAGCCGAGGTTCCGGAGAGCGTCTATAACTCCAACGCCATCGAGAATTCGACCCTCACGCTTAAGGAGACGGAAAAGATCCTTTTGGACATGGAAGTCTCCCGGGACGTCTCGCTGCGCGAAGTTTTTGAAGCAAAGAATCTCGCCCGGGTTATCGGGTACGTTCGTGGCAAGTCCAAAGAGACCGATGTAAATAAAGAAATCATCTTGCTCTTGCACCAGATGCTCATCGGCGGAATCGATGATAGGATCGCCGGACGATTTCGCAAAACGGGCGAATACGTTCGCGTCGGTACGCATGTCGCTCCGGCCCCGGAACAGGTTGAGCGCCTGATTGATGAGGCGATCGCCGTCTATACCAGCGACCTTTCCGCATACTTTTTGGATAAGATTGCAAAATTTCATTTGGATTTTGAGAATGTCCATCCGTTTAATGATGGGAACGGACGCATTGGCCGCATTCTGATTTGTTTTCAGCTTCTGCGACTAGGTTTTCCGATGATCATCATTCGGGATCGTGAAAAGCAGGAATACTATAGAGCTTTTAACGACTATCGAGATGGGAAAAACGCCAAGACGATGGAAAAAGTGCTCTCCCTCGGCTTGACGGAATCGCTCCACAAACGAATCACGTATTTGAAGGGTGAGAAGATCGTCGCGCTTTCCGAATACATCAAGAAGAACGGCAAATCCGGTCCGGCATTAACGAACGCCGCTCGTCGTCAAAATATTCCCGCTTTTCGCGAAAAGGGCGTTTGGAAGATTGGCGAAAATTTCGAATATGCTGGCGCTAATTATAAATAAACAGTATGGCCATCAAAAAATCACAGCTTTATAGCTCGATCTGGCAGGGGTGCGATGAGTTGCGTGGCGGCATGGACGCCTCGCAGTATAAGGACTACGTCCTGGTGCTTCTGTTTGTCAGATACGTCTCTGACAAATATGCCGGCAAGACCGATCAGATCGTGGAAGTGCCGGCAGGCGGCGGCTTTGAGGATCTGATCGCCCTGAAAGGCAAGCCGCATATCGGCGATGGCATTAATGCGGTTTTGTCTAAGCTAGCCGAAGCCAACGGCTTGCAAGGCGTGATCGATGCGGTTGATTTTGCCGATCCCGAAAAACTCGGTAATGGAAAAGAGATGGTCGATCGACTTTCGAACCTCGTCGCTATCTTCGAGAATCCGGATTTGGATTTCAGCAAGAATCGAGCAGAGGGGGACGATCTCTTAGGCGATGCGTATGAGTATCTGATGAAGCACTTTGCCGTTGAATCCGGGAAGAGCAAGGGGCAATTCTATACCCCGGCAGAGGTTTCGCGCATTCTGGCGAAAGTGATCGAGGCGAATAAGGCGGTGGGCAAGATGCAGACCGTTTACGATCCAACCTGTGGCAGCGGCTCCCTCCTCTTGAAGGTGGCCGATGAGGCGCCGCACGGCATTTCCATCTATGGGCAAGAGCTCGATAACGCGACCGCCGGACTCGCGACGCTCAACATGTGGCTACATGATAAATCGACGGCGGAAATCAAGAAGGGGCAGAGTACGCTCTCGAATCCGCTCTTTACGGAGAACGGCGCCCTCAAGACGTTCGATTACGTTGTCGCCAATCCGCCGTTCTCGTTTAAGTCGTGGCGCAATGGCTTTACGCCCGAGAGCGACTCATTCGGGCGTTTCGACGGTTTCGGAATCCCTCCGAAAAAGAATGGCGATTTTGCTTTCTTGTTGCACATTTTGAAGTCGCTCAAGAGTACGGGAACGGGGGCGGTGATCTTGCCGCACGGCGTCTTGTTCCGTGGAAATGCCGAAGCGGATATCCGCAAGAACATCATCGACCGCGGATACATCAAAGGGATCATTGGGTTGCCGGCAAACCTGTTTTACGGAACCGGCATCCCCGCCTGCATCATCGTTTTGGATAAATCCGGCGCGAGCGACCGGAAAGGCATTTTCATGGTCGATGCGTCTAAGGGTTTTGTGAAAGATGGCAACAAGAACCGCTTGCGCGAGCAAGACATTCGCAAGATCATCGACACATGGAATGGCGTCCTTGAGATGCCAAAGTTCTCCCGATTTGTCACGAATGAAGAGATTAGGAAAAATGAATATAACCTGAACCTTCCGCGCTATATCGACACGCAGGAACCGGAAGACATTCAAGACATCGAGGCGCACCTTAAGGGCGGAATTCCGGACGCCGATATCACGGCGCTATCCGCGTACTGGGAGATTTGTCCCACGCTTCGGAATGCGCTTTTCAAGGAAGGCACGCGCAAGGGATACAGCGAAATCCTGATCCCGCACGATGAAATCAAGAAGACGATTCTCTCGCACCCGGAATTTGAGGTCTTCAGAAAACAGGTGCTGACGACTTTTGGGAAATGGCAGAGCGCATCGACGATCTTCTTGAAATCTATTGGAAGCACGGATCATCCTAAGGCGATCATTAAAAAAATATCCGACGATTTGCTAGCGGCTTGTGCAGATCTTCACCTCATCGAGAAATATGACTTATACCAGCATCTGATGGCGTATTGGGATGAGGCGATGCAGGATGACGCGCACATTATTACCGTAGATGGATGGAAGTCCGGTAACGAAGTGGTTCGTCTGCAGAAGGATAACAAAGGCAAAAAGAAAGACATCGAAGGGATCGCGGGGTTAGAGGGTCGGCTGATTCCGATCTCGCTCGTCGTAAAGGCTTATTTCGCCAATGAGCAGACAGCGATCAATGATTTGAACGCCGCTCTTGAGCAGGTTGGCATTGATATGGATGCCTTGAAGGACGAGCACGGCGGTGAGGAAGGACTGCTTTCTGAAGTCATTGATAATGACAAGATCAAGAAAGTCGATGTTCAGCGCCGTGTGAAAGAGATAAGGAATAGCGCGGATGACGCCGATGAGTTTGCGGTGCTCACGAAATATCTCGCTCTCTTTGAGAAAGAAGCCGATACCAAAAAAGCGATCAAGAATGCGGAAATCGCTTTGGAGAAGAAAGTGCTGGCGAAGTATCCGGCGTTTACGGTTGAAGAAATCAAATCCCTCGTTGTTGAGCGTAAGTGGATGGACGAGCTTTCTTCTCGCGTTTTGGGTGAAATAAACCGGCTCTCGCATACGCTCGCGGAGCGAGTCAAAGAATTGGCTGGGCGTTATGCGGAACCGATGCCGGAAATCAGCAGGGAGGTGGATGTGCTCATGAAGAGAGTTGAAGGGCATTTGGCGAGGATGGGATTTGATTTGAATTAGATATGGAGATTACTAACCAAGGCATACCATTGGGACACAGGCAGACCGAGATCGGCGTGATCCCGGAGGATTGGGATATAAAAAAGTTTGGTGAGCTCGGGACGTTCTATAAGGGGAGGGGCATCTCAATGAAGGATACAGTTGCAGACGGCCTACCCTGCATCATGTATGGGGATATTTACGTCAAATATAATACGAAATTTTCCAATCCTGATTTTAAAATCACGCTGGAAACGGCTGCTCGTAGTACTCGCGCAAGAAGGGGCGACTTGCTATTTACCGCATCTGGAGAAACTGCGGAAGAAATAGGGAAGTGTGTTACCTATATTGGCTGCGAAGATATTTATATTGGTGGCGATATCATTGGAATGACGCCGAATGCGGGTGTTGAACCACTGTATTTGTCTTATTCGCAAAATAGTTTTCCGCTGTTAGCTCAAAAAGCGAACCTAGGTCAAGGGTACACCGTCGTCCATATTTCAATGGATCATATCAAGTCGATAAAGGTAGCTTTGCCGCCAAGCACGAAAGAGCAATCCGCCATCGTAACGGTGCTATCAGACATCGATCGTCTCTTGATAAAGCTGGATACGTTAATTCAAAAGAAAAAACTCATCAAACAAGGCGCGATGCAGGAATTGCTTACCGGCAAGCGACGTTTGCCGGGGTTTCAGAACGCCTGGATAACAAAGCCGATCAAGGAGATTGAAGCGATTCCGGTTTCTGACGGGCCTCACCTCACACCGAGATTTATCGAGACGGGCGTGCCATTTTTCTCTGTTAATAACCTAGTAAATAACAGGATAAGCTTTGAGGGCATTCGTTACATCTCACAAAAGGATCATCAAGAATTTTCAAAAAAATGCAGACCTGAGAAAGGTGACATTCTGCTTGGAAAAGCCGCTTCAGTTGGGTTGGTTGCCGTTGCAGATTTGGAAGAAGAATTCAATGTATGGTCACCGATTGCCGTAATACGATTAAAAAAGAAATACAACCCGTATTTTTTCCTATATTGTTTCCATACGTTGCCAGTCTTGCGTCAGATAAAATGGCTAACAAACTCTTCCTCTCAAGGCAATCTCGGGATGAGTGATATAGAAAAAATCGAATTTACATTTCCTGAAAAAATTGAACAGGATGCAATCGCGGCTAATTTGATTGACTTTGATCAAGAAATCGAACAATTAGAATCCCAACTCTCCAAATACCAAAACATCAAACAAGGCATGATGCAAACGCTCCTAACCGGAAAAATCCGACTCTTATGAACCACGATCTCGACCAGCTCCTCAAAGACTTTAAAGGTGAAATCATCGTCGGCCAGCTAGAACGTAAGACGCAAGACCGCATCGTACGATTATTTCGCGACAGATTAGGATATGATTATCTCGGCAACTGGGAGGACCGCAGCGATAACAGCAATCTCGAAGAGGGCTATCTTCGCATCTACCTTGCACGCGCCGGATACAGCGAGACGCTGATTGATAAGGCCATCGATGAGCTCAAGAAAACCGTTAACCGGCCGCAGCTCAGTCTGTATGAAATCAATAAAGAGGTGTACGGCCTGCTGCGTTACGGCATAAAAGTAAAAGAAGGATTCGGTGAAAAGAACCAGACCGTCTTCCTGGTCGATTGGAAGCATCCTGAAAACAATCATTTCGCGATTGCGGAGGAGGTGACGATCAAGGGCAACCGCACCAAGCGGCCGGATGTCGTGCTCTACGTGAACGGTATCGCCCTTGGCGTAGTTGAGCTCAAGCGAAGTACGGTTTCGGTCTCCGAAGGCATTCGCCAAAATATCGGCAACCAGAAAGAAGCATTCATCAAGACATTCTTCGGAACGGTTCAGCTCGTCATGGCCGGAAATGATACCGAAGGGTTACGGTACGGAACGACGGAGACTCCGGAAGAGCACTACCTGACTTGGAAGGAGCCTGGGCTTGGGGATGAGAGCCGACTTGACCGGGCCGTCTTGCAATTGTGCGAGAAGAAGCGAGTTCTAGAAATGGTCCACGATTTTATTGTATTCGACAGCGGGATCAAAAAGACCTGCCGACACAATCAGTATTTCGGGATCAAGGCCGCGCAAGCATACGTGCAGCGGAACGAGGGCGGGATCATTTGGCACACGCAAGGGAGCGGCAAGAGCCTCACGATGGTCTGGCTTGCGAAGTGGATCCGGGAAAATGTCAACGATTCACGCGTGCTCGTGCTCACGGATCGAACGGAGCTCGATGAGCAGATCGAGCGCGTGTACTTGGGCGTGGATGAGAAGATTTGGCGTGCGCCAAACTCCAGCGTGTTGATGGAAGAGCTGAACAAGACTGAAAAGCCCCTGCTTTGTTCGTTGGTGCAGAAATTCGGCCGCGTAAATGCCCAGAATGAGACCGAAGTCGATCTGGCGGAGATTCGTCGAAGCTTGCCGCGTGATTTTTCGGTCAAGGGCAACCTGTTCGTCTTTGTTGACGAATGCCATCGCTCACACACCGATAAGCTGCACAAGGCGATGAAAGAGCTGTTGCCAATGGCGACGTTCATCGGTTTTACCGGCACGCCGCTTCTCAAGGTCGATAAGGCGAACAGCCAAGCCACGTGGGGCAGCTACATCCATACGTACAAGTACAACGAGGCCGTCGCCGATCGCGTTGTTTTGGATTTACGCTATGAGGCTCGACGCGTGGATCAGAACATCGCCTCGCAAGAAAAGATCGATGAATGGTTTGAGGAACGGACGCAAGGGCTAACCGATGTCGCCAAGGCCGAGTTGAAACGGCGTTGGGGAACCATGCAAAGCCTCCTTTCTTCCAAGTCGCGCTTGGAAAAGGTCGTCTTCGACATCATGGACGATTTCTACAAGAAAGAGCGGCTTGCCAGCGGTCGCGGCAACGCCATGCTTGTGGCAAGCAGCATTTACGAGGCGTGTCAGTATTACGAGATCTTCCAATCTCAGGGATTTACGAAATGCGCCGTCGTGACCTCGTATGAGCCGGGCGCCTTGCAGACGCAGGACCGCGAATACGCGGTCTACCTGAAGATGATCGATGACTTCAAGAAAAATTTCGGGGTGATCACGACGGTGCCAGGTGAAACGGAAGCGGACGCCTACGAGAAAGCGGTGAAGAAAATCTTCATCAAGGAGCCGGGAAGGATGCAGCTCTTGATCGTCGTGGACAAGTTGCTCACGGGGTTTGACGCGCCTCCCACATCCTATCTCTACATCGACAAGAACATGCAGGATCACGGGTTGTTCCAAGCGATCTGCCGCGTAAACCGCTTGGATGGCGAGGACAAGGAATACGGCTACATCGTTGATTATCGCGACCTGTTCAAGAAGCTCGAAAAGGCCGTTGGCGATTACACGGCGGGCGCTCTTGAGGGCTTCGACGAAGCGGACGTACTCGGCCTGCTGAAGGATCGGCTAGAAGAGGGGAGAAAGGACCTGGACGAGGCCTTGGAGGTTGTTCGTGCCTTGTGCGAGCCCGTATCCCCGCCAAAGGATGCCGTTTCGTACATCCGATATTTTTGCGGCGACGTTGAAAATCCATACTCTCTGAAAGAGAACGAGGTAAAGCGCGTTAAGCTGTATAAAACGGTGAGCCACCTGCTTCGGGCGTATGCGGATATCGCCAATGACATGGCTAGTGCCGGATACGAAAAGGACCAGTCTGAAGCGATTGAGCGCGAAGTCAAGCATTTCCAGCAGGTGCGGATGGAGGTGAAGCTCGCTAGCGGCGATTATATCGATCTCAAGAAATACGAACCGGCCATGCGCGTGCTCATTGACCGTTATATCACCGCAACGGAAAGCGAGAAGCTTTCGTCGTTTAATGACATGACGCTCGTTGACTTGATCGTTCAAAAAGGCGAAGACGCTCTTAATGAGCTGCCAGATGCCATCCGGCAAAGTCAGGGGGCGATGGCCGAAACGATCGAGAATAACGTCCGTAAACTGATCATCGATGAGATGCCGACGAATCCGAGATATTACCTGCGGATGTCAGAGCTTTTGGACGAGCTGGTGCAAAAGCGGAAACAGTCCGATATCGAATACCGGGAATACCTTAAAGAGGCGGTCACTTTGTCCAAGAAGGTGAAAAATCCAATGGAAGAATCGGTGAGTCCCGAGATTGATACGAGCGCTAAACGAGCGCTATACGACAATTTGGGGCAGGATGTGGACAAGGCCCTAGCCGCAGATGCGGCGATGATGCGGGCGAGACGGCCCGATTGGCGAGGCAATCACCTGAAGGAGAGGGAAATCAGAATTGAGCTCAAGAAGGCGTTGCCGGATATCGCGGATGAGGAGCTGAAAAGCCTCTTCGAGATCATTAAGAGTCAGCATGAGTACTAACGCCTACCTACGGTTGGGAAGCATCGAAGTCCTGGTCGTCCGCAAACCGATCAAAAATTTGCATCTCTCTATACTGCCGCCATCCGGCCGAGTCCGTGTGACATCGCCCGAGAAGATGAAAGATGACGCGATCCGGACGCTTCTCGCCTCACGGTTGCCTTGGATCAAGAAACAGCAAAGCAGGTTCGCTGGTCAGGAAAGGCAGACGAAGCGCAAGCATGTCTCCGGTGAAAGCCATTACTTGTTCGGAAAACGATATCGTCTCGAGGTTGTTTATAAGTCCGAGACGCCCGCAGTCGCTTTAAAGGGCAAGAATAAAATCATCCTCCAAGTTCGCCCAAAGAGCACAATCGCCAAACGGCAGGAGGTCATGACGAAATGGTATCGCAAACAATTGCATCCCGTGGTCGAGGCGTTGATGGCGAAATGGCAAAAGAAGATCGGCGCAAACGTCACTCGCTGGGGCATCAAGCAGATGAAAACGCGCTGGGGCACCTGTAACCACAAAACTGCCCGTATTCTGATCAATCTAGAGCTTGCGAAAAAGCCCTATGCCTGCGTCGAGTACGTCGTGGTTCATGAGCTGCTCCACATCATTGAAAAAAAGCACGATAAACGTTTCGTAACGTTGATGACGAAATATCTCCCAAAATGGCGTGGCGCGAAGGAGGAGCTGAATCGGTTCATCTTGTCATATGAGGAGTGGGGGGAATGACCGCCGGGGGAAAGCCACATAACGCAAAAATTGGTGGAAAATGGAACGGATTGTCGTAAATGGAGACGGTTTTAATGAGCCCGTCCACCATACATGGCCAACAACTCGTTTAGGAATGCCCGATATCGGCTAAATTGTAAGCAAATGAAAAACTACTACCGCATCATGCTGGGACGAAAAAGCGCCCACGCCCACGAAGCCTTCAAGGGCGGCTTTATCGGCGCCGATTTCAGCATCGGCCAGGATTTGACCGGCCGCCTTCCTGACGACTGGCGGGCATTCAACAAGGAATATATCCCAAAATGCATCGAACGGAATCCCGGCAAGACCCGGATCTCCGCCGGACTCGCATGCGGCATGCTTTGGACGATCGCGAAGGGCGTTCGGGTCGGTGACGTTGTCCTCTGCCCGGACGGAAAAGGAAGATATTTCGTCGGAGAGGTCACGGGCGAATACGCCTACCATCCCGGCGAGGTTTTACCGCATCGGCGAGCCGTGCGCTGGTATACGCGGGCGATCTCTCGCGATGAAATGAGTGATTCGCTGCGCAATTCCGCCGGTTCGATCGGAACCGTAAGCGACATCAGCCGGTACGCGGAGGAGATCGAGAAGCTCCTTTTGGGAAGCCGGCCCCCGGATATCATCGCGACGGACGAGAGCGTCGAGGACCCAAGCGTCTTCGCGCTCGAAAAGCACCTCGAAGATTTTTTGGTTCGAAACTGGAAATCTACCGAGCTTGGCAAGGCCTACGATATCTATGAAGAAGACGGCGAGATGTCTGGCCAACAATATCCCAGCGACACCGGTCCTATCGACATTCTTGCCATTTCAAAGGATAAAAAGACACTGCTCGTTGTCGAGCTCAAGAAGGGGAGGGCGAGCGACGTGGTCGTCGGACAAATCCAGCGCTACATGGGCTATGTTAAAGAGGAGCTGGCCGAACCGAGCCAGGCCGTCAGGGGCGTCATCATCGCGTTTGAAGACGACGTACGCATCCAGCGAGCGTTATCAGTCGCGCTGAACATCGAATTCTACACCTACAAGATCCAATTTAAGCTCGAAAAGGAAGCCAAATAGCGATGCGATATATGGACACGGAAGAATTCTATAAAAAAGAAACTGAGAAGCTGGAACGAGACGAAGAGAGGTTGTCTATAAGTATTTAGAGTTTGGCCTAGAATTCTACGAGAGACAGTTAGATTTAAATTATCCTTCTCCCTTAAACACAAAAAAACACCCCCATAAGGCCTCAACGTCGATCGCTGCAGGCCTCACGCGAGTGCCAGGTGACGCCATCCGGCGTCCTTTTCGTGCACCCCCCAACACCCTCACCCCTCGCCGCGCGCCATCTGCACCGCCTCGGTGATGCGGCTCATCTGTTCCTCGATGGTCGTCCCGCCCTCGCAGGCGGTGACGGCGGCCTCGAGCTCCTGCCCGTTGCGCAGGACGACGTGGTCCCAGGCGCTGCCGAGCACGCGGCAGGGGCAGTACCACAGGTCCATGACCTGGCCATTCATGCCCAACTCGTGCCCCGCGTTGAGGCATTCGACGATCGTGGCCGCCGACCGCACCTCCTCGACGTCGGACCCGATGCGCCGGAAGCACACCTCCTCTCCTTCGACGGCCAGGACGTACCCGCTCTCCAGGCTCTCGAAGTCCATCAGGACCTCGTTCGGCCGGAAGACGAACGCGTGCTCGGGGTTCAGCACCGTTGTCCGCGAGGGACCCTTGTCTGCCAAGGGTAGCCAGTCCGCCAGTTTCTTCCGCAGGAGGTCCGTCACATCCGTCGACAGCTCGACGTCGCCCCAGGCCGGCCCGTTCAGGCGCACGGCCAGGGTCCCGTTGGCTTGCAGGATGGTCACCTTCCGCCAGTCGCCGTCGATCACTGCGGCGAGCGGGGCGATGAGCGTGAGGGCGCGCCGGTGGCCCGCCTCGAACGCCGCCTTCGTCCGCTCGTAATCGGCCCAGATCCGCAGCTGCTCGTCCGGGTACTCCGTATAGTCCTGCAGGTAGCGTCTGGTGAGCGTGCCGGCATCTTCGCTCGCGCCTCCCGCGACCTCCGCCGCGACGAGCTCGTCGATCAGGGACCGACGGGCGCCGAGGTCGTTGTCTGCGGTCGTCGTGGGGGTGCTTATTGTCGCCATGGCGGTCTCCATTCCCTTTGGGCCGCGCGTTCCTCGTTCCCTCGCCCGTATGGCTGGATAGGGGTGCGCGCTTCGGCCCTTGAGAGAGCAAAGGAACGTAGCAAGGAAGAGAGGATTTGTTAAGCGTTTTCTTAAGTATTTGAGCGCTCCTCCGCTTTTCCATAAGGGGAAAAAGGCAAAAAGAAGGGGAGAAGACGGTTACTCACAGGCCTTCTCTAAATCCCCCTACCTTAGCCAAAAATCCCCACCCGACCCTTGACATCCCGCCCATTCCCTGCTACCCTCCTGCATCCCCGAACCGCCCTCCGGGCGCCTTCTCCGGGGATGGAGGGTACATGATCGACAGACACATCCGGCTTGGCGACCGCGTCCGCGTCGCCATCCATCCCGAATCGCGGGCCGGCGGCTTCGACCCCTGTCCAGACGGTACCGTGGCGACGGTCGAGGGCTTCGAGGAGGTCCTCGTGCCTCGCCTTCGCCGCTGGGGCCGCAAGCCCGGCGTCTATCGCAGCCGGGCTCAGCCCAAGCTTCGCCTCGACGGCCGGACGGAGGTCTTGACCTTGTCCACGAGCCACCTCGCCCTCCTCGACGCCGCCGAAGAGGCCCGTCGCCAGAATGCCTTCGATCCCGAGGCGGACGAGGCCGCGCAGCGGGCGGACTTCCTTCGCGACCTTCCTCCGACCCCGTTCTGGGAGGGGGACTACGTCCGCTTCGTGCATCCGCGTCTCAGGGGCATGTATACCCACTTCAAGCCGCCCGGCCGCGGCCATGGCCAGGCCCAGGTGTCGTTCATCAACTACGATTGGGAGGACCCCTGGTCTCCGACGGGGAGGTCCAACATGTACGAAGTCTGTGCGAGGCTCGAGGGCGGCGCCACGGTGATCGTTCGTGAGCACGCCCTTGCCCTCGTTGAGCGCGGGCCGGTCTGGAAGCACGTGCACGGCGAGCGCATCACCTTCGCGGACCTTCGCGAGGAGGCGGAGTTCTACGCCCTGCTCGGCCTCGTGGCCGAAGTCGCCAACCCGCGCACGGGGATCTACGACTGGACCTTCAAGGAGCTCCTCAGCGCGATCAAGGATGGCCTTGTGGACGGTCTGGCGGGCGGCTTCGGCTTCGACCCGTCGGGTCCGCCCAAGGGCGAGCACCTCGTCGCGCTCCGTTACCACGACCGTGACCTGGGCAAGCGCGTCGCCAGGGCGATGCTGTGCAGGTACGGGCGCAGGTGAGCGCTCGGTTGGGTGATGGGGGTTCCTCCGCCGACATCTGTCGGTGTTTTTTGTTCTAGGAAGTCCCGCATGTACCGACAGCGCGACCCGAAGAGGGGCCGTTATCGGAGGCGTTCTCCGCACGTCTCTTGACAAGGCCCGAAAAAAACGCTAAGGTGGCCCCGCGAAAGGAAGGTTCCGTAATGTCGATCGCCGCTCGTTTTGCTGTCGTGTTCGCACTCGCCTTCGCCGCCTGCGCCCCCCTCCCGAATGCCCCGGTCCGCCTGGTCGAGGAGGCTGCCATCGGCAACCCCTCGGAGACCGACACCGAGTGCACGTCCACTCGCTTGGCGAACGGCATGTGCGACTTCGTCGTCGCCCACGCCCAGCACCTGGGTACGGTGACCCCGGGGCTCGTCACCGACTGGTACGGCTCCCCGGTGATGGGCTATTCCCCGCCTACCATCTACGAGCGTGGCACCCAGACGGGCTCGCCCAACACGCGGACCATCCGCCTCTGGGCCTACGACCTCCGCCAGCTCTGGCAAGGGGTCTGCGGCTCGACCTCCGGCACCTGTGGGGTCGTCGCGCACTACGCGGAGGCCGACGAGGAGTACCCGCTCGTGATCGCCGTCTCCCTCGGGCGCCTCGAGAACTCGAACACGTGGCTCTTCCACGCCACGTACCAGATCTCGGGGACCAGCACGGCGGGCGTGGCCGACACCTTCGCCGTCGCCTACGACACCTCCGTGGGCGCATATGGGGTGACGGGTGCCGCGCGGCGGATGCAGCCGCAGGCGGCCACGAGCACCGTCCCCGCCCACCAGCTCCTCGACTCCGGCGGCGGCCTCTTCTCCGCCTCCTACCCGACCTGGACCGCCGACTGACCTCGGCGGGTTTTTTTATTCGGTCGCCTCCGTATCCGTTTCGGCGTATCATGTCCCTATGACCGATGACATCAAGGCGTACCACCGCCGCCAATCGGCGGGGGACGCGGCCATCTGTGACGTGCTCCGCGAGGAGATCGAACGTCGCCTTCCTGATGCCGAGCGGAAGCTCTGGCACGGTAGCCCCGTCTGGTTCTTGGCGGGGAATCCTATCGTCGGATACCACGCGCTGAAGGATTGCGTCCGGCTGCTGTTTTGGAGCGGGCAGTCCTTCAAGAAGAGCGGGTTACGGAAGGAAGGGTCGTTCAAGGCCGCCGAAATGCGCTATACGTCGGTGAAGGAGGTCCGCAAGACCGAGTTCGCGCGCTGGCTCAAGGACGCCCGGGCAATCCAGTGGGACTACAAGAACATCGTTAAGCGAAAAGGGGTGCTCGTGCGCCGAAAGCCCGTTTAGGAAATGGCTCTTTTTGACCTTATTCCAGACCTTTTTTCAGCCTTCCGCCGTCCCGATACAACGCCTGCCGTTTTTTTGCTATAGTGCCCGCATGCGGAGGGAAGCGTGGGGGGCTTCGGCGCGGCTCGCCTGGCAGCGGCCGCGGTTTCGTGCGCTTGCCTTGCTGTTGTTCGCCTTGGTGACGGCCGTAAACGTGGTGTTCCTGGTCAAGACGGTCGCGCCCGTGCGCGCCCAGGCGACGGCCACCATCCATTACACCATCTACCTCGGCATCGATGACGTCCGTGACTGGCCCTGGATCTTCCTGTGGCCCGCCATCTGGCAGGGGATGACCTGCGCCGCCCTCATCGCGGCCCTCGGCGCGTACCAAAAGGACCACCTCCTTGCCTACGCCCTCATCCTCTGGACCTACGTCTGGTCGGTCCCGTGGGTGATCGGCCTCAGTTATTTGCTGTTGTTTAACCTCCGTTAATACGGTATGCCCTCAGACCTTTCCGTGATCCAGCCGCTCGCCCTGATGGCCGGCGCCGCGATCCTCGCGTTCCTCACCATGCCGCCGCTCGTGGGCTGGCTCGCCCGCCATAAGATGGGCAAGTCGATCCGTGATGCGGCTTCGGCCCCCGTCATGTCGGCCCTGCACCAGGCCAAGGCCGGTACGCCGACCATGGGCGGCGCGGTCATTTGGGGAGCTGTCGCCTTTTGGGCGTTCGTATTGGGCCTCGGCTGCCAGCTGCTGCCGGACACGTTCGTATGCGATCTTTCGTTTTTGTCGCGTTCCCAAACGTGGTTGCCGCTCGGTTCGCTGTTGGGTGCCGCCCTCATCGGCCTCGTGGACGACTATTGGAACATCCGCCGTTGGGGACCGAAAGGGGGAGGGTTGCGTGCGCGCCATCGGTTGCTGTCATACCTGCTTGTCGCCGCGATCGGCGCGTGGTGGTTCTATGCGAAGCTCGGCTGGCAGCATTTGCACGTCCCGTTCATCGGGACCTACGAGATCGGCTGGCTGTACGTCCCGTTCTTCCTCCTCACGATCGTCGCGACCTCCCATTCCGTGAACGTGACCGATGGGTTGGACGGCTTGGCGGGCGGCCTGCTCGTCGCCGCCTTTGGCGCGTATACGGTCATCGCCTGGTCGCAAGGCAAGACGGACCTGGCGACCCTCTGCGCGGCCGTCATCGGGGCGCTCGTCGGGTTCCTCTGGTTCAACATCAACCCCGCCCGCGTGTTCATGGGGGATACCGGCTCCATGGCCTTGGGGACCTTACTTGCGGTGGTCGCCCTCATGACCAACCAACCGCTGCTCTTGCTCATCATCGGCCTGCCGTTCGTGCTTGAGAGCGCGTCCGTGATCATCCAGGTGGCCAGCAAGAAGCTGCGAGACGGCAAGAAGGTCTTCCGGAGCGCCCCGGTCCACCACCATTTCCAGGCCATCGGCTGGACGGAACCGCAGATCGTGATGCGTGCCTGGCTCGTGGCCTTCGTGTGCGCCGGCCTCGGCGGCGTGCTCGCCCTTATCGATTCCCTCTAATCCATGCCCCTCTGGCAGCGCCTGCGGACCCTTGATGCGCGGGTCCTCCTGTTCGCGGGTCTCCTGCTGGTTTTTGGCTTGGTGATGCTGCTTTCGGCGACGGCCGCGGTGTCGGCGCAACATGGCAGCGGGCCCTTCTATTACGTGCAGCGCCAGCTGCTTCTTGGCGTCCTGCCGGGATTGGCGCTGTTCGGGTTCTTCGCCGTCACCGATTACCGCCGCCTCAAGGAATTCGCCCTCGTCGCCCTCATCCTGTCGATCGTCGCCCTCGTCCTTGTCTATATTCCCGGCATCGGCCAGATCCGTGGCGGATCGCGGAGCTGGGTGGGGATCGGGCCGCTCAGCTTTCAGCCGTCCGAACTCGTCAAGCTGACGTTCCTGGTGTATGTGGCGGCTTGGTTGGCGGCACGCAAGGGGTCGGATGCGCATGACCTGGAAAAGGGGCTCATCCCGTTCCTGGCTGCGGTCGGGGCGGTGATGTTGCTGCTCATCTTGCAGCCGGATACCGGTTCGATGGCAGTGATCGTGGGGACGGCGCTCGCCTTGTATTTCGTTTCGGGCGCGCCCGTCTCATGGTTCCTGTTTTTATGCGCGGCGGGCGCGGGGATCGTGGGGCTCCTGATCCGCGTCTCCCCGTACCGTGCGGCGCGGTTCATGACCTTCCTGCATCCCGAGCTTGACCCGATGGGGAAGGGGTACCACATCAACCAGGCCCTCCTCGCCATCGGTTCCGGCGGGTTTTGGGGGGTCGGATATGGGGCGTCCCGGCAGAAGTTCCTGTATCTTCCCGAAGTAGAGTCCGATTCGATTGCCGCGATCATGGGCGAAGAGCTGGGCTTCATCGGCATCACGGCGTTCATGGTGCTGTATGGGTTGCTTATCTGGCGTGCTATCGTCATCGCCCGCGAGGCCCGGGACCCGTTTGGCATGTACCTCGCCGCCGGGATCGCGGCGATGCTCTCGATCCAGCTCTTTTTGAATGTCGGATCCATGGCTGGGCTCGTGCCGATCACGGGCGTCACGCTGCCGTTCTTCTCCCACGGCGGTTCGGCCATGGTGATTTTGCTCGGGCTGGTGGGCTTGCTCGCTTCCATCCCGCGCGGCAACCTGCGACGCGTATGAAGATCGCCTATGCCGGTGGGGGATCGCTCGGTCCCGTGACGCCGCTCCTTGCGGTGCATGCGCGCCTGCTCGAACGGGACCCGGGCCTCGAGGCCCTTTGGTTCGGGACGCCGGACGGTCCCGAGCGCGCCCTGGTCGAGGCGCGGGGCATCCGTTTCGTGCCCGTGCCCGTCGCGAAGATCCGTCGCTTCTGGTCGTGGGAGCAGCTGCTGTTGCCGTGGCGGTATCTGCAAGCCTTGCGGCTCGTGCGCCGCGTGTTGCGTCACGAGCGCCCTGACGTGATCGTTTCCGCCGGTGGGTTTACGGCGGTGCCCGTCATCCGCACGGCCGCCCGTTTGGGGATCCCGTCCCTCGCGCACCAGCTCGATTGGCTGCCGGGTCTCGCGAACCGCTTCCTCGCGGACCGCTGCACGAAGGTCACGTCCTCTTTTTCGTACCAGGACCCTCCGTTCGGCAAGGGGATCCCTGTCCAGCCCGTCCCGACCCCCGTGCAATTTTCCCTGCATGAGCTGTCGGCGCGTAGCCAGGCGGTGCGGCAGCTCGGGCTCGCCACCGGCCAGCCGGTCCTTTTGGTGATGGGCGGCGGCACCGGTGCGACGGCCATCAACGATCTCGTCGCGCGTTCCCGGGCCGATTGGCGCCGTCGCGGCTGGCAGGTCATCCATCTCACGGGGAAAGGGAAGATGGGGGAGGCCCTCACCGGCGCGGGGGTCGTGCAGAAGGAGTTTTGCCTGCCCGAAGAGATGCGTACGCTCTACGGGGCGGCGGACCTGGTGGTGATGCGGGCGGGCCTTGGCGCGATCTCCGAAGCGGTCGCCTTGCGCAAGCCGATGGTCTTGATCCCGTTGCCGGGCTCCGCGCAGGAGGCGAACGCCCGCGTCTTTGCAGAGGCGGGGGGCGCGCTCGTGATCCCGCAGGCCCAGCCGGGGTTCGATGGCTGGGTCACCAAGGCCATCCAGCGCTGCTTGCGCGATGCGCCGTTCGTCCGCCTCACGGTCGACCGTGCCGCGAAGGTCATGGAGACGGATCGCGGCGAAGCGTTGGCGGAGGAGGTGTCGGGGCTCGTGGGCGCATCGACCGACTGATTCCCAGGACGTATCTCCTTGGCTAAGGGGAGGCTTGCCGCCAAGACACGTGTACGCATTGACGGGTTGGGGGATTTTTGCTAGGTTTCCGCGAAGGAGGAGATGGTCATGCTCAGCGAGGATACGCTTTCCCGCATCCGTTATTTCTGGTCGTTCTTCGGTCTCATCACGTGCTTCTTCAGCGTGGCGCTGGTCTCGGGTCCCCGCCCTGGCTGGGTCGAGGAGGTGATCTTCCTTGACGGGTGCGTGCTCGTCCTTCCGATCGGGGTCGCCATGATCAACGTCGCGATTGCCGGGTTCCGCGAACTGTCGCACTTCTTCGTTGAGCGCCTCTTCGAGCAGGCGCCGCATACGGATTCGGGGCATGGCCTCGCGTATCGGGACCCTTGCTTCTGTGACGCGGAAACCCGACGCGTCGATCGGGGGACCCGGATGGGGATCCGGCTCTTCCGAGGGTTCTGCGCGGCCCTGTCGCTTCGGGAGTCGACCCTCGCCTACGCGTGCCTGGCGCGGATCGCCGGATCCCTCTATGCCGTGTCCGTCTTCGTTGCCACCCTGTGCGCCTGCATCGCCTGGCTTGCCCGTGCGGCGGCCCGCCTGCTGCTCCGCTGCTTCGTGGCACGTCCCGACGGCTGCGCGCCCGCCGACTTCTTCCGAGGAGGGTGATCCCCTCGTTTTTTTATCCGCGGTTCCCGCCCGTTGCCGATCCCGCCCCGCGTCTGCTAGGCTGGCGGGGATTCTGGCCCTGCCCCCGCGTATGGACCTCCTCTCTCTCCGTAGTGAATTTGAGCCGTATTTGCGGCGTTTTTTGTTGGATAAGCAGGCCTCCGTCCAGGCGTATGCCCAGGATGCCCGCCTCCGTGCCTGGCTCGCCGAGCCGGAACGGCTCCTGTTTGCGGGCGGCAAGCGCGTGCGGCCCCTCCTGTGCCTGCTCGGGTTCCTCGCGACGGGCCGATCCCCGGATCCGGCGGCCTTCGAGGCGGCGCGCGCCCTCGAGCTCTTCCATCTCTTCGCCCTCATCCACGACGACCTCATGGATCGCGGTCGCGAGCGCCACGGCGTCCCGACGGCCCATCGCCGCATCGCTGCCGCCATCCAGGCCGACGGCGGGCGCGATGCCGAGCATGTCGGGGCGGCGCAGGCGATCATCGTGGGGGACCTGCTGTTCGCTTGGTCCGTCGAGGCGCTGCAGCGTGCGCACGTCCCGGAGCCGCTCCGAGCCGAGGCCTTTCGCCTCTTTTTCGCGATGGCTGATGAGGTGATGGTCGGGCAGATGCTCGATGTCGACCTCACGACGCGCACCGCCACGTCGTCCGACGAGATCCGCCAGAAGATGCTCCTCAAGACCGCGGGCTACACGTTCATCAAGCCGCTCCAGATCGGGATCGCCCTCGGCCAAGGGGCGCCGGCGCTCCACGCCTTCGCGGAGGCGTTCGGCGAGGCGCTCGGCCTGGCCTTCCAGATCCAGGACGACCTCTCCGATGCCTTCGCGACGGTCGAAGAGACGGGGAAGACGCCGCTTTCGGACTTGCGCGACCACCAGCACTCCCTCCTCACCCAAGGCCTGCTCGAGCGGGGGACGGACGCCGACCGCGCCGCGCTTCGCGCGGTGTGGGGCATGCCGGAGGCGTCCCCTGACGCCCACGAGGACCTGCGTCGGCGCCTGTATGCCTGTGGCGCGTTTTCTGCGACGGTCGTCGCCTGTCGCCAGGAGGCCGAGCGGGCGCGTGGCACGCTTGCGGCGGCCAGCCTGCCGGACGACGTCCGCCCGCTCTTCGAGGAGCTCTTTTCACGCGCCGTTTCCCTGGAGAGGCTCGATGTCCTCGAGGCTGTCATGCATGAGCGGTATGGACGTTAACGCACGCGACATCGCGGCGTGCCGGGCCCTCCAGAAGCGGCATGGGACCAGTTATTTTTTCGCGACCCGGTTCCTCCCGGTGCGGCACCGTTGGGCGGTGCACGCGCTGTATGCCTTCTTCCGCGTGGCCGACGAGATCGTGGACGCGCAACCCGTTTCCGGATCCGAAGCCGAAGACGCCGCCGAGGCCGCCGCCGCGTGCGCCCGCCTGCGGGCCTGGCAGGCGCGCTGGCACGGCGTCCGCCAAGGGGAGGCGACCGATGACCCGGTGTTGCGCCTTACCCATGCGGTCTTCACGCGGTATGGCATCCCGGACGCCTATGCCGACGCCTTTTTCGCGAGCATGGAGATGGATACCGTAAAATACACGTACGATACATATGAGGAGGCGAAAAAATACATGTATGGATCGGCGGCGGTGGTGGGACGGATGCTGACCCATGTGCTCGGTTACGCGAGCGACACGGCGTTCGAAAAGGCGGACGCCTTAGGCTATGCCATGCAGTGGACCAATTTCTTGCGTGACGTCGACGAGGACTGGCGGGTGCGCCGCCGCGTCTACCTGCCGCAGGACCGCCTCCGGGCCCACGGGCTCACGAACGGGGCCATCGCCGCGCGCGCCTGGAACGAGGCGTTCGAGGAGCTGATGCGCGAGGAGGCCGAACGGGCGCACGCCCTCTACCGCGAGGCCGAGACGGGGATCCGCCTCCTGTCGCCGGATGGCCGGCTCGGGGTGCTGATCGCGAGCCGCCTGTATGAGGGCATCCTCGCGCGGCTCGAGCGGCAGGCGTTCAACCCGTTCGCCGGCCGCGCCCGCACGTCGCTCGCCGAAAAGACCGCGCTCGCCTTTGGCGCCTGGCGCGACCTGGACCGTTCCCGTTAACCCTTTTCCTTCCTCGTGCGTATGTCTTCCCATCTCCCTCGCGTCGCGGTCATCGGGGCCGGCATCGGCGGCCTCGCGACGGCTTGCCTGCTTGCGCAAGACGGCCACCCCGTCGACGTGTACGAAAAGAACGAGCAGGTCGGCGGGCGCGCCTGCGTCTTGGACGCGGACGGCTTCCGGTTCGACATGGGCCCGTCATGGTACCTGATGCCCGACATCTTCGAGCATTTCTTCGCGTTGCTGGGCGAACGCGTCGAGGACCATCTGCGGCTCACCCGGCTCACCCCGTCCTACCGCATCTTTTTCAAGGGGGAAACGCGTCCCGTCGACCTGTATGGCGACCGGGCGCGGGATCGGGCGACCTTCGCCTCGTTCGAGCCGACGGCGGACCAGGCGCTCGACCGCTACCTCCTCCAGGCCGCGACCGTCTATGAGACGGCGCGCCAATGGTTCCTCTATCGCAATTACGACTCCGTTTGGGACTTCCTGGACCGCCGCATCGCCTTTTCGGGGATGGGGCCGGGCCTGCTCGCCTCGATGGACCGCCACGTGAACCGCTACTTCGCCGACGCCCGCCTGCGCAAGATCATCGAGTATCCGCTCGTCTTCCTCGGCGGTTCGCCTGACAACACGCCCGCGCTCTACCAGCTCATGAGCCACCTCGATTTTTCGCAGGGCGTCTTCTATCCGCAGGGCGGGATCGGGGAGGTCGTCCGTGCCTTGGAAGGGTTGGCCGTCGCGCGCGGGGTGAAGATTCACCTACGGCACGCCGTCCACCAAATAAAGACGGAGGGCGGGCAGGTGACGGGCCTCCTGCTGGAGGATGGCCGGACGGTCCCGGCGGACCTCGTGGTCTCGAATGCCGACTACGCCTTCACCGAACGCATGCTCCTGCGCGCCGAAGACCGGAGCTTTTCCGAGGCGTACTGGGCCTCACGCGTGATGGCTCCTTCCGCCTTCATCCTGTATCTCGGCGTGAAAGGGCGCATCCCGACGCTTACCCACCACAACCTCATCTTCTCCTCGGACTGGAAGGTCCACTTCCGCGAGATCTTCGACGACCCGCGCTGGCCGTCCGACCCGTCGCTCTACGTGTGTGCGCCGAGCGTCACCGATCCGACCGTCGCGCCGCCCGGCCATGAGAACCTGTTCGTGCTCGTCCCGATGGCGGCGGGGTTGGCGTATAGCGACGCGGACCTGCGCTGGTACAAGGAGAAGATGTTGCGGGTGTTGGGCGAGGTGTTCGCGGTCCCGGACCTGGCGGACCGGATCGTCTACGAACGGACCTTTTGCGTCCGTGATTTCGACGAGCGGTATAACAGCTTCAAGGGATCGGCGTTGGGCTTCGCGCACACCTTGCGGCAGACGGCCGTCTTCCGTCCGAACAATGTCTCGAAGAAGGTGAAGGGGCTCTATTACGCCGGTGCCGGGACGAACCCGGGGATCGGCATGCCGGTGTGCCTCGTGAGCGCCGAACTGGCCTACAAACGGATCAAGGGGATTTCGGATCCGCGGCCATTGCCCGTGCGAACCGAACGGGAACGGTGTCCGCGCGGGGAGGAGGGGGATCTGTCGTAAAAAATGACGCTTTTGAGGGATGTTGGCACGCGGAAGCGGTGGGCGTGCTACGGTGAGGGCGCTCCTGGTTTGTAAACGCAACAGAGTCGCATTTTTCCTCGAGCGAAGGAGGTCCGCATGTTCGTCCGCACGACCTGGTCGCCCGGCGCCTCTGATTGGCGGCCCGGCATCCTGGACCATTTTTCTCCGCACCATGATGAGGGGATGCCTTGGCCCGTGGATGAGGGGCATTTCCTGCGTGACCCGTGGCTGGTCTGGCGCATCGTCCTGACGGTCGAGGCCCTCAACCGCTTTCCGGTGACGCACGAGGACACGCTCCTCATCGTCGCGCAAGAGGCGGCGACCGATCCGGCCGTCGACGTCCTCTGGGCGACCTGGGTGGGCGGACCGCTCCTCTTCGTACCGCGCGAGGCCCTGGTCCCGTCGCTCGCACGCTTTCCTTATTCCCTGCGCTCGGACGGCCTGATTGCCGGCAGGCCGCTCCGCCTCGACCTGCTCTGGTCGATCGCCCGCTTCGCCGGCAGGTGAATCGCTTCCCGGTCGCCCCCGCTCACGAGGGCGTTTTTGTTTGGCGGGCGGTTCGGGCAGATAAAAAAAGCGCCTCTCGCGACGTGGGGCCCGGTCTATGGAGCATGGGCCGGGTCCCGGTCGTGGGAGGCGTTAGCGAGTGGGCGGCTCGTTTGTTTCTGGCGGCGCGCTAGAGCGTGCTCGTCTGGGTCTCGGGGCGGTTGGCATGCTGGGCCGGCGGCAGCGCCCACCCCGTCCCGAAGGGGTTCTGACGCCAGAACCAGCGGGCGAGAAGCAGGTTGGTCCCTACCCCCACGACCCACAGGACCAAGAGGCTCCAGATGGGTGGCACGGTCGTGTCGTGGAGGTACTCGAAGTCCTTCATCGGCCGACGGATGTAGCCTTGGCGGACCTCGTCTCGGACGAGGGCGAGGATGCGCATCCCGTCGAACGTGCCGAGGGCGTTGATCTCGTCGCGTACGCGGGACTTGAGGCTTTCCTGCCGCGTCCACGAGATCACGCCACTCCACGCGATCTGCGGGTACGACGGCATCGCGACGACGATGATGAACTCGTTCTTCTCGCCGCCGATCCAGGCTTCTCGGAGAGCCTCAAGGAACAGCGGGTCGCTCTCCCGGGTGAGGACGATGATGATGCTGACGTGCTTCGTCGGGCCCAGGTCGGCGTTGATCTCGGCGAGTTCGGCGTTGAGGCGGTCTTCCTCGTCGGCGCCCAGGGGGAGGCCCTGGTTGATGACCTGGCGAATGCGGAAGCCGTCGTACACCGCCGGGTGAGTCGGGAGGCGTCCCGCGAACCGGGTTGCGATCCCACGTGGGTGGAGGACGGGCTCCGGGTTGGCGCGGATGTAGTTTTCGTATTCGTGCGGGATTGCCGTCGGCTCCCCGAGGCGGATCCGATCCCAGCGCTCTGGGGCCGGCTCGTCATTCCGTCGGCAGCCGCTGTCGAACGCGACCTCGCCATTTGAGGTGTTGGCGTACCACTCCGTGTCCCCCGAGATGGGGTGTTCGTATGTGGTGTGGGTGGTGCACGTCCGGCGCTTGCCGGTTCCCCAGCACGTGCGATGGGTGTGCCCGTGGCAGCAGCTGATGCGTCGCCGCCCGTGCTCGGTGATCCGGCCGTGCTGGACCTCGGTGGAGCTGGCCTTGTAGCGACGCGCGAGCCAGACGCCCGGGGCGGCGATCAGGACCGTCGCGGCGATCAGCGCCGCAAGCTCGCGGGGGTTGATCCTGCCGCCGCTTCGGGCGCATAGACCGACGCTTACAAGTACGGGGACGGCGATGAGGCAGATGACATAAAACATGGATGGTGTCCTTTCGTTTCGTTGCTTGCTCGGAAGGTGTGTTGCCGTGTGCGGGCAGTAGGCTATCATAGCAAAAAATCGGTGCTTTGTCAAGCAATTTTTCCGCCAATCACGCCAAAAAAAGCCTGGGATAACGCCTATTTTTGGATCCGGTACGATCGGTCCGGGCGGATCAGGGTCAAAATTTCCTTTGTATCAAGCAATTTTGTGCGCTTTTGCCCGACGTGCGCCCGGTTCCGCCTTGTCAGGCCGGTCGGCGTTCGGTATGTTGCGCGCGCCATCCGTGGGTACGGTTGGGCTGAAGGAGTGAATCATGCGTGTCCAAAACAGAAGCCGTTCCGTCGGCGATCAGGAAGCCCATGTCGGTCCTGGCAGCCTCGAGCGCCTGGAGGCGGCCCTGGCGCGCTTCCCGAGCGAACGTGTCTTCCTCGTCACGGGGAAGGGCTCGTATGCGGCCAGCGGCGCCGAGGGTCGTCTCGCGCCGGTGCTGGCCCGTCGCTCGGTGGAGCGGTTCGCGGACTTTTCCACGAACCCGGACCTGCGCGACGTCATCCGTGGCGTCGATGCGTTCGTACGGTTCATGCCGGATGTCGTGATCGCCGTCGGTGGCGGCAGCGTCCTTGACCTCGCCAAGGCCGTGAACGCGCTCGCCTTCCATCCCGAGCCGCTCCGCGACTACGTCGAGGGCAGGCGGCCGCTGCGCACGTGCGGCGTGCCGCTCATCGCCATCCCGACGACGGCGGGATCGGGAAGCGAGGCCACGCATTTCGCGGTGGTCTACGTCGAAACGGCGAAGCGCTCGCTGGCGGATCCCCTGATGCGGCCGGACGTCGCGCTCGTGGATCCCGCCCTCACCCATTCGGCCTCGCCCGCGCTCACCGCGGCCACGGGGGCGGATGCGCTCTGCCAGGCGATCGAATCGCTCTGGTCGGTCGAGGCGACCCGAGCGTCGCAAGCGGATGCGTGCGAGGCGATCACGTGCCTGTGGGGCGAGCTCGAGACCGTCGTCCGGCGGCCGACGGTGGCGTCGCGCGCCCAGGTCAGCCGTGCCGCATATCTCGCGGGACGGGCCATCGACGTGTCGAAGACGACCGCCTGCCATGCGTTTTCCTATCCGTTCACGGCGCTCTTCGGGGTGCCACACGGGCACGCGGTCTCGTTCACGCTCGCGCAGGTCCTGCGCTTCAATGCGGGCGTCACGCGCGAGACCGTCCAGGACGCCCGTGGCCTCGGGTACGTGCAGGACACGATGGGACGGCTCGTCGAGTTGCTGGGCGCGCCTTCCCCGGACGTCGCGGCGGCGGCGATCGAGCGTCTGCTGCTCGATATCGGCCTCACGCGCAGCGCCTCGACCTTCGGGGCCACGCCTGACGACCTCGAACGCCTGCTCGCGGGCGCCTCACCGGAACGCATGCGCAACAACCCGCGGCGCATCACGGAGGCGGCGGCCCGCGGCCTGCTCGGGACGCTGTTCTGAGGGCTTGCCTTCCGACCACTTGGTCGGAAGGCTTTTTCGTTTGTCTAAAAAGCCCCTGAGCTTGGGGAAAAAGAAGACCGCCCGCGCGTCCTGGATGGGCGGGCGGGCGGGGGAGGGCGCGCTCAGTTGGGGAGCGCGAGGGGGGTGTCGTGACCGCCAGGGGCGAACACGCGCTCGGTCTCCTCGGTCACGACGATGGCCGTCTCGCGGTCGATGTCGATGCGCGGGAAGCCGAGGCCGAAGATCGAGTTGTAGAACGAGCCGGGGAAGCTCTGGACCGAGGAGGTGTAGGCCCGGCCGCGATCGACGAGCGACGTCTGGGTGTCGGCGAAGGTGCTGCGGCCGCGCTCGATCGCGCTCTGCACGCGGGTGTAGGTCGTGGGGTCGATCGTGGGGTTCGCCTCGGCGATGGCCCGCATGACCTCGTTCGTCCCGCCCTGGCGCGCCTGCACGACGCGGTCGAAGGCGGCGCGGACGTCGCCCCGGTACTGGTTGTTGATGCCGGCGGACTCGAGGATCGAGGTCCGCATGTTGCTGTAGCGGTTCTGGGCCTCGCGGCGCTGGGCCTTGATGCCCGCCTCCGCGGCGATGCACTCGTTGCGGAAGCTGATGGCCCCGGTGCCGATGATGCCGGCGGCGATGGCGAGGCAAGCGAGGCAGGCGAGGAGGATGTTCTTGTTCATGGTCTTCTCCGTGCTCTGGCGAGGCGGTTATTACGTCAGGCTCTATCCAAGGAAGCGGTCGAGTTCAGAAGGAGGTCGAGCGCCAGTACCGCCGGGAGCCGTATCCGGTGTAGCCGCGGCGCCGCTGGAACGGGTCGTTTTCCCAGAAGTACTTGCCGAGGCCCGCTGTCACCGCGAGGGTGACGAGCCAGCCGAGGACGAGGATCCACGTCGGCGGGGTGACCGTCGCGTAGAGGTACTCGTAGTCGGCCATGGGCGTCCGCACGAAGTTGTTGTCGACCTCGTTCTCGATGATGTGTGCCACGGCCGCCGCGTCGAAGGTCGGGAGGGCCTCGATCCGGCTGCGGACGTTGTCCTTGACACGCGCATTGCGCGTCCAGGTCACGAACTCGACCCAGGCGATCTGCGGGAACTCCGGCATGCCGATCACGACGGTGAAGTCGTTCTTCTCGGCGCCGTGGCCGCTGTCGATCCAGAACTCGCGGAGGCCCTCCGCGTAGCTGCGGTCGGCGTTCGCGGTGAGGACCACGTTGATGTTGACCTGGCGGGCTGCGCCGAGGCGGTCATTCATTCGGTCGAGCGCGACCTGGAGTGCCTGGATGTCCGTGCCGGACACGGCCGTCCCTGCGTTCAGGACGCGGTCGATGCGATAGAAGTCGCGCACCCGGGGGTACGCCGGGAGTTGGCCCGCGAAGCGGGCGGCGACCCCACGGGTGCGGATCACGGTTGACTGACCTGCGGCACGGATGTAGTTCGTGTACCTGTGCTCCTGCGCCGTCGGTTCGCCGATGCGGATGCGTGTCCAGTCGGCTGGCTCGCTGGCATACGGCGGGTTGCAGGTGTTGCTGTAGACGGTCTCGTCGTTCGACGAGGTGGCCGTCCACGCCTGGTCGTGGCTGTGGTCGCAGACCGTACGGCTGCAGGTCTGGCGGTTGCCGCGACTGTCGGTTCCGCAGTCGTATGTTTCGGTCCGGCAGTGGCAGCACGAGGTGGAGGGGTCATGGTCCTTGCGGGCCACGTGCCCGCCCCAGACTTCGGTACTCGTGGTCTTGTACCTGAGCCCGAGGTAGACCGTCATGCCGCAGCAGACGAGGGCGACCCCGATGAGGGCGGCCAGCTCCTTCCCGTCGATTCGGCCCTTGCCGGCGACGAAGAGAAGGATGGCGGCGACCACGGGAACGATGAGCAGGGCGAGGGTCCAGATCATGTCGTTGTACCTTTCCGGGTGAGGTGTCCGGATATGTGGAGGAGCGATTTCGCGTGTTAATGCGATTTCGCATCATAGCGTATTTTATGGATTCTGTCAAGCCAATGCCATTGATTTTTGTCTTATATTAGCAAAAAAATAGAATATGTTTACCCGTTCAGGAGCGCTGGCATCCGTTTAGGCTTGGGTTTGCATGAGGTAATTGTCGTTCGGCGCCAAGTCAGTCACCCCGATCGCCGGATTTTGAGAAAATTCCCTTTTTCAGACCGCATCCCCCTTGACAAGCCGCTATATATTTTCGAGCATGCCAGCGGCCCCTTCCTCGTTCCCGTCGTCTTCTTCCCAAGAAAGAACCCGCACATGACCAAGGCCCGCGTCCGTCCGTTTCCCTGGCCGCGTCCTCGCCTCCCGCCGCCGACGAGCGTCCGTGCCATCCGGCATCTGCTGCGGCACCAGCTGCGGACCCTGATCAGCTTGCTCAAACGCCGTGGGGCGGACGAGCTCCTGTGGGACGCGACCGGCATCCCGCTCACGCCTGAAGAGGATCGGGACTGGCGCGCCGAGGCCGATCGCGCGCTCCTCGACCTGGCCCGGACGGCTGACCGTCTGCAGCTCTGCCTCCGTGTCCGCACCCTCCTGCCCGACCCCTCGCCCGCCGTGGGCGAGGCTGGCGCGCTCGTCCTCCTGTGGCCCTGCGCCCAGGCCCTGGGAGACCTCTATGCCAAGGGGTTCCCCCTGGCTCCGGAAATCCTCGCTGCCCTTGAGGCCGCGCAGCGGCGGCTCGGTGGGCGGCCGCCGTTCCGGCTCGATGCCGACGCGTTCCTCGATGAGCTCCGCGCTTCTGCGCGCGACAGCCCGCGGGATGAGGTGCTTACCTTGTCCTGGCTCGCGCGTGGCCTCAAGGACCCGTCTTTCCTCGCCCTGCTCCTCGAGCGTTGGCAAGCCTCCCTCGAAGGGGTGTCCTCCACCACCGGTGACCGGGCCACGCGTACCGAACTCATCGAGGCGCTCGTCGCGTTCGGTCGGGAGGGCGAGGCCCGCGCCCTGATCGCCGGCGATGACGGGAGTGTCGCCTACCTCTGGCTGGCCTTCGGCGCCGCCCTGCCTGATCCCGGGGCGGTGGCCCGTGCCCGCGAGCTCGGCGAGCGGGCCTTTCAGGGCAAGCCCCTGGCGACGTTCCTTCTCCGGCTCCATCGACTCGGTCAAGGGCGCGGCCTCCTTGAGAGGGCCGGTCAGATCGTCGCGGAAGCGTGCGCGGATCCGAAGATGCGCCCTGGCGCGGCCGGTCGCCTCATCCCGAACGTGATGCGCGGTTGGCTGATCGAGGGCGACCTCCTCGAGGCTCGGCGCATGTTCAGCCTCCTGGAGTCGGGGACGCCGGTCTGGATCGAGGGGCTGGTCCGCCTCTATACCCACACGGGGCGGGCAGCGGACCGTGACGCCCTCCTCGAAGCCGTCGCCGCCCACGATGCGGCCTCCCTCCCGCCCTTCCTCGTGAGCCAGTCCCTCCGTGCCCTGCTCGCGCATGGCCAGCTCGACGAGGCGGTCCGTCTCGTCGAGGGATGGGCCGATCCGCTCCTTCGCTGCCTCGGCTTCTCGACGTTCGTCCTTGGGCATCCCGTTTCCGCGTGCGGGCGCCCCGGCAGCCAGTCCCAGGAGGCCTGGCTTGACCAGGCCGAAGCGGCCTACTGGTCCGTCGATTTCCGGGCGCCGCGGCATGGCCATGTCCTCGCCGCCTTCGTGCGCGCGTGCCTGTGCGGCTGGCGTGTCGACCGGGCCCTGGCCGCCGCGGGCCTGGCCGCCTCCCCGTACCTCCGCCTCCGCCTGCTCGCCCTGATCTACTTCCGCGCCGAAGGCCGGCCGGAACCGCCGTTCGCGGCGGACTGGGCGGAGCGCTTGTGAGCGTGCTGGCGATATCGGCTGCCGGCCCTGAGAGGCCGGTTTTTTGCTGTCTAGCCACGCTTGCCTGCGTGCTTGCGGATAAAAAAAGGCCGAGCTGGGCTCGGGCTGGGTCAGGGGACCGGTGACCAGCCGGGCTGCTCGACCTGGAAGAGCGCGCCGCTTGCGTAGGGCGCGAGCCACAGGAGCGGGTCGCCGTCGTAGGTCTTGAGGTTGCGCATGCGGCGCGCGACGGTCGTGGAGTCCTGCCAGAAGACGGTGTAGGCCGGGACCTGGCTCCAGGTGGGCACGTCGGCCCCGGGGTCGATCGTGGACGTCTGGAAGAGGATGGTGCCCGCCTCGTCGCGACCGACGAGGATCCGCAGCAGGGCCGACGCGCTGTTGCTCCCATACCAGAACGCCATGTCGCAGGACATTTGCGGGCAGTGCGCCTGCAGCTCCTGCAGGAACCCGCGGGTGTCGAAACGGAGGGTGTGCCGTCCGTTGCCCGTCAGGCCGTGCTGGAAGGGTTCGATGCGCCCGCCGCTCGGCTGCGGGAAGATCGCCGGATCCTCGACCCACGACCCGATCGCGCCGAAGCGGATCGCGGCCACGACCACGAGGTTGCAGTCGCCCGCGCTCACGCGCGCCAGGCTGCAGGTGGTCGCGTTCGGCGGCGGGGGGGGGGTGGTGCCGGGCGCTGCCACGGCCACGCCGCTGACGGAGAGGGCGAAGGCCAGGACGGTCATCGGGGTACGCATGTCGTTCTCTCATGCTCCCATGGGCGAGACGGTCGGGGTCGCCATGAACCCGATCTGCCGGGGAGCCAGCTGGGGGAAAGCGGGGCTTTCACGCAGATGGCTCGCCGGGAGGCGAGTCAAGATGGAGGGCGATGGTGCCATATCTCCGAGGAACTGTCAAGCGTGGGGAGGTCTCGTTTGATGGGTTTTGCCGGGTTGTCGGGCGGGCGAAAAAAGAATCTTTCATCTGCGGATGAGCAGGTCCGGCCCTTGCCGCATTTTGTGGATCTCGTTCCGCGCGGTCGTGGGGCACAGCGTTTTGTTTTTCATTCTGGCCCGCGCGTTGGGCTGTTGCGCGGTCAGGGAATCCCTTGACGCGAGCGACGAACGGCGCTATCATTCTCGTTCGCTGGATGATGAAATAGAATGTCGAACGGAGGTGTCAAAGATGGACGAGCGTTTTCAGGAGGCGGCCCGTGCCGTCGAACGGATCTTGGGCGTCGAGATCCGCAACCAGGATCTGTTGCTTGAGGCGCGGACGCACGCCTCCTATCGGGGAACTTATCCCAACCATCCGGTTCCCAATAACGAGCGCCTCGAGTTCCTTGGGGATGCGGTCCTGCAGCTCGTGGTGACGGAGGCGCTCTTCAACGGTCGCATGGAAGCCGACGAGGGCTCCTTGACGGAGCTTCGTTCCGCGTTCGTGCGCAACCGCACGTTGGGGAATCTGGTACTGGACGTGGGTCTGGACGCGCATCTGCTCTGGGTACCGCTGCTCGACTCACGACCGCGTCCTCATCCGCCGCGTCCGAGCGTGCTGACCTGTGCGTCGTTTCTGGAAGCGCTGATCGGTTGCCTGTATCTTGACCAGGGGATCAAGCCCTGCCACCAGCTCATCGAGCGATTGATCCTGAACGAGGTTGATTGCCGGGACGGCATCGACTTCAAGGGTCGGCTTTACGGCGTGCTGATGGCGCGCCAGCATCAGGGGCCTGCCTATGTCACGATCCAGGAAAGCGGTCCTGAACACGAGAAGACGTTTCGGGTCGCGTGCCTCGTGGGCGAGAGCCTGCTCGCGACCGGGGAGGACCGCACCCTGCGGGGTGCCGAAATCCAGGCCGCTCGACGTGCCATCGCGGCGTTGCCGGAGTGGGAACGGCGCATGTCCTTGTCACGTTCAGGATAAGGCTGCCTGTCACTAGGCGCAGAGCGCTGAAGACGGGACGCTTCTTCCCCGTGACCGCCCGCCAAAAGAGCGGGCCTTTCTTTTTGGCGCTGATCTCTTGACACGGGAGATGATGGGGCATATCCTTCTTGCCGCCCTCAAGATCGACGAAAGGATGGTGCGCGTGATGGGTTCTGACGAAGTCTTCGCGGATGACGTTTTCGATGGGTCTCCGGTTCGTTCGCCGATGGACGAATCCGCGAGCGACTTGCGTGAATGGTTCTTGCGACGTACGTCGCAATGCCGGGCGCTGCGTCGGTTTCGCGACAGGGTCCTCGCCTCCGATGCGCGCGAGGCGGGGAGCATCCTCGTGATCTGCGACCGGGATGAGGCCGAGGGCCTGGCCCTGGCCGATGGCGTCCAGGCGTTCATGAAGGGCAATGCGGCGCGCAAGCCGCAGCGTTTCGATGCCGTGCTGGATCCGGTGCCGCCGCTCCTCCAAGTGCGTCTTCGTTCGAAAAAGGTGACCGTGGACTACCCGCACCCGCTGGTGTTGGCGAATCCGTTCGCGCTGCCGATCGCGCAGGTGGTGCCGTTCGCTCGCGGTCTCGCGCGATCCGCGTTCTCTGGCGTGTTCCTGGTTCGCGCTACGGACCTCGCGCAAGCCGGCAAAGACGTGGGTCCGCAGGGTGTGCTGGCGCGGGCGCTCCGGCGAGTGCCGGTCCGGCTGTACCTGCCGCCCCTACGGGATCGTCCCGAGGAGATTCCGTGGCATGTCGAGCGTCTCCTCCGGCAAAACGTCTCGGTCGCTCCCGAGGCGATGGCGGCCCTCGTGGAGCATCCCTGGACCGGTCTCGGTGAGTTGAACAGGGTGATGAGCTACGCGAATCGCCGTGTCCGCGACCGTCTTTCACTCGCGCATCTGCCGTCGCCGCTGTCCGGGTCCGCCGTCAGCCTGTTCGAAGCCCTGCGTCGAGCCGACGAGCGCAGCCTGCTCGCGGATGCGTTGTTCGCGAACCAGGGAGCGGTGGGGGCGACCGCTTGCAGCCTAGGGTGTCCCGAGCGAACCCTGCGTCGCCACATGCGCGAGCTCGGCATCCAGAAGGAGTCCTACCGTCCCCGGATGCGAGGATGGTGAGGCACGTGTCTGCTGGCCCCGTCTCGAGGTGAGCGGGGCTTTTTGTTTTTCGCATGACCTGATTCGTGGGGTGTTGTTATGAAAAATTCTACAAGCAGGCGCTTGGAAGATCGCGCCGAGGACGATCAAATGCAGTAGCTGGCGATTAAAAGGGTGTCCCGGGGGTTAGCGATGTTCCGTTGGTCGCTACTTTGCTCGTGCGTGAAGGAGATGTCGGGTCGTCCCGTTGTGGCAATGCCTATCAGCGGACGGTTTAGACGCGGATGCCGGTCCATGCTCCGGCATGCCCGCATTTCTGCGTCGCAGCCAAAGAAAAACCCCATATAATTTGGGGTAGGTCACTCACCGCGGAGCTTGAGGCCCTGTGCCTCGAATTTCTCGCGAATCTTGCGGATGGTCGCAGGGCCGCAGCCGCCGATTTTGAGGAGGTCTTCCGCGGAGCAGTGCTGCGCGACTTCATTGAGGGTGGTAAAGCCGGTAGCCAGGAGGGCTTTGGTTTCTTGCGCGCCGAGACGGGCATCTTCGATGAGCATTCCCAGGGGCGGCAGGGCTTCAGCGAATTTATGAGATCGGAACGCCAGGAGTCGCTCGCGAAATGCATTGTAGGATCTGCCGAGCTTGCCCTTCGCCCTGTAGAAGATCGAACGGGCTTCTCTGTCGAACTCGACGGGATGGATGTCACCGATGTGACGCGCGATGCGCTCAGCTTGTTCATCACGGCCAATCAGTTCCATTCGATACGCATACGAAGGATGGTTTCGCAGGCGATCCAAGAATGCCTGCTCGTCATCACCCAGCGCAAGTACACGCGAGTAATCGACGAACAGCTTGTGGAGAAAGGCGGAGCGCTCCTCGGCGGGCTTTTCGCTCGCAAGGAGGATGATGCGCTCAGCCTGCACGTCACCACCGATCGCTGTCAGCAGATTGTGTTCTTCGACGGGGTTCATTTCTAGGCCCTTTCCGTTCGTCTAACGCTTCCGAAGCGAGAATAAAATCGCATAGAATGGGGTTATCGTCAAGATGATCGCCTGCTGCATACCGCGAACGTTGTGCTGGCTTCATTCGTTGACGGTGTCTGCGAGGTCGTGGCTTGTGGGATGGCGATGTGAGGGGAGCGGCCAGGGGCTTTTGCGATAAAACAAAACACCCGGCATCTTGATGCGGGTGTCTTTCATGGTGGGACCGGTGGGGATCGAACCCACGACCCTCGGCTTAAAAGGCCGGTGCTCTACCAACTGAGCTACAGTCCCATGCGTCATTTGTCTTTCCCCCTAAACCCGCCTTCTTTTCGGTCAGATCCTTTCCGTAACTTCGCCAGACGGTAACAGAACGGACCCAGGAAATCAAGTCCTGGCCCGCATGGGACATTTCTCATAAAAATCCCCTCCCGCGCGGCTCGGGAAGGGAAGGGGGCGGGTCAGTCTTTCAACGAAAACCCGTAGGCGGCGAGGACGGTGCGAATCTCCCGTATAGTCCGTTCGCCGCAATTGCCGAGCTTGCGCAGGTCCTTCGCGCCACACCGTTCGGCAAACTCCTCGATGCTCTGGAAGCCTGCCTGCCGTACGGCCCGGCGTCCGCGTGGGGTGAGTTTCTCCGCCATCTGCTCGATCTGCGGCCTTGCCGGCGCCGTGTCCTTCCTTGGTCCCTTGGGACAGCGGGCGAGCCGGGCCTGGAAGGCTGCATAGTCAGTCCCCAGCCGCTCCGGGTTCGCTTCGAAGAGGGCGCGGCATCGCCTTTCGCGTTCGGTGGGATCCTTGGTTTCCCGGAGCAGGCTCGCGATCCGTTCCGCCTGCTCGTCCTCGCCGAAGTCGTAGCAGATGGGCCAGTTCGGGTGATGCTTGAGGCGAGTCATGAGGTCCGTGAAATTTGTCAGCGTGCCCCCGGCATGGGCCCGGTTCGCGTCGAAGATTTCCGCCAGTCTCCTCATCCGCTGTTCCGGCGGTACCTTCAGCAGCAGATCGATCACCCGTCCCGCCTGTTCGTCCACGCCGAGGTCGTGTTCGTTTTTCATAGGTTCCTCCGTTCGCCTATGTTGACGGGCGCCTGTCCTCCCGTCAACCCCTCGACGCCCCCATGCAAACCCCGTACCATGCCCCCATATGCTCCCCCCGTTTTCCGCTTTGCAGGCTGTGCGCGAGCGTTTCGTCGCGCGCGAGCAGGTGCGTCGCGCGCTCATTGGCCTGGCGCAGCAGGTCCAGACCACCGCCAAGCGCGCCATCTTCGCCGTGCACCGCGACGACCTTGCGGGCGCGGCGGCGCTGTTGGCGACGGTCCAAGGCTTGGCCCGTGAGGCCGAACGCCTGTGCGGTCAAGACGCTGCCCTCGCGCATGAAGGGGCTTGGCGCGCCGCTCAAGAGGAATGGCTCGAGGCGGAGCTCCTCGTCGCCGCCCTCGGCGAATATGAGACGGATCTCCCGCTTAACGAACCCGAGCGCGTTGTCGGCGCCCTTTCTGACCTGCTCGGCGAGCTCGCCCGCGTCCTTGTCCGCGACGTCACGCAAGGCCGTTTCGCCCGCGTGACCTCCATTCACGGCACCGCCCAACGCGTGCTCGAGTTCCTCCTCGAGTTTGATGCCACCGGCTACGCCCGCCAAAAGGTCGACCAGGCGCGCCAGCACCTCCGCAAGATCGAGGACGTGGCCTATGACCTCGCCCTCCGCGACCGCGTATGAGCGAAGCGCCGGCGATCTTCGGCGTCCCGCTTGAGGGCGGGGCGGGGGAGACGGTGCTTGCGGCGGCCACCCACGCGCGGCCGCCGTTTTGGATCGTGACCGCGAACCCCGAGATCCTGCTCGCCGCGCAGGAGGACGCGGCGTATGCGAACGCCCTCCGTGCCGCTTCCTGGCGTACCGTAGATGGGTTCGGCCTGCAGCTCGTATTGAGCTTGCGCGGCAATTCGCTCGACCGCGTCACGGGCGTCGACCTCGCCGAGGCGATTCTCGCCCATGCGGCTGCGAACGATTGGCGGGTCGCCTTGTTCGGGGCGACGTCCGATACGTTGGAGAGGGCCATCGCCGCTTGCCTCCGACGGTTTCCGGGACTGTCGTTGCGGGGCTGGTCCGGTGGGGTCGTGGATGCGATGGGGGATGAGGACGCGCGCACGCGCGAGGACCGCGAAGCGTTCGAGGCTTGGCATCCCGACGTCCTCCTGGTTGCGCTCGGCGGCGGCAAGAAGCAGGAATTTTGGATCCAAAAACACGTTGCCGCCTGGCCCTGGTTACGCGTCGTGATGGGTGTCGGTGGCGCCTTCGACATGTGGGCCGGTCGGTTGCCGCGCGCCCCCGGTCTTTTGCGGAGGGTGGGGTTGGAATGGGCCTGGCGCCTCTGGCTGGAACCGTCTCGTTGGCGGCGGATCTGGCGGGCGGTGGTCGTGTTCCCGTGGCGGGCGTGGTGTGCAGGGGACCGGGGTCATAGCCTGTGAACTCGTTAGGAATTTTTTTGTGCAGCCTTTGCGGATTTTTTATGTTAGTTATGAGGAAGAAGCGTTTCGTCTGCGAAAGGCCTACGGTCTTCCGGCCGGTCTCTTGGGAACGGGTCCTCAAACGCTCAAGGAGGCGCTCGCAGATGGGGTGCTGCGTGTTCGTTTGCGCCGTCTCGTAACATTGTATGCGCATCGAGTGCGGGCGATGATCTTTTCCAAAGAGACGAAGCCCTGAGAATCTGTGGCGAGTGAGATCTTCATGAATAATGCTGCCAGTCCTCTACAGCGCCTTCTTTGAGGTGGCTGCTCTGTATCCCCAAACGAAAGAAAAACTCGAGAAGACGCGCAAATCAGGTCTGGGTCCGAGTCTCGACAAACCGCCGCTCAATGTCGTTACCTCAAAATGCACGTAGCAGATCACCCGAACGATATGGACTGGACTTTCTCCTCCAATATTGGAGGTTTTTTTGTTATAAAGCGGTTGACGGAACAGACTGTCTCTGCTAGAATCAGGCTGCTGTCACTAGATTCGACGATCGTGTCCCGGATCTTCCCGTGACGCGTCCGCAAAGAAAAGGGAAACCCATGGACCACAACGTCATGATCGGCGATCTCCGCGTCCACCCGTATTTTCTCGTGCTCGCGGGCTTCATCGCCCTCCTGTTCGCCCTCGGCTCGGTCTCCGACCAGCTCAGCTACTTGCTCGAGCGATGGATCGTCGCCCGCCAGGAACGTCTCTCGCAGAAGCAGCGCGAGGAGTTCCGCCTCAAGTATCTCGCCGCCATGCAGACTCTCGTCGCTACCGCGAGCGGTGTCCTGGAGGCGCAAGGTCTCAAGGGGTTCCTGAGCTGGCTCGAGGAGCACCTCGACGACAAGCGGTCGTAGGCCGGGTTCGCTGAGGGGACGCCATCCCTCTTTGGATCATGGGTCATCCGCCAATGACTCAAGGTTGCTACGCCCTCGCGGCACCCTTCCCGGTGCCGTGTTTCTTTTTGCCTATTCTCCACGTTTTCGCTAGGCTGCCTGTATTCCTATGCCCACCCCCGCCACTCCCGCCCGCGTCCGTTTCGCCCCCAGCCCGACGGGGTATTTGCATATTGGCGGGTTGCGGACCGCGCTCTATAACTGGTTCCTCGCGCGCAAGACGGGTGGGACGTTCCTGTTGCGCATCGAAGACACGGACCGCACGCGCCTCGTCGATGATGCCGCCGTAAAAATGGTCCAGGCCCTGACCCGCTGCGGCCTCGCCCCGGACGAGGGGGTAAAGCTCGGGGTGGACGGCACCCTTGTAGAAGAGGGTCCCTACGCTCCCTACATCCAGTCCAAGCGCCGCGAGAAACACCTCGCCTACGCGTACGACCTCATCGAGCGTGATGCGGCGTATTATTGCTTCTGCACCCCCGAGACGCTCGACGAGATGCGGGCGCTCCAGACCGCCGCGAAACAGCCGCTCATGTATGACCGCCGTTGCCGCGCTCTTTCCAAGGAAGTCGCCGAGAATCGTGCCGCCGTTGGCGATGCCTGCACCATCCGCCTCAAGATCCCACTCGAGGGTACATGCGTATTCCATGACAAGATCCGTGGCCGCATCGAGGTGCCTTGGGCCCAGGTCGACGACCAGGTCCTCATCAAGTCTGATGGCTACCCGACGTACCACCTTGCCGCCATCGCCGACGACCACGACATGGCGATTACCCACGTCATTCGTGCCGAAGAGTGGATCTCAAGCACCCCAAAACACCTCTTCTTGGCCCAGGCGATGGGGTGGGACGTGCCAGAATACGCGCACGTGCCCCTGTTGTTGAACCCCGACCGTTCCAAGCTGTCCAAGCGCCAAGGCGACGTCGCCGCCGAGGACTATCTCGCCAAGGGGTATCTCCCGGAAGCGCTCCTCAACTTCGTCGCGCTTCTTGGCTGGAACCCCACGTCCGACCGCGAGATCTTCACGAAAGAGGAGCTTGCCGCGTTGTTTGCATTGGAGAAGGTCAACAAGGCCGGAGCCGTTTTCAGCATCGAAAAGCTCGATTGGCTCAATGCCCATTATCTTCGCGCGCTTCCGGAAGCCGAGTATCTCGCGCTCGCATTGCCGATCCTTGAGGCATCCGTCCCGACGGCGAACACGGATGCCCTCCGCCGCCGCGCGGCCCTCTTGTTCCGTGACCGTGTCACGCGCGTGCAGCTGCTTCCTGAACTGGTCGCGCCATGGCTCGCTGCCCCCGTCGCCGACGCCGCCCTCTTGCTTTGGAAAACCCAGACCGCGGCCGAAACCCGCGAACGCCTCGCGGCCGTCCGTGCCGAACTTGCCACATGGCCCGAATCCGCCTTCACCGTTCTCTCCGAGATCGAATCCGCTCTCAAGGCCTGGATCGCCGCACATGGGTGGGGGAATGGGGAGGTGCTCTGGCCCTTGCGTACGGCTCTTTCCGGTGCCAAGCAATCGCCGAGCCCGTTTGAGCTGCTCTATCTCCTCGGAAAAGACGAGGCCTTGGGCCGCATCGACGCCGCCCTCCAAGTTCTGGCATAATGGGGGCATGGTTCGGCGTACCTTTGTCGCAGGTTCCTTGTCGGCGCTTTTGATGCTCTCGGTGGCCCGTCCCGCGCTGCCGCTTTTTGCGCAAGAACAGCCCGAAATCGAAGCGCCCGTTACGGGGGATGCCGAGGACCCAGAGGCAGGCCAGGTTGACGCCGTGCAAAAAGACATCGAGGCCAAGCAGCGTCGCGTCAAGGCTCTCGACGAGCTCATCGCCCAATACCGCACCCGCATCCAGCAGCAGACATCCACGGCCGAGACGCTGCAGGCCCAACTCGCGCTCCTTGATACGCGCGCCGAAGCGCAAGCCTTGCGCGTGCGCCGTTCCCGCGAGGAGCTTGACCGCCTCGCCCTCGAGATCAACCGGGCCGAAAAGCGGCAGAAAGAGCTTGAGGCCACGCTCACGGTCCGTCGTGCGTTGCTGGCGGAAGTGCTCTCCGAGCTCGAGCGCGCTCCCGACGCATCGCCCCTCTTGACGCTCTTTGGGGAAGGGTCCCTCTCTGCGTCCGTCACGCGTCGTGCGGACGTGCGTGCCCTCCAGCAATCCCTCACGGCCGCTACGGTGTCTGCCCATGAGGCGAAGACGGCGGTCGAGGCCCAACGGGCGGTTCTCCAGCTCACGCGCGCCACCCAGCTCCAGGAAACGCAGGCCCTTGAACTCGCGCAGCATCAGCTTGAGGACGATCGTGCCGTCAAGCGCAGCCTCATCGCGGAGACCGGCAACCGTGAAGACCAGTTCCGCCGCCTCGTCGCCGAGCTCCAGCGTGAGCAGCAAGGTGAGACCGAGGCCGTCAACGCCCTCCGTGACCGCCTGCGCGACTCGATCGGCACGTCCGACGACGTCCTCGCGCGCGGCGACCTCCTCCTTGCCTGGCCGATCGACGCGAAGAAGGGGATCTCGGCCCATTTCCATGATACGACCTACCCCTTCCGCAACCTGTTCGAGCATCCGGGCGTCGATTTGCCCACCCCCGTCGGTACGCCTGTCCGTGCGGCCGCTGGCGGCTATGTCGCCTGGAACCGTGTCGGCCGGCAATATGGTAACTACATCATGGTGATCCATCCCAACGGCATCGCGACCGTGTATGCGCACCTGTCGTCGTTCGCGGCGAAACCGGATACGTATGTCGAGCGCGGCGAAGTGATCGGGTATTCCGGCGGTCGTCCCGGCGATCCGGGCGCGGGGCTCTCGACGGGCCCGCACCTGCACTTCGAGGTGCGGCAGGATGGGGTGCCGGTGAATCCGGAGGGATTCTTGCCGGAGTTGTGAAATGTTTCAATAAGGCTCTGGTTCACCAGAGCCTTATTATTAGGTGTGGACGCTCGTATTGGCGAGATTATTCGTTCGAAGGGTATGAAAAAGCAGATCGTGGAGGATCTGCAAGGGGGGGGGCTGATCAGCCCTCCGTCCGCGGCTGGGCCGGGACACCCTGGGCCGCGTCGTGTCCGCGCAGCGGGTCGAAAGCGGGTGCGGGGCTCGCGAGCAGGCCCATCTGCTGCTGAGCGGACGGGTCCGGGGTGTAGCTCTTCATGACCTCGATCGCAGCGACGAGCGGGCCGCCGATGGTGTTCGCGACGTACTGGGCCAGGGCCACGCCGCCGCTCGCCATGGCGCTCACGCGCAGCTCCTTCTCGAGCGAAGTTGCGTAGGGCTTGAAGCCGTCCGGGACGGGGACGAGTCCGATCGCGCCGGAGAGGACGAAGCGGACCACCATGTCACCAACGTCCGTGTCCGCCAGGGCCAGGAGGTGCTCCTTCTCCTTCGCGCTCATCTTCTGGAAGTTCGCGTAGGCCTCGATGATCGCGAGTCGCGTCGTACGGACGAACATCGTGGCCCCGGCCCGGATCGCGGCCTCGGGGATCTCGATCTTCGCGGTCTCGATGACGCGATGGCCGACGTCGGTGGCCTTGTTCTTGATGGCTTCGAATCGGCCGGGCGGATGGTTTCCTTCGTTTCCCATGGTGGTCTCCTCTTCTTCGGTGTCGTCGTTGCGGGTCTTGGCCCTGCGGGCCGTCTCGTTCTGGCGCGGGTCTTCGTTGCGTGTGCCGTCCGGGCGCCAGTCCGGGCGGATGACGGTCGAGGCGTCCGTGCTGTTGACCAGTTGGACGCGGAAGACGTTGCAGTTTTCGAGGATCGGGCCTTCACCCGCCTTCGGGCCGGGCGACTCGGCGGTCCCCCAGGTCTTCGCGAGGTACCCCGTGTTGCCGCGCAGCCGCAGGTAGGGCGCCTCGGTGTTCCGCAGGATCGCGCCCTGGAGCTCGACGGTCTCGAGCGCCGCTCCGGCGAGGCGGGCGTCGCTGAGGTTCGCACCGCTCAGGTCGACGCCGGTGAGGCGTGCGCGGGAGAGGTCGGCTTGCACGAGGTCCGCGTCCGCGAAGACTGTCCGCTCGCGCACGTCGCCGGTGTCGGCGCCGGGCAGCGGCTTGTAGCTGTCGAAACGGGCACCGACGAACGTCGCGCCGCGGAAGCTGCCTTGCCTGGCCTGGCACCCGAGCAGGGTGGCGCCATCGAAGCAGGCTTCCGTCAGCACGGAGTCCGTCAGGCAGACGCGTTCGAGTAGCGCGCCGTGCAGGTCGATGCCTGCCAGGTCGAGGCCTGCCAGGTTCTCGCCCCGCAGCACGAGGCGCAGGTTCGGGTACTTCTCCCGCAGCCGGTTGAATTCGCCGACCCTCCCGTCGAAGAGAAGCTGTCGGGCTTTCACCAGGAGCGGGTCGTCCGGTTCGCTCACGGGTCACCTCCTTGTTTTTGTGGGTCCGTGATGCCTCTCACGTGTACCATGCTCCTTAACGGATGTCAATGTTGACCTTGTTTAGCAGGGTTTCCAGCTCTAAATAGTGTGAAATTCGCACTAAATCTGACTTGAGCGTCTTCTCGGCAGGCGTCCCCTTGAAGTACCAGGGGAGGTGCTTGCGCAGCTTCACGAGCCCGCGTTCGCCGTAATGGTCGATCTGGAGGCGGGCGTGGGCGAGGACGGTCGTGACCCGTTCGTTCCAGCTGGGTTCAGGTAGGGCGGTCCCGTCCGCTAGGAACACCTCGACCCGTTTGGCGAACCACGGGTTGCCAAGGAGGCCGCGACCGATGAGGACCCCATCGGCGCCGCTCTGTTCCATGGCGAGCTTGGCGCGTTCCGGTGTCGTGATGTCGCCGTTCACGAGGAAGGGTAGGTGGGGCACGTTGCGGCGGGCCTCGCCGATGCGGACCCAGTTGGCGGTGCCGCTGTACCCTTGTTCGCGCGTGCGGCCGTGCATGGAGATGAGGTCCGCGCCGGCGTCGGCAATGACCTTCACGAACTCTAGGCAGTCCGTGTCGTCCTTCCAGCCCAGGCGCGTCTTCACGCTCACGGGCACGCTCACGGCCGCCTTCATCGCCTTCACGATGGCGTGCGCCCGTTCGGGCTCACGGATCAGCGAAGCGCCGTTGAAGTTCGAGACCAGGTTGTACACGGGGCAGCCCATGTTGATGTCGATGGCATCGGGGGCGAAGCGCTCCTCGATGATGCGGGCGGCTTCGGCCATGACGGCTGGGTTGCTGCCGAAGATCTGCTGGACGAGCGGGCGCTCGCGGGCGTCAAACATCGCCATTTTCAGGGTCTTGGGGTTCAGCCGCACGATCGCCTCGGCCGAGACCATCTCGCGGAACATCAAAGGGACGCCCTTTTCTTTGCAGATCAAGCAAAACGGAAGATCGCTCATGTCAGCCATGGGCGCGAGGGCCACGATCGGGCGGGGGAGCGAGTTCCAGTCGAGCATGCTGGGGAGGGTAGCGCAGGATGGGGAGATTTTCAAGGGAGGGGCATGAAAAAACCGCCGGGAGGGGCGGCTGGAGGATCTGTTCAGTCCGGCTTCTTGGGGTCAAGGTTGAACATATGAGCCTTGAACTCCGTCATGAGGCTGGCGACGATCTCCGACTGATCGCGCGTGAGGATGTTCGCGTAGTTTGAGAGCCAGCGAATGAGTCCGTGAAACGCCGTTGTGGTCTTTTCATCGAAATCTCTCGGCCGAGAAAGGCGAGCGAGGGCGCTGCTCTCGACGGGCGCATGAACTTCCGGGGCGGTGTTCGCCTCCCGATCGAGGCGGCATGCGCATCGAGTAATGATGAACGAATATGCGGGAGGAAGGAGGACGTGGGCTTCGGCGTCCTCCATCACGCCGATCGAGGCATTTCCTTCGATTTGAAGCGGGATCTCATCTGCGCGCAGGGGGATGCGGATCGCGATGCGTGTAGTGTCACGGAGCTCGAGCTCATGAAACCGCCATCGACGCGGCGCCTGCCTTTCCTGGTCGCGGGTTTCTCGGAGCCTCAGCCAGTAGGGTCCTGAGCGGTAGAAGGTCTCACGCGTACCGGCGGAGGGGTTGAGGACAACATGGACCGTGCCTTCGGGAAGGGCTTGCTCCAGGCGGGTGAAAAAGTTGGGTTGCGGATCGATCTCTTCCGCGTACGGAGGGTCGTTCCCGAGCCGGACGAGGGGTTGCTCGTTTTGGATGCGGGCGAGCACTTCGTCTGGGCTGATCCTGTTTTGGTGCCGTTCGATGTCCTCCCAGCGGATCGTGCTGACGGGTAGAGTCCAGGTTTTGGCGGTCAGGGGCTTCGGTTTCTCCGGTCGTTTTTCTGCCGAGCGACTCAGGCGATACGCGAGCGTAGGCAGCAGCATTCCGATGATGAACGGCAGCAGGTCGACGAGGCGTTCGAGGAGCTTTGTCATCGTGGCTTGTTCCTTCCTTGGAGGCCCTGAGGCGTGGGAGATGGTAGCATATGCCGAATTGTTGTCAATCCATCTCACGCTGGTCGCGTGATGTATTTCTTCGTACCTGATCTCGGTGCGTTTATTTATGAGTGTAGCACTAAATAAATACATGTATTTCATGGATCGGATATAAAAACGCCGATCCTATTTCAGATCGGCGAGGCGCGGCATGCGGCCCTCGGCTTGTTCGTGCAGCCAGTGCGCGATGCGGCGCGCGTCACGGATCTCCGCCCACGTGCCCGCGAGGGGCCAGCGCGCGAAGGGGCTGTCAGTGAGCTTCCAGTTCGAGCAGATGCCGAAGGCTTGGTGTGCGGGTACCAACTCTCCGCTCGTGAAGCGAACCCAGGTGCCCACGGTCTCGAGGGTTGGGGTCGCGATGGCGCGGCTGTCGCGGAGCTGGAGCAGGTATGGGTGCCAGCGCTCGAACGCATCCGCCTCCTCCACGAGGAGGAAGTGCAGGTTCTCGACACGGAGGGCGAGGCGTCGGCGCCGGCCGTCGGCTTGGGTCGCGATGACGAGCGTGAGGGTGGGGGTCGCGTTCTGGATCGCGACGAACCAGTCTCGGTCGACGTCCGTGATCCCCTCGTGGAACGGTGGTTCCTCGACGTGTGTGCGGGCGAGCGCTCGCATGTGCTTGAGGGCCCACAGGAAGGTTGTTGGCGAAAGCGCCAGTTTGGCTTCCGTAACGAGCGTTTTCGGCCAGAGGGTGAAGGCCTTGGCCGTGGGCGACTGGTCGAGGCGGAAACGGCGCTCCCCACGGATGATGAGGAGGGCGGCCGCAGTGAGGAGGGCGAAGGGCAGGAGGGTCGAAAGCGGATCAATGCCCATGGAAGCTCCTTTCGTGTCTACCGCGAGGATTGTTGGAGATCTTGCAGTGTCCTGTCAAGGAGAAGAAAAAGCCCCTGGGAGGGGCAGGAGGTGACAGATGACGTTTTCCCTGGCTACCGCTGGAACGGGTTGGGGAACCTTCCCCATTCCTGGCGTATGCGCTCGATCGTCCTTTTGTTGACGCCATATATCCGACTTTCTGAGAGGTTGTCCTGTTGGGAGATCTGAGCGACCGTCAAGTGCCCCCAAGGCCCGAGGTCGTAGACGGCCAGCAGCAGGTTTTGCTCTCGCGGCAAGAACCAGGATCGCAGGATCTGTTCCAGGCGTGCCAAGGCGCGCCGTTTGTCCAGACGGTCCTCGATGGGTTCCCATTCCGCTTCCTCGTCCTGCCCGAACAGGGTCCGCCAGGCATCCTCGAGGCCTGTGTCGCGGCATTTCGATGCGTCGAACCGCCGTGCGAGCTCGCGGACGACGTCGGCGTCATCGGCGCACGATGCGTGCTCAGCGTGCTCGTGGAAACCCCGCAGGTCGTGGGTCGGGACCTGTTTGAGGTAGAGTCGAATGAGCCAGCCGCGGTACGCTCTCGGTTTCGGGCTGACCTTCAGCGCGCGCAGCAGGTACGTGCCGGTTCCCCGGAAGAGTGCATGGTGGAACGACAGGTGACGAAACATCTCTAGCGGGGGAGGGTTGGAAGGATCGAAGCTGGGGTTGCTAGCCAGGATGGAGCGGAGCGCGTCCTGATCGTGGCGCAGGAGGCGTGCGGTCTCGGCAGAGGTCTGCGAGAGGAGCCTGGCGGTCGCTGGTACCGCGGCGATCGGGCCGGAAATCCGCGGGCGCGTGCCGGTCACGGGTCGTCGTGCGTTGGGCGGCACAGGGAGTTCGGGGGACGGCTCCTTCGCGTCTTGCGCCTTCACGTCCTCCGGCAGAATGGGCGGCTTCTGGAGGTTCTTCGGCAGGATGAGGCGGATCTCCGCCTTCTCCTCGCCACACAGGGTGGGTGGTCGGAAGAACTTCTGCGTCGCCCGGACCATCGAGGGGGTCGGAGCCAGGTCGATGAGGAGTTTGCAGCGCGGCGCGTTCCATCCCTCGATCAGGACCCCGACCTGGATGAGCGTGTCGGTCGTGCCATCATTGAAGCCGCGCTCCAGGGTTAGGCGAACATGGTTCGGGGTGTCCCCAAGCACGAGGCCGGGTTCCGGCGCATCGGCGGGGCGGCGCTCGGCAAGATACCGGTGGAGCGCCCGGGCCTGTGCGCGCGAACGGCAAGCGATGAGGCAACCGCGCGCGCGGTTGGCAGGATCGTCGTAGCGGAGCTTGCGGGTGAGGTCGAAGACAAGCCCCTTTGAGAGGAGGCTTCCGACTTCTTCGCTGAAGTCGTCACCGACGACGGTGACCTGCGAGGCATCGATATCGACTTCGTGGATGTACGTTTGTGATGGGGCGATCAGGCCGAGCCGGTGAGCCTCATCGAAGGTGACCTGATGGATCAGGATGGGGTAGTACGTTGCGAGCTGGCGCTGTTCGCTGTAATCGGGGCTTGCGGTCAGGGCGATGCGTGGGACTTGCCGGTGGAAGGCATTCGCAAGCGCGATGAGCCGGCCAGCCGTCATGCTGTGGTGCGCCTCGTCCGCGATCACGAGGCCGGAGCGCCTTACTTGCTCCGGGAGGATCCCGCGCTTGAAGAGGCTTTGGAAGCTGGCGTAGGTCATCACGATGACCCCGTGGTCGGTGAGCTCCTCGTGGCCGCTGTAGTAGAGCGCGATGAGCGTGCCGGGGAGTTGCGTTTCGAGCTCGCGAGCGACCTGGTCGGCGAGCGCGCGCGTAGGGACGAGGTAGGTCGTCGTCAGCTGCGTCGCGCGGATGAGCTGTCCGGCGATGACGGTCTTCCCCGTACGTGGGGGCAGGATGATGCGGCCGTACGGCTGTTGCCGCTTTGCCGAGATCCTGAGGTAGGTGAGGATGTCCTTGAATACGTCGACCTGATCGTCACGAAGGGTGTGGATGGAGCCCGTGACGGACGCGAATCCGTTCATGGCCTCAATACGCGCGATGGCGGCCTCGAGGCGTTCGTGCGGTGGGCGGTCGAGCCATCCGTGCGTTTCGAAGCGGATTTGATGGGGCATGAGGCTTGCTCCTTGAGTGGTTCCGGACCATGTTTCCAGCCCCTTTTGTATACCGGAATACGGGCATTTTGTCAATGGCGCGACGTATGTTTTTCCCTTCCCTTGGCCTTTTTCAGGCATTGATCGCCGTCCGCGGATCCGGCAGGATGGGCGTATGCTGTCATGGACCGATCCCGTAGGTTTCATCCAAGGCGTGACTCCGGCCATGCGCCGGGGGTTTGAGGCGTTGGAGATCCGGACGGTGGGTGAGCTTCTCACGCGCTTGCCGCGTCGCTATGAGGATTTTTCGAGCGAGAAGCTCTTGTATGCGTGCGGCGAAGGCGAGAACGTGACGGTGCGCGTGCGCGTCAAGAAGGCATCGATGACGCCGGGGTTCGGGCGGCGCAAGCTAGTGCGGGCCATCGTCGAGGATGCCTCGGGATCGGCGAGCGCCCTCTTCTTCAACCAGCCGTGGCTGATGAAGGAGTTCACGGCGGGGCGCGAGATCGTGCTGTCCGGCCTAATTTCCGTCCACCCGCAATATGGGCGGCAGATCACCCGGCCCGCTTGGCGGCCACTGCCGGAAGACGGCGTGCTGCCGGTCGGTGAGATCCTGGCCGTGTATGCGACGACGCGGGCGATCCCGCAGAAGGCATACCGCCGCATCGTGGAGCGCGCCTTGGCGGGGGAGCCGTGGCCGAAGGTCGAGCCGCTTGCGGCGGGAGACCGCCCGGAGGGACTGATGGGTTTTGCGGAAGCGTTGCGGGCCGTGCACCAGCCCGCGACGGTCGCGCAGGCCGAGCAGGGCCGTCGCCGCTTCGCGTTCGATGAGGCGCTCGCCTATCGTCTGGGCTTTTCGTTGACGGGGAAAGACATCGTGAAGCAGGGCGGCGTGGCCATGCCGTTCCAGGAGGCGTTCGCGCGGTCCTTCGCCGAATCGTTGCCGTTTCCGCTCACGGGCGACCAGAAACGGGCCGTGTGGGTCGCGTTGCAGGACATGGAAAGGCCGGTCCCGATGCGGCGACTGCTGCAAGGGGACGTGGGTTCCGGCAAGACGGCCGTGGCGGCGTTCTTGGCGGCGCACGTCCTGCGCAGCGGGATGTCGGCCGCGCTCTTGGCCCCTACCGACCTCTTGGCCGTCCAGCATGCGCAGACGTTGCGGCGCCTGTTTGCCGCACACCAGCTGCCGCTGCTCTTGCTAACGCGCACGAAGCAGCAGGCATGGCTCGGGCATCAAGAGGAATTCCTGAAAAAAGAGGCGGCGAACGCGCGGGCGCGCCAAGGCGGGGTGGTGCTGGTGGGCACGCATGCGCTCCTGCAAGAAAAGCGGATCCCTGCGGATCTCGGCCTCGTGATCGTGGACGAGCAACACCGGTTCGGCGTCGAGCAGCGGCAATTTTTGGCGGAGGCGACCCGTGCGGACGGCAAGCTGCCTCACCTCCTGTCGATGACGGCGACGCCGATCCCACGTTCATTGGCGCTCACCCTCTTGGGCGATCTCGAGGTTTCTTCTTTGCTTGAAAAACCGGGCGGACGGTTGCCGATCCGTTCCGAGGTGTGTGTCGGGGCGAAGCGGTCCTTGGCGTATGAGGCCATCCGGGCCGCGGCCGGGCGCGGGGAGGCGAGTTTCGTGGTGTGTCCGCTGATCGACCCGTCGGACGCGCTCGGCAAGGCGTCGGTACAGGAGACGGAACGCCAGCTGTCGGCGGGCCCGCTCGCCGGTTTGCGGATCGGCATCTTGCATGGACGCCTGAAGCCGGAAGAGAAGGCCGACGTCATGGATCGGCTCTTGCGCAAGGAGCTGGACGTCCTCATTTCGACGACCGTCATCGAGGTCGGCGTCGACGTGCCGCATGCGACCGTGATGGCGATCGAGGGCGCGGACCGGTTCGGGATGGCACAGCTGCACCAGTTGCGTGGTCGCGTGGGCCGATCGAGCCTGCCGAGCCGGTGTTTCTTTCTGACGGACGCCGAGGGGGAGCCGTTGGAACGGCTGGGACAGGTCGCGCGGCTGCAAGATGGGTTCGCGCTCGCGGAGGAGGATTTTCGGCGCCGGGGGGCGGGGAATGTTTTTGGCACGCAACAGAGCGGGTATCTGGCCTTCCGGGCGGTGCGGTGGTCCGATATGGATCTACTGCAAAAGGCGGCACGGCTCGCGCGCGATATCGTGGAGCGGGATCCGGAGTTGGAAGGGGTGCCGTGGTTCCGGGAACGGGTGAGGGAATTGAGGGAGTCGTCGCATTTGGAGTAGGTCGGTTTGGGCGCGTGCGAATCGTCACACCTCAAAAAACCTCCCCGCCTCTTCCTTCCGTGGCTTCGCGCTGGCCTTGTGGACGGGCTTTAGCCCCGCCAGCTCCACCGCCTTTGCGAGAGTCGGGGTCGCGAGGATTTCCATCCCGTCCGGGGCGGTCACCGGTTGGACCGGGACGATCGCGGCCGCATATCCCAGGCGTCTTGCCTCTTTCAGACGTAATTCCAACCGTGGGATCGGCCGCACTTCCCCGGAGAGGCTGATCTCGCCAAACGCCATCGTCCGCTCGCGGACGGGCTGGTCCCAGAGCGCGGAGGCCAACGCAAGCGCCACCGGGACGTCCGTCGCCGGATCGCTGATGCGTAACCCGCCGACGGTGTTCACGAAGACGTCCTGGTCCCCAAGCGGGCACCGGGCGCGGCGCGTCAGCACGGCGATGAGGAGCTGTACGCGATTTGGATCGAGGCCCACGATGCGCCGCGCGGGAATTCCGAAGCCCGCCGGTGTCACCAGCGACTGGACTTCGCAGACGATGGGGCGGCCTCCGTCGAGGGTGCAGCTCGCGACTGATCCGGAGACGGGTGTGCCGCGGTCCTGAAGGAAGCGGAGCGACGGGTCGAGCAGTTCCACGAGCCCGCCCTCTTCCATCGTGAAGAGGGCGCTTTCTTCGGTGGGGCCGAAGCGGTGCTTGAGGACGCGCAGGATGCGTAATTCTTGCGTGCGGTCACCCTCGAGCATGAGCACGGTGTCGACGAGGTGCTCGAGGAGGCGCGGGCCTGCGAGGTCGCCGTCTTTCGTGACTTGGCCCACGAGGACGAGGGGGATGCCGCCGCGCTTGGCGGCTTCGCCTACGATGGACGCCGAGGCGCGCACTTGGGTCGGGTTCCCTGGCTCGCCTGTGACACCTGAGGCCCGTAGCGTCTGGATCGAGTCGACGATGGCGAGGGACGGCTTCTCGCTCGCGATGGTGGCGGCGATCGTCCCGCTTTCCGTCTGGTCCAGGAAGCGGAGCGTTTCGGGGAGCGGGCCGTTCGCCAGGCGCTCGAGGCGGCGGCCGACCTGCGTGGGGGATTCCTCGCCGGTGACGTAGAGGACCGTGCCGCCGGCCTTCGCCATCGCCAACGCGGCCTGCGCGATGAGCGTGGACTTGCCGATGCCCGGTTCGCCGCCGATGAGGCTGATGGACCCGGCGACGAACCCGCCGCCCAAGACGCGGTCCACGGCCGCGACCCCGCTCGAGAGGTGGTCATGCGCCTCGGCTTTTTTGAGCGAGGCGAAGGCGGACGTCTTCCCGGCGGGCATCACGGGGCGCGTCTCGTTCTCGACGGTCGGCACGGCTTCCTTGAGCGTGCCCCAACTCCCGCAGCTCTCGCAGCGGCCTTGCCACTTGGGGAACTGGCCGTCGCAGTGGGTGCAGACGAACCGGACGGCGGGCGGTTTCTTGCTCGACATACGCTTCACACCATTCGATGCGGCACGCGAAAAGTCAAATCATGGTTGAAAGCCTCAGGAAGAGAAAAAACACGCCGTCGGGAGGCGTGCTTTTTCTTTTTATGCGTTAGCGATAGAACGCGCAGAAGGCGATGTCGGTCATCTTCTCGACGCTCGGTCCGTGGCCTGCGCTGGTCTCGAAGGAGATCAGCTCGCCGCCGCCAGGACGGCTGAAGCTCGCCGACTGGCCATAGCATTGGGCGCCGGCACTGGAAGCGCAGGCGGGGCACGTCTGGCTGCCGAGGCTCCAGAGGCGTCGGATGATGGCCGAGCGCGTCTCGTTGCCGGAGACGCTCCGCGGGTCCTCATTGCCCATGCCGGAGTTGTCGGGGTTCATGTAGAACGAGATGCCGCTGCCGCCTGAGGTGTTGCTTGGCGTCAGCACGTCCCCCATGCAGCCGTCGTAGGCGATCACGCCACGGGTGTTGGGGAGGGGGCTGTTGAGGGCCTGAAGGATCACCGGACCTCCGTTGCAGGTCGCGCCGCTATGCCCGCCCACGACCACGTCCTGGACCGTCACGCCGGGGAGGACGCCCTGCAAGGCGCGCAGGCCCGTCTCGTAGAATTCGCTGAGGTTGAAACCCGGATAGTTGTTCCCGGAATTGTTGTGGTGCGGTGTCATGACGACGATGTCTTTGCTGCCGGCGACGCGTTGGAGGGCGTTGCGGAGGTAGGGGATGTAACGGTCTTCCGGTGTGCGGTTCCCCTCATTGTTGCCATGAAGATAGATGAAGACGCGGACTCGGGCCGGGCTCGTGAGGGAGCGGAGGCGCGTCGGAAAGAGCAGTCGGGCGCTGTTATCTGGCCAGTTGGTGGCCGTTTCGCCGGACGGGCGGAACGTGAAGGGGTAGGAGTCGATTTCGCCGGTCATCTGGGCGCGGGCACCTTGGCTGCCGCCGGTCGCTTGGCATTGGCCGCCGTTCTGCGGGGGGAGACGCATCTGGACCGTGATCGCGCCCGGACCCGTTCCCCAGACCGCGGTTGCCGTCCCGGTGGTGCCGGAACGCGGCTTGAGTTCGACCGGGCTTCCGCAGGAGGCCTGGACGTCTTCCATGCGGATCGTCTTCGTGCTCGTGCGCCCGACGTCGTGGATGCGGAGGATCTGGTCGTTCACGACACCGGAGAGGACCATATAGTGCCCGGGGCTATAGAGCCGGTCGCTGCCGCGCCGGTTCAGGATCGGTCGGGTTGCGGCATCATCGCTGAAGAGCCGAACCGATCGGCAGGCGAAGACGAGCGGGGTGCCTGCGCGCAGCGTCCGGAGGATTTCCGCGGTGTTCGTCTTGCTGATGGTCCGCTGCTGGAAGAGGGGAAAGCCGCCGTCGGCGTCGGACATCACTTCACCCGTCGTGCCGCGGCCGACCTGCCGGTACCCTTTTTTGATGGCGAAGATCGCGACGTCGATGGGATCGACCAGGTGCATGGCATTCCCCGGGGCCGGGACGCGGCTCGGGACGGAGACCTGGAGGCCGTAGAAGGCAAGCACGGACGCGACCGCCGTTGGCCCGCACGCGGATTGCGAGAAGCTTCCGAAGCAGGTGGAGCCGTTCGTCTGTGCCTGGTCGGTACAGAGCGTGCGCGTGTCGGTGGAGCCGGCGATCAGGGCGGGGGAGTCACCATATGGCAGGCGTCCCCACAGCGATTGCCCTTGGTTATAGGTCAGGCGGCAGCTCGATCCAGGGACGTTTCCGGCGTCGGGCGGCGGCGGGGTCGCATCCGCTGGCTCGCCGTCCTCGCCCGCGTTTTCTCCGATCGGGACGGTCTGGATCCGCGCCAGCCGGATCGGCTGCAGGTTCACGAGTTCGGGATTCACCGTCCAGAGGATCAGGTACGAGGCGTAGAGGACGACCAGCCCGCCGATCGCGTCCTTGATGAGGGTGAGGCCTTTCTCTGCGCCGCCCTGCGTCTGCCCCCAAAGGTATTGGAAACCACCCGCGATCACGACGATGATGGCGACGAGCGTGGAAATACCGAGAAGATACCGATAAATACCGCTGATGTATTGGGCGGCGAAGGGGACGACCACGTCATCGCCGTCTTCGATGGGGGGTGTGAAGGTGACGCCAGGAATCGGCACCGAAAGTTCTGGGGTGACCGGCGTAAGGCGCGAAGCGGGCGTGCTTGAGGCGGCGGCCGCACGGGCTGCGTCCTCGGCGCGTTGCTCCACCTGCTGGCGCACCGTTTCTCGGTCGCCTAACGACTCATCGGTGATGACCGCGTCTACGGGCCGCGGCAGCATCAGGGCGGAGGCGAGGACGGCGATCGCCAGGGGGAGGGCCCGTCGTTTTGAATGCGAGATGCGCATATATCAGCGGAGGATCGCTTCAAGTTGGTTCCGTTCCAGCTGCCCGACATACGGCAAGCCGCGCACAAACAAGGTGGGGGCCGCCGAGATCCGGTTCACGAGGGCAGTGGCCTGGTCCGCACGGATGGCGTCGAGCACGCGCTTGTCGCTGAGGCAGCTGCGGAAGCGCGCCTGGTCGAGGCGCAAGGCCGCCGCCTTCTCGAGGATGGCCGTCTCCGTGAAGGTGCCGAGCTGGAAAAGCGCCGCGTGCATCTCGCCGAACTTGCCTTGGGCATAGGCGCAGCGCGCCGCGGCGAACGGCAAGAGGCCCGCGTCGGACTGGTCCTGCGTCGGAGCCTCGCGCCAGATCAGGCGAATGTTCCTCTGCGCGTCGGTGGCGAGGGCGAGCAGGTCCGGGGCCATGGCGCGGCAGTGGAGACAGCGGTAGTCGGCGAACTCGACGACCTCAAGCGCGTCCGGCCGCGTGGAGCCCAAACGGGGATCGCTCACGCGGACCGGCGGAAGGGCCGGCGGTTCCGTCTCGGTCTCGAGGGTGGGTGCCGATCCCACGGAAAAGGTGTTCACGGTGCGGTAGATGGTCGACCACGTAAACAGCGCCCCCAGGAACAGCAGGGCGACCACGGCCGCATACAGGAACCGGTTTTGCGTATCGATCATAGGTCACGGCTGGAGGTTGAAGGTCACGATGCGGCCGGTGGCGCGGTCGGTGAGATATGCCGATCGCCCGTCCGGAGCGGTGGTGACCCCTTGCACGTCGCTCACGCCATCCACCGTCCCGAGGTTCGTTTTCTGGCCGGTGCGCAAGTCGACGCGGAAGATCTGGTCGGGTCCCTTGCGGGCGGCGGCGCGCTGGAGCCCCGCGCCCGCCTCGAGCGTCGACGGCACGGCACAGACCAGGACCTGGTCGGATCCCCAGCCGCACTTGTCGGCCCAGGTATTGAGTTCCAGGCGGCGGCGACGGTTGTTGATCCCTTCGGCCGTGCCTTCGCTCACCCATAATTCGGGCAAGTACCCGTTCGCGGAGGTATAGACGCTGTACGCGAGCGATGCGCCCGTCGGAGACCAGGACGGGACGAAGCCCCGCCCTTCGGTGATGAGGCCAGGGAGGTTTTCCTGGTTGCGGCCCACGAGCACCACCTGCTCGCGGTCAAATCCCATGGCGTCGCCCGTGAAGGCGTAGGCCACGATGTCGCTTTGCGGCGTCCAAGCCGTACGCACCTTGTCGGCGTTGTTGCCTAGCTCTTGAATGGCTTGCGGGTTGCTGCCATCCGGGTTCGCGATCACCAGGAAACGGTTGGTCTCGTTGTTCCCTACGCTCTTCGCAACGATCTGTCGGTCGTCGGGCGAGAACTGAAAGTCCTCCCAGTGCTTCGGTAGGGTGATCTGGCGGTTTTCGGTGAAAGAAAAGTAGACGTTCGAGCCGTCGGGGAACTCGAGGATGGCCTTGTCGCTGCCGTGCCCCCAGCTCACGTCCTGGACGTTATAGAACGCGCGGTCCGAGAGGGGCGTGGTCGTTCCCAGCGCATCGACCCGGTAGAACTTGCCGTCGGCGGGGTTGTAGAAGCGCAGGTCGCCGCCCGCGCCCGCGTTTGACGTCACGAAGGCCGTCTGCTGGTCGACGAGAGGCTGGGTCCGGCTTTCCCGGGCCGTCGGCTGGGTGTCCGGGGACTGGGTTCCCGCGTCTGGGCGCGTCGAGCCGCCCGGCAGGGAGCCGGGGGTCGCCACCGTCGAGGTGGTCGGGCGTGCCGTCCCGGAGCCGGGCAACGCCCCGCCGGCCGGCGTCGGGGCCGTGGGTTCGGGGGCGGGTTCTGCCGCAGGACGGAAGAACACGAAATACAGCGCGACCGCGATCCCGCCGGCGAAGGCGAGGAGCGCGACGGCCAGCACCACTTTCTTGGCGCGTTCGGAAAGGAGCAGCATAGCGTGAGGCGAGCGTAAGGGTTAGTTGCCGAAAAGGCGGAGACTCCCCTGCAGTGTAGCGAAGACGCCACCGAGCGCCAACAGCACGGGGAGGAACGGCAGGATGCAGATGATCACGATGATCACGAAGGAGACGGCGGCATTGATGATGGCGAACAGGTCGAAGGCGATGGTCCCGACCTTTCCCCACGTCCCCAACGGCTTGCGGAACGTCGATTCCTCATTCGGGAAGAACAGCCGCGCATTCAGCCAGACGATGAGCAGGAGGGCGGCGATCACCCAAAAGACGGGGTTGGTCGCGAGCGGGGCCGCCTTCGCGAGCGCCTGTTTCCCGGCCGGGCTGCCCAGGAGGTCCTTGGCCTTGTTCAGCTGGTCAAGTTTCGACGCGGCGTCCGCCTGGGCCCGGTCCTGCTGCTGGCGCTGCAGGAGTTCCTGGAGCCGCGCCTCCTCTTCGTCAGCCATCCCCGCTTCGTCGGTCCCGTCGTCCAGGGGCATCAGGTCGCTTTCCTGGATCTCGATGGCCTCCGCACCGGCGTTCGGGAGGGCGTCACCTTCCGCCCCAAACATCGACTCGAACCCGCCAGCCGCGGCGCCGGTCCCGGAAAACTCCGCGATCCGTCGACGCATCGCCGCCTGTTTCCGTGCGAAAACTTCCTGGGGCGAAAGTGCTCGGAGGCGCTTGCCTTCGAGGAGGGGATTGCCGTCGTTACCGATGAGGGATGCGGCGGAAGCGCTTGCCCCGCCTCCTGCGCCGACGCTCGCCTGGCTGATGTCCTGGAACCGTCGGTCCTGCATCTGCCTGGCCGCGAGCTTGGCCGCGAGGTCGTTCTCGTAAGCGGCGCGATCGGTCGGGTCGATCGGCTCTTGCTCTCGTGAGGCCTCCGTTTGTCCCCCTCCGGCCAAGGGGCCCTGTCCCGCTGCCTCGCTTGCGCGCTCGCCTTGCGCCGTCTGGCGGAGGGCGGGGGGCAGGATGAGGGCGAGGAGCCCGTTCGCTGCCTGGGCCTGCGCGCCCGACAGGGCTTCCTGCCGTGCGAGCGTGTTCCCTAGGGCGTTCCCGGCCCTGAGCTGTTGGACCTGCGCGTGGAGGGTCGCTTGGAGGGCCCGGCGCGTGTCGAGGCCTTGGCGATGTTGTGCCTGGAGGTCGGCGACGCCGCCTTGGACGGGTACGGAGGCCCCGTTTCCGCCTCCGCTTCCGCGGACGGCCTGCGTCTGGGTACGGATCGCCTCCGCCCGTTCTCCCGCACGTTTCTCCTCATGCGCAAGAGCCTCGCGCGTCGCGCCGATCTGTTTCGCGAGGGCCGCGAAGACCGCCGGCGTCCCGACGCTCCCCGCCGCCTGGGCCGCCCCGCCCGCGAGCACGCCCGCGATGGCCGCCAGGGCCGCCTGGTTCTCTGTTTTTTCCTGCTGGTCGAGCAGCTGCAGCGCCTGTTGGAGCAGCAGCGCGCTTAACAGCTCGTCCGTCAGGTCGGGAAAGCTTGCGCGCACGTCCACGACCGCCGCCAGGTGGATCGCCTCCCGTTCCTGCGGCTGCAAGAACACCGTCGCGTCGATCGCGAGGTTTTGGACGGTCGTTTGCGCGGCCTGCAGTTGGCCGTACCGCGCCGGATCGTGGGCTTGGAGGTACTCCCAGCCGCGCACGCTCATCCGCTGGCCGTAGAGGGTGAGGATCTCGGCGTTGCGTGCCCGTTCCGCATATTTTTCCTTGAGCTCCGCACGTGCCTCGTTGATCGTGGCCTGTTCCGTCCTGGCGGCCGCGCGTGGGGCTGCGTTGGTAGATGCATCGCTTACGAGGTCGAAGGGCGCTTCCGCGGGTTTTGTCTCCTCATTCGCTTCCGTCCCTTCCTTTTTCGCCGCCTTGCGCCGGGCGTTCTTTTCTTTCAGCTCTGCAAGCGCGTCGCCGATGGCGCGTTCCTCCGCGTCGGTGATCGGATCGGTCTTCACTTGGGTGCGCGGGGTTTCGGCGGACGCTTCCGGTTGCGGCGCCAGCGTGTTCTGGATCGCCGAAGCGATCGCTGCGCTGTTGAGGTCTCGTGCCGGGGCCGTGGGGGAGGCGGGTTCCGATTCCGCGCGCTCCGGACTGGACGAGGCGTCCGGACGGGTGGCCCGTTCCGTGGGCAGGCCCTTCGTTTCCGTCGCCGGCTCGCCAACCGCCCGCTCCGGTTCGGGGGCGGGTGCCTTTTTGTTTCCGTCGGTCTTGCTTGCGGCGTCCGTAAGGGCCTGCTGGAGGGAGACAGGCGGTTCGGTTTCCCCTCCTAGAGTGGCCGTTCTCGTCGATCGCGTGGGTTCCGTGTCACCTTGGGCGCCCGTCGCCCGTTGCGCGGAGGCCGTGCGTCGGAGTTCGGCGCGGGTCTCCTCGGTCGGATCGTTCTGTCCTGCGGTGGTTTTTGCTGGTCCGGATCCCATTTTAGGGTCGCCGCCTTCTGTCCGGCCCTCCGTCGTGTCCGCCTCCCGTCGTCCCGTCGCGTGTTCGTACCGCGCCAGTTCGGCTTCCATCTCGCGGAACGATGCTTCCGTCCTGGCCGCTTCCGCGGCATATGCGGATCCCTGCTCGCCTTCGAGCGAGGCATGCGTCGCGACGCGCGAGAGCTCCCGGAAGCGTTCGCCCGCCAGAGGGTTCAGTCCCGCGAGCTTGTCGCCTCGGCGGCCAAGGTCATCCGCCATCAGGGCGAAATGGTCGCTGGCCTCTCGAAGGGCTCGCGCATCCTGTCCCATCGCCTCAAGCTCTCGCCCGAGTTCGGCGACGATCTCCCGCTGCTCGCGCGGCGAGCGGTCCGCCAGCTCGGCTTCCTGCGCCCGCAGCCGCTCCAGGGCGCGTTCCGAGCGTTCCGCGATGTCGCGCCCCTTTTCGGCGAGCGGACGCGTCCGCTCCTGCGCATCCTGCATCAGCGCGCTGAAGCGTGGCCCGATGCGCACCAGGTCCTGGGCCTCATCGAACCCGTGGACCACCGCTTCCGCGGCGCCGCTGAACGTTTCCGCATGCTCGCGCAGCCTACCCAGCGCGCGCGCCGCATCCGCAAACAGCCCCGAAAGGTCCGGCTGGGGGAGTGGGGAAGGGGCGTATCCGTCAGGCATGTCCCGATTCTAGCAAACGCGCCGCGGGGCGGGTAGCGGGCGAGCCTTCCGGAAACCAAATAGCGCCCTCAGGCGCTATTTGACCAACGGACCCGCCTTTCCTAGCTGCAACTGGATCTGCTTCTTCTTTGGTTGCCTGATGATCGCCTGCACGAGCAAGGCCTCGATCTCCTGTTCGATGGTCCGGCGGGCGGCGCGTGCGCCTTCCTCCGGCTTCCACGCCCGCGTGAGCAGCCAGTCGATGAGCGGCTCGCTGACCTTGTAGGTCATGGCCCGCTGTTCCTTGAGGCGGTCGAGCACCGTGCGAAGCTCGCGCTCCACGATGCGGCGCAAGGTCTCGCGCGGCAGCGGCTGGAACACGACCAGCCGGTCAAGCCGGTTGAGGAGCTCCGGCCGGAACCGCTCCTGCAGGTGCTCGCGCACGAGCCCCTCCGGCAGGGCCTCGCCCGCCGCCGAGCCGAAGCCTAAGGCCTTCCGCTTCAGCATCTCCGATCCGGCGTTCGAGGTCAGCACGATGTACGCCTGCCGGAAGGATACGGGCTTCCCGGAGCTGTCCTGCAGCACGCCGTCCTCAAGGACCTGCAGCAGCAGGTGCTGCACGTCCGCATGCGCCTTTTCGAACTCGTCGAGGAGCAGCACCGCGTGCGGACGCTTGCGGATGGTGTCCGTGAGCCGGTTCTGCTCGCGGAACCCCACGTATCCGGCGGGGGAGCCGAGCAGCTTCGACACCGAATGCCCCTCCGAGAACTCCGACATGTCGAAGCGGATGAGCGCGTCCTCCTTGCCGAACAGCTCCACCGCAAGCTGGCGGGCCAGTTCCGTCTTGCCGGTCCCGGATGGCCCCACGAACAGCCACGATCCCTTCGGCCGACGGGGGTTACCCAGTCCGAGACGGGCACGCCGCACGATCTCCGCCACCGCCTTCACCGCATGCCGTTGCCCGAACACGACGCCTTCCAGCCGTTCCTCGATCCGCGCGAGGCGCTCTTCCTCGACGGCCGTAAGCGCGTCCTTCGGGATGCGTGACAGGCGCGAGACCACCGTCAGGACGTCGTCTTCCTGCACGGCGAGCTTGGCCTTCGCGCGGAGGGCCTGCAGCTCATCGGTGATGCCCGCCTTCGCGCGGAGGGCACGTTCCTCTTCCTTCGCCGCGGCCGCCGCCTCCTTGAGGAGGTTCTTCTCGAGGGCGGCCTCCTTCTGCTTCCGCGCCTGGTCCAGTTCGGCATCGACCGCCTGCAGCCGCTTCACGACCGCGTCCGACCGCAGGCGCGTGGCCACGTGCGCGCCCGCTTCATCGAGGATGTCGATCGCCTTGTCCGGGAAGAACCGGTCGGTGAGGTAGCGCTCGGCCAGCCGCACGGCGAGCGGGAGGGCCTTGGCGTCGTAGCGGACGCCGTGGTGGCGCTCGTAGCGCGCCTTGAGGCCCTGGAGCATGGCGAGCGTCGCCTCCGCGCTCGGTTCCGGCACGTCCACCGGCTGGAAGCGCCGTTCGAGCGCCGCGTCCGGCTCGAGGTGCTTCTTGTATTCCGCCCAGGTCGTCGCCCCGATACAGCGGATCTCGCCGCGTGAGAGGGCCGGCTTGAGGATGTTCGCCGCGTCGAGCGATCCCGACGTCGAGCCCGCACCCACGATGGTATGGATCTCGTCGATGAACAAAATCACCTGCGGATCGCCCTTCACCTCCTCCACCAGCTGCTTCAGCCGTGCCTCGAACTCGCCGCGGTACATGGTGCCCGCGACCATGAGCGCGAGGTCGATGGCGTAGAGCCGCTTGCCTTGGAGGACGTCCGGGACGTCGCCTGTCGCGAGCCGTGCCGCGAGCCCTTCGACGAGCGCCGTCTTGCCGACCCCCGGTTCGCCCAGGAGCACGGGGTTGTTCTTCGTGCGCCTACAGAGGATCTCGATGACGCGCCCGATCTCCGCGTCGCGCCCGATCACGGGGTCATGGGCTTCCGCCGCGGCCTTGTCGGTGAGGTGGCGCGCGAACTGGTCGAGGGCCTTGCGGGCCGCCTTGGGCGCGCGCTTTGCCTCGGCTCCAGCCGCGGGGGCTTCACCTTCGTCCGCATCCTCGTCGCCTTCGGGCTTCTGGCTGACCTCAGGGAACTTCGCCGTCGATTTCAGCAAGCCCAGCAGCTGTTCGCGCACGCCGTCGCGCTCGAGGCGGTTCTGCTCATAAAACTGGCTGAGCGCGGTATCCGGGTGGGTGATGAGGGCGTACAGGAGGTGCTCGGTGCCGATGTATCGGTGCTCGAAGGTGCGCGCGGCCACCACGGCCTGCTCGAGGATCCTGCGGCTGTCCTTGGTGAGGTCGGGCGCGACGGCAGCCCCAGGCGCATGCCCGTCCGGCGTCCCCGCGAAGAAGGCGGCGGCGACCTCCGCGTGGATGCTCGCGCGACCCAGAAATTCGGCGGCGATGCAGCCGGTCTCCTGGGTGAGTCCTACGAGCAGGTCGCCCGGCTCGATCAGGCTGCGCCCTTGGGCCAATGCGAACGCCAGCGCCTTCTGGAGCGCTTCCTTGAGGTGGGTGGTGAATCGGGAGAGGAGGTCGTGGTCAAGCATAGGGAAACGGGGAAAAAACCGAGGGCCGGCCCAAGGAGCCGGCCGGACGTCTATCGCCCCATCGAGCGGAGCTGCGCGATGCGCTCCTCGACGGGCGGGTGGGTGGAGAAGAGCTTCTCGAGGAAGTTCGCCTTGCCCTCGCGATGGAGGGGGGAGGAGATCCAGAGGTGGGCCGTCGCGCTTGGGGCCTTCGCGACAGGGATCCCCGCCTGGCTGATCTTCTCGAGGGCGGAGGCGAGGCCTTCGGGATATCGGGTGAGGAGCGCGCCTGAGGCGTCGGCCAGGAACTCGCGCTTGCGGGAGATGGCGAGCTTGATCAGCTGCCCCACGATCGGCGCGAGGATGAGGAGGACGAGGCCTACGATCGCGAGCCATCCGCCCCCGCCGCCCCCCTTGTCATCCCGCTTGCGGCCGAAAAGGCCGCCGCTTCGGAAGAACAGCTCGCTGAGGAGGGAGAGCGACCCGACGAGGATCGCGACCACCATCATCCAGCGGATGTCGTAGTTCTTCACGTGCGAGAGCTCGTGGGCGAGCACCCCCTCGAGTTCGGTCCGGTTCAGCCGGGCGAGGAGGCCGGTCGTGACGGCGACCGACGCGTGTTCCGGGGCGCGCCCCGTCGCGAAGGCGTTGGGGGAGCCGTCATTGATGATGTAGACCTTCGGCATGGGCACGCCGGCCGTGATGCTGAGGTTCTCGACGAGGTTCCAGAGCTCGGGCGCCTGCTCGCGCGTTTCGATCCGCTCCGCGCCCGACGTAGAAAGGACGATCGCGTCGCCCGCGAACCAGGTGACGAGCGTGCTCACGAGCGACACGACGACCGCGATCCCGAGCCCGAACCAGCCGGTTTCGGTGACGTAGCCGTACAGGTAGCCGGCCGCGAGCAGCAGCCCGACGAAAAACGCCATGAGGAAGGCGCTTTTCTGCTTGTTGGCATCAATCGCTTGGTACATGGCGCGTGGACCCGCTTAAAACTTGACCTCGACGTTCTTGCGCTCCTCCGGGTTGTCGATCTCGAAGAAGGCGCGTTTCACGAAGCCCAGCATCTTGCCGATGAGGTTGGTGGGGAAGACCTCGAGCTTGGTGTTGAAGTCCCGCACGTTGCCGTTATAGAAGCGGCGGGAGGCCTGGATCTTGTTTTCGGTGTCGCTGAGCTCGTCCTGAAGCTTGAGGAAGTTCTGGTTCGCCTTGAGGTCCGGGTAGTTCTCGGAAAGGGCGAAGATGCTGCGGAGCGTGCTCGAAAGGGCGTTCTCGGCCTGGGCCTTGGCTTCCGGGCTCGTGGCGCCCATGGCGCTGTTGCGGGCCGCGATCACCTTTTCGAGGGTAGCCTGCTCGTGGGTCGCGTAGCCCTTCACGGTGTTCACGAGGTTGGGGATGAGGTCGTACCGGCGCTTCAGCTGCACGTCGATGTCGGACCAGGCCTCGTCAGTCCGGTTCCGGAGGGTGATCAGGCCGTTATAGGTGAAGACCAGCCACAAGGCGACCGCCGCCACGACCAGCAGGACGATGAGGAGGGGGGACATAGGAGGGATGAAGAGTAATTGGCTCCAATGGTAGGGAAGGACGGGGGAGGCGTCAATGAAGGGGAGCGAGGACAAGCCATGACAAAGAGACGTCATTATGTTTTACGACGCAAGCGACAAGTCATTTACTTGATAATGGTGTCGAGAACGAGCGTTCCGCGCCCAAGGGAGACTTGACGCGGACGGTGTTTTCTGCTACGATTCGTCGTCTCGTTGACCTGTCGAAGACCGAATGGAGGAGAAAAAGATGATGATCACCGTCCGAAATTTCTCGGTTCCCCGTTTCGATTTCGATCCTGTGGGGGAGGACGCCGTGTTCGAAGGACACGTCTTCCTCCAGATCGCGACCGTCGAGGTGTCGCAGGATTGCGCGTGGAGGGCCATCTGCGATGAGGTCCGCGAGCGCGTGGGAAGCTCGGTGCGCAGCGGCAGGTCCTTCGGGGACCTCCCCTCGGGGCAGCCCATCCAGATCGACCCCACGATCGCCGGGATCACGGGAAGGGTCCGGCGCGGGACGTATGAGATCGCGCTCGCAGGGCGCTGTGACGACCGTTCCGCGCGGGCGGAAGAGGGGGCGCGGATCTTCGTCGGCGAAGATGACCCCGCCTGGAAGCCGCGCTTCGACCACCGCGACATCGCGCGGCGTCTCCGTGCGCTCGGCTACGAGGGGAATCCCTGCCTCGCCTTCGCCTTGCTCCTCGAAGAGGGCTGGCATGTCAGCCGGGGCACCACAATCTCGTTCGACGCCGGGCAGGAAACGTCAGAATGGATCGCGCCGACGACTCCGCCCGGGTTCAAGCAGTGTGGTCGGGGGCGGGGGAGCGAGGACATGGACGCCTGGAAGGGGTTCGCGTACGTCAACGACGGGTTCACTCGGCGGGTCGGGTACAAGAGCCTCAACGTGAGCCTCCTTCACCGGGTGACCCAGGTCGCGTTCCGCGAGGTCGTCTGACGGGTCTGACGCTTCGGCGTCTTTTTTGTTTAGATGACGAAAGTGGATATTTACGTTTTACGACGCAAGACATTAACGCATTCAAAAACGGACTCAAAGCTGATACCCTCGGCCTACTGAGGCATTTTTCTTTTTCCCATGACCATCCTGATCTTCCTGCTGGTCCTGTCGGGGCTCGTTCTCATCCATGAGGCGGGGCATTATCTGGCGGCGCGTTGGGCCGGCGTGAAGCCGGAGGAGTTTGGAGTGGGCTTTCCGCCGCGGGCGTTGGGATGGACAAAGGAGGGCGGCACATGGCGCCGCGTAAAAAAAGCGGAGCAGACCGCGACACGGACCATCTGGTCGATCAATTGGCTGCCCTTGGGCGGATTCGTCCGTTTGAAGGGGGAGCAGGGGGATGCCGCGAACGATCGTGACAGCTTCGCGCAAGCCCCCGTCGGAAAGAAATTCGTCATTATTGCCGCAGGGGTCGCGATGAATTGGCTCCTCGCCACCATCTTATTTACGGGCGGATACCTCGTCGGCGTTCCCATGGATGGAACGAGCCTTCCTACCGAGGCGCTTGTGAAGGAACGGTATGTCGAGATTACGCAGGTCGTGCCCACGGGCCCCGCCGAAAAGGCCGGGCTCCATATCGGCGACCGGATCCGCGCCCTTGATGGGGAAGCGGCGGGACGGGCGGAGGAGATCCGTGCGCGGATCCGCACCATTGCCGAAACCCGTCCGCAGATCGCCGTCGAGATTGACCGCAAGGGTACGGTCCAGACGGTCGATGTGACCCCCGACCTGTTTCCTGGAGCCCAGGCAAAGGGGATTGGGGTCGGCCTTGCGGATACGGCGGTCGTTCGCTGGTCCTGGTGGCGCGCCCCCATTGAGGGAGCAAAAACGACCGCCTTCTACACCGTCCGGATCGTCCAAGGGCTCGGGAGCCTCGTCCGCGACCTTGTCGTGAAGCGTCAAGTCGACCAGGGCGTCTCCGGGCCCGTCGGCATCGCCGTCATGACGGGACGGATTGCGGACCAAGGGGTTTGGCCCCTGCTCCAGTTCGCGGCTATCCTCTCCGTGAACCTGGCGGTCGTGAACTTCCTGCCGATCCCAGGGCTGGATGGGGGGCGCGCGTTGTTCCTCTTGGCTGAATTCGCCCGGCGTAAGCGGCTGAATGCGAATCTTGAGGCGGCGATCCATGGGTTCGGATTCATCTTCCTCCTGATCCTGATCTTACTTGTCACGGTGCAGGACCTGTTCCGCTTCGGGCCGGGGATCTGGCAGGGGATTCGGGGGATCTTCTAGCTCGGATCTGCACAGAAACGACTGCCATTCCGTGGTCGTTTTTCGGTAGATTCAGGCTTTTTTTGCATGAGATCCGTTTTTGCGGTAAAACCCTGTCGTATGATCGATGCCCTCCATGCGTGCGAGGCGCAGGCCCTCGAACGCCTGCGCGCGGTCCAGGCGATGCCCGAGCTCGAAGCTTGGGAAATCGCGGTTTTGGGTCGGAAAGGCGAGTTGGCCGGCCTCCTGAAAGGGATGGGGGCTGTTTCCGCGGATGAGCGCCCCAAGGTTGGGGCCGTGGCGAATGAGGTCAAAGCCCGCCTAGAAGCGGCTTTCGCGGCAAAGAAGCAAGATGTCCAGGCGTCCTATTGGCGTGAGCGCCTGGCGGCAGATGCGGTCGACGTGACCCAACCGGGTCACCGGCCGGCTGTTGGGCACCTGCACCTCATCCAGCAGGCGATCCGCGAGATTACCGCCATTTTCGAACGGGCGGGCTTCGCGCGAACCCGCCATCCCGAAATCGATGGCGACTTTTATGCTTTCGAAGGGCTGAACATGCCTAAGGACCATCCGGCGCGTGACGAGTGGGAAACCTTCTTTTGTGACCTTCCGGGCAATGACGAGCTCGGCAAGATCGTCCTGACGCCGCACACCTCGAATGCGCAGGTCCGCGAGATGCGCAAAGGCGTGCTTCCGATCCGCATGATCAACATCGGCAAGACCTATCGCCGCCAAAGCGACGCGACCCATGTCCCCATGTTCCACCAGTTCGAAGGGCTCATCGTCGACACGGACGCCTCGATCACCAACCTGCTGGGCGTCCTCGATTATTTCGTGCGTGCCTTCTTTGGCCCGCAGCGGAAGACGCGCTTGCGGCCGTTCCATTTCCGCTTTACCGAGCCTTCGTTCGAGATCGACATTTCCTGCGCGGTCTGTGACGGGGTAGGGAAGGTCGGCGGCGAGAAATGCAAAATGTGCAAGCGGGGCTGGCTCGAATTGGGTGGGGCGGGCATGGTCCATCCGAATGTCCTGCGCGCAGGCGGGGTCGATCCGGAAGAATATCAAGGCTTCGCCTTCGGGTGGGGCGTCGAGCGCACGTACCTCATGAAACAGGGGATGAACATCGACGACCTGCGCATCGTCTATAAGAATGATATCCGATTCCTGCAGCAGTTCTAACTCCTATGAACATCCTTGCTTCGTGGAAATGGTTGGGCGAGTGGGTGGATCTTGAAGGCTTGACCCCTGAGGCGGTCGCGGCCCGTGTTTCGTTGTCCGGTCCGGGGATCGAAAAGATCATCCCGCAGGATGAGGGCTTAAAGGGGATCGTGGTGGGTCGCATCGAGGCGGTCGAGCCGCACCCGCAGGCCGACCGCTTGCGCGTGACGACGGTCGACGTGGGCGATGCGCGGCTCGGGATCGTCTGCGGCGGTTCGAACGTCGAGGTCGGCCAGTGGGTTCCTGTGGCGAAGATTGGCGCCCGGGTCCGTTGGCACGGCGAAGGCGAGCCGGTCGAGCTCAAGCCGACGGAAATCCGCGGCGTGCCGAGCGCGGGCATGATCTGCGCCGCGAACGAGGTCGGCTTGTTCGACGCGTTCCCGCATGGGGAAAAGGAGATCCTGGACCTCGGAACGGCGCTGCCGGAGCGTGTCGCCTCATTCCGTCCAGGCCAGCCGCTTGCCGTGGCCTTGGGGATGGCGGGGGACGTGCTTTTGGATACCGAGATCACGACGAACCGTCCCGACGCGATGGGGATGGAAGGCTTCTCTCGTGAAGTGGCAGCGATCCTTGAGCGCCCATGGCAGGCGGCGAAGACGCCTTCGATCGCGCCCGGCCCGCAACCGTTGACGGTGACGCTCGTGGCGCCCATGTCTGAGCGACCGCTATGCGGCCGGCTTTGTGCGGTGAAGATCGATGGGGTCTCCGTCGGGGCTTCGCCGTGGTGGCTGCGTCAGCGCCTGCTTGCCGCCGGCCTTCGGCCGATCAACAGCATCGTCGATATCACGAACTACGTTCTCTTGGAGATGGCCCAGCCGATGCATGCCTATGACGCGGCTAAGCTCAAAGGGGATCTTGTGGTTGATGCCGCCCGTCCAGGCGAGCGTTTCGAGGCGTTGAACGGCCAGACGTACGCCCTGCAGCCTTCCATGTTGACGATCCGTGATGCGGAAGGCGCCGTTGCCGTGGCGGGGGTCATCGGCGGGCAGCGGACGGCGGTCGACGCGGGAACGACCTCGATCGTTTTCGAGGCCGCCGCGTTCGATGAGGTGTCGATCCGGCGGACCGCGCGCGCGTTGGAGCTGGCCACCGATGCTTCGAAGCTGTTTGAAAAAGGCCTTTCCGTGGAAGCGCTCTCGCCGGCCTTGGCGCGCGCCGTCGGGCTTTGCTTGCAGATCGCCGGCGGAACGGTCGTTTCCTCGATCGCGGATGTCCGCGCGCGCCCATACCAGCCGGCGACGTTCGTGTTGCGCGCGGAGGAGGCGAACCGCCTGATCGGGATCGCGATTCCGGTTGCCCAGATGCGGTCGACACTCGAGCGCCTCGGTTTCGGTGTTTCCCCTGAAGGTGACGCGCTGCGCGTGACCGTCCCCTGGTGGCGCGACCACGACATCGAAGATGCGCGAGACCTGGTCGAGGAGATCGCACGCGTCTACGGATACGCCAACCTCCCCACGGTGTTTCCGATGGCCATGAGCCCCGTCGGATCGGACCCGATCTTCGCGTTCGAGGGCAAGATCCGCGACGCGTGCAAGGGGTATGGTTTCACCGAGCTGATGGGGTATTCGTTCGTCTCGCGCGACCAGTTGGAGCGGGCTGGGCTGCTGCCAGAGCTGTGCGTTCGCTTGCTGAACCCCCTTTCGCAAGATGCCGAGTTCATGCGCCCGTCGCTCGCGCCATCCGTCCTACAGGCGTTGGTCGACAACCAGGAGCGTGCGGAGGCGTTACGGGTGTTCGAGCTTTCCCGGACCTACTTGCCGTTAGATGGGCGGGCGGCCCTTCCCGAGGAGATTGCCGAATTCCTGCTGGCCATCCGTGACCGGGGTGCCGAGCCGTGGAATGAGGCGAAGGGCGTCGCCGAAGCCTTGCTGGAAGAGCTGGGAATTCACGGTGGGGCCTGGAAACGGTGGCAAGGGGACCATTTCTGGCATCCCGGTCGGAGCCTGCAATACGTCGTCGCAGATCAGGTGCTCGTCACGGTCGGCGAGCTGCATCCGCAACAGGCCGAGGCCTGGAAGATCGAAGGGCGCGTCGGCCTCGTGCACGCCATGCCTGAAATCCTGATTTCGCATGCGAGCACCGCCAAGGCCTACCGATCGACGCCCGCGTTCCCGGAGAGCGTGCGCGACCTCGCGATCGTGGTCGCCGAATCGGTGGAGATCGCGTCCGCCCAGGCGGCGATGCATCGCGCCGATACCAAGGGGCTCTTAGCAGAAACCGCCTGGTTCGACACGTATCGCGGCCAGGGGTTGCCGGCCGGCAAGAAATCGTTAGCGTTCCGCCTGGTATTTCGCTCCGATGCGCGGACGCTCTCCTCTGAGGAGGTGGACGCCGCCGTCGAGGCGGTGCGGATGGCGCTGGTCAGCGAAGTGCAGGCCGAATTCCGTTCCTGATGCCCGTGAAAAGCCGCCTATCCAGGCGGCTTTTCGATAGGGAAGGGGGCGTGCTATACTTGCCGCATATGTCCCTCTCCACTACCCGTGACCTCTGGTTCCTGGTCGCCTCGATCTGCCTCGTGGGCGTCTCCGGATTCGTCATGTGGGCGTTATACGAACTGGCTCATCTCGGTCGCCAGACGAACGAGCTGGTCCAGGAGACGCGAAAGAAGCTCTCGCTGCTTGAGGGGGCCGTCGACGGGCTGACCGCCCAGATCTCTTCCGTGTCGACGATGGTCGGGTCGGTGTCGTCGTTGGTGACCGGCCTTTTCGGCTTCTTCCAGCGCCCGAGCCGACGACGGAGCCTGCAAGATGAAGTGCGGCGCTTGCGTGATGAGTTGGATGAGCTGGAGGAAGACGTCTAGGATGTGATCGAATAATACAAAACACCCCTGCATGCGGGGGTGTTTTTTGAGAGAAAAAACCGAGTTCAGCTCGGTAGTCAGGCGATCTTTCGCTGTTCGCCCTCTCTCCGTTCGGACCAGAGGCGCAGGAGGATCTTGGCCATGCGGTTGCGGATCCGCCAGTCCTCCTTGCGTTCGTTCACGATCACGACACCGATATCGCGTGGATAGCCCTTCTCGTAAAACTTGTCGCGGCCGCGGACCGAGCTCTTGACCTGCAGGTACAAGGGTCCGGCCGTGCTGCTTACGACGATGTCGATGCCGTTCTTGTCCTCCTCAAAGGTGCTGGCCCGGGCCTCGCGCATCCAGGTGTAACGCTTGAGCATGTCCTGCAGAAGGGCGAGGGCCCGTCGCTCGTGCGCCAGGCCGCGCGCGTACGGTTCGTCTGCCATGCCGTTCCAGGCGCGCGTCTCGTGGCGAGGCTGCATGAGCGGGAGGTGTTTCTGGTGGCGCCACCACCATGACTGTGCCCGCCGGAGCGCGAATCGGACAGCCCGCTGGTAGCTTTGGTTGAAGCCGTGTCCGATCGGGCCGCGGACGGCCGCGACTCCCATGGCGCTCTGCCAGTTGTGGACGCGGTAGCTGAGGCGGATGTAGACGCGCCACCACTGGCGTCGCGGCCGTCCGATGAGGCGCGTTTCGATCTGCCAGTAGCGGACGTACGTGTCGAGGATTTCCAGGTCTTCCGGGGCTGCTGACGACCAGTCAGTCATGACCACCTCCGTGGGGGATTGATAAACGATCTTGGTGATGCTGTCAATTTTTGGGCCGTATTCCAGGCCTTGTCGGGGCGGGGATGAGGGGGCATCCTGGTGGCATAACCCATAACGCTCCCCGCAGGGCTTGTCCCGTCAGCGGGGCCTTTCCTATGCCCGATGCCGCTCCCCAGGCCGAGGTTGCCACGCCTCGTGCCCCGTTCGTCCACCTCCATGCCCACTCGATGTACTCGCTGTACGACGCGATCGGCGATGTTTCGGATCTGGTCGCCCGCGCCAAGGAGTTGGGCTACGACGCCGTCGCCCTCACGGACCACGGCGGGTTATACGGCGCCATCGAATTTTACGAGGCCGCCAAAAAGGCGGGCATCAAGCCGATCATCGGCGTCGAAGCCTACATCGCGCCGAACAAGCTCACCGACAAGCGGTCCGGCATCGATAACCACGTTTCCCACCTGACCCTGCTCGCGGAAACCAACGAGGGATACCATAACCTCCTTAAACTGATCTCGATCGCCTTCCTGGAGGGGTTCTACTATAAGCCGCGCATGGATAAGGAGATCCTGCGCACGCATCACCAGGGGATCATCGCCTTGTCCGGCTGCGCGAAAGGCGAGATCGCCAAGGCGTGCCAGGCGCATGACATGGAGAAGGCGGAAGCCTTGGTGCGCACCTACCAGGAGATCTTCGGGAAAGAGCATTTTTTCCTCGAGCTGGTCCATCGTCCCGAATCGCCCACGCAGATCGAGATCAACGAGCGGCTCGCGGAACTCTCAAAAGCGACCGGGGCGCCGGTCGTCGCGACGAAGAACACGCACTATCTCCACGAGGACGACCGTGAGGCGCAGGACGCCCTCGTATGCATCCATGACGGCAAGCTGCTCGCGGACACCAACCGGATGTCGACGGCCTTCGCCGACGCCTCGCTTTGCGGGCCGGACCTGATGGTCGAGGGGTTCCGCGACCTCCCCGAAGCGATCGAGAACACCCGCAAGATCGCCGATCGCTGCACGGTCGAGCTGGAACTGGGAAAGAACCTGCTCCCGCGATTCATCGTCCCCGAAGGCGAGACCGAGTTCTCGTACCTCAAGAAGCTCTGCGAACGGGGGCTTGTGGAACGATATCCCGACCCGTCCGTGCAACCGGCCGCGCGGGAGCGGATGGAGTTCGAGCTTTCGACGATCGAACGCATGGGGTTCGCGGCGTACTTCCTCATCGTGCAGGATTACATCGTTTGGGCGAAGGACCATGGCGTGATCGTAGGGCCGGGACGCGGCTCGGCGGCTGGATCCGTCGTGGCCTACGTGCTGCGCATCACGAACCTCGACCCGCTCCGGTACGGGCTCCTTTTCGAGCGTTTCCTCAACCCCGATCGCATCTCGATGCCCGATATCGACACCGACTTCGACGACGTCCGCCGCGCCGACGTCATCCGGTACGTCACCGAGAAGTACGGCGCGCCGCGCGTGGCCGGCATCATCACGTTCGGGACCATGGCCGCCCGCGCCGCCGTGCGTGACGTGGGGCGCGTGCTGGGCCTGCCGTATGCCGACGTCGACCGCGTCGCCAAGGTGGTGCCCCCGCCGGTCCAGGGCCGCCACATCCCGCTAGAGGAATCCATCAAGGAAGCGCCCGAGCTCAAGCAGCTCTACGAGACCGACCCGCGCGTGAAGCGCCTCATCGACCTCGCCATCAAGCTCGAAGGCACCACCCGTCACGCTTCGCAGCACGCTTGCGGCATCGTGATCGCGCCGCAGGACCTGGAAACGTTCGCGCCGCTCCAGAAGGCGCAAGGCGGGGACTGTGAGCAGGTGATCCAATATTCGCTCCATTCGACGGAGGTCTCCGGCCTCCTCAAGATGGACTTCTTGGGGCTGTCCAACCTTTCCATCATCCGCGACTGCCTCGAGATCATGAAGGCGGTCTACGGGGCGACGGTCGACATCGACCAGATCCCCTTGGACGACCCGAAGACCTTCGACCTGCTCGGCCGTGGCGACACCACCGGCGTGTTCCAGCTGGAAAGCGACGGCATGAAGAAGTACATCCGTGAGCTGAAGCCGACGGTCATCGAAGACATCATCGCCATGGTGGCCCTCTACCGACCGGGCCCGATGCAGTTCATCGACTCGTTCATCGCGCGCAAGCACGGGCGAGAGAAGATCGTCTACAAGCACGAGCTCACGGAAAACGCCCTGCGCAACACCTACGGCCTGCCGATCTACCAGGAGCAGGTCATGCAGGTGGCCAAGGACATGGCCGGGTTCACCGGCGGCCAGGCCGACACGCTGCGCAAGGCGATGGGGAAGAAGATCGCGAAGCTGATGGCCGAGATGAAAGTGAAATTCGTGGAAGGCTCGATGAAGAACGGCGTCACCCAGGCCGTCGCCGAGGAGATCTTCACGCAGTTCGAGGAATTCGCCGCCTACGGCTTCAACAAGTCGCATGCCGCCTGCTACGCCCTCATCGCGTACCAGACCGCATATCTCAAGGCGCACTACCCGGACTGTTTCATGGCCGCGCTGCTCAATTCCGACTGTCTCAACATCGATCGCATCAGCATCGAGGTCGAGGAGTGCCGCCGCATGGGGATCGAGGTGCTGCCGCCGGACGTCAACGAGTCGTACAAGGGGTTTTCCGTCATCAAGGAGAAGGCGACGCTGCGCTTCGGGCTGCTTGCCATCAAGGGGCTGGGCGAGGACGTGGTCGACGAGCTCATCCGCGAACGCAAGGAGCACGGGCCGTACCAGGACCTCGCCGCCTTCGCCTCGCGCATCAAGGGGAAGGCCTTCAACCGCCGCTCCCTCGAATCGCTCGCGAAGGCCGGGGCCCTCGACCGTTTCGGGCCGCGTAACCAGATGTACTTCAACCTCGAGACCATCCTCGACTACCACCGCCGCCTCACGCAGGAAGAGAAGACCGGTCAGGCCAACCTCTTCGCGCTCCCGGGCCTTGCTGACGAGCATCCGCCGCTGCGGCTCAAGCCTGCGCCGGAGCTCCAGCTTTCCGAGCTCCTGAGCTGGGAGAAGGAATTGCTTGGCCTGTATGTCTCAAGCCATCCGTTCCGCGAATACCAGGAACGCCTGGGCTCGCTGTTCGTCCCGATCAATGAGCTCCACACGAGAAAGAAAGAGAAGAGCGTGCGCATGGGGGGTACCTGCACGCTCGCGAAGAAGATCCTCACCAAGAACCAGGAGACGATGGTCTTCCTCAAGGTCGAAGACACGACCGGCAGCATCGAGGCCGTGGTCTTCCCGCGCGTCTACAAGGAGAAGCCCGAGCTGTGGGAGGCTGACAAGGCCCTCGTGCTCTCCGGCCGCGTGCAGGAGCGCGACGATGACATCAAGTTCCTCGTCGAGTCCGGTTACGAGATCACCCGGGACAATGTCGATCAGGTGGAGGAGTACGTGCGCAAGCTTCAGGGCGCGGCCAACCCGGTCGCGGCACGGCAGGCGCCGCCGGCCCGCAAGGCCAGCGGGGTGCTGCTCTCGGTGCGGGCGCAGCTGTCGCCGTCGATGCTCGAGCAGCTGCGGGTCATCTTCGCCAAGCATCCGGGCGCATATCCCGTGTTCTTCCAGGTCGACCAGGGGACAGGGAAGCAGCGCGTCGCTTCGAGCTTCCGCATCGGCTTCGATGAGCTCGTCGCGAAGGAGCTCGAATGCATCCTCGGACCGGACGCGGTGAAGGTGGAGGTATAGGGCCCGGAATCCCGACCGCGCGGTCGGGATTCTTTTCGCCAATGCGGTCCGCATCTGCTATCATTCATGCATCTATGCCCCGTCCGCTCTTTGCCCGTGAACACGCCCACACCTGGTTCTGGGCCGTTGCGAGCCTGCTCGCCCTGCCGGCATCCCTCATCTACTTCTCGTATCAGGGGGTCACGGCGTTCACGAGCTTCTTCCTCGGCGTCATCGCGACGCTGCTCGTGCTTTTTCTGAACGTCATCATGGAGGGTTCCTTGTGGATGTTCCATGCCCATTGGCATGAGGCGTTCGCACGCCCGGACGCCTCGCTCCGGCTCGTGATCCTCGCCGGCGCCCTGCTGCTCATCGTCGAGAGCCTCGCCATCCTGTACCTGCTTATCTCGCCGTCGGCCGATGAGGCGCTCCTGCAGATGATCCGCCAGCACCGCTGCCTGGTGCCGACGCCGCAGTATGCCGAGTTTTGCGAGCTCATGACGCGGTGGTAGCCTATGAAGATCGCGTTCCATGGGGCCGCGCGCGAGGTCACCGGCTCCTGCTATCTCGTCGAAACGGAGAAGTCACGCGTCCTGATCGACTGCGGCCTCTTCCAAGGCAACGCGTTTTCCGAGACGCGTAACCTCGAGGACCTGGGGTTCGACCCGTCCACGATCGATGCCGTGCTCGTGACGCACGGGCATCTCGACCACACCGGCCGCATCCCAAAGCTCTTCAAGCGCGGGTTCGCCGGCAAGATCTTCGCGACGCCGCCCACCGTCCCGCTCACGAAGCTTGTTCTCGAGGACGCGCAGCGCATAATGGAGGACGACCAGCGCCGGTTCGCGAAGCCGGTGCCGTATTCGGTGAAGGATGTCGAGATGGCGACGCGGGCCATTTCGGCGCTCGAATACGGGCAGACCACCAAGATCGGTGACCTGTCGTTCCGGTTCCGTGACGCCGGGCACATCTTCGGAAGCGCTTTCGTCGAGCTGACTGAGCTCGGTGGCGCGAAGGTGGCGTTTTCCGGTGACTTGGGCAACGAGCATGTCCCGATCTTGCGCGAGACGGCGCAGCTCGCGGCCATGGACGCCGTCGTCATGGAGTCGACGTACGGCAACCGCATCCATGAGGACGAGTCGGCGCGCCAAGGCAAGCTCCGTGACGTCATCATCCGCACCGCGCAACGAAATGGCGTCCTGGTGATCCCAGCCTTCGCCATCGAGCGTACGCAACAACTGCTGTTTGAGCTCCATCGCCTCATCCAGGCGCGGCAGATCCCCGAGCTCGACGTGTATCTCGACAGCCCGATGGCCATCCACGTCACCGAGGTCATCAAGCAATTCCCGAAATACTACGACCCGGAAGCGCGCGCGCTGGTCGCCGCCGGGACGGATTTCTTTGATTTTCCCGGCCTCAAGGTCTGCCTGACGCGCCAGGAGTCGCAGACGATCAATGCCGCCCGCCGGCCCAAGGTCGTCATCGCCGGTGCGGGCATGATGAACGGGGGACGGATCTTGCACCATCTGGTCCGCTACCTGGGCGACGCACGCTCCACGGTCCTCATCATCGGCTACCAGGCTGCGGGCACGCTCGGCCGCCAGCTGTATGAACGCGAGAAGGTCGTCCAGGTCCTCGAGGAGCGCATCGAGGTGAAGGCGGAGATCGCGAGCATCGGGGCGTACAGCGCCCATGCCGACCAGAACAAGCTCGTGAGCTGGATCCGTGAGGCGGCAAAGCGTCCGGAGAAGGTGTTCTGCACCCACGGGGAAGAGGGGGCGGCGGTCGCGCTCGCGACGCGGCTCGAGAAGGAATTGGGCGTGCAGGCGCTGGCGCCGCGGTACCAGGAGGTGGTGGCGTTATAAGCGGACGGGTTCAAAAACGCCCCTTGCTCTCAAGAGGGATCTTGTTCGGGTACGCGCCCCCCCTTGACGGGAGCGGATTTTTTTGCCACACTCGCCCGGTCCGTCGCGGCATCCGCCGTTTCTCGGACCCCTAGGAGGAACCCCATGGCACCAGCCCCCGCCTTCCTGTCGACCGAGCACGATCTCAGCGCGTTCAGGATCGAGCTCCTCGAGCCCCTCTGGCCGCTTTACGCCAACAATCCCGAGCTCCATGCCCGCAAGCGCGTCTCCCGGCGCGAGGGCTTCTCCCTCTTCACGCTCCGCTTCCGGGTGACGAACCCGGGCGTCTCGGTGGCCGCGCTCGTGGCCGCCATCCGCGCGCGAGCGGGTATCCGCCTCGCGTCAGCGGTCCCCTTCGAGGACGTCATCGAACAGGCGTTCCTCGAAGACAAGCGCCTGCTCCCGACGGGCGAGTACGAAGCCGCCTTCTGCCGCGCCGCGGATAACCAGGCGTTCCGCCCCCACGACATGGCCCATGCCCTCGATTGCGCTGGCTACCAGGGGTCCATCGCCGCCCTTCTCGCGCTTGCCGCCATCGAAGAGCAGGAAGGCCTCTTCTACCCCGGGATCACCTTCGCGACCTACGATGACGTTCGCACGCATCCCGACCCCCGGGACACGAACGTGAAGGAGGAGTACATGCCGGGGCATTCCTACGCTTCGAGGCCGGGCCTCTACTACCGTCGCACCATGGAGTACCTCCTGGTCGGCCGCGCCTACCTCGGCCGCGACCTGGTGATGGTGGGGGCCCGTCCCGTCGTGCAGCGTCCCTCCGCCGCCTGACCCGCGGCGTTTTTGTTTGCTCAGAGGCCCGCTTTTTCTGTTGATCTAGACAAGATTCCGCCTTTCCTGTATCCTCCCCCAGAACACCGCTTCCGGTGTGCTTTATTTCTATGCCCGCCATCCGCAACATCGCGATCATCGCCCACGTCGACCACGGGAAGACCACCCTCGCCGACGCCCTCCTCCGCCAGTCGGAGACGTTTAAGGACAAGACCCTCGAAGGCGAGGCCATTTTGGATTCGAACGAGCTCGAGCGCGAGCGCGGCATCACCATCCTGGCCAAGAACTGCGCCGTCAGCTACGGCGGGACCAAGATCAACATCGTCGACACCCCGGGCCACGCCGACTTCGGTGGGGAAGTGGAGCGCATCATGAACCTCGTGGACGGCGCCCTGCTGCTCGTGGACGCGAAAGAAGGCCCCATGCCGCAGACGCGGTTCGTGCTCAAGAAGGCCATCGAGGCCGGGCACCGCATCATCGTGGTCATCAACAAGATCGACAAGCCGGAAGCCCGCACCGACTGGGTCATCAACCAGGTCTTCGACCTCTTCGTGACCCTTGGCGCTTCCGATGCCCAGACCGATTTTCCGATCGTCTACGCCTCCGGCAAGCAAGGGAAAGCCGGCCTCGAGAATAACCTTGACAAGATGACCGACATCCGCCCGCTTTTCGACACGATCCTTAAGGAGATCCCTGAACCGAAGGCCGACGCCGCGGGTCCGCTCCAGGTGTCCGTCGCCAACGTGAGCTACGACAACTATAAGGGCCGCATCGCCATCGGGCGTGTCGTGCGCGGGACCTTCCGCCCGGGCGCCGTGGTGCGCATCGACCGCAATGGCGTGCCGTCCGCGCAGAAGATCACCTCGCTCCTCGGTTTCATGGGGCTGAGCAAGATCGAGGTCCAGGAGGCGACCGCAGGTGACATCGTCTCCTTCGCCGGTATCCCGGACATCACCATCGGCGAGACGGTCGCCGATCCGGCGAACCCGGAAGCGCTCCCCGTCATCCAGATCGAGGAACCGACGGTCAAGATGACCTTCGGCGTCAACACCTCGCCGTTCGCGGGACAGGAAGGCCAGTTCACCACCTCCCGTAACATCAAGGAGCGCCTCGACCGCGAACTCCAGAACGACGTCGCCCTGCGCGTCGAGCTGGCCCAAGGCGACGGCAACTTCATCGTCTCCGGCCGTGGCGAGCTGCACCTCTCGATCTTGATCGAGCGCATGCGTCGCGAGGGCTTCGAACTCCAGGTGTCCCGCCCGCAGGTCATTTTCAAGGAGGCGAATGGCGAGAAGACCGAACCGTATGAGGAAGTGTCCATCGAGTGCCCGGAAGGCATGTCCGGCTCCGTGATCGAGAAGATGGGCCGCCGCAAGGCCGAGATGAAGGACATGCGCGTCGAGAACGGCACTGCCTTCCTCGAGTTCATCGCGCCGACCCGTGGTCTCATCGGTTACCGCAATGAGTTCATGGTCGACACCCGTGGGCAGGGGATCATCAACACCCTCTTCCTCGGCTACCGCCCGTTCGTGGGCGCGATCGACGCCGTCCCGCACGGCTCGCTCATCTCCCACGAGACCGGCGAATCCAACACCTACGGCATGCTCGGCGCCCAGGAGCGCGGCATCCTGTTCGTGAAGCCGGGCGCGAAGGTGTATGAGGGCATGGTCATCGGCCAGAACGCCAAGCCGGAAGACCTGATCGTCAACGTCTGCAAGGAGAAGCGGCTCTCCAACATGCGCTCCAAAGGGGACGGCGTCGCCGAAGGCCTCACGACCCCGCGCGACATGACGCTCGAAGAGTGTCTCGAGTACCTGGGCGAGGACGAGCTCCTCGAGGTCACCCCGCAGAACCTGCGCATCCGCAAGATCTTCCTCAAGGAGTTCGAACGGAAGCGGGGGTAACCCAGCAACGGAAAACCTCCCGACCGCGGTCGGGAGGTTTTTTGCGCCAAATGAAAACGCCCGGCACGTGTCGTGCGGGCGAAGGGCGAGGCCGTCCTCAGGCGAGGCTTCAGCCGTCCTGGGTCGGGTCCGTGGGGTCCTCGGTTGGCGGGGCGGCCGGCAGCTTGCGCTTGCTCCCGACGAGATCGGCGAGCGCGATCAGGCCGAGGAGCGGCACCGAGAACGGGGCCAGGGCGAAGGCAGTGAAGTGCATCGCCCGCACCTCGTGCTTGCAGAGCGCCAGGAGCCCCAGACAGGCGAGGGCGATGGCGTAGGTCGCGATGACCCAGGCCAGGGCGTAGCCCCGCGTGTAGAGCTCCGTGAACGCCATGGCGACGAGGACGGTGCCGATGCTCATGACCGGTGCGGTACGGACGTTCCGTACGATGCCTCCGATCACCCCGACCACGAGCATGACCGGCAGGGCGATCGGGGCGAAGAGCCGGACGGTGTGGTTTGCCACGTTGTCCTCCGGGCGGAACAGCGGGATGCTGATCGCCCACATGATGAGACAATACACGAGGATGCAAATGCCGATGTACGTGTTCATGGCCCGCATCCTTTTATCCTTTGCACTCAGGTGCGCGCTTTCAGTCCTGCGAGCCTTCGGACGCGTCGCGCTTGGCCTGCTTGCGCGCGTACTGGAGGCGGTCCCAGCCGTCGGCGAGCAAGGAGATGGCGTGGATCGGCACCGTGAGCGGCGAGGTGAGCCAGACGTAGAAGTTGTCGCTCCCGTAGGCGACGTATTCGCCCTTCGCGCGCTGTGCGAGGAGCCGGAGCGTCCCGATCGCGTACAGCGCGACGGTGACCACCGGGACCACGGGGGCGCCGGTGGCGATCCCGTAGATGCTGCCGGCGATCGCCCCGAAGGTGCCGAGGGCGATCACGGCCATGACGGGGACGGGCGGGAGGTCGCTTGCGGACATGGTCTTTCTTTTCTGGCGGATCGTTCCGCCGCTGACGGGTGTGCTCTCTGGACGGTCCCGGCCCGAATGGCCGGAAGACGCTGGAGGCGACGGGCCAGGATAACAGGTTTTACGTGTTTTGTCAACCTTGCCCGTCTGATCGCGGGTGAAAAAAGCTTCTATTTCGGCTAAAATGAGCGAAAAATAAGAAAACCCTGCGTTGGCAGGGGAGGGCGTCCATGTCCCGCGATGGGGACAGCGTCATCAGAGCCTCTCGGGGTCCGCGTGCTGGAAGAGGGATTCGAGGATCTCCGTCTCCATCAGGAACACCCAGACCAGCAGGTACAGCGGCACGACGAGCGGCGAGAGGAAGAAGGTGGCATATTGCCGCTCGAGGCTGACTCCGAAGCCGAGCGTCTCCTCGCCGTCGAAGAGGAAGAGGTGCGTGCCCGCGCTGTAGAGCAGCGCGGCGATCGTGAAGAGGGTGAAGCAGGTCTCCGGCTCCGTCACGCCCCCTTCCCCGAACGCTTCCCCAGCCGCGACAGGCCGCCCCTGCCGATCTCGAGGATGCCGACGGCAGCCAGGATCGGCATGGTTAGGGGCGCGGCGGCGGCCATGAGTAGGGTCCGTGGGCGCATCGCCTTGTCATCCCGGCTCTCGAACCAGAGGAAGGCGAGGCCAGCGCCGTAGCAGGCGCCCAGGTAGGTCGGGCCGTGGCCGTTGCGGAAGGTCCAGCCTACCGCCAGCCCGATCAGGCCGACCAGGACCGTCATGAGGAACAGCGTGAGGCGCGGGTGTTCCGCGCGTGCCTTGGGGTCGGCATCGGTCTTCATCGGGGCGTCTCCTGAATCGGGTCGGGGTTGGTCGCGCCATCGAGCTTGGCGAGATGGAGGAGCGTCACGTAGAGGGGGACGCTGATGGGCGAGCAGGCGAACCAGCACAACTGCTCGAGGAGATCGACGTCCTCTTCGAGAGTCTCCTCGCCGTTGTCGAGGAAGAGGAGCGCTCCCCAGGGATACATGAAGGCCGACCAGAGGATGAGGCTGATGAGGCAGCACTGGAGGGTCATTGCCAGCACGAGCGGTTCCTTTCGGTTGTGGCCAATAAGGGGTTCGCCGAAGCGATGATCTTTTATAGCAAGCGGACCCGGTTTTGTCAATGGATGTAAGAAAAAAGCCCCGGATTCTGGGGCACTGCAGACGTCGGCGCGGGAGAGGCGGGTCAGTCGTCGGAGGACAGGTCGATCGCATCGCTTCCGGCCTCGAAGGCGAATTCGAGGATGTCCAGCGGCAGGTTGAGTGGCGAGAACAGCCAGGTAAACAGGCGAGCGCCGAGTCCCTCCGAGGCTCGGGAGCCGAGCAGGCGGATGAGGCCGAAGAAGTAGCAGATTCCGAGGTACACCAGGGTACCGATCAGGTAGGGGTGCATGGCGGCACCGATCCTTCCGCCTTCCGCTAGGAAGACGCCTCGTCTTAGTCGGTTTTCCGGGGTTTGTAAAGCCCCTCCTTAGGAGAGGGGCGGGCCGATGGTGTAATTCGTGAAGAACTCGTCGGGGATGTCCTTGACCAGGCTGGCCCAGTTGGGGCCCCAGAGCTCGATGGCGCGTGTCTCGCTGGGGATGTGGCGCATGGTGCCGAAGGCATCCGAGACCACGTACGTTTCTGGCGAGGTCTGTGATTTCACCAGGGTCCCAGGGCGGTACGTGACGTTGCGGACGATACGGAACGCCGAGAGCGCCGTATCAGGCACGCGCGTCACTTGGTCGAAGCTTGGATACCAGGAGCGAAAGGTTGCTTCATTTGGGAAGATCAGGCGCTCATCACCGGGCAAGAGGCAGTACACGGCGCTCGAAGATGGGGCGCGGACGGTGTAGGTGCAATCCAGAGTCGACTGTTCCACGAACGCGAAAGTGCGCCGCGACCGCTCCGGATCGGCGAAGGTGAAAAAACGGTCGCGCTCCTGCGGGCTGAACTGGTCCAACCATTGCAGGACGGCGCGGATGTCGACGAGCTCGTAGCGGATCTCCTGGGTCTGGCCGTCCTCGGTGATGGTCACGATGCGGGTAGGGATCCCGATCAGGTTGTATGCGCCGTTGAGGGCCGTGCCGCCGGAATTTCCAGGCTGGAACGTGGCAGTCGTGCGGATGAAGCCATTGCTGAAGCCCTGGATGAACCCCGTGTGCGTCGTGAGGTTGCCGCCGCCGGGATACCCGAGCACCCAGAGCCGCTCGTCCGCGGTCGAGAACTCCCAGATCTTGAGGAACGGGAACGGGCCCGAAATGGCCTCGCGCGAGCGGGGCATCCCGATCTGCAGGAGGGCGAAGTCCTGGTTATGCGTCGGGTCGAAGGTCCAGCGCGCGATCGAGGCGTCATAGGCGTAGCGGAGCCGGTCGGTCGTCGGGTCGATGAGTCGGACCTGGCAGCTTGCCGCGGGCGTGATCGGGCCTCCTGATTCGACGTCCGCGATGACGTGGGCGTTCGTCAGCACCGCTCCTGTGGCGCTTACGATCGTGCCGGACCCTTGGCGGTTCCCGCACTGCACGAAGACCGTGGCCTGGCGGACCTCGTTCGGCAGAACGGTGTCGCCGTCCGCCGCATGGGCGGTTGTGATGCTGGCCAGCACGGAGAGGGCATAGAGGCCCGCTACCAGGAAGGGGACGCGCATAGATGCCCCGCACCTTATCACGGTCGTTTGCCTTCCTCAACGGACGTGCTATGCTCAGCGCGTTTTTCTTCCTCCTATGCGCAAAGAAGTCGTGCTTGACATCGAGACCCAGAATACGTTCCAAGACGTCGGCGCGTACAATCCCGCGCTCTTGTCCGTGTCGCTCGTGGGCGTGTATTTTTACGAGACGGACACGTATGAGGCATTCCTCGAGCCGGACCTGCCCAAGCTCTGGCCGCGCCTCGAACGGGCCGACCGCATCATCGGGTACAACCTTATCGGGTTCGACTACCCTTGTCTTCAGCGGTATTACACGGGCGACATCATGCGCCTGCCCACGGTCGACCTCCTTGTCGACATCGAAAAGCAGATCGGCCACCGCGTGAAGCTCGACGACGTGGCCCATGCCACCCTCGGGGTGGGGAAGAGCGGCCACGGCCTCATGGCCGTCGAATACTGGCGCAAGGGCGAGATCGAGAAGCTGAAGGACTACTGTCTCCAGGACGTGAAGGTCACGCGCGACGTGTACGAGCATGTCCTCAACAACCAGGAGCTGTTCTATTTTGACCGGCAGGGGAACAAGCAGCGCGTCCCGCTCGGCCTCGAGCCGCCGACCGGCCACGCCCGGCCCGCCATCAACCTTTCGCTGGGGCTTTAACGGGTGGGGAAGGGGTGAACGTCCGATTCCGTCGGGCGTTTTCGTTATCCACAAGGGCTTTTTTTGGCGAATCGTCGCATCGGCTGCCGTTCGCCCCTGATTTCTGGGTGAATCCGGGACATTTGCCCAAGGGGAAAAACACAAGATATTGTGCCTTGGCATCCATTGAACCACTAGATCTTGTGTTCCTATGACTTCCTTCTTTGTCCTCACCCGAAGCGGGGCCCGCGTGCCCTTCGACCTCGGCATGCTCGAGCAGTCCCTCTCCCGGGCCGCCGCCGAGACGGGTGAGCAGGACGCGTTCTTGGTCCGCTCCTTGGCCGAACGGGCCGCCGAAGCCGTCTTGGCCCTTTTTGAGGCGCAGCCAGAGCGCCCCTCCACCGATATCCAGGCCGCCGTCGTCGAGGCGCTTCGGGCCCAAGGGCGCGAGGCGCTCGCCGTCGCATACGAGCGTCACCATAGCCCCGTCTCCCCGCCGCGCGAGGTGATGCCCGCCCCGATGCCCGAGCTTCCCAAGGCGGCTGCCCCTGCCGCCGCCCCCGTCACGCTGATGGTGGGGGAAGTGCACGCCCCACGCCGCCGCCGCCTGAGCGAGGAGCGTCGTGCCATGACCCACAAGTTCCGCGTCGGCGACCAGGAGGGCTACATCACCGTCGGCCTCTATGACGACGGCCAGCCTGGTGAGATTTTCCTCAAGATGAGCAAGGAAGGCAGCATGCTTTCCGGCCTCATGGACTGCTTCGCCACCTCCATTTCCATCGGCCTCCAATATGGCGTGCCGCTCAAGGTGATGGCCCGCAAGTTCACCAACGTCCAGTTCCCGCCCAACGGCGAGACCGAGAACCCTAACATCCCGAACGTCCAGTCGATCATCGATTACGTGTTCCGCTGGCTGGCCCTCAAGTTCCTCACGCCCGAGGAGCGCCAGGCCATCGATGCCGAGGCCGAGAAGGCGAACGCCCACCTGCCTGCGCCGTCGGTCGAGGAGCATGTCGGACGCCTGTCGCTGTAATCCGTATGACCCCGTCGATCTTTGGCTCGTGCCCCATCCTCACGCACCGCAAGTTCTACCGCCCATTCGAGTATCCTCACTATTTCGAGTTCTTCCGCAAGCAAAACCAGGCGCACTGGCTGCCCACGGAGGTGCCCATGGAAGCTGACATCAGCGACTACCGCTTTCGCCTCTCGCCGACCGAAGTGGCGCTCATCACCCAGATCCTGCGGTTCTTCACGCAAGGGGACATCGAGGTCAACAACAACTACAACACCCAACTCATCCCGGCGTTCCCGAAGCCGGAGATCAAGATGATGCTTTCCGCCTTCGCGGCCATGGAGAGCATCCACGTCTGGGCCTATTCCTACCTCAACGACTCGCTCGGCCTGCCGGAAAAAGAATACTCCGCGTTCCTGGAATACGAATCCATGAAGGCGAAGTGCGACTATCTCCACCGCTTCGAGATCGGGACCGTCCGCGACCTCGCCAAAAACCTCGCCGTCTTTGGCGGATTCATGGAAGGAGTGGCCCTGTTCGCCTCGTTCGCGATCCTCATGAACTTCCCACGCCAGGGCAAGTTGCGCGGGGTGGGGCAGATCGTCACCTGGAGCATCCGTGACGAGAGCCTGCATAGCCAAGGCGTGTGCACGCTCTTCCGCGACCTGATCGCCGAGAACCGCCACCTCTGGACCGAAGACCTTAAACGCGAGCTCTACCAGGCCTGCGAAGACATGGTCCGTCTCGAGGATGCCTTCATCGACACGTGTTTCTCCCTTGGTCCCGTGCCCGGTCTTACGCCCGAAGAGGTCAAGCAGTACATCCGCTACATCGCCGACCGCCGCCTCAACGACCTCGGTCTCGACCGCCGTTACAACGTCGCCAACCCGCTCCCGTGGCTCGACATCATGGTCAACGCCAAGGAGCACACCAACTTCTTCGAGAACCGCGCCACGGAATATGCCAAGGGTGCGGTTGTGGAGGATTGGACCTAAGCGTTCACTATGTCACGTCTATGAACATGAATAACCTCGAGCGTCCCGATTCGTCCTCCGTCCTTGCTACCCAAGCGAGGGCGGCCAGGACACGCGAGAAAACGTTGCTCGCCTGGGCGATCCTCGCTTCGACCGCCGCCGTTCTCTTGGCTCTTGCTCTTTTCCTTCCGCCCCTCTTGACTCGTTCCTGACGCTGCCTTCTATGCCCTACGCCACCGTCCTCGACGCGCTCTCCCAAAACGACCTGAAGGCCGCCCGTGACTTGCTGCTCGCGCAGATCCTCGAGAAGACCGCGAACCGCAACAGCTGGGACTGTCCGCACTACACCATCGATCCCGCCATCCAGCAATCCATCAAGATCGACCCGTCGCGCAACGCCATGTTCACGTATTTCGGCCTCGAGAACATGCGTGACCGGTATTTCCTCACCGACGCGACAGGCGAGATCTGCGAGAACCCGCAGACCTTCTTCGCGCGCGTGGCCGCGGGCATGTGCCGCGGCGACCGCGAGCTCGCCCAGAAGCTTTACGACGTCATGAGCCGCCAATGGTTCATCCCGGCGACCCCGGTCCTCATGAATATCGGCACCAAAAAGGGGCTGCCGATCTCGTGCTTCCTCAACATGGTGCCCGACACCCTGGAGGGCATCTTCGATATCTACCGCGAGAACGCGTTCCTCGCCAAGTTCGGCGGTGGCATCGGGACCGACTGGTCCGAATTGCGGGGGCAGAACGCCCCTCTCCAGTCGAGCGGCCTGCGTTCGTCTGGCGTCATCCCGTTCCTCAAGATCATGGACTCCGAGACACTCGCTATTTCCCGCAATAGCCATCGTCGGGGGGCCGCGGCCGCCTACCTGCGCGTCGACCACCCGGACATCGAGGACTTCCTTGAGATGCGCCGACCCACCGGCGGAGACGTCGATCGCAAGTGCCTCAACATCAACAACGGCGTGGTCGTCACCGACGAGTTCATGAAGGCCGTCGAGGAGAACCGCTCCTACGAGCTCATCGATCCGCACTACGGCACCGTCACCAAGGAGCTGAACGCGCTCGACGTGTGGCGCCGCATCCTCACGATCCGTGCCGAGACGGGCGAGCCGTACGTCGTCTTCATCGACACCGTCAACAAGGCCCTGCCACCGCACCACAAAGAAAAAGGGCTCGTCGTGCGCCAGAGCAACCTCTGCACCGAGATCGTACTGCCGACCAACGAGGAACGCACGGCCGTCTGCTGCCTCGGCAGCCTCAACCTCGAGACCTACGAGGAATGGAAAGACCAGCAGGAAGAGATCATCGGCTGGTGCGTGAAGGCGCTCGACAACAACCTCGATTCCTTCTGCGAGATGGCTGATTCCGTCGAATACAAGAAGGCCATCAATTCGGTCCGCCATGAGCGCTCCATCGGCCTCGGCATCATGGGATACCATGGCTACCTCATGTCGCAAGGGATCCCGTTCGAGAGCCTCCAGGCCCGCCTCATCAACAAGCGCGTCTTCAAGCGCTTCGGCGAGGCGGCGCGCGAGGCTTCCCGCAAGCTCGCCCTCGAGCGTGGCCTCCCGCTCGATGGGGGAACGCAGCGCAACAGCTACGTCACCTCCATCCAACCCACGGCGAGCACCGCCTTCCTTTGCGGCGAGGCGACGCCGAGCATCGAGCCGGTCGCCGGCAACGCGTATCTCCAGAAGACCCTTTCGGGCAGCTTCCTTGTGAAGAACAAATACCTGGAGGCGTTACTTGAGAAGAAGGGAATCAATACTCCCGAAGTGTGGCAGCAGATCATCGCCACGAAGGGCAGCGTCCAGTATGTCGAGGGTCTCAGCGACGAGGAGAAGGCCGTCTTCCGCACCGCCTACGAAATGAACATGCGCGAGATCGTCCAGCAGGCCGCTGACCGTCAGCCGTACATCGACCAGGCGCAGTCGCTCAACGTGTTCTTCCAGACGCCCGTGAGCGGCAAGTACATGCACGACGTGCATTTCCTCGCCTGGAAGACGGGCGTCAAGAGCCTCTACTACCTCCGCTCGTCCGCCCCCATCGAGGCCGACAAGATCAATATGAAGGTCGAAAAGCGCAACCTCGAGACCGAGGAATGCGCGGTGTGCCAATAATGAACGGATTTTGAAAGAAAAAACGCCTAAAAAGGCGTTTTTTTGATGAGATGAGAAGTGGTGCTTGACATTCGTGGCCCGCTCCGCTAGAGTCTTATGTTCCTGGTCGCGAAAGGATGGTTCATGAAAAAGCGATTGCTCCGGATGCTCGTCCTCGCTGTCTTCGCCCGCATGCTCTGCGGCTGCGAGTACGACTACGCATACACGTTCAGCTTCACGCGGACGGGTCCCATGCCGCGCCTCGCCAACCTGGCGCGCATGGAGTGCTTCGTCCCGCCTCGTGGGTACGGGGTCGAGACCGGCGGTGTCCGCATCCCGCTCACGGTCGCGCTGACCTTCAGCGGGACCGAAAACCGGATGGACGGCGTCGCCGTGATCCGCGAGAACGGGTACCGTACCGTCTTGCAGACCACCGGTTATTCCATCGGCGACGTGGTGCACTGCCTGCCGCCGGAGCGCGTCGAGTTCTTCGGGTCCGGGCTCGCGCAGGCCCGCCTCATCGGCCGCCCGGCCAACCTCCCGCCGAACGAACTCTACATCCAGCCGGTCCTGGTCGAGGTCCACTTCTGGCTCAACCGCGAACGCGACCAGACCGACCCGTTCGGCCTGAATGTCCCAGGCATCGACATCTACAACCTACCCGCCCCCTGGCCGCCCGGCTGGGGCGCCTCGGTCGATCCGACCCGGCTGCTGCCGAACGCGCCCTGACCCTGCCTGGCAGGGTCTTTTCTTTT
>CAYYTQ010000002.1:0-103553 GCA_964474805.1 uncultured Gammaproteobacteria bacterium
ACCTCGACGATGTGACCCCATCAAAAACCGAGCCGAAACGGCTCAGTTTTTGTTATTCTATTGGGAGTTTGGCGCTTGACGCCACGGGCAGCGGCTGCTATCCTCTCACGTGTCGTCGTGCATTATGCATCTCTCGTCATGCGCATCTTATGTCCAACCTCACATTCGACGTTCTCGCCTCCACTCGTGTCGTCTGCGAACGCTCTGAATTTGTCTCGATTGATCACGGGCATCTGTTAGCGTTCGCGGAGGCGTTCGATGATCAGCGAACGCCGCACTGGCTTGCCGCGTCGGAGATCGGGGTCTCGAGACTTGATGACCGGCAGAAACTTGAATTTCTACTACTATTCAATTCTTTGAGTTTCAGCTATTGGGGCGATCCGAAATGGGCGGTGACGTATAGGGGGACGCGCTTCGATGGTTCTTGGGCGATGGTTGCCTGCATTTTGCGCGCGGTCGAAGCCGGTGTGCCTATCTTGGATCCTCGGTATCGTGTCAGGCTGAGCAGAGAGGAATTCGCGAAAATTTTCGAAGGGAATGTTGAGATTCCTTTATTGGATGAGCGGTTCGTGATCATGCGGGAGATCGCATCTGGCTTACTTGAACGGGCTGGCGGTGACGTTGTTGCACTAGTAGCACGTGGAAACGGCGATGCGCCAACGCTTCTTAAGCATATTTTATACACGTTCCCTTCTTTTTACGACGCATCCGTTTTTGATGGTTGTGAGGTTGCCTTTCATAAGCGGGCCCAGCTGCTCGTCGCGGATATCTTCCAGTTGTTTGCTGGAAAAGGGTACGGGGACCTGAAACGAATCGATTGGCTGACCGCCTGCGCCGATTATAAGCTCCCGCAATGCCTACGCGCGCTGGGGATCTTCTTATATCATGAAGACCTTGCGGCGCGGGTTGATGCGAAAATACCGCTTGTTGCAGGTTCGCGCGAAGAGATCGAGATCCGGGCAAATACGATTTGGGTGGTCGAGAAAATTCGGAGGGCGCTCGTTGGGATGGGGAAAGACGTGCCGGCGATACTGATCAATGACCTGCTCTGGCTCGCGTCGCAAGATCTCTCGAGGGAGGTGAGTCCATATCATCGCACGCGTACGACAGCGTATTAGTGTTTGCGGTGCCAGAAACCGTCATAATGCTTAAAAGCAGCTGTCTTTTTTCCATTCTCCTCGCTCGTCATATGTGTAAAAATACGCTGTCGTTGTTTTTCTTGCTCGCACATACTCCTGTAAGGCCTCCTTTTCGATCGCGATGATCGGGACTGGTAATGCGTTTGAGGCGAGGACGTGTTCCGGTAATACCCAATGGATCTTCGCCGTCTTCTCCGCCCGCTCCACGCCGCCGGTTTTTTTGGCCTCAAATACGAATCGGGCAAAATTTGCCCCGTCTGCCCATGTACCCTCGATGACGGCCGCGAGACCCGTGATGCGAATGTCGAGCCCCGTCTCTTCTTTTGTTTCACGGATAGCCGTGTCAGCGGGCCGTTCTCCGGACCGTACGCGCCCGCCCGGGGTGTTTAGTTGGCGTATTCCAAGACGATCTTCCTCGAGAAGGAGAATCCGGTCTCCGTCACGCACGATGGCGGCGGCAATAATCCACGCGTTCGGGGTGCTCATGAGGTACACGGTACAGGGGCGTACGCGGGAAGGAAAGCGAGAGCAATACTCAAATTGCGGCTAGCTGTGCTATTGTGATGTCTGCATGATCAATCTTTCCTCGCTTCGTCAAAAGATCACCTATCTCGCCTGTTGCTTGTTTGGAGTCGCTCTCATTCTGAGCGCGTATCAATATGGGCGGATTAGCGTTCGCGAGCCAAGTATGGCGTCGCGAAGACGGCCGGCTCTTCCTGGCCGCTTGCTGGCCGTTCCTACGCCGCCCGGTTCTGCTGATGTTAAAGACTCAGATTTAATGATGGCTGGCGGTGACTTTTCTGCGCGCGTTGAGCGCCGCGCGCTCGCAGGCCAAGAGCATCTGATCGTTCGGGGATTTGGGTTACCGATTCCAAAGGACGGACCGAACCTTGATGCTTCGATGTTGTCAGCGATTGAGCTGACGGGGACATGTCGTCCCCAAGTGAATTGCCCTGTTATGCTATTTTCACGCTCGAGGAGCATTGCTGAGCCGTCGAATTGGTATTCTCCTGTTTCGTTTGAAGTAGTTGACTTACAAGGGATGACCCCAGAGGCCTGGGCTCGCTCACCGGATGCTGAGCGCCATTCCATTCTGTATCCTGAGAGGGCAAAGACGCGTATCAATCGCCAAGGTATCTCGATCACGGAGCTGGTGACAGATCGGCAGATGGGGCAAGGGGGCTATTACCTCCTTTCTCAACCGAACCAACCCGTTGGCATCCTGATCTTTGATCTAAGTGGCGCCGGTGAAATCATGGCTGAAGGAGCGAAGTTAGTGGAGAGTTCATTGTAAGCGTTTCGCGGGTATTCAGGCGGGTGAGTATATTCAAAATCGAAAGATCTACTGGCGGATTTTGACGATGTCTCGCCAGCGTCTTGCATCGGGTCGTTCGGCAGAATTATGTTGCGTGGACCTCAGTGCGCGATCTATTGACTGTTTAACGATATTTTGCCAAATTCTGGATGCTCGACATCCCGAAGGGCGGGACATTCGACGCAACGAAAGACAGCCGCAGACATGTTCGATCAAAAGCTCCAGGCTCACGTGGCTCAGCGCATCCGCGAGAGCCGTCTCCCGCCTGACTATGGCGATGCCTGTTTCTCTGAAATCCCGGGCGCAGTGCGACATCTGCTCGGCCTGCAGAGCGATTCGCCGCTTGCCGACATGATGGCGAGTGCCGGCGTCACGCCGCGCGGTACCGAGAAGGTGATCGTGCTGCTGCTCGATGGCTTCGGCTATCGCCAGTGGCGACGGGCCTATGAGCGCCATCCGTTCCTGAGGCGCATCACCGAGCGGGGAACGGTCGCGCCGGTCACGTCGGTCTTTCCGGCGACGACCGCCGCGGCTCTCACCACCATCCACACCGGTTACACGCCGCAGGAGCACGGCCTGCTCGAGTGGATGGTCTACGATGGCGAGCTGGATCGCAACTTCTACACCCTGCCGTTCACCGAGATCCTCTCGCACGAGTCCCTCGCGGGGAAGGCGGACCCGAACCTCCTTTTCGATGGTGAGACCGTCTACGAACGGCTCGCCGGGGAAGGGGTTCCCTCGTTCACGTTCACGAATTTGGCGATCTCTGGTTCGGTGTACGCCAAGCGCCTGATGCGCGGCAGCACCCCGGTGCCGTACAAGAGCGCGTCCGACCTGGTCGTGAATCTGCGTCAGCATCTCACGGGCGCCGAGCCTGGTCCTGCGTATTTCTACGTGTACTGGGACGTCATCGACGCGATCTCGCACCTGTACGGTCCCGACAGCGAGCAGTACGAAGCTGAACTCGATAGCTTCTTCCATCTCCTGGAATCGCAACTGATGGAGCGCCTTACGCCCAAGGCAGCGCGTGGCGTGTCGCTCCTCGTGACGGCCGACCATGGGCATATCTGCATCCAGCCGGAACAGACCCTCTTCCTCAATGACATTCCCGAGGTCGCGGAGGGCCTCCGTCGTGCCGCGGATGGTCGACCGATTCCGCCGTGGGGGAGCGCTCGCGACTGCTTTCTCGCGATCCAGCCCGACCGGCTCGAAGCCGTCGAGGCGCTGCTCAAGGAGCGGCTCAAGGGGCGGGCGCTCGTCCTTCGCTCGGAGGATGCCATTCGCGACGGGCTCTTCGGTCGCGGCGAGCCGCATCCGCGCTTCCGCGCACGGGCCGGCGACCTGATCATCCTCCCGAATGGAACGGGTACGGTTTGGTACCAGCACGAGCCCGGCCCGCGGAAGTTCACCAAGCGCGGCCACCACGGTGGCCTTTCCGCCGACGAGGTGCTGGTTCCCCTCGGTTGCGTCCGAATGGCGGACCTGGTGGCGAAGTGAGGCCCTGCCCGGGTGATTCGAACCATCGAGTCGCCTGGGCGTTTTATTATGCGAAGGAAGAAGGCGGTGTTGATACGAATAAAAAAATCGCCGGACCGAGCTCGGCTCGACGGCGGGTCAGTCGCGCTTGGGGCGGACGTGGAAGTTGTACTCGGTCTCGTGCATGCCCGCGTCGACGCTGACGAGGAAGGCTTCCAGACCGTTCCGGTCACACCAGTCGAAGACGATGCGAGCCCGTCCGGTGAGGTCGTCCGCGCGCAGGGGGCGCTTCTCTTGGCGGAGCCGCGCTGCCAGCGCGTCCATCTTGTCCTTGCCCGTTCCCGGGACGTCGTGCCACGACACCCAGCCGAAGAGCTCCGCGCTTTCTGCGCCCTTGGCCCTGGCTTCCGTGATCAGCTTCGGCGCGGCCTCGATGATCTGCTGCGCCACGATGCGCGGATTCTCCCCCTTCTCCCGCTTCTTCGCTTCGGCGAGTTCGCGGCCCCAGGCGCTGCCGATGGTTTCCTTGGGCTTTCCCATGTTTCCGCCTTTCCTGGGAAAACATAGGAGAAAAAGAGCGTTTTGTCAAGTGCCGAGACCGTCCGGATGTCTGCGTTCTGGTTGTCGAGTCCCGCGGTTCGGTCTAAGGTTGGTGGGTATGCCTACCTGCCTCATCTGCGATCGCATCGCCCAAATCAAAGAAGGGACCAATCCCTTCCTCATCGCCGAACTCGAAACGGGATATGCCGTCCTCGGGGATTTCCAATACTTCAAAGGATATACCGTGTTCCTCGCCAAAGATCACCTGACCGAGCTCCATCAGCTCCCATCCGAGCGCCGTTGGCTCTTTTTGAAGGAGATGTCCCAGGTCGCGGAGGCTGCCTTCCGTGCCTTCCAGCCGTCCAAGATGAATTACGAGCTCCTCGGCAACAGCGAATCCCATATGCATTGGCACCTGTTCCCGCGGATGGAGGCGGAGCTGGCCGCGCACAAGGGCCCAATCTGGTGGGTCCCGGCGGCGGAGCGGAATGCGGACGCCGTGCGGCCGAGCGATGAGGAATGCGAGGGGCTGATCCAGAAGATTCGGACGGCCTTGGAAGGCGTCAAGAAAAACGGCGCCTAAACAGGCGCCGTTTTTTCAGGCTTCCCCAAAAAGAAAACCCCGCCGCGACGCAACACGCGTCGGGCGGGAAGGGGTCAGGGCTGCTTGCGCATGGGGCGCACAAGGATCGCGTGCACGGGCGCGCCCGTGTTGCCCTGCACCGGCTCCAGGAAGCACTCGAGCCTGCGCGCGTCGCACGCCTGGAGGATGGGCGTGAGGCGCCCCCGGACGTCCGTGCTGGTCAGCGCGGGCCGTCCCCCGGTCGGTTCCTGATCGAGCTGGATGGGGTACCCAGGGCGCAGGTCTTCCGGCGTGACCGGGCTGAACAGGCGCGCGCTGTGCTGCCTTCCCGCTCGCGCCTCGGCGACGACCTCGCCGATCTTCGCGATGATCTGTTCCGCTTCCCGTTGCTGCGCCGCTCTCGCTTCCTCCTCTCGTGCCAGCCGGGCCGTTTCGAGATCGTCCGCCCACTCGTCACCGAGTGCCTTCTGCATTTGCATGGTCTCCTTTCGTGTCGACCGATTATCGTAGCAAATTTGGGCTGCTCTGTCAAGGTTGTAGGAAGGCAATAGCGGTTGACTCATATTCCCTTGTTCGTTGCGCCTCTCTCTTGATTCGACTGAAAAAAAGAACCGCATAATTGGAGTCTACCGACTTAATTACGGTGTGGGGGGAAGCGGGGATGGTTCTCTGCGCCAACCCCGAGCGTGGACCTGTTCGTATAATATGTATGAAATTTTTACATATTCATCCATCCACCCGTGACAAATTCTATAAACCTGCTATCCTTGGCGCGCGACCAGGCGATCCTGGTCTGTCTGGCCCTTTTTGGTAGGGCTATCGTGAAAGGAGCCCCTCATGGACGAGACGCATGCGTATGATGTGGTCCTGGTCGGCGGCGGCGTGACGGGTACCGCCCTCCTCTACACACTCGCGCGCTACACCAACGCGCAACGGATCCTGCTGGTCGAGCGACGGGTCGGGGTGGCGATGGTCAATTCGCGCTCGGACAACAACTCCCAGACGATGCATTCGGGGGAGATCGAGACGAACTTCACCCTCGCCAAGGCGCTGCGCGTCCGGGCCGGCGCCGACCTGCTCGCCGCGTACATCGAACGGCACGCGCCGGACGTGTGCCTCCGCCTCCCGAAGATGGTGATCGGGGTGGGGGACAAGGAGACCGCGGGACTCGCCCAGCGCTACCAGACGTTCAGGCCACACTTCCCACACCTGCGCCTGCTGGGCCGCGAGGCGATCGCCGAGACCGAACCTCGTGTGGTCGAGGGGCGTGACGCCGCGGAGCCGCTGAACGCGCTCTATTCCGACCACGGGTATGCGGTCGACTACCGCCGCCTTTCCGAGTCGTTCCTCGCCGAAGCCAATCGGAGCGGACGTGTCGAAGCCGTCTTCGATCGCGAGGTGCTGGCAGTGACGCGCGAAGGGAACGGCTTCCGAGTCGAGACCTCCAACGGGTGCGTCACGGCCAAGGCGGTCGTCGTTGCGGCAGGACTGAGCAGCTTGCTCTTCGCCCACGCCCTTGGCGTGGGGAAGGAGTACGCCCTTCTCCCGGTCGCGGGAAGCTTCTACCGCTGCGGCAAGGTGCTGAACGGCAAGGTCTACACCGTGCAGCTCCCCGGTATCCCCTTTGCGGCGGTGCACGGTGATCCCTGCGTATACGACCGTGATCAGACGCGCTTTGGCCCGACGGCCAAGCCCCTCCCGCTCATCGAGCGCGACCACTGGTCGACGTTCCTCGACTACCTGCGCACAGGTTCGCTCACGCCTTCGGGGGTCTGGGCCGTGCTGCGGGTGCTCATGACCCCCACGTTCCTGCCGTTCGCGTGCAGGAACGCCCTCTACGACGTCCCTTGGGTCGGCAAGCGCGTGTTCCTCGCGAGCGCACGCAAGATCGTGCCGACGCTCGAGGCCAAGGATCTTCAGCTCGACCGCGGCGCCGGCGGCCTGCGCGGCCAGTTGGTCGATACCCGGACGGGCACCTTCCCCGCCAACAGTGAGAAGCTGCTTGGGGAGGGGATCATCTTCAACATGGCCCCGTCTCCGGGCGCATCGTATTGCCTCGGGAACGCGGTCGAAGACGTGCGGAGGCTTGCGGGCTTCCTGGGTCCTGACTTCCGCTTCGATGAGGCCGCGATGCTGAGCGAGCTCCTGCCTCAGGCGCCTTCGCTGGTGACGGCCACGCTCTGAGCACCCTCAACCCGCTCGATGAAGGGCCATGCTCCGCCGCCCTTCTTTTTCTACGGCCGGCCTGTTGCCGGTCTGGGGCCCATTTGCCCCCGCCCTTTCCCGCCTGATGGAGGCATGTCATGAGTGATTCGATTCGTTCGCTCGCCGGTATCTGGTACGAGCGGTTCAGCCGCAACGCGGAAGACCTGTACCCCGGACGCTACACGCCCGGCTTCTGCTGCGAGCTCGCCGAACTGGCGGAAGAGGTCCGTCATCTCGCGGCCGCCAAGCGCTCCCTCGTCGCCGCCCACTACTACCAATACCCCGAGCTCCAGGAGGCAGCCGATCTCGTCGGCGATTCGCTGAAGCTCGCCTTGGGGGTGCGCGACGCCAAGGCGCCCCGCGTCGATTTCTCGAGCGTCCATTTCATGGGCGCGACCGCGAAGATCCTGCTCGGCGACGCCACGCGCGTGTTCGTGCAAGGGACGCCGGATGTCCACGGCTGCTCGCTCGTCTTCGGCACCGACCATCGCTGGATCGAGCGCTGGAAGCAGCGGAATCCGCATGGCGTCTGCGTCACCTACGTGAACAGCGACCTGCGTACCAAGGCGATCAGCGACTACGTCTCGACCTCGCGCAACACCGCGGCCGTGATCGCCCGCGCCACCAGGGAGCATGCGGGGCCGATCCTGGTCCTTCCAGACAAGTTCCTCGGGTACGTGATGCGCGCGAAAGCCGTCCAGGAATATGGCGTCGATCCGGCGCGCGTCGAGATCTACAAGGAGCGGTATGGCGGGTTCAACGCCTGCTGCTATGTCCACGAGCGCATCGGTGATGATGCGCCCGAACGCGCCCTCGAGCGCTACGAGGATGCCGAGCTGCTGCTGCACCCCGAATGCGGCTGCGCCTCGTCGTGCCTCCTCAAGCTCGACCAGGGGATCCTGCCCCGCGACCGCGTGTATTACCTCTCGACCGAGGGGATGCTCGAGCGCGTGCGCCAGAGCCCGGCCAAGACGTTCGTCGTCGGCACCGAGCTTGGGATGATCTACCGCTTGCGCCTCGCCATGCCCGACCGGACGTTCGTGCCCGTCTCGAGCCAGGCGGTCTGCGATTTCATGAAGCAGAACACCCTCGCGAAGCTGCGCGACAGTCTCCGCGATCATCGCTACGAGATCGTCCTGGACGACCGTGCCGATCCGCTTGTCGAGGCCGTCGACGGCGACGTCATCCGCCTCCACCGTGCCACCGCCGACCGGGCGCGGATCGCCGTCGAGCGCATGCTCACCACCGTCTGAAGCACCGAAAGGACTGACCCATGAAGTTCTGTCCGGAGTGCGGCCATGCGTTCCCCGAAACGAAAACCTGGCCCAAGACCTGCCCCGCCTGCAACCACCAGGAGTGGGCCAACCCCAAGCCGGTCGCGATCGCCCTCTGCGCGTTCGCGGGAGGGCTCCTGCTGATCCGCCGCAACACGGGCCTCGCCGATCACGGCAAGTGGGCCATGCCCGGTGGCTACGTGGAGCCGTTCGAGGTACCAGAGGTGACGGCGGCCCGCGAGCTCCGCGAGGAGACCGAGTACCGCGATCCGGCCACACGCGCCCTCATCCATCCGGGCGTCGAGCTGCCGTCCGACGTCTTCGAGGACTTCAAGACCATCGGGCGTGGGCCGCGCAACCAGGTCCTGCTCTTCTACCTCGCGCAGGGGCCCCGCATCGAAGAGGCGATCGAGCGCTGGTGGCGGGAGAGCGAGACCCATCGCCAAGCCCATCCGGTCGATGCGCCGTGGAACACCGAAGCCCTCGCGGTCGACCGCTACGATCCTGCCGAGCCCACGCGCCTCGAGATCGCCTTCGAGACGCACCAGCAGATGATCGACTGCTGGCTCGCCCGCCGGGCAGTCTGACCGACCCTGCCGATCCACCGGATCGGTTTTTTGTTTGACGATTGACTTTTTTTCTAATTCACGCTATTTTTCGGCACGAGGTGTCTGCCATGGAGCAAGAAAAACCGACCATCCTCTCCTCGGAGATCGTGTACGAGAACCCGCGCTTTCGCGTCCGTGAGGACCGGTTACGCTTCCCCAACGACCACATCGATGCCTTCTATCTCGTGGAGGGCCCACCCTTCGTGATCATCCTCGCCGTGCGTGACGACCGTATCGCCCTCGTGCGCCAGTACCGGCATGCCGTCGGGGTGGTGACGACCGAAGCACCGAAGGGTGTGGTCGAGGCAGGGGAGTCGCCCGAGGTCGCCGCCGAACGCGAGCTCCGCGAAGAGGTCGGCTGCCGTGCCAGCCGCCTCGATCTCCTCGCGACCCTGCCCGCCGCGCTCAGCAACCTTCGCCGCACGGGCTACGTCTTTCGCGCGACCAACCTCATCGATCAGGTCCTGGCCGTGCAGAAGGACGCGACGGAGTTCGACCTCCACGCTGTCTGGATGTTGATCAAGGAGTTCCGTGCGCTGATCCGTGCCGGCGAGATCCTCGACCGCGATACGCTCGCGGCATGGGCGGTGTACCTCGAGTCGGGCGCCGGTGAGACGCTTGCGAGCTCGTGAGGCTCGTTTTTTCTTTTCCGTTTTTTAAGTGTCGGAGCCTCCAAAAAAATATCCGCGCGATGAGCGTGCGGATATGTATGCGGAGAAAAAACATTCCCCAACCACGTGGGCTTGGGGAATGTCGAGCGGCTAGCGCTTCTTGGCGGCCTTCTTGGCCGGCTTGCGCTTCGCGGCAACCTTCTTCTTCGGCGCGGCCTTCTTCTTCGCGGCCTTCTTCTTTGCTGCCATATGGAAAGGGAAAGAGCTACGTCCCGCTAAGGTACGGAATCGATGTTCGCAGGCATGCGACCATGCGCGCGATCATGCGTGTAGTATAGCACACATATATGGGTGTCAAGAAGAACGTCACGCGCATCTGTGGATGAAAAAGGTTTCGTGGGTAATTTTTTTTCGAACGTGCGCAGCAATGTGCATCGTATCGTTTATCCTCCTAAGAAAAAATCCTCAGCGCGATGCTAAGGATCGAAGGTGATGAGGCCGGACTTGCTGTGCCTCGCGATCTCGATGATGGCGCGATCTCCGAAGTAGCGATCGAGCTCGCGGCCGGAGAGCTGGCCCCGTCGTTCGAGCTCGCGGGCCGCACGTTCGACCGCCTGCGCACGGCGCGCGATGAGTTCGCATGCCTTGTCGTAGCACAGGTTTAGGACCGTCCGCTCCTTCGGCGAAAGAGGGGTGGTAAACATGCGCTGCAGGTCGATTTGTCCTCGCCTGGCTGGCTTCCATGGAACGCGCGCCTCGGGAAAGCGTTGGAGCATTTCGATGCACTGTACGCGTGCCATGCGCAGGTCGTTCCGCGTGTCTCCTGAGCGGAACCGTGATGAGAGCACCGCCTGTCCCGCGATGCCCCCTAGCTCCAACACGATGCGCGCCCACAGCGCTTCCTCGTTTTGCTTGTCGCTACTGACCGACGTGCAGTGTCCGCCACGACGATGGATGCGGACTTCACGGATGAGTACGACTTCCGCGACGTGCCAGGCGATGAACGCATGTCTGATCTCGTGGATCGCGACCTCGCGCCGGGTCGTGACTCGCCGTCGCTTGTCCACGAGGCGCCCCTTGATCCATGCGGCCAACGGCAGCAACGGTGACATGACGAGCTTCAGAAGGCGATCAAGTACGTTCACGGGTCCCTTCTTTTTTGCGAGAGAGGCTCGATGAGGTTAGTACGAAAATCGCAAGACGTCAATCGTGGCACGTAGGGGCCTTTGGTCTCTTGATATGCGCTCTTGTCTTATGCGGTGCGCAAGCCTTGCGCACCGGCGATGGACGCGTGTCGTACCGATAACCAATCAGGTCTCCACGTGCCATGCGGGTATCGAAAGGGAGGTCCAAGTCCACCGTAATTCCAAACGGCGCCCGAACGCTGATCGAACGGCACGGCATACGAATGTTGACGGGCCTGACCCTCTCGATTGCATGAAAAAAACGGCGTATGGATGGCCGTTCGAGGAGGGACGCTTTATCGCTAGATGTTTTCGGTCTCAATGAGACCAAAACGTTCGTGTTTTGCGCGCTTTGACCGCGGACGTTCGCCGAACAGGCGAACCAGGTCACCGTGGCTGAGCGAACCGATGCGCGCCAGCTCTTGCGCGGCACGCTCGATGCCGTTGCGTCGATTCCGAATCATCTCACAGGCCTTATCGTAACATTGATTCAGAACGGCCCTCTCGTCCTCGGTGAGTGGTTCCGTGTAGAGCTGAGTCATGTCTACCTGGCACCTGCGCGAAGCGCTCCAGGGGGCAACCGTTGAAGATGATTGGGAAAGGAGCGACGTGCACGCGCGTTTGGCTTCGGCGAGGTCAAAACGCGCGCCCTTTGGCCAGATCTCACCGGTTAGTATAGCCTCACCAGCGATTCCTCCCAGGAGACGTAGAATATCCGTCCAGAGGCTTGTGCTTTTCTTGAACGGTTGAAGAATGAAGATCGTATCGCCGCCGTTCCCGTGAATCCGGGTTGCCCAGATCCGGTACACGTCCGTGATGTGCCAGGCGATGAACGCATGTCCGATCTCATGTCGCGCATCCAGAACGTTGATAGGATCGGGCGCTGGCAAGTTCCCGGCCAGTTTTTTCTGCCGGTACAGGTCTTTGAGGCGATTCACGAGATGGATGATCGGTGCGATCACGAAATGCCACACGGTTTCCAGTCTATCCATCGCATTCTCCTTGTGATATTTGCGGTAATGATCCTAACAAGATTTGGCATATCCGTCAACGTGTTGGTGTGCTCCCTTAAGCTGTTGACAGAATGGCCTTGAGGTGCTAATGCTGCCCATGCCTCTTCCGAGATTTCGGGGGAGGATCAACATCAGGAAAGGATGTACTAGATGACAGACGTTCAACCCGCGCTGCTCAATCGCTGCAACGAATACCTCGTACGCGTCGCCTGTTTCGACGCGTTTGCCGCGGGGGTTGAGAACCTGCGCGGAGAGCATGAACACCTCTATGCCGAAGCCGCTCGTCTCGATCCCGCTGTCGGTTACCTGCGACACCCGATCCATGGCGTCGCCAAGATCGACGAGAAGACCGGGCGCCGGCTCCGTGAGCCGCTCCTGCCCGGCATGTACACCGACGACACCGAGCGGATGATCGCCAATGCGCGCGTCCTCCTCGAGATCGGTCCGGAGCACGCGACGCCCCTCGGGTTCGCGGCCGCCTATCTCGACGAGTTCCGTTTCGGTGGGAAGCGTCCCGGGTACGCGCCCGGCTACCAGGCCTTCCTCGAGACCGTCAAGGATGCGCGCCAGTTCGTCGCCGAGATGGTGCCGAACTCTTGCCGTAACGGGGCGTGCATGGGAGTCGGCGTCATCGGCATCCAGCCGGATGTCCACGAGGCGCTTCGTCTCGCCGCCATGCAGGCAGCGGTCACGCACAACACGCGCTGCGGCCTCTTCACGGCTCGCGCCGTCGCCCTTGCGGCACATTTCGCCTTCCATCACCCGCGCGAGGAACGGTCCCGGCTTCGCACGTATCTGCTCGACCAGCGCGAGCTCCTCTGGTCGGCCTATGGCGATGAGGCCGACTGCGGCCATCGCGGCCTGTTCGAGGCGGCCCTTCTCGTTCCGTGGGATGATCGGCATGGCGTCTGGGAGAGGAAAGGACTTCCGCCGATCGGCCTCTCCACGCTGCAGGCCGCGCTCACGCTCGCCGCTCCAATCGCTCCCGATCAGGAGGATTCGATGCTCGATGCCCTCCGTCGGCTCCTCCGCATGGGCGGCGACACCGACTCGGTGGCGGCCGTGGTCGCGTCCATCATGGCTCCTTGGCATCGGGGTGAGACGTTTCCGCCGTTTTTCGAGCGTGATCTCGAGCTCGGAAGTCCGGATACGGGCGCCTCCCGGCTCTACCGGCTCGGCGGCCAGCTCATCCGCCGCTTTGCCTGAAAACGCCCCAATGGCTCACATGGGGCTCTTTTTTTTCGTAGAACAAGCCATTTTTATCGGATTGACAAAAGAGGCTATTTCTGGTATCATAATGAGTGGATAAGAACGTGCGCAGTCCTTCCAAGTCGGGAAGCGGCGTAACGCAAACGAGTATCCGTTTAAGTTCATTTTCGAAGAGTTACTCTTCGCTTCCACCACATGGCAGTCAAACTGTTTGTTGGCGGGATCCCGTACCGCATGACCGCGGACGAGCTTCGCGCCACGTTCTCGCAAGCCGGTGAAGTCACCGACGTCTTTATTCCGATGGACCGCATGACCGGTCGCCCCCGTGGGTTCGCCTTCGTTGAGATGGCCGCCCAGGAAGGTGCCGACAAGGCCATCGAGATGTTCCACGACCAGGAGGTCGGTGGTCGCCGCATCGCGGTGAACATCGCCCGTCCGCTCGAGGAGCGTCCGCCGCGCGCCCCGCGCCCGCAGATGTAATCTGCCAAAGCCGCTCCCTTCGGGGAGTGGCTTTGTTATCGGCGGTTGGTTCGATAGAATGAAAAACGCCCTCCATTCGAAAGGGCGTTTTTTTTGCGTGTCGTGGTCGGTTGACAGAAGGGGCGATTCTTGCTAGAATAGGCGGTCACCTTCACGAAGGAGCCTATCCATGACAAAAGGGGATTTGCTGCGCCTGGCCAACAAGGTGTTCCCTGAGCGTGATGCCCGGTTTCGGAGAGCGAACCCGCACGTACGTCGACCGGGCTTCGCCTCCATCCCTACGGTACTCGATCTCCAGCTCGTGCCGGCGGCGGATCGAGGCCTGTCAGGGTTCGAGGTGTCGCTGGACGTCCAGGTGGGGACTGACGAGGTGCGTACGTTGAAGGGGGTGGTGCTCGTGACGCGGCACGACAGCGTCAGCCAATTCCCGGGCGTGGAGCCGGTCGAACTGCGCGTGTTCGCCGAGGTCTTCACGGATCTGCTCCTCTTCGACCTGCTCTACGAAGCGGGATTCGAGCTCGCTGATTGGGGCCGTCTGCCCATGGGCGATCCCCTCGCCGACGCCTGACCGATTGCGTCGGTCTTTTATTTTAGCGCTTCACGCAGAACTTCTTCTGCCTTCTTCGGGTCCACCCGACCTTCCGTGGCGCGCATCACCTGGCCCACGAACCACTTGAGGACCGGTTCCTTGCCGGCACGCACCTGGTCGGCTTGTGCGGGGTTGGCGGCGATGACGTCGGAAACCGCTTTCTTGAGGGATTCCTCGTCGCCGGATTGGCCGAGGGCGTGTTCCTCGAGGAGGTGGGAGGGGTCGGCACCCGTTTCAACCATCAGCTGAAGCAGCTTTTGGGCGTTCGTGCTATTTACCGTCCCTTCACGGACGATCTGGAGGAATTCGGCCATGTTCTCGGCATCGAGGCGCGCCTCTTTGAGGGTGAGGCCGCGTTCGCTAAGGATCGGCGCAAGCTTGTTGAGAAGCCAATTACTGAGGAGCTTGGCCATCGCTTGCCCGTCGCGCTCCATGAGCTGGCCGGCGGAGGCCTGGCTCGTGTCACGGGCTTCCATCCAGCTTCCGAGCTCGCCCAAGACCTGCTCCGCGAAGGCTGTCCAGCCGCGCTCGATGAGGAGGGCGGCGTCTTCGGTGGTGAATCCGTATTCCTCGACCAGCCGGGCCCGGGTTTCGGCGGGAAGTTCGGGGAGGCGCGCGCGTTCCTCCTCGCGGATGGCAGCCAGTTCGACGGCTGGGAGGTCGGGTTCGGGGAAGTAGCGGTAATCGGCGCTGGTTTCCTTGGTGCGTTGCGAGACGGTCTCCTCGCGGACGTCATCCCAGCCGCGCGTTTCGGGAACGGCCTGGCCGCCTTCGTTGTAGAGGGCGCTTTGGCGTTGGATCTCAAACTGCAGGGCACGTTCAACCGAGCGGAAGGAGTTCATGTTCTTGATCTCGACCTTCGGATTGAATTCGGGCTGGAGCGCGTGGCCCTCCTCGTCGATGGGGAGGAGGGAAATGTTGGCGTCGCAGCGCATGTAGCCCTTTTCCATGTCCGCATCGGAAGCCTGGATCGCGCGAAGGAGGGCTTGGAGCTCTTGCAGGAAGGCCTTGGCCTCTTGGGGCGAACGGAGATCGGGATCGGTGACGATCTCAAGCAGCGGCGCACCGGCGCGGTTCAGGTCGACGAGGGTGGCGCCGGATTGGGGGTCGTGGATGTTCTTCGCGGCGTCTTCCTCAAGGTGAGCGCGCGTGATGCCGACGTGGCGAACCCCGTCTTTCGCGAGCGTTGATGGGATGGCGAGCGCGCCCCCTTCGACGATCGGCTCGTCGTATTGGGTGATCTGGTACCCCTTTGGAAGGTCGGGATAGAAGTAGTTCTTGCGGTCGAACGATGCGCGGTCGCGGACGGTGCCGTTAAGGGCCAGACCGACGCGGACGCCCAGGCGGATGGCCTGCTCGTTCACGACCGGCAAGGCGCCCGGCTGCCCGCTACAGGTGGGGCAGATGGCGCTATTGGCGGGAGCCGTTTCCGGGACGGAAGGGCAGCGGCAAAACATCTTCGTGGCCGTCTTGAGGCGGACATGGATCTCAAGACCGATAATCGGGATGTAGCGGTTCATGGGCCTATGCTAGCAAGCGCCCTGGGAAAGGGCTAGAGAAAACAAGGGGAAGGGAAAAATCAAACAAGCCGTGCGAAGAGCGCGGCTTGTCGAGGGTCCTTTTCGTGAATTTATGCGGTTTTTTCTTCCTTGGCGGGAACGTAGCTCTCCCGTAAGGAGGCGTAGAGCACGCCCTGGGCGATGGCAATGAACGGGGCTGTGAAGCTGGTCAGCAGGCTATCGCGGAGCCGGCTGAGGCTGAATCCTCGAAGGGTGTCGACCGTGACATTGCCGTCGATGAGGAGGCTGCGGGAGAGGCGCGCCACTTCGTCGGTCATGGCGCCCCCAAAGACGAGATCAAGAAGGAGGGAAAGGATCATGAGGATCAGGAACGAGAGGGCGAGGAAGCTGATCCCGGCGATGAGCATCCGGCCGACGACCGGCCACCAGCGGCCGCGGATGAGCGCGTGCGAACCGTAGAGAGCCTCGAGCCCGCGCTTGTTTTCGGCGACGAGCACATACGGTGCGAGGCTAAGGGAGATCGCCAGCCAAATCCCGGGCAACACGAACGCGATCCCGCCGGCCAGGACCGCAAAGATGCAGAGAAGGTTTACGGCAAGGAGCGGAAAAAATAGGTTCCAGCCGACGTGTGGGTGCGTGGCGATGTAGCCTTCTTCTTTGGGGTCGTGCGCGAGCGTCAGCTTGATGAGGCGCACCGAGACCCAGGTCGACACGACAAGGCTTAGCACGCCGATGAAGATTTGGGTGAAGATCCACACGGTCCGAAGCTCAAGGGTCACGCGCGATGAGGTGAGGGCGAACAGGAGCGCGACCTGGAGCAGGTTCGGGACGAGCATCCAGAGCGAGACCTCGAGAAAGCGTCCGAGATGCTGGGTGTACCGCTGCCAGGACAGCCCGATGAACCGGCGGACGGGGAGAAGGGGGATCATACCGGCCCATGATACCAAAGATCCGCACGCAAAAAAACGACCTCCTTTAGGAGGAGGCCGTTTGGGTCTGTGCCGGCAAGGCCGGAAGCTGGTGGACTGCTTCGTACAGGCGGACCGAGAAGAAGATGGCGGTCGGAGCGAAGAGGAAACTGGTCAGGACCGCGTTCACGAGCGTGGTGATTGCCGAACCGATTGCTCCGTTGCCGAAGATGGCGCCAAGGATCCCAATGATGATGCCAAGGACGAAGCTGGCGAGAAGGTACACGAGGAAGAAAACGAACAGGACGCCGAGGATCTTCCAGAAGCGGCCGTCCGTCAGTTTCCATGAGGCCTTAAGAGCTTCGACGCCGCGCTTGCCCTGGTCGAGGAAAGAGAGGCTGCTGAATTGGAGGCGGAGGCCGGCGTAGACGGCAATGATGCCCGCAGCGAAAAATCCGACGACGCCTACGAGCCCCATCCCGACGTTGAAGCCGCGGGCGGCCGTGGCAGACTCAGAGAATCCGGTATTCAGGAGCGCGAGAAGGCTGCTGCCGGCCGTGATGATGAGTAGGATGAGGGGGATCGCGCCGGTCGCGAGAGCCTGCAGGATGGCGACCCAGACCGCACCCGGAACCTTTTGCGCGCTGGCTTTTGGATCGATCATGCCCGCCTCCTTGCGGACGATCTTCAGGCCTTGAAGCGTGTAGTGCGCGCCGTACCAAATGGCCAACGCGAGGGCCGCGACGCCGAGAACGAGGCCGAGGAGGATTGCTAACCCGATCTTGGCGATGCTCGTGTCCGCGAAGCCCATGACGGCGAGGAATCCGACCGGAGCCGCCACGAGCGGAACGAGCACGTAGGACCCGAGCGCCCCGATGAGGTTCAGCTTCCAGAGGGCTTTGGCGTTGTCCAAGGTGTCCTGGATCGCCGGACGGACGATGGACCAGGCGTTTGGGAAGGGTTGCATATGGCGTCCAGGGTAGCACTTGCACCGAAGGGTCACAAGGTGTGCAAGTGCATAAAAAAATCCCTAATATTAGGGAAATTCAGAGGGTGCCCGCGAGCCTTCGAAGGATCTCCCTGGAGATCGCTTCGGGCTCTTGCGCGGCGTCGATGATGCACACGCAGGTTCCCTGGTCGATGAAGGGCTTGTGGAGATCGGGCGCCAGGTACATGCCGCGGACGCGCCGCTGGACGGCGAGATCCGCCTCGAAGCGGTCACGCGCGCGTCCGTTCATCCGCTGCTGGGCCAGGTCGGGGTCGAGGTCGAGGATGATGAGGTCGCGCGGCGCGTGGCTCAGCTCCAGCTGGTTGCCATTGAGCGAGAGGATCGTGCCGATGGCGTGGGCCACGGACTCGCAGCCCACGAGGCGCGGGGCCTGGTAGGCGAGGGACGAGGGCAAGCCACGGCTCATGAGGATCCAGTGGTTCTCGTCCACCGCGAGGAAGGGGAGGATGACTTCCGTGAAGAGCCGGGCCCGGTCCTTGGCGTAGAGGTCTGCCTCCTCCATGACGGTGTAGGGTTTGCCGGAATGCAGCAGGCCGTCCTTGCCGCGGATGGCAGTCCCGGTGGGTGGCGAGTAGGTCGGCTCGCTGACGATGAGGACCTTGGCGGGCCGGATTTCCTCGAGCGTCGGGAACCGGTTGTAGGCCCGCTCGAAGACCGACACGTCGAAGGGCTGATCGCTCCCCACGCGGTCGCAGAGGAAGCGGGCCACGAGGTTGATGATGGTCGACTTGCCGGTCCCATCACCGCCTTCGATCATGATGATGCGTTCGACGCCCATGGGTCAGTTCTCCTTCAGTGGTCGGGTGTAGGTGGCGAAGCGGAAGCCATCGTGCGGCTCGACCGCTGCGAGATGCCAGTCATCGTAGGTGGGGAAGAAGGCGTCACCCTCGAGGTCCGCGTCGATCTCCGTGAGCTCGAGGCGGGTCGCGAGAGGGAGCGCCTGACGGTAGATCTCCGCGCCGCCAATGACGAAGAGGCGGGGGACGTGGTCGTGCGCGAGGTGTTCGAGCGCCGCTTCCAGCGTCCCGAAGACCTCTGCGCCGACGAGCGCCGTGACGGATCGTGCCAGGACGACATTCCTTCGTCCAGGGAGCGGACGGAAGCGGGCGGGGAGGGAATCCCAAGTCCGATGTCCCATGAGGACGGGATGCCCCCAAGTGAGGGCGCGGAAATGGGCCAGGTCGTCGGGATGGGACCAAACGAGGGCCCCGTTCCGACCGATGCAGCGGTTTTTTGCGACCGCCGCGATGAGGATGATCTCCATGGGGCCTCGTTTTAAAGAAAGGCCAGGCCGCACCGGAGGGGTGTGGACTGGCCTGTGGGGTCAGAGGGCTTCGCCCGTCTTCCGGTGCACGATCGTCTGCGTGCCGCGCTTCGGGCAGAAGCGGTCGGGCGTGCGGTCGATGGTGAGCGGGAGGTCGGTGAGGTCGGCGAGCAGCCCGTCCGCGATCTCGTGGACGAGCGCGCGGACCGTCGGGTGGACGTCGCTCTTGGCGCGGAGCTCGAGGAGGTAGACCACCGGTCCCAGGTCGCCGTACAGCTCGAAGGGGACGAGGGTCCCCATGGCCGCGTAGGCCTGGAGGAGGTACGGGTCGCCTTCGAGGCGCAGCAGCCGGGTGCGTTGGAGCTCGATGGTCGCTTCCGCCAGGGCACGGAGCTCTGGCGTGAGGCTGTCGAGGTACCAGCGGTGGATCAGGGGAATGAGCCCGATCCGCGCGATGGGGATCTCGCAGGCGCGATGGCGGTGCAGGTCGCGGAACGACCCGACGTCGATCTCGCCGCGGACCTCGACCCGAGCGATCCCGCCGAGACCGGGGATGATCTCGGCGCGTTCGGGGCGCTCCAGGAGGAGCCGGTGCATCCGGGCCTGGACCAGCGGATCGCGGCCTGAGAGCCGCACGTTCACGCGCGTCCGTTGGGCGCCGCAGACCGCGTCCGATGCGAGGGCGAGGGCCTTGGTGGTCCAGGCGTTCGCCGCGTGGTTCTCACGATACGAGAAGCTCGAGGGGTAGCGGGCCTTGAGGAGGCGCAGGGCGTCCTCCCCGAGGTCGCGCGCGAGCGGGTCGGGGTGGTGGCGGAGCAGCCGCAGGTGGTCGTACGCCTGGCGCAGGTTGACGGTCCAGGTGAAGCTCGTCGACCCGCCCATCGGCAGGAAGCCGCGGGCGATGTCGCAGGCCCTGGCCTCGAGGGCGCGGGCATGAGTCGCGCGGTCGCCGCCGTCGGGAGCGGGGTACTCGGCCTTGAGCCGGGTGAGCATCCCTTCCTTGATGGCCGTGTAGAGCCGCGCCCACTCGTCGAGGATTTCCTGCCCGAGCTCGGTCCCCAGCGGGTTCCAGAGCGGTCCGGAGCGCATGTCTTGGTAGCGGGTGCTGCGCTCCTGGCCGCTGTAGAGGCGCGAGGCCTGCACGTAACGGGGGAGGTGCAGCGGGACGCCCTCCATGATCACGAGGCAGGTGCCGCAGTCGCCGATCGACTTGTGGCCGTAGCCCACGTAGTAGGTGGCCATGAAGGCGACGGCCTTCGTGTCCCACTTGGTCTGGGCGTGGGTTTGCAGGTCGGTCTCGAGGCCTTCGAGGAACCGATCGAGGACGTCGCGGGCGGGGGTGTCGAGTCGCTCCAGGGTCTCCACGTCGTGGATGCCGAGCAGCTGAGCCAGTCGCGCGCGCGTCTCCTTGCTGAGGGCGTCGAAGCGCTGTTCAGGGGTCGCGCGTTCGCTCTCACCGATCTCCCGGACCACTTCCTCGATCTTGAGATCCTTCCGGGAGTAGAAGGCCTGGATCATGGCCAGGATCTCGGGCCGCGAACCCTCGAGCAGGTAGATCCGCCAGGGCTGGCGCGGGGCGTTGAGGCGGAAGAGGCGCAGGTCGCGGGTCTCGGTGAGCGGAATCAGGTTGTCCACGGGAATCTCCTTCTGCTGGGTGGAAAGGGGGCGTGCTCGAACGTGAGCCTCACGGAGTATGGGGACTGCGCGGGGGAGGGTCAATCGAGAGGGTGGGGATAGGTTCAAAAAGAGCTTATCATCGCTAAAATGCCCCTGCTTTTTTGTGAATGAAGACAGAGTCGGTGCTGTATCCCCAAGAGCGCCTTATTCACATCTGCTTCGCTTCCAATTTGATATACTGTCCGTGCTTATGAAAAAAATCCTTGCCGCGAGCGCTGCGGCGTTGGTGTTGGGGGTTGGTATCTTCGGTCAGACGGCCTTCGCCAGCATCTGGGAATGGATCCAGGTGTTCGACGTGGTGGGTTGTGATGCGGAGTGCCAAGCCGGCACGGTCGTTACGCTTAAGCGTAATGTTCAGACGAATGCGAGCTATGAGGAAACGCGTGCCGTTTGGGTAGCTGTCGTTGCCGGTGTGACGACGACGGAGCCGAGCGTTAGCTATCCGTCCCTCTACCAGATATATTGGCCTTGCTATGCGACGGGAACCGTCAACACCTCCGTTTGGGATGTTTGTGACTACACGGCCGTCGCCACCAGCAGCTATGTCGGCGGGCCGCATGTTACCTCTACGGTCTTTTTCCGTGCGACTACCAAGTGGGATGGGTGCACATCCGGATCGACTCTGAACCCGGATCCTTCTTGCGGAGATGTCTACGTGCGCTCCCGCACTATCGCTCCTTAATCTCGTTTCCCGAGAAAGCCGTCGAAGAAACTTAGGCGGCTTTTTTTGTTACAGATCCTAATGATCTTAAGAGCCTGTCGTTCCGAACCCGCCTCGGGCTATCCCTGTCGCCTCGCCCTCTTCCCATTCAGCCCGCAGGACCGGCAGGAATGCCCCTTGCGCGAGCCGTGTGCCCTTGGGGAGGCGGATTTCCTGGTCCGTCGCGTTCCAGTAGTTGACCTGGACCTCATCGGTCGGTCCGCAAAAATCTTGGTCGATCACGCCGACGCTGTTTGCGAGCATCAGGCCGGTCTTATCGAACGTGGAAGATCGGGCGAAGAGGAAGAGTCCATATCCTTCGGGAATCTTGAAGATGAGGCCCGTCCGGCCTTTGGCGGCGCTGCGGGCGGGGATCACAAGGTCTTCGACAAGCGGCAGGTCGAAGGCCACGGCTCCGGCCGTTTTGTAGGCGGGCAATTCGGCGTCGGGATGGACGCGCGTGATGCGGATGGGGGCAGAAATCATGGGCGGGGCGTCAAATGAAACGATTCCAGCAGTGCTTGCGTCGATTGGAGAAACTGTTCCCGTGTCCCGTTGTTGGAAAGACGGTATTTCGCGCGGTTCATGACGAACGGGATGCCGCGTTCGGTGGGCGCCTGCTCGTCGCTGAGGAACTGTTCCCAGGTGAGATTGGCTTCCGTGGCCTTTTCACCGCGCTTCTTCATGCGTTCATACCGTAGGTTCGCATCCGCCTCGATGGCGATGAGGTGGAAGTGGGGGAGTGGTTCTAGGGCAACCACATCTTCGGGGCGGCGGATGCCGTCGATCACCACGATCTCTTGTGGGGCGGCGAGGGCGGCCGTCTCGATGGCATAGGAAAAGACGTCCTCGCCGAACGACTCGCGCAGCGCTACCGAGGCCTTGATGAAGTTCTCGCGCGTCTTCTCGATCGCCAAGCGGTTCAGGATATCCCCGATCACGGCGCTGAAACGGAAATAGCCGGCGCCGTATTGCTGCGTCAGAATGTCTGCCAACGTCCCCTTGCCGCACCCCTGCAAGCCGACCAGCCCAAAGAGCAATTTTGGCATATGGCGACTAGTGTAGGAACCGGTGCCTCGAGCGTCGAGGGAGGCGTCAAGGGAGCCGTTGGGGAAGATTCACGTCCGGAACCATTTCGCGAGCCGCGGCCCTTCTTGCATGTGGTAGTTCGAGCCCAGGTCGGATCCGTAATGCTTTTCAGGGGCTTCAAGAAGTCGCTCGTAAGTCATGAGGCAGATGGGCTGGCCATCGCGCAGGATGAACGGGTGGCTGTATGCCTCGATCTCGAGGACGCCGATCGCGCCGCGCTTGTCGTCGTCGGCGTGCCATCCGAACCCGGGATCGAAAAACCCTGCAAAATGGGAACGGAACTCGCCCTTGCTTGCGTCATACGCCATCATTTCGGCCGCATGCGTCGGCGGGATCAGGATTTTCTCTTTTGTCGCAAAAATGTAGAACTCGCCGGGATGGATGGTGCAAGACCGATCCGCATTACGCCCGACGGGCTCGAAAAAGTCCGTGACGGCATGTGTAAACACCCATGTATCCAAAACGTGTTCGTGGGCTTTTTTGGCGCGCCAACCGATGGTTTCGTGGGTCGAAAGGTCGATGGTCATGGTGATGCCCCGGCCGACCGTTTCAGGCCTGGCTTCGAGCGAGGTCCCGTCGAGACGGCGGAGAAGGCGGTGCTGGTCGAAGGCGATCCGGTGCTCGATTCGGTTCAGGCAGGATTCGCCTGCAAATAAACGCAATTGGTTGATCCGATCCCCGGGATGTACGCGGATCGCAAAAGACATGGGGATGAGCTCGATCCAAAGCGGGCCACGATAGCCGGCCGGAACCTCGTCGAAGGAGGCGACGCCATCTGCCAATAGCCGTCCCCGCAGGTTAATGCGGCCTGACGAGCTTTTGTTGCTGCTGCGTGCGTGGAGGAGGTCCGGAAGGGCAAGCGATTCGTTTAGCCGCACCAGATACACCGAACCGACTTGCAGCGGCTTGCGGAGGTCGTGTGGGCGAATCGCGTGCCGCGTCATCATTGCCTCGACTGTCTCGCCGTTTGCCGGCAGCGCCGAACCGCGCACCTCAAAACACGTGTCGCTAAGCGACAGGTCGAGTGAAGAGGGTTGCAGGTGCGCGAGGTTCAACCCGTTTATGTATCCCGCTTCCGCCGCCTGTTTCAGGAGCTGATAGGGAAGGGCACCGGTTTCGGGCATATGATGTGAAAATGTCTCAATTCAAGGTAAACTCGTAGTAATCAACCATGCTTCCATTGTCGAAAAAGAAGGCAAGACCTACCCGCTGCACCTCGGCTACAGGCACGATTACGCGTGCGTAATGGGCCTGCGTCGGCCAGGTCACCAGCTTCCGCATATCTTGATCAGAAGCATATTGTGAATAGCTTAATTCCCACGGGGTTCCGTTCGCGTTCTGGTGAGCAAGAGCCCTGGCGCGTACGTGTCGAAGCGCGTCCTGAAAACGCTCTTTTTCTTGTTTGCGAGAAGCGATTGCATCTTCCGCTCGTCTACGAACGTTTGGGTGGATTTGGTAAGAGTACGTCCGGCTTGGAAACGTCAATGAGGTGATCGACGGCGTGCGCTCTGTGACGCTGTCCGGAGCTTCGGTACTGACGGCTGCTATATTGGAAATCGTCAAAAGAAGCTGATCGTCGATGGTTGTTATTTCGTACGTGAAGCTGAGAACCAGCTCCCCATCTGTGGCATCTGCGTCAAAAAATGGCTCAGACGTCGACGGTGATTGAGCTAGGAGGCTCTTGTATACGATCGCTTCAAAGCTGCCCATGGGGTGCGAATCCGTCCCGTTCTCGGCATCGAAAATGTGGTCTTCGGAGATTTTCCAGCCCGCGCGTTTGATCATCGAGCGTAACAAGTACTCTATTGCATACCTCTTATCGTAGTGAAAAGTGTTTCCGTCTCGATCGCACAAATCCTCTGCGTGAGTCGATTCCCATGGCGTCCCTCCGATCAGGTCCTCAAAAAGGAGTTCTGCGTGCAGCTGTTCATCATGATCGGGCTTGACGTTCTCAACAACGCCTCGCTCACGTAACGGGTATTCACGCATATGCGAGCAGGATAACAACCGATTGAGGGCGCTGCAATGCGGCTTGATCACGGGATTTGCTCTATAAAAAAACCGCTAGTGCGGTTAGGGGCTTGAGGTATCTTCGTCGGAAGCCTGCCATTTTACGTTGATGCCGTGCACTCCGAAATGACGGTTTCCCAGCAGCCATTGGTGCGTATCCACCCAGTAGCGTTCCTGCCGACGCGCCTCTTCCGCATCGGTCGCCGGCTCCTGGTCCCAGCCCATCACTCTCGCTTCGCTCCGGAGTGTGTGGAGGACGGAGATGCGCCACTGGTGCTCGGGGTTTCGAATCCGCCCCGACGGGATGTCGCGAATATCTTCCAGGTTCTCGACCAGGAAGCTTCGGACCCCGTGTCCGGCATGGCGAAACCAGTGCAGGTTGCCTAGCCCTTCCCGCGTCGGCGCAGAAACGCCCTTGTAGACGCAGAGAATGAGCTTGCGGTAGCGAGGAACGCGTTCATAGCGCCTCGCCATCGCCCGAAACGCGCTCAGGAAGCGCTCCAGTTCCTCGTCCGTGCGGATGAGGAACCAGAGGTGATTCGCGGTGAACAGGGGTTCCTTGATCGTCTCATGGTACAGCCGGTCGAGCAGCATCCCGAACCGCTCGGCGAGGCGCGGGGCGAACGGCATGCTGCGTATGAGGCGGGTCATTCGCTCGACGTCCCGCAGATGGCGCTCGATCACGCTCCCTCCGCGGGCGGCCCGGATGGCTCGCGATGCGTTTGAGCGTCGCTCGTGTTTTGGGGTCTTTGCCATGCCATTCTCCTCTCCGGCGTTCGGGCAGGGAAACCTTAGCAAGGATTAAGCGGCGATGGATCATATCAATCCAAACTGTCATTTTTCTTTGCAGGTGCCTTTACGAAAAAACCGCCCAGAGGCGGTTTTTTCTGTCGCGTTAGACGAGCGCCGGATCAACCTTGATCCCCGGGCCCATCGTCGAAGTCACGGTGACGCTCTTGAGGAAGACGCCCTTCGAGGAGGCCGGCTTCACCTTCTTCACGGCGTCGAGGAGGGTCTGGAAGTTCTCCTGGAGCTTTGCCGCGTCGAGCGAGGCCTTGCCGATCGCCTGGTGAATGTTGGCGGTCTGGTCGTTCTTGAAGGCGACCTTCCCCTTTTTGATGTCCTCGACCATCTTCTTGACGTTCGCGCTCACGGTGTCGGTCTTCGGGTTCGGCATGAGGCCGGCCGGACCGAGGAGTTTTGCGACCTTGGCCATCTTGGCCATCATGTCGGGCGTCGCGACGGCGACGTCGAAGTCCATCTTGCCGGACTGGGCGATCTCGTTGATGAGCTCTTCGCCACCGACGATATCGGCACCCGCATCACGGGCGTCCTTCTCCTTGTCGCCGCTCACGAACGCGATGACCTTCTTGGTCTTGCCGATCGAGTGCGGGAAGATGATGGTCGCGCGCACCTGCTGGTCACCCTTCTTGACGTCGATGCCAAGGTTGAGATGGACCTCGATGGTGCTGTCGAATTTGGTGGTCGCGGTCTGCTTCGCCAAGGCGAGGGCTTCCTCGGGCTTGTAGAGCTTTTTGCGGTCGATGTTCGCCTTGAGGGTGGTGTAGCGTTTGCTGTGGGCCATAGTGGTATGAACGGAAGTCCTTAAAAAGGAGGCTTCCTTCCACGTTAGGGATTAATGGGGTGAGGGTAGCAAAATGGACTTCTTTTGTCAATAAATGGCCTGACCGGCCAGGGGGTTTTGGGGCTGGCGCCCCAAAGGCCCGCCCTTTCCCGCTCGGGCGGGCCGGTCCCCGGCGGGCGGGTGCCCTTTTTTGGGCTCGAGAACTCGCTTCCTGTTCCTGGGATGGACCGCTCCTCTGTTCGCCCTTCCCCCACCCCCCCCCCCCCCCCACAACCCCCCCCCCCCCCCCCGCCGGGGAGCTACGGGGGAGGGAAAGGAAGAAGATAATCAAAAAAGAAGACTCGGACGGGGGACTCTCTTGCTGTCATTGCGAGGAACGCCTGGACGAAGCAATCCAGTCCGGACATCGAGCGTCCCCAAGACGAAAGGAGGCGGCGTTCCTCGCCGTGGCGGAATGTTTGACTGGTCCTCTCCATCCCGATACCATTCCCCTATGCTTTTGTGTCGCACGCTCAAGACCTGGTCCAGTTTTTTCTAACGTCAGTGCTTTTTTACGGAGCCTGTTTCTTTCGGCTTCGTTTTCTTTTTCTCAGGCTGTATGCATGCAGGTGATCCAAGGAGGTGCCCCGTGGCGAAGACGACCGTGTTTCTCGAAGGGTTCGTGGTTTCGTGCCACATCGGCGCGCCCAAGGGGGAGCGGATGGTGCGGCAGGGGGTGCGGCTCGATATCTCGTGCGAGCTGGGGGCGGTGCCGATCCGGCGGGATGCGTTGGGGGAGACGCTGAATTATGCGTCAATCCATCGCGACGTACGGCGGCTGGTCGCGGAGCGGGAGTTCGTCCTGCTCGAGACGCTCGCCGAGGCGGTCGCGCTGATCTGTTTCGCGGATCGGCGCGTGCTTGCGGTGACGGTGCAGGCGCGTAAGCCGGAGAAGCTTCCGGACTGCGCCTTCGTGGGGGTTTCGCGCACGTTCGATCGATCGGAGGTGATGTGATGAAGGTGTTTCTCGGACTGGGTTCCAATCTTGGTGCGCGTGAGGCGCAGGTCTGGCGCGCCCTCGAGCGGCTGCGGACGAGGGCCTCGGGCCTCGTCGCCTCGCCGTTCTACGAGACGCGGCCGGTTGGTCTCACCGATCAGCCCGCATTCCTCAACCTCGCCGCGAGCGGCGAATGGGACGGCTCCGCGTCGGACCTGCTCGCCTTCGCGAAGCGGATCGAGGCGGATCTCGGCCGCCAGCCGCGCGACCGGTTCGGTCCGCGTGAGATCGACGTCGACCTGCTGTGGACGGATGGCGAGGCGATCACGTCGCCTAAACTGACCCTGCCGCACCCGCGGCTCGCGGAGCGGCTGTTCGTCCTCCGTCCGCTCGCGGATCTCGCGCCGGACCTGCGGATCGGGAGGGATGCTCAAACGGTGGCAGAACGCGTGCGGGTACTCGCAGCGGTCGATCCTGAGGCCTGCTGCCTCCACCTGCCCACGCTCCCGCTCGCCGAGCTCTCGCCCTGGTGGATCCGGCAGGCGCTCGAACAGATGGGTGCATTCGTCCTGACGAGCGCGTTCCCGCCAGACCTCGCGGAGGCGCTGATTCGCGAGGCGCGTCTCCAGCTCCGCCGCCCCCTCGAAGAGAAGCGGCGGTACGACAAAATCGGCCTGTGTTCGGCGGGATATACGCGTCCTGGGGTCGAGCGGGTGGCACGGTATGGTCCTGATGCCGAGCGCGAATTCTGGGACGTCCTCGCGCCGTGCCGTCGGCAGAACGTCTTTCCGGACGATGCGCCCCGCTTCCGGTTGCTCGCCGAGGCGGCACATGAGACTCTTGAGGCCGTGGCACAGGCCTGTTTCCTCCATCTCGACCGTGCCCTCGACACGTCGCTCGCGCGTGATGCCGAGGAGGGTGAGCACATGCTCCGCTGCAGTCGCTATCTCGCAGGCGGTGACCCTACCCGGGTCCTGTTCCCCGAGCATTATGACTTTGGCCTGCTGACGCTCTACGGTGGCGGTGCGGCTCCGGGTCTCGAAGCGGAGTACGCGGGCCGGTGGCATCCGCTCCCGGCCCTGCAGACGGCGGGCAATGTGCTCGTCGGGGCGGGAAACCTTCTCAAGCTCTATCTTCCCACCCTCGGCAAGGCTTTCCATCATCGCGTGACAGCCGCGAATTTCGCTGAAGATGAGCGCCTGTCCTACAGCCTCTTCACTGAGCCGAACCCGGACGCGCTCCTGCCCAACGGCCAACGCGCCGGGGAGCGGCTGCGGAAATCGGTCCAGGCGATCCGTCCGGGCTCCTGACCTCGTGGTTCACGAGGTTTTTTGTCTTTATGGGATGAGTGGTTACGCATGCATGGATGAAAGAAAAAAACGCGGAACGCGTTTCAGCCGGCCGCCCCCGCGTCCTTCATCATGGCCTCCGTCATCTCCGTCCGCGGGGTGTAGACGTACTGGAACCGGTTCGCGTAGAAGGCTGCGCGCGCCGTCGGGTCGTTCGCGACGAACCAGATCATCCCGAGGTAGGTGGCGAAGCCCTTCATCTCGGTGTTCGCGCCGCTTCCGGGGTCGCCGGGCTTGATGCGGAGGTCCTTCGGGTACCAGAAGACGTGGACGTTGCCGAAGCCGGGGAGGTGGCGGAGGAGCTTCTTGAACATGGCGCTTTCCTTTCCGTGCGAACGTGGGTGGTCGATCGACGAGGAATCTTACAAGGAACCTCTTCTTTGTCAAGTATCACGCCGTTCGATGTATCGAAAAAACCGCCAAACGGCGGTTTCCTCTTCACCCAACGATCTCGAGCCCCATGTTCTTCGCCGTGCCTTCGACTTGGCGCATGGCCGATTCGATGGACGTGCAGTTGAGGTCGCTGAGCTTTTTCTCGGCGATCTCGCGAACCTGGGCCTTGGTGACCTTGCCGACCTTGTCGGTGTGCGGCTTGGCGGAGCCCTTCTCGATCTTGGCGGCCTTCTTCAGCATCTCGGCGACCGGGGCCGTCTTGAGGATGAAGGTGTACGAGCGGTCCTCGTACAGGCTGATGATGACCGGAACGACCTCGCCGGCGCGGTCTTGCGTGGCGGCGTTGACCTTCTGACAGAACTCGGCGATATTCATGCCGTGCTGACCGAGGGCCGGACCGAGCGGGGGAGCCGGGTTCGCCTTGCCACCGATGACTTGGACCTTGATGAGGGCCTTGATTTTCTTTGCCATAAGGATGATTCAGACGTCGCGCCCATCTTGAATCAACGGGCCGGGGCGAGAAGCGTGCTCGGGCGGACGAGCCTCCCCGGTCCTGATGGGGGATATTTAAGCAGAAGATAGGGAAAAAGGCAAGGGTTCCCTAAAAAAGAGAAAAGCCCGAAGGGTCTCGGGTGGGGGTCGGGGCACGGGGTTGGTGGCGTTCTTGATCTGCCTGATCGCTTCAGGGGCGATGGCGACGACGAAGGCGTTCTCGCCGTGCCGGATGATGAGGGGGTACAGGTTCAGCGCCTGCAAGACGGGGGAGCGCTTGTTGCCGGGCGACTCGATCGTGATCCCTCCCCTCAACTTGAGGATGCACGAGCCATCATCCTCTTCGCATTCGACCTGAAACAAGCCGTCCCAGAGGATGCCATAGGTGCGCACCCCTGCGCACATCACGACCAGGGTCGCGTCCTTCGCTGCGCCGCTCGGAGACGGATCTCCGAGTGCATCGGCGATCGGCAGGGTCAGCGTGATCTCGTTCGATGGAACGGCGCGGACCTTGAAGACGCAGTAGTCCGTTTTCACTGCCAGCTCCTGCTGGACGCGGTTGCGCCATGCAGAATGCTCGCGCTCCCATTCTTCCCTGTCGCGCGGATCGTCGTGGTCGCCCATGGTTTTCCCTTTCGTGTCCTGTGGAATGGACTTGGCAAAATATACCGAACTAGGGGAAAATGTCAAGTATGCAGCCAAGTATCGTGGTTTCGGGGGGCACGCACGCGGGGTGCATCAAAAAGAAGGCCGAAGCCTTCTTTTAGATCTTCCGCACCTGCTGGAAGTCCAGCTCCAACGGGGTTTCACGGCCGAACATGTTCACGAGGACTTTCACCTTGCCACGCTGGGCGTCGACCTCGCTGACCTTGCCTTCGTATGTCTTGAATGGGCCTTCGACGATGGTGACGGCCACGCCCTCACTGAGGTCAACTGTCGTTTCGGGCTTGGCCTCGGTCGAGGTGACGCGCTTGAGGATGGCTTCGACTTCCTTTTCGGCGAGCGGGGTCGGGGTGGTGCCCGTGCCGATGAAGCCTGTCACGTTAGGGGTGTTGCGCACCACATACCAGGATTCGTCGTTCACGATCATGTCCACCAGCACGTAGCCGGGATAGATCTTTTCCTCGATCACGCGGCGCTTGCCGTTCTTCAGGCGCACCTTCTTTTCTTTTGCGACGAGGATACCGAACACGTAGTCTTGCATGTTCAGGGTCTCGATGCGCTGCTTGAGGTTCTCGGCCACGTTTTCCTCATATCCGGAATACGTGTGGATGGCATACCAGCGCCGTCCGTAGTTTGCGACTTGCTTAGCCATATAATGATGGGAAAGGAGCGAGAGGGATTAGCGGGTAGGGGAGTCGGTGATGACGTTGGTCGTACCCTGGCCAGTGGATGCGGGAACCGGTTCGGCCGTGATTTCTGGGGTCACTTGGAGCGAGTCGGCGGGGATCGTCGTCGGCTCGGTCGTGGCCGTCACCGGGGCCTTGCGGAGGATGACTGCGCGAATGCCGGACTGGAGCCCGTTGTCGAGCAGGGCGAAAAAGACCGCTGCCACCAAGCTTACCACAACGATGAGGGTGCTGTAGCGGAAGACGTCCTGTTTGGTAGGCCAGGCGACCTTCTCGAGTTCCGCTTTGGAGGAGCGGACGTAGGCCACGAGCTGCTTTGCGGGATTCATACGGAAAATGAGGGTCTTTAAAAGGCCGGGAAGGCCTTTTGATTACGGGGTAAAGATAGCAAACGCGCTTGGAAAAAGCAAGGAGAGTGAGCTGTCGGCGCTTGATCTGGCACCTGAGGCCGGAAGATAGGCAGGATATAGGATAAGGCGAAAAATCAGTCGGATAGGGGTGCCCCCTCTTTCCATTCTGGAGGATCACCTGTTAGTCTCCTTGTCGTATGCTCCGCCTTTGGAACACCCGTTCCCGTTCGCTCGAAGCCTTCCAGCCGCTCCATCCGCCGAAGGTGGGGATGTATGTGTGCGGACCGACCGTCTATAACCCGGTACAGCTTGGGAATTGGCGGACGTATTTAGCGGCTGACGTCGTCCGTCGGGCGTTTGGATTTTTGGGATATGACGTGACGCATGTCGCGAACATTACCGACGTCGGGCATTTGGTTGGCGATGGTGATGCGGGCGAAGATAAGCTCGAGCGTGAGGCCGCGAAGACAGGGAAGACGGCATGGGACATCGCCCGCTTCTATGAGGCGCAGTACCTTGAGGGGATGCGCGCCCTGCACCTGCTGCCCCCGACCGTGATGCCGCGTGCGACCGAGCATATCGCCGAACAGATCGCGCTCGTCCAGGAGCTGGAACGGAAAGGGCACGTGTACCGCACATCCGACGGCATCTATTTCGATACGAGCACGTTTCCGGCTTACGGCCACCTTTCGGGCCAGAGTCTCGAAGAAAAGCTGGCGGGCGCGCGGGTTGAGGAGAATGCGGAGAAGCGCCATCCGACGGATTTCGCCCTCTGGAAGTTCGCGGCGGTGGGCGTGAAGCGGCAAATGGAGTGGGAAAGCCCGTGGGGCATCGGGTTTCCGGGCTGGCACATCGAATGTTCCGCGATGTCGGCGAAGTATTTGGGTACGACGTTTGATGTGCATATGGGCGGCATCGACTTGATGCCGGTCCATCATGAGAACGAGATCGCGCAAAGCGAAGCGGCCTCGGGGCAGCTGTTTGTCAAGTATTGGCTCCATGGCGAATTCCTGCTGGTGAATGGCGGGCGAATGGGAAAGTCGTTGGGGAACGCGTACGCGTTGGAAGACTTGTCGGCGCGCGGGTTTTCGGCATTGGATTACCGGTTCTTCTGCCTCGGGGCGCACTACCGTTCCAAGCTTAATTTCACCTGGGAAGCGCTGGAGGGCGCCAAGCAGGCGCGGGCGAACCTTAAGGCCACATTTCTCTCATGGGAATCGGTGACGGATGCGAAGCCCGTTGCGTCTTACCTGCAGGCGTTCCGTAATGCATTGGAAGATGATTTTAACATGCCGAAGGCTCTTGCTGTTGTCTGGCAGGCGGCAAAGTCGTCGGTCTTGCCTTCAGAGAAACGGGCCACTTTGCTTGAGATGGATACCGTGCTGGGGCTGGGGATGGCCGAATGGAAGCGTGAAGCCATCGAGGTGCTCGACCCGATTCTGAAGCTAGCGGAAGCTCGATGGGCAGCCCGTCGTGTCAAGGATTGGGCGCTGTCTGATCGGCTGCGTGACGAGCTGGCACAGGCCGGATGGGAAGTGCAGGATGGAGAGCATACCTATACGCTCATTCCTCGAGCAAAATAGCAAGAAAAACACCCTGCTTTTGGGTGTTTTTTAGGTGTCACGTGCAGCTGACTGCGCTTTCCCGGCACTCCCGAACAGTTCCATCTTTTGCTTGGCGATCTCTTTCATGAGGATCCGCCCGGGCTCGAACAGCTTGCGCGGATCGAACCAGTTCGGATGCTCGGCGATGGCCTCGCGGAGCCCGGCGCAAAAGCCGAGGCGCAGGTCGGTATCGATATTGACCTTGCAGATGCCGAGCCTGATCGCTTCCCGGATGTCCGCATCGAGGATTCCGCGCATTTCTCCGATGTCGGCCCCGAACCGCTTGGCGAGGTGTACGACGTCTTCGCGGACGCCCGAAGCCCCGTGGAGGACGAGCGGCGCATCGACGAGCTTGCGGATCGCTTTCAGGCGTTCTAGGTCGAGGTGACGGTCTTTCGCGAATTTGAACGCGCCGTGCTTTGTGCCGATGGAAATGGCGAGGCTGTCGCATTCGCTCTGTTTCGCGAAGCGGGCGGCTTCAGCGGGGTCGGTGAGGAAGGCTTGCGCATCGAGGGTGCTGACCGTGTCTTCGGTCCCCCCGATACGGCCGAGCTCTGCTTCGACCGCGACGCCTTTGGCTCGTGCCCATTGGACGACCTGGCGGGTGCGCTTCACGTTCTCCGCGAACGGATGCTCGGAGGCGTCGATCATGACGCTCGTGTAGCCGGACTCGATGGCCCTTTTCAGGAGGGCGAGGTCCTTTCCGTGATCAAAGTTCAGCACGACGGGGAGATCGCCTTCGGCGGCGGCGTTCGCCATCGCGACGAGCATACCGAGCCCGGCATAGCGCACGGCGCCTTCGGAAGTTTGCAGGATCACCGGCGAATCGCACTCGCGGGCGGCATCCATCACCGCGAGGATCGTCTCGAGGTGGTTCACGTTGAACGCCGGGATGGCATACCCGTGCGTCTGGGCGTGTTTCAGGAGAGGGAGGGGGGAAAGGATCATAGGGGACGTGGCCGGATGGCTTGATACTGGCGGATGGCCTTGTTCAAGCCTTCGCGATCGAGGAGGCCGCGATGGGGGCCGAGGAATTGGATCACGCTTGACCCGTTCGCCGTGCCGTACCGCATGGCTTCAGGGACGGAAAACCCCTTGTCGATGGCCCAGGTGAAGGCGCTGGCGTAGGCGTCCCCGGCGCCGGTGCGCTCGAGGCAGGGCACCGGGAAGCTCTTGCAAAACCAGGCGCGCTTTCCCTCGATCGCGTACGAGCCAACCTCGCCGTCGGTGATGACGCAGATGCGCGGACCGAGCGCCTGGAGCCGTTGGAGCTGCTTTTTCAGGGGTTGCTTCGGAGGCTGCTCCAAGAAATGCTCCGCCTCTTCCTTGTTGAGGACCAAGATATCGGTGCGTCGCAGCACTTCGGCGGTTCCGCTCGCGAGGCGGCGCAGTTGGTAGGTCCCGGGCTGGAACGTCAGGCGCGTCCTTGGGAAGCGAGAAAGGTGGGTGAGAAGCTCCTGCTCCATGGCCTCGTGCCCTTGGCCTAACGAGGTGTAATACATGCGCCGAACCGGGGGGATCGTCTTCGGCAGGTGATAGCCGTAGTGGTTGTGGTGGACCAGGATGGTCCGCTCCCCGTGAAATGACAGGACGGTAGAGTAGTTCGTCGCGGCCCCATGCGGCTGGGAAACGAACCGAAGCGAGACGCCTTCCTCTTTCCAGCGGTTGCGAATGAGCCCGCCTTCCGGGTCGTCACCGATCGTCGTGCAGATGGCCGTGCCTAGCCCCAAGCGGGCCGATGCGATGGCGGCGTTCGAGGCGTTTCCGGCGGCGGGGACTCGCGTCATGGTATCGACCGGAATCTTTTCTCCGAACACGAAAGAGATTTGGCAATTGGTTTTGTCCGTTTTGCAATGGACGGCCGCCTCGCTGATCTCGACAAAGACGTCAAGCATGGTGTCGCCGATGGTGAGGATGTCGAGGGAAGGGGCGGGACGGGGCATACGTTGGTCGGAGGCCAGAGCGTGTGATAGGCTGAGTGTATCATTCTTGTCGCCCGTTTCCTATGTTTCATCGACAGAGCAAGGTCGGAAAGGTGAAGTCGGCGGGTGCCGGCCTTGCCGCAGGCTTGGCGCTGGGATTGGCTGCCGGGCTCTTCTTGCGTTCGAAAAAGGGCCAGGCGTTGCAGAAGGATCTCGAAAAGCAGGCATCGCTCCTGCAGAAGCAGATCCTCAAGAAGTTCTCGTCCGTCGAAGGCATGACCCAGGCGGCCTATAACGATGCCATCGATGAGGTCCTCGTTGCCTACGCGAAAGGCAAGGATTCCGCTGAGAAAGAAGTTTCCCAGCTGCGCCAAGAGCTTCGCAAGCGCTGGCGCGTGGTCAAGGCATACGTCGACAAGCGTATCTAGCCTATGAAGCGCCACGTCTTTACGCTCTCCCCGTTACCGGAAGCCAAGGCGTGGGCGATCCGCGTCCCGGAACTGGTTCATCAGATCGTCAGGGTTTTGCATTTGCGGACCGGCGAGGAGATTTTGCTGGTCGATGGGCAGGGGAAGGCGGTCGTTGCTGAAATCGTGGCGTATTCTGATCGAACGGTTGATGTGCGCAAACGCGCCGAGCAAGAAGCGTCGGTCTCGACGCCCGATGCCGGCCGACGCCTCTTCGTGTGCGCGTCGATTCTAAAGAAAGACCATTTCGAATGGCTCACCGAGAAGCTCGCGGAGATCGGCGTAACGGACCTCGTGCCGCTTTTGAGCGCACGCACGATCAAAAAGGACATCCGGCTCGATCGTTTGCAAACGATCGCGCAGGAGGCAATGGAGCAGTCCGAGCAGGCTCGGATGATGACCATTCATCCGCCGATTGACCTTCAAGGAGCGTGTCAGCTCCTGAATAGGGCCCGTACCGATGCGGTTGTTTGCGATACGGGGAAGAGCCTCCCTTCTTTAGAGGTGGTTTTGTCTGAACGGAAGACCAAAGCGGTTTTTGTCGGGCCGGAAGGCGGGTGGTCTGATGAGGAGCGGGTCTTTTTTGAACAGGAATGCAGATATCCGAAGGCGAGCTTGGGTACGAATGTCCTGAGAGGGGAGACGGCGGGGATTTTGGCGGGGTTTTGTTTGGTTCGAAGCGCGAAAGGAGAATAACCTTTGAAAAACCGGTTCTATGGATGGTTGGAAGAAAAGAAAACACGATGCCTTTGGCATCGTGTGAGCGTTGGTCATCCTCTGTGGCTAGGCGCCGTCGAGGAGAAAGCCGGGCGGCCGCTCCTTCATGAGGGCTTCCATCAGTGCCGTCGGCGGCTTCCAGCCGAGACTGTTCTCCTGAGCGTACGGGTAGTCGAAGCTGTACGGGCAGGAGATCCCGTTCCCGATCTTGTCCGTCTCCGGATGGGCAGCCTTGCAGCGCTGTGCGTGGCTGCCGGTGTTGTGCGGGCAGTCGGTGGGGGTGACGCTCACCGAGGTCGACCCGGGACTCCGGTGCAGGTTGATGTTGACGAGCTGTTCCTGCTTAAGCACCTCCTCCCCGCGAAACCCTCTTCCCTTGCAGCCGAGCTGTACGTTGAATCCGGGCATGCGTCCTCCTTAAGGTGACGGATCGTGAAGGCGGCTCTTTGGTAACACGATCCGCTTGATTCGTCAATACGCGCCTTAGGGCTCGGAAGTCGATCCATGGGAATAAAAAAATGCGATGCCAATGGCATCGCTTGAGGTTTTTTGCCCTCGGCTGTTCCTCTTCAGCTCTCGGTCCGCTTCATCGCGCTTCCGTCGCCGTGATGACGCCGGCGAAATAGGCGTCGAATGCGCGTTCCGGAGCGTTCGGGTCATCGGGCTCTTGAGGAAGGTCGGCTTCGAGGATGAGCCCTCCCCTTGACCGCGCTTCGTCGAGGACGCCTGCGAGGACGTGGAGCGTGTCGAACGGCATGCCGCGGAGGTTCTCACCTGCCGCATAGAGGCAGAGATCGTGGAGCGCCACGCAGAGCGCTCGTGGGAGCCGGATCGTGACCTGGTCGGTCGGCGAGGCATTGTCCATGTTCTCACTGGCCTCCTGGCATCAGCAGCGTGACCGCTCGGAGCCCTTCTCCTGCTGGGTCTCGATGCGGAGGCTGTAGAGACCCATGGCGTTCGGCCCCCTCGGACGAAGCGCCAGGCGGAACGGGTTCCCGCTGACGTCCGTCCCGTTGAGGACGGGGGAAAGGGTATCGAGGCGGCGGCTCCCGTCCCCGAGGAGCGCGAGCGCGTTCTCCTTGGGGAGCTCGATGCTCTCGAGGCCACCGGCGTAGCGGATGAGCAGCTTCACGGCCGTTTCGTCGTATTTGGGCAGGTCGGGCTCGAAGGCGGCGCCCACCGTCTTCGCGCTGAGGGGCAGGTGGAAGGGCATCCCTTCGGCATCGACGCCGCAGAACCAGTCTTCTCCCGCGTCTTCGGACTGAACGGCGTCGAAGGCCTCCAGGACGCGCCGGTACTCCTCGAGGCTCATCGGGATCCGCTCCGCCCCCGCGAGGGTGAGCAGAACCAGCTGGCCCATTTTCGTCTTGTCGCTCTTGTTCATTTTTCCTTGCCTTCCTTGCGTCTGTCGTGCGTTGGGTGACAAACCATAATACCACTTTTTTCATCAGAAGTCAAGTATTTTTGAAGGAAATTCGTAAAAATGTTCGGAGAGGGCGTTATGGGGTTGATCTCGTCGTATAAAAAACAAGAACCCCACAGGCGGGTTCGCTGTGGGGGGGGGGAGGGGGCAGAAGCCGGTGGGGGACGCAGGACAGCGTCTGGCTTCTGAAAGGAGGGGATGAATCGCCATCTACTCGCGGCCGAGGGTCATCTCGTGCCGCGTCTCGACGGGGATCGCCGTGACTGACCGGATCCCGGGGAGGAGGTTGACCCAGAAGACGTTCCCGTGGGCGTCCGTCTCCTTGATCTGCTCGGGGGAGGCCTCGCGTACGCGATAGCGGATCTTCCGCTGGATCTTGGTGTAGACCGTCTTGGGGACGCGGATCTTGGTGGTCCCGCCCTCACCGTGCGTGATCACGAGGTCGACGACCCCTTCCGCGACGGGCTTGCCCGTCACTTCCGCGTACACGGCGAGCGTGTCTTTGAGCGCGAAGTCGATCCAGAACTCGTTCTGGCGCACGTCCGTCCCGGTGTGCGCGAACCACTCCGTGCCGTTTCCGGTGCCGGTGGAATCGGCCAACGCGGCCGCGTATCCTTCGGGGGTCAGGGCGACGCGGGTGGCGTTTCCGCGGGTGTTGACGACGACGAGCGTAAAACCGATGTTGCCACGCGACATTTTTCTGCTCCGCAAGTCTGCACCGTTTCCACGGTGGGGATGGGGATCCCTGAGGGTTTCTGCTGTTCGGATTCGCCGCAACACATAGATTGTGGCGCCGTGGGAGGCGAAAATTCGCTTATTTTAGCCTTTCACGGAAGGGATTCCGAATGTTCTATTGTAGCACAAGATCACGGTTTTGTCAATGACTTTCTAAAAACTCGCTTGTCTAAGCGAGTTTTTAGATGGTCGGGGTGACAGGACTTGAACCTGCGGCCTCCTGCTCCCAAAGCAGGCGCTCTAGCCAACTGAGCTACGCCCCGATGGAGTGGGGGAGGAAAAGGCGATCCGATAGCTTTCCTTCCCGAGCGGAGGAGGAGCGTGTCGGCCGATGGGCCGACAATGCCCACGATCGTTATTCTGCTTGAGCCGTCGTCCTCCGCCCCACATGGTTCGCACTCTATGCCACCCGGCCACCTTTGCCAAGCCCCGTGTCCCAGGCATACTGCCCGCATGCGGATCTTCATCGATGCGCGAATGATGGGGGCGGCCAAGACCCGTGGCATCGGACGAGTGATTTATGCCCTTCTCCAACGCCTCTTGGCGGACCGCTCGCTCGAGTGGACGGTTCTTGTTCGTGATCGATCCCAGTTGGATGGGCTTCCGCGGCCGGCTCGATCGATCGTCGCCGATATCCCATGGTACGGCCTCCAGGAGCAGCTTCGCCTTCCGTCGCTGATTCGCTCTGATGCTCCGGATCTCGTCTTTTTTCCACACTGGAACGTCCCGGTATTTGTGGGTAAGCCGTTCGTTTGCTTCATCCATGATCTCCTGCTCTTCCGTCATCCGGAGAGTTCACATGCGCATCGCCGCCATCGGATGCTTGCGTGGGGCATGCGCATCGGACAGCGTCTCGTGCTTCGGTCGGTCGTGCGCCGCGCCAAGACGCTCCTTGTCCCCACGCAATTCGTTGCCGACGAGCTCACGTATTTCTTCCCTAAGGCAAAAGGGAAAACGGTTGTTGTTGGAGAGGGGATAGAGGCGCCGCTCTCCGATGACGGGCGAGTTCCATTTGAAGGTCCATATTTTCTCACGGTCGGCTCGGCATATCCGCATAAGCGCCTGGACTTGGTTTTACGCGCGTGGAAGACGCTTGGCTCCGTCTTCCCGCGTCATGCGCTTGTCCTGGTGGGGGAGATGGAGGGATTCCGCCGCGATCTGTGCGCGTCGGTGGAGCGTGAAGGGGTGCCTCGCGTGTTCTTTCCTGGCGCCGTGAGCGACGCTTCGCTCGCTTCCTGGTATCGCCATGCGGACCTTCTCCTCTTTCCGTCGGCAGCGGAAGGGTTTGGCTTACCGCCGTTGGAGGCCATGTCCTACGGATGCCCCGTGCTTGCGAGTGATCTTCCTGTGTTGCGCGAGGTCTTGCCGTCGATGGGCGTGCGCTTCTTTCGGAACGGCGACGTCGATGATATGATGGCGAAGTGGAATGAAGCCGTGCATGACCGGGCGCGCCTCCGTGCGGAGCTGCCGACGGGATTCGCCTACGCCGCTTCCCGTCATACGTGGGATGCGGCGGCCCGGCGCGTACGTGCTTTGTTGCGACTTGCATGAGCGAGGCTCCTTCTCGACCGTTACCCGCGGACAAGCGTCCGGTCCCCGCGCCTTCCCCCCTCGAGGCCCAACTCGAGATCGTTTTAGAGCGCGACGGCGTACCGATTTCCGTTGCTCCTCCCGCCCGGGTGCGACGCCAGGCGGTTCAGGCGGCCCACCAGTCTGAGGCTGACCGTATCCAGGTTCAGGTCCTGCAGCAGGCGCGGACGAGCAAACGCCCGCGACGTGTTTCGGTTTCCTACGGCGACCACGATGCCAGCCGCTACGTGGTGCGCATGCAAGGGGTTGTTGCCCGGCCGCAGCGGGACGTGCGTGAACCGTTCCATCGTACGATGCACCGCTGGCAGACCCCGTTTGTTGAAGGGGTCGGCTTTGAGCGTGTCTTGGTGCATGTTTCCGACCTCTGGATCGAAGCATTGGAACCCTCCTTTTTTCACGACCAGTTCACGCCGGGTGACTTCGACGAGGCGATCCGCGAGAGCCGGCGCGGCCTGTGGTCGCGCTTGCGGCGTCCGTTCATCCGTTGGCACGACCGGCGTCCCGCCATTGCGGCGGCCGTTGAGGCATCGGAGGTTCCCATTTTCTCACTTGACGATGCCGAGCGTGCCGCGCCTGAGGCATCAGAAGATACGTCCCCGATCTTGTTCGCGCCGACGGTCCAGCATGATTCCGAGGATGCCCTGGCCGTCTTGCCGCAAATCGAGGCGATGCCTGTCGCTGCCCCGGAGCCGATTCCGGCGCGTGCCTCGCTGCGGTCCGTCTGGATGCGATGGCGTGAGCAGGCCCGTGATGCCGTGGAGGATGCGCATGAACGTGAACAGGAAGTCATGCAAGAGGTTGAGACGGCCTGGCAAGCCCCGTATTTGGAACCGCGGATCCGCGTTACGCGCGTGCTGATCGGGTTTTTAGGGATGCTGTGCCTCGTCGCGTTGCCGGCCGGGGCCGTATCCTGGTCCCGTTCCGTCGTGCGGTCGGTTCGTTCGGTGCAGGATGGGGCGTCGGCGCTGACCGCGTCTGGGTTTGACTTGGCGGATGGCAAGCGGCGGGCGGCTTCGTTCGGTCAAATCCAATCGCTGGCACAAGATTTTGAACGCTCGCATGGGCTTGCCTTGGCTCTCGCCCAGGCCTTGCCCACGACTCGCGCCACGGCGGAGACGGTTGAGGCGCTCTTGGAGGGCGGCCAAGATGCGGCAAAGGCGGGTGCGTTGCTTTCGGAAGGGTTCGATCGCGCCCTCAGCGATCAGGGCGGCTTTCCAAGCGAGCGCCTTGTCCGATTGAAACAATATCTTGAGGAGGCTCGTCCGCATTTGGATCGCGTGTTTGCGGCGGCCGAACGGATCCATCCGGAAGCGTTACCGCCCAACGCGCAAGCGCGCGCGGCGCAAATCAAGGAACTGTTATTAGCCTATCGTCCTCTGCTGACGCAGGCGGATGCGTTGCTCGCGCTCGCCTTGCCGCTCGTTGGCCATACGGAGCCGCGGACGTACCTTGTCCTCTTTCAGAACCCGAGCGAATTGCGGCCCTCCGGCGGCTTTATGGGGTCGTATGCCCAGGTCGTCCTGGATCGAGGGGCTATCCGTAAGCTCGATGTTCCGGGCGGCGGCCCATATGACCTGCGGAGCCAGCTATTGAGTCGTTGGGCTCCGCCGCAGCCATTGCAGCTTGTCGGGGCGCGTTGGGAATTCCAGGACGCCAACTGGGATCCTGATTTTGGCAAGACCGCCGAGATCGTCCGCCGTTTTTGGAGCCGTTCCGGCCAACCCACCCTCGACGGGATCATTGCCGTCAACGCGAGCCTGCTGCCGAAGCTCCTCACGGTCACCGGCCCGATCGAGATGCCCGCATACGGGAAAACGGTGACCTCCGAAAACGTCCTGCTTGAAACCCAAAAAGCAGTCGAATTGGAATATGACCGTGACAAGAACCAGCCGAAGGCCTTCATTGGCGACCTGAACCGCGAGGTCCTGCATCGTTTGCAGGCATTGCCGAATGATCAATGGACCGCGCTCGCCCGCATCGCCGCCGAAGCCCTCGAGACGAAAGAGATCCAGGTCTACTTATCACGTTCCGACGAGCAGGAGGTGGTCCGTGCGCTCGGTTGGACGGGGGAGTGGCCGCAAGCGGACGCGTTCGATCACCTGGCGGTGATCGGGGCCAATATCGCCGGCCAAAAGAGTAACCAGGCCATTCGCGAGACGGTGCGCCAGACGATCCGCATTAGCGAGCGGGGGACGGTCGAAGCCGATGTCGCGCTTGATCGTGAGCATACGGCCGTGGCGGGGGCATTGTTCCATGGGGCGAATAACGTCGAGTATGTGCGCGTGTTCACCCCAGCGGGCACGAAACTGGTACACGCGAGCGGGTTTGAGGCTCCGGCAAGCGCCCTTTTCGAGCGTCCGACCGAGGCGGAAGAGCCGTTCCCCGACCTGGCGACGGGGACGGTCCCCTTGGCGTTCGGGGGCGAGACGGTTGATCAGGCAGAAGAAAGCGGCCGAACCGTTTTTGGCGGGTGGCTCCAGCTTCGCCCCGGCCAATCCCGGACCACGACGTTCCGCTACGTGCTTCCGCGTACGACGGCGGATATGGCGCGGGCCCTCGCGGACCAAGCCTCCCTCGCCAGTGCAGGCGAGGTCACGGATGCCTATGTCTTGCGTTTGACCTCACAATCCGGGGCGCCACGCGCCCAGCAGGTGACCCTGCGGTACCCTCCGGCCTGGAAGCTTTTGCAGCCGTCGCCCGCGTGGCAGGTGGTGGCTCCTGGGGAATTGCGTCTCACCATCGACGCGTTACGTCAGGACCAATGGCTTTCGGTTCTGTTTTCTCGAGCTCCCAGCCGCTGACCGTAACCGCTTCGTCATTGGCGAGGCTCGACCTCGCACATCGGTTCGCACCTGTGTACAACCTGTGGTATACTGACAGAAGCTCATTCTATGACCGTTCGCAGCCCTCGACGATCGCCCGTCGTTCCCATTACGGCGCCCACGTTTTCGCCGCCATCCCACGCCGCATTTTATCGCAAGATCGCCTATACGTTCTTTGCGCTAACGGCGTGCATTTTGATTGGGATCCTGTGGCTGTCTTCCGTTGAGGCGACGGTGAGCGTGAAGGTGCGGCGTACGCCGGTTCGAACGGATGATGCGGTTGAAATCACCACCCGTCCCAGCGGCGGCTCCCAGATTCCTGGCCGCGTCTTGCACTTGCCGATGCGCAAGACCCAGCAGTTCGAGGTCCGGGGCGTCGCGGAGACGGCCCCGACGGCCATCGCCAGTTCCACCGTGAGCGCGCCTGCGTCTGCGACCTCTTCGGGGACGACGACCATGCCCGCTTCCAGCGCTTCCAGCACCGAACGCGTCTTCGCGCAGGGGCAGGTGACGGTGGTCAACAACTATTCCAAATCCCAAACGCTCATCGAGCGCACCCGCTTTCTTACCGAGGACGGCAAGCTCTACCGTCTCGACCGTCGCGTGACGATTCCGGCGGGCGGTCGGGCCACCGTTTCCGTGACGGCAGACCAGCCTGGCGCCGGTTTCGCCATCGGTCCCACGAAATTCACCATCCCGGGCCTCTGGATCGACCTGCAGAAGCTCATCTACGGCGAATCATCGGCCGCCTTCACCATCCGTACGGGGACGACGCCTCCGGCGCCCGCCCCGACCCCCAGCCCCGTGACCCCTCCGGTCGCCACTTCCACGGTTCCCGGTGAGCGCCGTCTCGTGACGCAGCAGAACATCGACGACGCATACCAAGCCCTCACCGAGCAGGTCGTTGAGCAGGCCAAGCGGACCCTTGCCGCCAGCATCACCGACCCGCGCCTCAACGGCGCCGCCTATTTCGTCAACACGACCGCAAAGTCCTCGACGGTGCGCCCGGGCCAAGTCGCCAGCAATTTCACGGCCCAGGTCGATGTGGAGGTGATCGGCGTGTTCTACTCCGCGGAAGACATGCAGAACCTCATCCGTTCCCGCCTGCGCCAGCACCTGCCCGACGGCCAAGAATTCCTGCCGTTCAATGACCAGGATTTCGTCTACACGCTGGAATCAGTTGATAAGGAAGGGGAAAGCGCCCGTTTGCGGGTCATCGCCACGGCCGAATATCGCTTGACGCAAAACACCCCCGCGTTAAGCCCTGCCACGATCGCCGGGAAGTCGCGTGACGAAGCCGAACGGCTGCTCGGTGAAATCGATGGGGTCGAATCCGTCGACATCACGCTCCGTCCGGGCTGGATCGGCAAGATCCCGCGCCTTCAGGACCATATCAAAATGGAGGTAAAATAAGCCAAAACTTGACCAGGAACGGGGGCCTTGGCATGATGCCAAGGCCTTTTCTTTTATGTCTCCTTCCCTTGAAATGCGCCGCCATAGCGCGGCCCATGTCCTCGCGGCCGCCGTCCAGCGCCTGTTTCCCCAGGCGAAATTCGGCGTCGGCCCCGTCGTCGAGCACGGGTTTTATTACGACCTTGACCTGCCCCGTCCGCTGACGACGGAGGACTTGACGACGTTGGAGAAGACGATGCAAACGATCGTGAAGGAGAACCCGGCCTTTGTCCGTGAAGAGATGCCGATCGACGAGGCGATCGCCGCGTTCGAATCCCTCGGCCAGACGTATAAGGTCGAGCTCCTTCGCGACCTTAAGACGAAGGGGACCACGGCCGTCGAGGATCTCGACGGGGAATTCGATCCGGCGAACGTCGCTTCCGTTTCGCTCTATCGGACCGGCGCGTTCGTTGACCTCTGCCGCGGGCCCCACGTCGAGACGGCGAACCAGATCGGTGCCATCAGGCTCACTAAGCTCGCCGGAGCCTACTGGCGCGGTAAGGACACGAATCCGCAGCTCCAGCGCGTGTACGGGCTTTGCTTCGCGTCACAGGAAGAGCTGGACGCGCATCTGAAGCTTGTCGAGGAGGCGGAGAAGCGGGACCACCGAAAGCTCGGAGCCGAACTCGACCTGTTCGCCTTTTCCCCGCTCGTGGGAGCCGGGTTGCCGCTCTTTACCGCGAAAGGCGTCATCCTTCGCCAGGCGGTCACCGATTTCGTGTGGGAGCTCATGAAGCCATACGGTTACGAACGTGTTTGGATCCCTCATATCACGAAATCTGACCTATACAAGACTTCCGGCCATTGGGACAAGTTCGAAGATGACCTTTTCCATGTTTCCAGCAAGAAGACGGATGAGGCGTTCGTCCTGAAGCCAATGAACTGCCCGCACCACACCCAGATCTACGCTTCAAAGCCGCGTAGCTACCGTGACCTGCCTATCCGCATGAGCGAAGTCACGACGGTCTATCGTGACGAGAACACGGGCCAGATCCAGGGCCTCACCCGCGTGCGTTCGATCACCCAAGACGACGCCCACGTCTTCTGCCGGCCCGACCAGGTGCGTGCCGAAGCGCTTGCCATTTACCGCATCGCCGAGGCCTTCTATGCCGGGTTTGGCATGTCCTTCCATCGCGTGCGCCTCAGTGTCCGCGACCCGAAGCATCCCGAAAAGTATCTTGGGAGCAATGAGGCTTGGACATCCGCCGAAACGACCCTCGCCGAGATCATGAAAGAGGTCGGCCGTGAGGTCGAGGTGGGGGAGGGGGAGGCGGCGTTCTATGGCCCCAAGCTCGATTTCATGGCGAAAGACGCCATCGGTCGCGAATGGCAGCTCGCGACGATCCAGCTGGACTTCAACCAACCCGAACGGTTCGGCCTCGAATACACCGACGCGGACGGGCAAAAGAAGCGACCGGTCATGGTCCATCGTGCCATCCTCGGATCGGTCGAGCGCTTCCTCGCCGTCCTTATCGAACACTATGCCGGCGCGTTCCCGCTGTGGTTGGCTCCGGTCCAGGTCAGCGTCCTCTCCGTATCCGACAAGTTCGCGGATGCCGCCCATGAGATCGCTCGTTGGCTGAAAGATGCTGGGTTACGTGTCGAGATCGACGATTCCCCGGAATCGGTCGGAAAAAAGATCCGCGGTGCCGAGAAGGCCAAGATCCCGGTCGCCCTCGTCATCGGTGAGAAAGAGGCTTCGGGGCAACCCTTCACGGTTCGCGTCCGTGGTGAGCAGGAACAGCATACGCTCGATCGTGCGCAGTTGCTGGCCTTCTTGCAGGATCGGATCAAGGCCAAGAAATAACCAAAAGACCGCCTTAGGCGGTCTTTTGCTCTTGTTTCACGAAGGTGATCTCGCCGTTTTCGGCGTCGATCGTGACCTTGTCGCCCTCGGCGAGCGTGCCGTCGACGATCTTCATCGCGAGATCATCGAGGACGAGCGTCTGGATGGTGCGCTTGAGCGGACGGGCGCCGAATTGCGGGTCATATCCCTTCTCGGCGAGGAGGGCAGCCGCCGCATCGGTGAACGTGATGGTGAGGCGCTTCTCGTGGAGTCGCTTGCTGACGCTGCCGATCTGCAGGCGGACGATCTTCTCGAGGTGTTCCGGCCGTAATGCGTGGAAGACGATGGTCTCGTCGACGCGGTTGAGGAACTCGGGACGGAATTGTTCGCGCAAGCGTTCGGTGAGTTGCTTTTCAAGGCTTGCCTGCTTGTCCGCCTCGCTCGTCTCCTCATCGCGGCGGAAGCCGATCTCGCTGCGTCGCTTGCCGAGGTCGAGGATCAGGTCCGATCCGATGTTCGAGGTCATGATGATCACCGTGTGCTTGAAGTTCACGGTACGGCCCTTGCCGTCGGTGAGGCGGCCGTCATCGAGGACCTGCAGGAGCGTGTTGAAGATATCCGGATGCGCCTTCTCGACCTCGTCGAGGAGGATCACGGAATACGGCCGGCGGCGGATCTTTTCCGTCAGCTGGCCGCCTTCATCGTAACCGACATAGCCGGGCGGTGAGCCGATCATGCGAGAGACGGTGTGCTTGTCGCCGTATTCGGACATGTCGAGGCGGACGAGCGCGTTCTCATCGTCGAAGAGGCTTTCAGCGAGGGCTTTGGCGAGTTCCGTCTTGCCGACCCCTGTCGGACCGAGGAACAGGAAGGACCCGATCGGACGCTTTTCCTCGCCGATACCCGCACGCGAACGCCGGAGGGCGTTGGCGACGGCTTTGACGGCCTCGTCTTGTCCAATGACGCGCTTGTGCAATTCCTCTTCGAGGTGCGCCAATTTTGAGGCTTCCGTGGCCAGCATGCGTTGGACGGGGATCCCGGTCCAGCGGGATACGGCGTGGGCGATGTCCTCTTCGGTGACGGCATCCTTCAGGAGGCCGCGCTTGCCTTGGAACGCGCGCAGCTTTTCTTCGGCTTCCTTGCGGGTGCGCTCGATCGCGGGGATCTTGCCGTAGCGGATTTCGGAGGCTTTTTCGAGGTCGGCGCTGCGTTCGGCGATCTCGGCTTCGCTCTTGGCGGTCTCGAGGGCTTTCTTGCTGTCGCGTAGTACCTGGATGAGCTCTTTTTCGGATGTCCAGGTAAGTTCGAGCTCGTTGGCGCGTTCCTTGGTTTCCCCGATTTGACGTTCGATGGTCTGGAGGCGTTCCGCCGACTCCGCGTCTTCCTCTTTCGCGAGGGCGCGCTTCTCGATGTCGAGACGGATCAGGTCGCGCTTCAGCCTGTCCAGCTCTTCCGGCATCGAGTCGATCTGCATGCGGAGGCCGGCGGCGGCCTCATCGACGAGGTCGACGGCCTTATCGGGGAGGAAACGGTCGGAGATGTAGCGGGTCGACAGGCGGACGGCAGCGACAAGCGCCCCGTCGGTGATGCGTACCCCGTTGTGGACCTCGTACTTGTCCTTGATGCCGCGCAAGATCGCGAGCGTGTCCTCTTCCGACGGTTCCTCGACATAGACGGGTTGGAAGCGGCGGGCGAGGGCCGGGTCTTTTTCGATGTGTTTTTGGTATTCTTGGAGCGTCGTCGCGCCGATGGCTCGCAGTTCGCCACGCGCCAACGCGGGTTTGAGCATGTTCGAGGCATCCAGCGATCCGTCTTGTCCCGAAGCGCCCGCGCCGACGAGCGTATGGAGCTCGTCGATGAACAGGATCACGTTCCCTGCGGACTTCTCGACTTCCTTGATGACGGACTTGAGGCGCTCCTCGAACTCACCGCGGAACTTGGTTCCGGCGACGAGCGAGCCCACGTCCAATGCCACGAGTTCCTTGTTTTTCAGCGATTCCGGCACGTCGCCTGACGTGATCCGCTGCGCCAAGCCTTCGATAATGGCTGTCTTGCCTGTCCCCGCTTCGCCGATGAGCACCGGGTTGTTCTTCGTGCGGCGCAAGAGGATCTGCATCACGCGGCGGATCTCCTCATCGCGGCCGACGACGGGGTCGAGCTTTTCCTGCCGGGCGAGGGCCGTGAGGTTTCGCCCGTATTTTTCGAGGGATTGGTACGACTGTTCCGGATCGGCCGATTCCACCCGCGCATTGCCGCGCACGTCCTTGAGGGCCTTCAGGACCGCTTCTTCGGTCATGCCGATGCGCTTGAGCTCCGGGCCGAGCGAGGCCGTTTCGATGAGGGCGAGCAAGAGGTGCTCGGTCGAAATGAATTCATCCTTAAAGGAGCGCGCCACCTTTTCGGCGCGCTGCAGCGTCCGGACGAGCTCGTTCGAGAGGCCGATCTGCGCGACGCCGCCCTGCATCTGCCGTGGCATGCGCTCGAAGTTCTGCCGGATGTCCTCAAGGAGGCCGGTCACGTTAATCCCGAGCTTTTTCACGAGGGTGGGGACGACGCCCTCTTCCTGCCCGAGCAGTCCAAACAGGAGGTGGAGCGCCTCCAGTGTCCCATGCCGGTATTCCACCGCCGCCTCCTGCGCCATGCGCAGCGCTTCCTGGCTTTTCACGGTCAGGTTATTCGGAATCATATGGTTAGCAGTCTACCATGGAGACTGCTAATGGGCAAGGCGCGAAAAATGGGCGTTTCACGCCCCCTCATGGAGCGGGCCCTTATCGCGTCGGAGGCTGCGCAAGGATCGTTTCGTCATCGAAGCGGTCGTAGCCGATCTCGATCGAGCCCTCCGGGGTCATGCTCTTCACGCGTGTCGGGTATGTGTTTTTCACGCACAGTTCGAGCGTCTGCGTGAAGACTTCCGGTTGGAAGAACTTCTGCTCGATCGTGTACAGCTTGCAGCCTTCCGGATCATCCTTGATCGAGGTCACTTTGGCGCTGTCGCGCAGCAAGACGCGTGAGGTCCCGTCCTGGTTCACCATCAGCGTCTCATATAGCTGCGTGCGGGCAGTCTGCGCCTCCTCGTTCCCGCTCACGTCTTGCCAGGTGCTGGTCCCGTAGCGTACGAACACGCGGTCGTTGACGGTGAAGATCTCCGAGGTGGTGCCGCCGGCCTGCAGGGTTCCATGGAGCCCGCCCGTGCGCGAAAAGAGAAGCTCTGCGATGACGTTCCCATTGCTGAGCGGGGTTCGGATGCGGCTGCGATAGCTCCTGGCCCGTTCAAGGTTCGCAAGGACCTGGCGCAATTCCACGACTTGCCTTTCCGGGCCTTGATCGCCTTTGCTTTTGGGGACATAGGGAGGTTCCGGGGCGCGAATAGGTTCTGGGGTCGTAAATTGGACGCCTCCAGGGCCGGTCCCGATGATCTGGTCGCGCGGCTTGCAGCCAAATCCCAAGACCGACCAGCTGCACAGGGCGAGAAGCAAAAGGAGCGGCGCGCGTCGCATATGCTGCTAGTATGCCAGAAATGCGACGTCACGGGTATCGGGTGGGATCTTTTACGCAACGAAAACGCCGTCCCAAAGGACGGCGTTTTCGTTAGTCTTCTAACGCCTCGATGATGAGGTCGAGTTTCTCGTTGATGAGGCGAAGCTGCTCATTCACTGACGCGTCGCCACCCGATGGGCGGCCGAACGAAGGTTTTTCACCGAACGAGCGGTTCGACGGGCGCGGGCCGAACGAGGGTACGCCGCCGTCCTTCTTGAAGCAGTTGCGGCAGAGAACCGGTTTCTTGCCGTTCGGCTTGAAGGGGACTTCACACGGGGTGCCGCATTCGGCGCAGGTGGCGGGGAAGAGCTGCTTGTCGAAGCCGCCGCCGTGGCCGAATCCTCCCTGACCACGGTCCGAGAAGGGCTTTTTCCATGGCTGTTTCGCGCCCCCGAAGGAGGGCTTTTTCCACGCGCCTCCAGGGCGAGGCGAGCCGAACGTCTTTTTCATGAAGAGAAGGCAGAGGGATAATTGCTGGAGGATACCGGATTTTGAGGGAAAAGGCAAGGGTGGGTGGGATTTCCGTGTCGTTCGTGCTACAACCCTCGCATGCCCGCCACCCTCTTTTTGGTCGCGACCCCCATCGGGAACCTTGAGGACCTGACCCTCCGTGCCGCGCGCCTTTTACGCGAGACGCCGCTTTTGCTGTGCGAGGATACGCGCGTGACGGCGAAGCTCCTGGCCTTCATCGAAGCGAAACCGCCGATGCAGTCGGTGCATGCCCACACCACCGATGAGGCCCTTGATCGCTTGCTTGAGCGCGTCGCTTCGGTCGGTTCGGCGTGCTATGCCTGCGATGCCGGGACGCCCGGGATGAATGATCCGGGCGGCCGTCTCGTTTCGCGTGCCTGGAAAAAAGGGATCAGGGTCGTGCCCGTGCCTGGGGCCTCCGCGTTGACCGCGGCCATTTCGGCCTGCGGGTTCCCGATGGAGGATTTCCTCTATATCGGGTTCATCCCGCACAAGAAGGGTCGCCAGACGCTGTTCCGCTCACTTGCTGAAGAGGCACGTTCGGTGATCTTCCTCGAGTCCACGCATCGGATGGAAAAGACGCTCGCTTCGTTGAAGGAGGCGCTCGCCCCTGGTCGTCTTGTCTGGGTCGGTCGCGAGCTGACGAAGCAATTCGAAACAGGCTACCGCGGCTCCATTGACGAAGTGGTCCAAGAGTTGCAAGCTACGTCGTGGAAAGGTGAATTTATCGTTGTCTTAGCGCCCGCTTCGTATGCCGAATAACCGTTTTTACGTCACGACCCCCATTTATTACGTCAACGACCGTCCGCATATCGGCCATGCTTATACGACCGTGATCGCCGATGCCTTGGCGCGCTACCATCGGTTACGCGGCGAGGAGGTTCGATTCGTCACGGGAGCCGACGAGAACAGCCAGAAGAACCTTGAGGCGATGGAAAAGGCCGGTGAAACGGACCTTGCTACCTATCTCGACCGCATGTCGGACGCCTGGGAGGCTACATGGCACGGGCTCGGCATCTCGTTCGATGATTTTATCCGCACCACGGAGGAGCGGCACCATCGGGGCGTTGCACGTTTTTGGGCGGCCGTGCAAGCGTCCGGCGACCTGGAAAAGCGGACGTATGAGGCCCTGTACTGCGTCGGCTGCGAAGGGTTCAAGACGGAAACCGATTTGAATGCCGACAGGCGTTGTGCGCTACACCCAAACAAGGACCCGCAGACGATCCAGGAAGAAAACTGGTTTTTCAAGCTCACGAACTACGCCGACGAGCTTGTTGCCTACATTGAGGCGCATTCTGGCTTCATTCAGCCGACCAGCCGTCGCAACGAGATCTTGGGCTACATCAAGGCGGTGAAGGAGCAGGGGCTGGATGTTTCCGTGAGCCGCGAAGCCAAGAAGCTCGCCGTCGGCATCCCGGTCCCAAATGATTCTGACCAGCGTATCTACGTCTGGTTTGATGCGTTGCTGAACTACATGACGGCCGTCGGCTACGGGACGGATGACGCCCTTTTCGCGAAGTTCTGGCCCGTCGACCTGCACCTGGTGGGGAAGGACATCATCAAGTTCCACTGTGCCCTCTGGCCGGCGATGCTGCTTAGCGCGGCGAAACATGATCCGGCGTTGCGCAACGAGGACGGGTCCGTGAAGCTGCCGAGGCACGTGTTCGCGCACGGGTTTTTCACGTTGGATGGGTTGAAGATCTCGAAATCGCTCGGAAATGCCATCCCGCCCTCAGATGCTGCGAAGGATGTCGGGTTTGATGCGGTCCGCTACTACCTTCTCCGCGAAATCACGCTTGGAGAAGACGGGGATTTCTCGTTTGTGCGCTTGCATGATCGGTATCAAAACGATCTTGGGAATGCTTTAGGGAACCTGTTGCAACGCGTCGTGGCGATGAGCCGGAAGTATTTTGAGGGGAGGGTCCCGATGCTTACGGAGGCTGAAAAGGCCCAAGCCGGATCCGAGCGGGCACTTACGAAGTCGGGCAACGAATGGCAGGGGAGCGTTGGCCTGCAAAACCTGAAGCGTGCCTATGACGAATCCGTCGAGGCATTTGACCTGAACGCCATCCTCCAGCTCGTTTGGGGTGATCTCGCGAAATACGGGGCCGTTGACGTTGTTGCGGGTGGAGGGGCGGTTCGTACCGGAAATTCCGGTATCCGCATGGCGAACGGCTACATCGAAGCGACCGAGCCCTTCAAACTCGCAAAAACTGATCTCGCGGCCACGGGACGCGTTTTGTATGCCCTCCTCGAGTCTCTTCGTTGGTATGCTTGGTTTCTCACGCCCGTCATGCCAGATACTTCCCGCAAGATCTTCGCCGCGCTTGGACTTGATCCGGAAACGGAATACGCCAAAGGCTGGGACGCCGCACTGACTTGGGGGCAATTGGAGCCAGGGACGGCGTTGCCCGAGCCGACACCGCTCTTTCCGCGGTTGGAACCGGTCCAAAAGCCTGCATAACCATGTCGTTTCGTTACTTCGACACCCATTGTCACGTCCATTTTCCTGCCTACGATGCGGATCGTGCGGAGGTTTTGGCGCGCCTGCGCGAGAGCGGTGGGGCGGCGATCCTGATCGGGACCTCGCTCGCGAACAGCCGCGCGGCGATCGCGCTCGCCGAACAGGAGCCGAACCTCTGGGCGACGGTTGGCTTGCATCCCTCACATGTGACGGATCCGCATCATGATGAGAATGAGGGAGCGGTCGATGAGCGCGACGTTTCATTTGAGGCCTTGAAAGCGTTAGCGGAAAGTTCGCCGCGCGTAGTCGCGATCGGCGAGGCGGGCTTGGATGTATATCGTGCGACGCCGGAGACGAAAGCGGAGGTGATCGCGAAGCAACAAGCCGTTTTCTTGACGCATCTCGACGTCGCCGAAGCCCTCGACCTTCCGGTCGTGGTTCATTGCCGTGATGCGTTGGGCGAATTGGCGGTTTTATTGCGTGAGCGCCGTACACAGGGGCATCGCGACCGCTGCGTTCTGCATTCGTTTACGGGCACGTGGGCCGAAGCGGAGCTGTTATTGGCGTTAGGGTGTTTTGTCACGCTGAACGGCATCATCACCTTTCCTCCGCGCAAGGGGACGGCGCCGGAGACGTGGCTCTCGTTGGTCGCAAAAAATGTTCCGGCAGATCGTTTGCTGATCGAGACGGATGCGCCTTATCTTGCGCCCGTACCACATCGTGGAGAGCGAAATGAGCCGTCGTACGCGCTCGCGACGGCGGCTTATTTGGCGCGGGTGAGGGGAGTGCCTGTCGACGAGGTGCTGGTGAAGACCGCGGCAAACGCGCTCGGCGTCTTTTCTCGGTGCCTGGCGGACGGGTCGGTATCCTCTTGACGGAATCGTCATTTTCGCTTAGGTTCAGCTTTGCATTTTCGACGGTCCACCATCTCATAAAGGGTGATCAAATGAGCAACGAGCGCGTCTCCGTCTCTTCGTCTATCAGCATCGAGGAGAAGCGGAACTTCGGGACGGTCATGCTGTCCGTCATCTGCTTCCCGTCGGCGGGACTCATCTTCTTCGCTCGGGACGCCTACGAGCGCCATCCCATGCTCGCCACCTTCCTTCTCTGCGCCGCGCTGGTCTCCCTCGCGACCGGCCTTCGCACAGTGATCGATCTCGATGCCCGGCTGCGGGATCGTGAGGCGCAAGCTGCGGAATCTGGGGAGCAGGAGACGGTTTCCGGGGATGCGTCCGCCAAAGCCCCTGGGATGACGAAAAGAAGGAATCCCTCATGAAGACCTTCAGGCGCGTTCTCGCGGGCGCCTCGAAGGAGCTTATTGGGCTTCTGCGCCCCGAGCATCGGTCGCGCGCCTTCCGATGGGCCATGTATTTCCTGGCTGCGGTTACCTGCCTCGTCAACACCGTGCAGGCGGCGGTCGAGGGGTTTTCTTCCAGATGGTTTTGGGGGCGTAGGCACGGCGCTTCCTATCGTCTGGCTCGTTCTGGACCTCGTCGATTGGTGCTCCGAGGCGAAGGCCGAAGAGGTGCGGGCGTCGATCGCGCATCTCGCACGGACGATCGGTGAGTCGCTCGATCTCCACGCTCCACGGGCGCCCTCTCCCTCCAATGGGTCCGTCAAGTCCTGCCCGCCCAACGGATTATGGGCGGTTTTCTTTTAGTGCAGGCGCAGCATTCGGTTTTCTTTTCTCAAAAATCCTTCCGTTATGAGGCGCTGGGCGATCGCTTGAAGCCACTCGAAATCATGCGCGTGCGCGTATGAGGGATCGATGGTTTTTCCCAAGCTGGCGTCGAGCTTCACGGTTTTCTGTTCGCGGACGTGCTTCAAAAGGCGGCCGCGGTAGATGCGGTCTGGATAGGGTTTGTCTCGATGGCGTGATTCTTTTGCTTTTTTCACCATTTGTTTCGGGATCGCGTAAGTGCCGGCTAGGAAACCGGGAGCGCAAGGGCAGGTCGAGCGGAGCGGGCAAGACGCGCAATCCGGGGATTTTGTGCAGGCGATCGTAGCGAGATCGAAAAGGGCTTGCGGGACGTCATGAAACGCTTGCCGGGGAAGAACCCGATCAAGGTTTTCTTGGATGGCTTCGTCGTCGCTTGGCTGCGGAAAGGGGATTCCGAGCAAAACACGGCCCAGGACCCGGCGAATGTTCGTGTCGATCGGCAGGACCCGTTCGTGGAGCGAAAAGCATGCGATCGCGGCCGCCGAATACGGACCGATGCCCTTGAGGGCCTGCCATCCCTCGGCGCTCGTCGGGACGCCCTTCGCGACGACGGCTTTCGCGATATCGCGTAGCATCAGCGCGCGGCGGTTGTAGCCGAGGCCGGCCCATGCCTCGATGACGTCGGCGTTTGAGGCGGCGGCGAGGGTCTTCCAATCAGGGAACCGAGCAAGCCAGCGCGGATAAAAAACGAGCCCACGGGAGACCTGGGTCTGCTGGAGCATCAGTTCGCTCACGAGGATGCGGTACGGGTCGCGGATGTTCCGCCAAGGGAGCGCGCGCCCGTGCCGCCGGTACCAGTCGAGCAGGCGGCGGGCGAGGGTCATGAGCGGATATCGAGGCTCGCGAGCGTGTCGCGGATGCGGGTGTCGGTGATTTCTGATTCGGTCTGGGCCCAGATCAGGTGGGTGACGTCGCCCGTTTGCGGAGAGACGACCTGCAGGACATAGGTGTGCCCACCGGTTTGGCCGTCGCGTTGGCCACGGAGGCCGGTCACAAGGTTGCCGGCGACGAGATAGGAAACGGCTTCCGGCGAGCGGAGGCTGGATTCGAGGCGCGAGGCCTGTTCGGCGTAGTACGGCGAGATCGAGAGCCACGGGAGTGACGAGGTGGCCTGGTTCGCGCGCATGGCGATCAGGCCGCGTTCGTCGGCATAGGTGCGCGTGCCGGGCGGGAGGCGCAGCGAGACGCCGAGCGGCAGCGAAAACGCTTCGACCCAGAGCGCGTAGTTGCGGCCAGCCGGGCGAGTCAGCGGGAGCGCTTCGGCGAGAGCTGCCTGGTCACGTTTCATGCGGGCCACGGCGTCACGGGCCTGGGTGAGCTCTTGGGTTGCGGCTTCGACTTGACGGTTCGCTTGGTCGGCGAGCCGAGCCTTCTCGTCCTCGTGATGGGCGACGCTGAGCTCGAGCTGACTGACGCGCGCCTCTAGGGTGACGCGTTCATCGCGGGCGCTTTGGAGGACAAGGCCAAACCCAAGGGCGGCCGCGACGGCGCCCAAGGACATCCAGCCCAAAAAAGACAACTGCTTCAACCGCATAGGGGATAGGTCGATCTTAGCGGGTTTTGGGGAGGGTGTAAACGGGGCCGGACGCGGGCGTCCGGCCCGCGAAGACGGGGCGTCCTCGGCGCGGAAGCGTAGGGTTCGTGACATGAAAACCCCCTCGGGTTACGAGGGGAAGGCCTTGCGGAAGGCGGCGACCGTGGGGTGGTCGGGGTTCGCCTCCTTGATTGCGAAGGTCACGTGGCTGAAGTCGTCGCTGAACGGCCGGTTGAACGCTTCCGCGAAGAGGTGCGCGACCATGGCGGGGTCGCAGCCGAAGACCCCGCAGCCCCAGGCGCCGAGCACGAGGCGGTGGTTCCCGACGAGGCTTGCCAGCGTGAGCAGGCGTTCGATGCGGCGACGCATCACCGTGCGGACCTCAGTGCGTGCCGCCTCGAGGCGGTGCGCGTTGGCGCCGAAGTGGGCGTTCGCGTTGGGGGCGGGGGAGGTATAGAAGCTGCAGCACCAAGGCGTCTCGAGGAGTTGCCCCTCGTCGTCCCGAAAGACGGGAACGCGTTCCGAGTAGATGAGCCAGTCGCTGTAGAGGTGAGGCGGTTCGGTGCCCTGGGTGTGCGCCCGGTACATTTTGCAGTTCTCCAGGCAAGGTACGAGGCCGGTCGCGTAGGCGAGGGCTTCCTCTTGGGCCATCGCCCCATTTTGGTAGCCGCCGCCCGGGTTGTGGGCGGAAGCGAAGTTGAGGGCCGCGACCGGGTGTGCGGCGTGTCCGCTGAGACGGGAGGCGGCTTGCAGGGTCGTCTCGGTCGTGACCTCGAAGCGGGTCCCGATCGACCCCTTCTGCCGGCTCATCGGACGCACGATGGGCTCATCGGGCCCGAATTCCTTCGTGTGGGTGCGCGCCCCGTTGAGGGCGTCCTCGATCGAGACGAGGTTGCCGCTCGGTGCTTCGTAGAGACCGTCTCGACAGATCTCATCGGTTTCTCGGGCGATGTTTCGCCAGAAGGCACGGCTCTTGCTCATCTGCGGGCGCTCCTTTGGGGCGGGTTGAGGAAAGGGCGGACGATCCTAACAGATGAAAAGGGGTGCGTCAATGGGGAGCCCATCCTCTCGTCTTGCAAGGAATGGATTTTTTTCGCTTATTTTTGACTATATTCGTGTGCAATTCTTGACAAATGCATTGAGGTATGCGATACTGGCTCGCTTCCCGATAAGAAAGGAAAGGCTCCATGAACGAAGGCAAGATCCTGCTCGTCCACCCCGAAGCGGGGTGGCAGATTGTGTACGGTCCGGCGATTCGCCGTTTCCGTACCCCCGAGCTTCGGCGGCACCCATGGGTCAAGGCGATGTGCGCCCGCGTACCCGGTCTGTACCAGATGCGGGCCGCGGACGGCGGACCGATGCGGAATCTTCCGCCGGGCTACTTCGCGACGTACTACCGATGCACGGCCCATCGCCCGTATGACAATCCATATATCGAGGACCTGTACTGGCTCCATGAGATCGCGCATCTGGATACCTGGCGGCGCGGAGGCCTCCAGGATCCGCCGTCCCGCGATGGGCGTCATGAGACCTGGCTGGAATGGTCTGAACGGGCGATCGATAGCGAGCTCATCGCGTCGGTCACGAGCGAGTGCCTCCCGCACTTTATCCCGGGCGTGCGCGAGCAGACGTTCCGTCACCCCATCTGGGTGGATCGTTACCTCCGTAGCCAGGTTTCGAAGCGGCGCCACGGGAACGAGGACTGGCGCGCCGCCAAGCGCCGCAATGGGATCAAGGTCTCCTGGAAGAAGTGGTGCAAGCGTGCCGCCCGCGATCCCGAGACCGCTCGCGCCCTCCTTGCTGCCGAGCGCCGCCGCGTGCTCGAGGGCAATCGCAAGTTCAACGATTACGTAGAGCAGCAGGTCGGGGGCTACTACGAAACGAATCACCTCTGGGCGGTCCAGATGGCGAATGAGACCGTCGGCTACGGTCGCTACGCCGAGCTCGCTCCATTCCGTTGCGTCGAGAACCATCTCCGCGACCACGACCCCGATGATCCCAAGAATCTCGAGGCGCATCTCCGGTGGCTCCTCGACGTCACGCCCACCAAGAAGGACCTGAAGCGCCTCGGCCTGCCCGCCGAGTACCAGCTCCCGTTCGCCCGGCAGGCGAAGTCCTTCGGCGAGGTCTTCAGGGCGTACGCCTTGCGGTACGGCAACGCGGCGTTCTTCAGGTGAAGGGCCTGTCCCTCTCGAGTGGTTACGAGGGGGATTTTTATATCCAGAGATTCGGGGGGCGTGCGCATGGGGTGTCGTCGAGGGGTATTCCTTTTGCCGCAAAAACGGTCTAGCCATGGCGAGCCCGCCACCCTTCCTGGTCTTGGCAAGACCTTTCTCTAATGGTAATAATGAACAGATCCCTTATGCTGTTCGACGAACGTATCTTCAAGCGCCTTTCGAGTCCGGACGCCTTTCGTGGCGGCCGCGATCTTGCGTTGGCTCGCACCGTGCGCCAGATCACGGTCGAACGGAACCGTTTCAATGATTTTGTCGTCCACGGGACGGTCGTCGGAACGGGGAACGAGCAGCGTTCCGAGCTCATCGTTGCCGCGAACAAGCAGACCGTGAAATCGCATGCCTGTTCCTGCTCGTTCGATCGGCACGGCATGTGCAAGCACGTGGTCGCGCTTGGCATGTCGGCGACGGACCCGTCCCTCCCGCAGGCGAAGGACGACCGCCAGGCCGCGTTGAAGGCGGCGCTCATGAGCGGCCGCCGCTTGGGGTCGACCCCGGCGACGACGCGCCAGACCATCGTCTCACCGACACGCGGCGGAGCAGGCGTTTTGTTGAACCGCAGCGCTGCCCCGGTTCTGGCGCCGGAAGTTGGTGTCGTGTGGCATGATCTCGAAGAGATTCGGTTTTCCCTGCGCTATGAGCTCGAAGATGACGCCTTGCTCATCACGGCCGAAGCCAAGTACGGTCCGTTTGAGGTATCCCTTTTCGCCCCGGAAGCGACCTACGAGCGAGAGGATGAGCGCGGCGTCCATAAGCCGCTGCGTGACGCGAACGCGGAGCAGGAGGCCTGCCAATGGTTCCGTGAACGCTTGGCGGATGGCCGCGTCGATCCGGATGGGGCGGTGCGCCTCGAGGGCGAGGAGATCTATCTGTTCATCAAGGATACGTATCCCGAAATCGAGTTCCGGTATCCCGTGACGCTCGATCCGTCCGCGGAAGAGATCATGCGCGTGGTGCAAGAACCGATCGAAGGCGTCTGGAACTCGCGCCTGTCGTCGGGCATCGACCTGTTCCAGTTTTCCGTGCGCCTGCATTGCCGCGATATGGACGTCTCGCTGGATGACGTGAAACAGATGGTCTTGCGCGGGCGCCCCTTCTTGCGCCTGCCGGATGGCCGTTTCGTCGAGATCCAGAACCAGCAGGAGCTGACGCAGATGGTCGAGGTCATCGGCCGCGCGAAGCAAACCAAAGACGGCTTCACGATTCCGCTCTATGAGGCCCCGGGATTCTTGGCGTTATTCGAGCAGTCGCGCCGCCAGCGTCTGGGCGAAATGGATGAGCGGTTCCAGCGGTTCGTCGCCGAGACCCAGCACGGCAAGCTCTTGGCGGCCCCGGAGTTGCCGCCGGACCTCGAGCCGATCCTGCGTTCATACCAGCGTGATGGCGTGGCCTGGATGCTTTTCCTGCAGAAATACGGTTTCGGCGGCGTCCTGGCGGACGACATGGGTTTGGGCAAGACGCTCCAGGTGCTGACGCTCCTCGAATCGCAACGTACTTCGTTGAAGGAGCCGGTCCTGATCGTCTGTCCAAAATCACTGATGCAGATGTGGGCCCTCGAAGCCAAAAAATTCACGCCAGACCTGCGCGTCCGTGTCGTCGATGGGATGATCGGCGAGCGTACCCAAGCGATCCAGGACCGGGCGACGGTCGATGTCCTCATTACCTCGTATTCGTTGCTGCAACGCGACCTGCCCGTGTATCACGCGGCTGGCGCCTCCTTTTCGATCATGGTCCTCGACGAGGCGCATTCCATCAAGAACGCGGGCACGAACACGGCAAAAGCGGTCAAATTGCTGCCGGCGAAGCATCGGATCGCGCTCACGGGCACGCCGCTCGAAAACGGCGTGCACGAGTTGTGGTCCATCTTTGATTTCCTGATGCCCGGCTTTTTGGGGGATGCCGAAACGTTCCGCCGCCGCTACGGCCGTCCCATCCAAGAATTGCAGGACCAGGACGCCCTCAAGCGCCTCCGCCAACGGGTCGGCCCGTTCATGTTGCGCCGTACCAAGGAATCGCAGCTGAAGGAACTCCCGCCGAAGATCGAGCAGGTGAGTCCGTGTTCGCTCACGGCCGAACAGCTCGTTATTTACGCTCGCGTCCTCGAGGCGACGCGTCGCCAAGTGTTTCAAGCCGTCGAACAGAAGGGGATCGAGCGCGCGCATATCGACATTCTCGCCGCGCTTACCAAGCTCCGTCGCGTGTGCGACCACCCGACCTTGGTCGAGTCGGAACTGCCGCGGACCGAAGAGCTGTCCGGGAAAATGGGGTATGCGCTCGAGCTCATCCGTGAGGCTGTCGACGGCGGGCACAAGATCCTCCTTTTCAGCCAGTTTACGTCGATGCTCGACCTGCTCCGCGAGGCGCTGGACCGCCAAAACATCGGTCACTGCACCATCGAGGGCAAGACGCGCGACCGCCAGGCCGAGGTCGACCGGTTCCATAACGACCCGAATACCTCCGTATTCCTGTTAAGCCTGCGCGCCGGTGGGACGGGTCTCACGCTTACGCCGGCCGACGTCGTCATCCTGTTCGACCCTTGGTGGAACCCGATGGCCGAGCAGCAGGCCATGGACCGCGCCCACCGCATCGGGCAGACGAAGACGGTCAACGTGTACAAGCTCGTGACGCAAGGGACGATCGAGGAAAAGGTCATGGAATTGCAGGCGCGGAAACGGCAACTGTTCGATGCGTTGGTCTCCGAGAACGCGGAGGCGATGCGCGGGCTGTCGTGGGAGGAGGTGAAGGGGTTGTTCGCGTGAGTGAGAAAATCCCTTATTTAGGGGATTTTTTTCTGTGATTTCGGCTTTGCAGGAGAATGAAGCGCTTGACAAATGGGTGATTTTTTGCTATGCTAAAATGTTGCCGCAAAGCGCTTTTTATCGAATTCTAAGCGGGTCCCGACCTGCCTAGGCTTCGGTCAAAAGCGCTCATGGGGGGTGTATGCGGCCGTATCCTGATGGAGGCACGCCATGTCAATGTCAAGCTCGCACGATGAGAAGGGTTCTGACGACCGTTCGCAGCGGTTCGTCCATCTCGTGATCGGCATGACGCTCGTCGTCATCGTCACGAAGCTCTTCTGGCCCGAGGTGATCCCCTTCGAGACCTTCGCCTTCTGGGACGTGCGCGGCACGTCCGATGCCTGGATCGCGGCCTGCTGGCCAGCGATTGCCTGGGGCGCTGGGGTCAACATCGTGTACCAGCTCTTCCGCGCGGAGGAGGCTGACCCGGCCACGCGGGTCATCGTGCGCCTGAGCGGCGCCACGGCGACGAGCGTGTTCACCGACGGGGCTCTCGTGAGTCTCAAGGCCGCCCTCATCGAGGAGCCGGTCTACCGCTGGATCTTCTTCTTCGGGATGATCGTCACCGGCAAGGTCGTGAACTTCCTGTTCTTCGGCTTCCTGGGGTTCGGGATCCCTGAGTGGTTCCACCTCAACCCGTTCGGACCGCTCGCCGACTGGTCCACGCTGCACGCCCTCCACCCCTCGCTGTTCCACGCGAGCGGTTGGGCGGTGGGTGCGGCCGTCCTCGGCTCGAGCGCCGCCTTCCGCAGCGGGCACGCCTACCAGGGGGTGTTCGGCTGGATCAACAGCTGGTTCATGGGGATGTTCTTTTTCTGGGTGACGTTCCGCTTCGGCCTGCCGATCGCGATGGCCGTGCACTTCACCTACGACTTCGCCGTCGACATCGTGAGCACGATCGCCTTCAAACTCCGCTACGGCTGAAGGCGCGCCGGCGGTCAGTTCCGCCGTGTGATCGCTTCGTGCTCGTTCCCTCCGCCTCATCCCGCTCCCGAGCCTGGCTCGGTGGGCGGGCCTTTTCTTTTTTCGCTTCCTTGCCTCCAAAAACCCGATTTGCTACGCTCGACCCACTATGAACGGTATTAATTTGTACAAAGAAGTCCCGTGCGGGACGCCGGAGGAATTCAACGTCGTCGTCGAGGTGGTGAAGGGGACCATGAACAAGGTGGAATACGACGAGCAGGGCGGGTATTTCAAGCTCGACCGTGTGTTGCACCAGCCGACGTTCTACCCGTTCGACTACGGCTTTGTGCCGCAAACCCATGGCGGTGACGGCGACGCGATCGACGTCTGCTTGCTGCTTACCCAGCCGACGTTCCCAGGCTGTGTCGTGAAGGCCCGCGCCATCGGCATTATCCAGATGGAAGACCAAGACGGGGTCGATGACAAGATCATCGCCGTGCCCGTCGGCAAGGTGGACCCGCGCTTCAACGAGATCACTTCGTTCGAGCAGCTGCCGGCCCACGTGCGCGAGGAATACACGATCTATTTCAAGGAGTACAAGAAGCTCGAAAAGAAGAAGTACGACCTCATCAACATCAAGGGGGTCGCGGGAGCCGAGGCGGCCAAGGAGGCCATCAAGGCCGCGATGGCGGCGTACGCCAGCGAGCATGCCGCTGCCTAGCGTATTGCGCGTCCGAACGGCTCAGGTGACACGTGTCCAGCACGTGACGCCTGAGCTGTTTACGTTGACATGCGCGTTGCCGGCGGAAGAGGCGTTCACCTTTTTGGCGGGGCAGTGGGTGTACTTGCATCTTCTTGACGCGAATGGGGAGAGCTTGGCGCGCGGCGCGTTTTCTATCGCGTCGGCCCCTGCGGAGGGAGGTGCGGAGCTGGCCTTCGGCATTAAAATCTACGGCCGTCTCACGCAGACATTTTCCGCCTTGCGTCCGGGCGATCGGATCGGGATCCAGGGGCCGTTCGGCGTCTTTACCTTGCCGAAGGAGCCTGCCCCTCTCGTCTTCTTGGCGGGAGGGATCGGCGTGACCCCGTTTCGGAGCTTGATTCGTGAAGCGTTGGAGCGAAACGACGGTGGGCCGATTGCCCTCGTGTGGATCTCGAAGGCGTGGGATGACCTGTTGTATCATCAGGAATGTTTGGCGTGGGAAGCGGCCGCGGGCGGGCGGTTTCGGTACCATCCGTCCCTCACGCGCGATCCGCATCCGGATTGGACCGGCTGGCGCGGTCGGTTGGAGCCGTGGATGCTCGATGCTCTTGCCGTCGATTGGGCGAATGCGCATGCATACGTGTGTGGCCCGCCGTTATTCATGGAACGCGCGAAGGCGCTTTTGGAAGACCGCGGCGTGAGCGGGCGGCCGCGGCTACACGAAGAGCGGTTTCAATAAAAAAGCCCGACGGCTAGAAGGTGCCCGTCCGGCGGGTGGAGTGGCTGGCGCAGTCGTACGATGCGCAGGGGCCGTGCTGGTCGCGTTTGCGTTGCCAGTAGCGGCGCTCGAGTTCGACTTGCGCCTTGGGATCGGTGATCTCCCCGACCAGGCGATCGAAGTCGGTCTGGTCGAAAGGAATGGGTTTTTGCTTGTCCATGGGGCTCCTAGGGATGGCGTGCGCGGTCCTGCCGGATCCATCGGGCGGGGTAAAACGGCGCGGAAGATTGGTCCATCGCGTCTCCTTGCTTGCGTAGCGTTGCGGATCTTGCGGCGCATGTCAATTCCTCGCCACGCCCACCACGTAAAAACTCGCTGGGTTAGCGAGTTTTTACGTGGTGGGCGTGGATGGAGTCGAACCATCGACCTTTACATTATCAGTGTAACGCTCTAACCAACTGAGCTACACGCCCGACGGTTTATTTGGTGGATGCGAGCGTTATCCTAGCGAATCGGCGGGAAGATGGCAAGATCTGGGGAAGCGGGGCGATGAATGGCTATTTTTTCTGTATTTTAAGCAAATAAATGGGGGCTCTCGCGACGGTCAAAAACAAGGCGACCGCTCCCCCGAATGGGTTGACTTTTTCTCTTTGGCATGGTACGAACCTTGTGCAGGAGGATGGTATGACCAACAGAATGCCGGCGCCGCCCGCTGAACTCAGTGCGGCGGGGCGGGAACGGTATCGGAAGGAGTGGCGGGCCGCGTACCGCGTGAAGGATCCGGCGGTACGGTACGGGCTCGCGGCAGCTGTGGCCCGGGCGGCGGATCCCGTGCTGTTCGCGCGGGCGCGTCGTGAGGATGACGACGCGTTCGAGAAGGTCAATCTCGCGCATGGCCGGCTCGTGCGGAAGTCCGCGGCCGCACTCCGTCTACGGGTCAGGGCAAGCGCACGGTCTCGGAGGCGCCGCTCGGGCCACGTGCCGCAACCGTCAGCGTTGACGGCAAGGAGCGGGACCCGATGACGGAGATGCTGTCAAAGGACAACGAGGATGAGCGTCGCTTCTTCGTGATCGAGCGGCTCTGGAAGGATCTGTGGCGTGAGGGCGGGAAGCCTGTCCCGACCGCCATCCTCCAGGGATACGTCTCCCGTGATCTGGACCGCGTCGTGCGGATTCGTTTCGTGGGTGAGGATGGGGCGCTCATGACGATCAAGGGGCGAAACAACGGTGGCAGCTGCCCCGAGGCCAACCTGACGCTCCGGCGCGATGAGGCGGAACGGGCCATGCGCCTCTTCGCGAGCGAGCGGGTGCGCAAAGACCGTCTCCTCGTGCCGTTTGCGGGCCGCACCTGGGAAGTCGACGAGTTCCGCGATCAGCTCGAAGGCGTCATCATCGCCGAGATCGAGCTCGACCACATCACGGACCCTGTCGATCTGCCCCCGTGGGTCGGGCGGGAAATTACGGGAAGGCCCGAGTTCCAGAACGTGAACCTCCTCGAGAACGCCGCCCTCGCCCGCACGGAGTATGACGAGGTGCAGCGGGAATACGCGCAGGCCTATCCCTGAGCGCCTGGTCCGGAAGTTTCCGGGCTTTTTGTTTTTCTCGCATGCTCGTCCTGTTATGAGGATTTTCTGCTATACTGCGTGCATATGGTCTTTTCTTCTCGTCCGTCTGTTTCGCCTGAAAGGCCGATCGCGTCCCCGCCCGAGGCTCCTGTGGATCCAGACGGTCGTCTCGAGCTGAGTGGCGAGTTGACGCCCGTTGAGGCTGATCATGCAGCTCTGGCCGCGCTTGAGGCGACGCGCACGAAGGAAGTCGCCACGTCCGATGCCCATTTTTTGGAACCGGCTGCCGGAGAGGCGACACAAGATCCGCTCCTCCTGAAGACGGAGGGGGTTTTGGAGGCGGGATTGGAAGCTCTCTTGGGGGACCTGACGCCGGAACAGCGGGCGACGTTCACGGCGACCGGCAAGGAACTGGCCCAAACGGTTTTTCTCAAGCGCCAAGCGTTAAAGGGCGATGATGTGGTAAAATTAGTGCAGCATTGGCTGCATGCGTTGCCCGGGATAAATAAAGCGTATTTGAGCCAGGAGGCTCTGCTTAAGACCTTGGCGCTCATGCAAATGTTCAAGCAAGAATCTTCCCTGTCATGATCCTCCCGCTCCTTCAAGTCGACCTCTATTTTCCGTCAGACGCGGCGGCTTTGCCGAATCCGGCGGACCTGTTGGCGTCGGTTTGGGTGGGGCGAATCCTGTTCGCGCTCTTGGCATTCGTGGCCGCTTCGGTGCTGCTGTTTACGGCTCGTTGGCTGGTGCGGCGGCGGAAGCAGTACCTGGGGACGTTCGGGTCGAAGATCTTATTGATCAAGGTCCCCAAGGAATTGCGCAAGGAGGACGCGGCGCAGGACAAGTCGCAGCAGCAGATCCAAGAGCTCATCGGCCGGATGGAGACGGTGTTCGCGACGTTCGGCTCGTTGAAGCCGGAATCCGGCTTCAAGGCCTGGTTCATCGGCCGTTCAGACCAGGTGGGATTTGAGATCGCCCTTTGCCAGGACAAGATCTTGTTTTATGTCGTCACGCCCGCGAAATGGCAGGCGTTCCTGGAAGAGCAGATCCACGCCCAGTTCCCGTTCGCAAGCATCGATGAGGTGAACGATTACAATATCTTCTCGCCGAAAGGGGTGTCGCTGGCGAGCTATCTCATCTTGCGCCGGCCAAGTTGTTTCGCCCTGAAGACCTATCGGAAGATGGAGACGGACCCCATGAACGCGCTCACGAACGCCCTGGCGAAGATCGAGGAGGGGGACGGGGCCTCGATCCAGTTCCTCTTGCGTCCGGCGGATGGGGATTGGCGCAAGACGGGAACCCGGATCGCGCGAGAGATGCAGCAAGGCAAGAAGCTTTCGGATGTCCAAAAAGGGAGCGTCTGGAAGGAGCTTTGGAAGTTCGTAAAATCGTTGGCGAAAGGACCGAAAGATCCGAATAAGCCGAAAGATTCGTACAACTTAAGCCCGCTGGAGCAGGAGATGGTCAAGGGCCTGGAGGAGAAGGCGTCGAAGGCGGGGTTGGAGGCGTGTATCCGTCTGGTGGTTTCGGGGAAGACGCCGGAAAAGGCGCAGCGGTACCTGAACGACCTCTTAGGCGCGTTCGGGCAATACAATATTTACGAATACGGCAACAGCCTTAGGAAAGAGTTGCCGCGCTGGCAATCCAACATCATCCATCGCTTCATCTACCGCCAATTCAATGAGGACCGACGGATGATCTTGAACACCGAAGAGCTGGCCAGCTTCTTCCATTTTCCGCTTCCTAGCACCGAAACGCCGAAGATCGCGTGGCTCATGAGCCGCAAGGCCGCCCCGCCGCAAAACCTCCCGACGGAGGGGATCGAGCTTGGGATCGCCCAATACCGCGGGCAAAAATACACGGTCCGCATGAAGCAACAGGACCGGCGCCGTCATTCCTATATCATCGGGAAATCTGGCTCCGGAAAGACGGAGTTCATGAAGGCGCTGATCAAGCAGGATATCGAGGCGGGCCGTGGCGTCTGTCTCATCGATCCGCACGGGGACTTCGCGCTTGAGTGTCTTGATTTGGTGCCGAAGCATCGCGCCGAGGACGTGATCTTGTTCGATCCCGCCGATTTCCAGCGGCCGATGGGGCTTAACATGCTCGAGTTTGATCCGCGCTACCCGCACCTGCGCACGTTCGTGATCAACGAGATGCTGAAGATCTTCGACAAGCTCTACGACCTGAAGACGACAGGCGGACCGATGTTCGAGACGTACATGCGCAACGCGATCCTGCTGCTGATGGACCATCCGGAATCGGGCATGACGCTGATGGATATCCCGCGCGTATTGGCGGACGAGACGTACCGCAACATGAAGCTCAGCTTCTGCACGTCCCAAGAGGTCAAGGACTTCTGGACGAAGGAGGCCCTGAAGGCGGGCGGAGAGGCGAGCCTCCAGAACATGGTGCCGTACATCACGTCGAAGCTCGCGTCGTTCATCTATAACGACTACATGCGGCCGATCGTTGGGCAGCAGAAGAGCGCCTTCAACATGTTCGATGCGATGAACGAGCAGAAGATCATCCTGATGAAGCTGTCGAAGGGCAAGATCGGCGATCTCAATGCGTACCTGCTGGGCATGATCATGGTCGGGAAGATCCTTGACGGTGCGTTGAAGCGCGGCGACATGGACCCGAAGGAGCGCAAGGACTTCTATCTGTACATCGACGAATTCCAGAACTTCCTGACGGATTCGATCAGCGTGATCCTGTCCGAGGCGCGTAAGTATGGGCTGAACCTGCAGATCGCGCACCAGTTCATCGGCCAGTTGACGGGGGCCGGGGGCGATACCAAGATCCGTGACTCGATTTTTGGTAACGTCGGTTCGATGTTCGCGTTCCGTGTCGGTCCGGATGATGCCGAGTTCCTGGAGAAGGAATTCGCGCCCGTGTTCGCGGCGTATGACCTGGTTAACGTGGAGGCGTTCACGTGCAATGCGAAGATCCTGATCGATAACACCGCGTCGCGCCCGTTTAACTTCGCGCCGCAAATGGTGCCGAAAGGAAAGAAGACGGGGCTGGCGGAGCTGATCCGCGAGCTTTCGAGCAAGAAGTATGGCCGGCCACGGGCGATCGTCGAAGCGGAGATCGCGGAACGGCGGGGGTTGGGCGGCGGAGACGTGCCGCCGGAGCCCGAGAAGGGCCCGCCGGGATTGTTCTAAGGTTTTTTCGCTCCAAATGCGGTTTTTCCAGCGTGGAGGGAATGGTTTTCGCCTGAATAGCGTCGGATAGACGTCCCTCTCCTCGCTTGCTACAACCAAGAACGTATGCCGTCCCTCAGCCAGATCCACCGTCCGCGCCGGTTTGCCGATGTCACCGGTCAGCAGCACGTCACCGAGACCTTGCGGGCCGAGGTGGCCAGCGGGTCGTTGGGCCATGCCTTTTTGTTCTCCGGACCACGCGGCGTTGGGAAGACGACCTGCGCGCGTATCCTTGCGAAGGCGTTGGGGTGCATGCAGCCGCAAGAGGGGGAGCCGTGCAGCGCCTGCGCGTCCTGCATCGCCTTTCATGAGGGGAAGGTGTTCGACGTGATCGAGATCGATGCCGCCACGCACACCGGGGTCGACCTGATCCGTGAAGCCATCATCGAACACGTCCGCTTCGCCCCTACAGGCAAGCGCAAGGTCTACATTTTGGATGAGGCGCACATGCTCTCGACCGCCTCTTGGAACGCGCTCCTCAAGACCCTCGAAGAGCCGCCCGCCTACGCCTTCTTCATTTTTGCGACCACCGAATGGCACAAGGTGCCGCCGACGATCATTTCGCGCTGCCAGCGGTTTGAGTTCCGGCGCATCCGAGAGACAGACATGGTGGCCCGTCTCCAGGGGCTGGCAAAGGCTGAAGGTTGGCAGATCGATGAGGCGGTCTTCCCGTTGATCGCTTCGAGGGCTGAAGGGTGCTTGCGCGACGCCGAAACGCTTCTAGGGCAGATCGGGTCTTTAGCAGATGAGGGAAGGGTTTCGCTGGCCACCGCCGGGCTCGTGATTCCATTTTCTGCCTATGACCAGGCGCTTTCTTGGTTGGAGCATGTCCGCGACCGAAAGACGGCGGAAGCGGCCACCGCATTTCAGGCCTGGTATGATGCCGGGATCTCGTTCCCGACGCTCGTCGATGACATCTTGCAGCTCATGAAGCGCTTGTTGCTCGGTCTTGCGAATCCTCCGGAAGCGAAGCATTGGTCTACCGGCAGCGAAGAGGAGCGTCGGTTGGCGGCCTTGTTGCCCGCATGGAGCGCGCTACGGCTGCAGGGAATAGCGCTTGTCCTCATTGACCGTCGTCGCGACCTCCGGGCCGGGATGGACCCGGTCTTCGTTTTGCTTCTTGCGTTTACGGCGGCCCTGGCCATCCAGGAAGGGGTCGCTTCTTCCGTAGCGCCGACACCGACGGCCTCTCCGTCCGATGTGCCGCTCGCCGTCGAGCCTGCATCGGTTAAGGTGCCTGCCCCGACCCCGGCAGCGAGTCTCGTGCCGACGCCTTCGACGGTCGCTTCGGCCGTCCCGCCGGCCGCTGCCCCTGAGCCGGCTCCGGTTCCTGTCGTAAAACCGGTCGAGCCGCAACCGGCTCCTTCGCCAAGCGCGAGCGTCGCCGAACCGGCCTCAGCGGTCGCTTCTGCATCTACCACGGCTCCCGGATTGGATATGGTCCGTGTCCGCCAACTCTGGAACGCCTTCGTCCGTGCGGTTGAGGAACAGAACCATTCCCTGCCGTTTATCCTCAAGATCAGCAAGCCGGAGCGGGTTGACGGGTCCGTCTTGGTGATCCGGTTCCCGTATCCGTTCCATCGCGACAAGATCATCGGTGACTCGAAGCACCTGCGCTTGGTCGAGGCGTGTGCCCAGCGCGTCTTTGGGGTGCCTGACCTCCGTTTGGACGGCATCGTCCTGGGGCCGGAAGAGGTCGCTGTCCCGGAGCATTCTTCCCAGGACGTGGTGGGGAACCTGTTGAAGGCGTTCGGCGGTTCCGTCGTCGATGCGGCCTGATATGCGCCAAGCGCTGCGCTCGGCCGTGCGCCAGACGCGAGTGCGGACGGTTGCAGGCCTCCCGATCGGTTGGCTGCAGGATGTCGAACTCGACCTAAGGTCGGGCCAGGTTTTCGCGATCGCCGTCGTCGCTACGCGTTGGTGGCGATTCCACCCCGTCTGGATTCCGTGGCCGCAAGTCGTCCGCTGGGACCCTGGTTGCGTGACCGTGGAGGACGCGTGGGCGCATCCCGAACGTGCCCATTCTGAGCCGTCCATCCTGCCCGCCCAAGTCCCTTCATGTTATGTCCACCGTTCTTGAGGCGGCTGTCCTGCGCACCGTGGCCTGGTTCGTCACGATGGGCTATCCGCCCTTGGAAGAGGAGGTGTTCGTCGATTTGGATATGGGCCCAAAAAGCGCTCCCGTCTCACGGGACGAATTCGATGTGGCGATGGAAAGGTTGGTGGCGGTCGGCCGTTTGCGGCGGATATCGGGCCGGCTGGTCCTTCCGTCCGCCGTTTCACTGATCGCGGAGCGCGAACGGCGCGAACGCTTTTTCCCTCGGAAATGGGCGCGCATCCAGCGCTTGGGTCGGTGGCTCCGTTGGGTCCCGACCGTCCGGTTCCTTGCCGTTTGCAATACGACGGCGCTGGGGGCGGCACGCGATGAGGCGGATATCGACCTCTTTCTCGTGGTCCGTCGGGGCTCGTTATGGCTTACGCGTGCGGTCTTGCTGCTGTGGGCGACCGTGTTGGCTCGCCGTCCAGGCCAGTGGCGCGGGGAGCGGGATGCCTGGTGCTTTTCCTTCCTGATCGATGACTCAGATCTTTGCTTGGAGGCGTTTGCCGAGCGGCCCGATGATCCGTATTTTCGTTTCTGGGTGCGTCACCTGTTGCCGATCCTGGATGACGGGTGCGGTCGCGCGCTTTGGGAAGCGCAGGCGTGGACGCGGGTTCGGCATCCGTTCGCACGCAAATGGATCGCTTGGCGGCCTTTGCCGGATCGTGCCGGCACGCGGTCGCCGGCGCTGGCATTCTTGGAACATTGGGCCTTTCTGATCCAGCGACGGTTCGCCCCCATGCTCTTGCGCCAAAAGGCGGCCGAGCCGACGACGGATGTCGTACTGTCGCCGCATGCCTGTAAGACGCATGCCGATGACCGCCGGACCGCGTTTCGCCTCTCTTATGAAGCCCTTTGCCGTGACCTGGGCGTCGCTCCGTGAGCTTCCGTGGTCGGGACGGTTCCTGCGTCTCGCGATTTTGTCGCTCCCTTGGCAGACGCGGGCATTTTTTCCATCCCCGGACATGGGGGGATTTCCTTGGGAACAGGGGAGGTGGTCGTTATACGTGACCATGCTGCTCATTGGCGCGGCCACCGTCTTTCGGATTGGCGAATGTTCATCAAATGGCTTACGCGTTCAAAAACGAAGAGGTCCGTTGCTCGTCGTTCTTGTTGCGGCGTTTTGCCTTTTTCCGACGCTCTCTTGGGTCGCGACGGGCCAATGGTTGGGACAGGTCGCATTCCTGACGGCGTTTGTCGTGCTGGTGGTGACGGATCCCGACCTTCACGAGTCGTTCGCCCAATGGGTCATATGGGCGCTTGTACCTGTCGCGTCCCTAGCCCTCTTCCAGGCGGTGACCCAGGTGGTTTTTGCTTCAAAATGGTTGGGGATCGCCTCCCAATACCCGTTGGACCGAGGCGTGAGCGTGGTCGAATCGGCGGGCGTGCGTTTTTTGCGGTCGTATGGGTCGTTCCCGCATCCGAACGTGATGGGAGGGTGGATGGTTCTCGGAACCTTGATGGCTGTCCGGGAAGCGCTGCGAGCCGTGCGATGGCGCGCGGCACTGGGGCCCGTGTGCCTGTTTTCGGCAGCGCTCTATGCCACGTTTTCGCGTTCCGCTTGGATCGCGTTCGTCGTTGGATGGGGGGCACTGTTCCTGTTTGCGAGAGGCGGGTCCCGTGTACGCTTGCGCGCCGTATGCTTTGGGGCTGCCTGTCTCGCCGTGTTTTGCGTAGGGATGTTCTTGCGGCCTGAACTTATTCATACGCGCGTCGTCGCGCAAGACCGGTTGGAGGCGCGTTCGATCAATGAGCGTCGCGAGGGGATCCGGCAAGCGCTCTCGGTTGTTTTGCCGGCCTATCCGTGGGGAACCGGTCCTGGAGCCTACCGGGTCGGGCTGGATTTGGCCTGTGCCGCGGTCACGTGTCCCGTCCCTGCCGAGCCGCCGCACGCGGTTCCGTTCTTGGTTCTTGCAGAGCTTGGCTTCCTGCGATCATTCGTGATGGGCACGGCGTTTGTCGTGGTGGCCTGGCGCGCCCGTCGGAAGCTGGATGGGGCGGCTGTCCTCTGTTTTGGCGGTGTCGCGCTCGTCTTGATGGCGCTCGACCACTATCCGTGGTCTCTCTGGTCCGGACAGGCGCTGTTGGCGGTGGGTATTCTCCTGTCTCTTCAGCCGAGGACCATGACGATGCGGGTTCTGGAGGCCGTCCCAGAAACGGCTGCTTGACGGGTTTTTTCGCCGTCTTGACAGCCCCGTTCCGCTGACGCACTCTTCCCAGCGAGGGGTCTAGCAGTCGGCGTCAGCAACTGCTAAATCCGGCCCCGTTTTTCTCTAAAAATGCTTATGAACCTACGTCCATTGCACGACCGCCTGATCGCGAAGCCCGTTTCCAAAGAAGAAGTGACCGCCCTCGGGATCATCATCCCGGACACGGCCGCCGGCCAGCAGCGCCCCGACCAAGGCGAGATCATCGCCGCCGGTCCCGGGAAGCTCATGGAAAACGGCACGCGCCAAGCCATGACCGTGAAGGTCGGCGACAAGGTCGTGTTCAAGAAGTACGCCTCCGACGAGGTCAAGATCGGTGACGAGACCTTTCTCGTGATCGCCGAGACCGACGTCGTGGCCGTGATTGAAGCCTAACCTGATTTCTTATGGCAAAAACCATTCTCTTTTCGGAAGATGCGCGTCAAGCGATGAAGCGCGGCGTGGACAAGCTTGCGAACGCCGTCAAGGCGACGCTCGGCCCCAAGGGCCGCACGGTGGTGATCGACCACGGATACGGCTCGCCGACGATCACGAAGGACGGCGTGACGGTCGCGAAGGAGATCGACCTGGAGGACAAGATCGAGAACGTCGGCGCCCAGCTCGTGCAGCAGGTCGCGTCGCAGACGAACGACGCTGCCGGTGACGGCACCACGACCGCCACGGTGCTCGCCCAGGCCATGATCGCGGAAGGCCTCAAGAACATCACCGCTGGCGCCAATCCGCTCGCCGTCAAGCGCGGCATGGAGAAGGCGCTCGGCCTCGTGGTTGAGGAATTGCGCAACAACGTCGCGCAGAAGATCACGGGCGACAAGATCGAGCACGTCGCGTCGATCAGCGCCAACGACCGGGAGATCGGCAAGACGATCGCCGAGATGGTGGCGGAAATGGGCCAGGACGGCGTCATCACCGTCGAGGAATCCCAGACCTTCGGTGTCGAGAAGGACGTCGTTAAGGGGATGCGCATCGACAAGGGGTATGCCTCACCGTACATGGTGACCAACCAGGAACGCATGGAGGCCGAATACGCCGAGCCGTATATCCTCGTGACCGACAAGAAGATCTCGTCGATCCAGGAGATCCTGCCGTTGCTTGAGAAGGTCCTCAAGTCCGGCAAGAAGGACCTGATCCTGATCGCCGATGACATCGAGGGCGAGGCGCTCACGACGCTCATCGTCAACCGCCTCCGTGGGGTGTTCAACGCCCTCGCCATCAAGGCGCCGGGCTTCGGCGATCGTCGCAAGGAAATGCTCCAGGACATTGCCGTCCTTACGGGAGCGTCCTACATCAGCGAGGATTTGGGCCGCAAGCTCGATTCCGTCGAGCTCACGGACCTCGGCTCGGCCCGCAAGGTCGTCGCCAGCAAGGACCATACCACCTTCGTCGACGGCAAGGGCGACAAGGCCAAGATCGAGACGCGCGCCCAGGCCATCAAGGCCCAGGTCGAGAAGACGGACTCGTCGTTTGACCGCGAGAAGCTCCAGGAGCGTCACGCCAAGCTCATGGGCGGCATCGGCGTGATCAAGGTCGGCGCCGCGACGGAAGTCGAGATGAAGGAGAAGAAGCACCGCATCGAGGATGCGATCGCGGCCACCAAGGCCGCCGTGGAGGAAGGGATCGTGCCGGGCGGCGGCGTTGCGCTCCTACGCGCCATGAAGGCCCTGGATGCGACTTCCTTCGAGGGTGAAGAGGCGGTCGGCGTGCGGATCATCCGCAAGGCCATGGAAGAGCCGCTCCGCACCATCGCGGCCAACGCGGGCAAGGACGGCTCGGTCATCGTCGAAGAGGTCAAGAAGCAAACGGGCAGCATGGGCTACAACGCCGAAGTCGATCGCTACGAAGACATGCTCGCCGCGGGTATCGTCGACCCGGCCAAAGTGACGCGCTCCGCCTTGCAGAACGCCACGAGCGTGGCCGCGCTGTTCCTCACGACGGAGTGCGTGATCACGGAACTCCCGAAGAAAGAGGAGCCGGCTCCGGCTGCGGGACATGGGCATGGGGGAGGGATGGGGTTTTAGGCAAAGAGAGAAACAGGCCATAAAGGCCTGTTTTTCGTTAGCGAGAGGAACGTTCTTCTAGAGGGATGCCTGGAATGATGATCGCTGGAGCCTGCGGGGTGTTCGTCGGTGCGTTCTCTGTGCATAAGGCGTTTTCTTGAGGACGAAAACACGATCAGCTGTTCTTGTCGCTCCGGTCGCGCGCATCTGATACCCTGTTTCCCATGCTCCTTTTCACCCACGCCGAATCTCCCGTCGCACCTCGTCCCGATGAGAACCCGTCCGCGCGGCCCTTGTTGTTTCTCCGTGATTTGCGGAAACGATATCAGGCGGACCTGGAGCGCGTGCGCGACCGCGTCGAACAGGACGTGTCCGATGCGGATGTCGAGGAATTGGCGGATCGGGAGGTCCGGTTGGAGCAATGGCTCTCGTCGATCACGGACTGGATCGAGCATCTTGAGCGGTTCAATGCCTATGACGCCCCGGAAGCCTTCCCCGAATTCGCTCCCTGGGTCGCCGAGGAGCGGGAGGTGGTCTACGCCCAGCTGGTCGGCTTGCGGGAGCGTTCCGAGCGGGATCCCGAGGGGTTTGCGGCGGCAGCGCGGCGGGGGAGCCTGGTGACGGGGCCGTTCATGGATCTGCTTGGTTTGGTGGGGTTCCTGCCGACCGGGGAGAGCCTGGTCTTGGACGCCGTCCGGCTGCCGGATGAGGACGTGTTGTGGTCGCCGGTCTTGCGAGCGTTTGGGGCTTGGAGCCGGTCCCAGCTCGAGGGGTTCCTCTATGCGGTCATTGCGGGGTTAGATGACGTGGGCTTGCTGTATCAGGCTCTTCCGCTGCGGGAACGGCTCGTTTTTGCTCGGATTCTTCGCTAACCTAAGCGGGATCTTGACACCGGGGCCCGATTTGCTTAAGATCGGGCCAACACCTCGGCGTATTAAGCCGATTTGATTTCCCTCTAGAAAGGAGCGTGATCGTATGGCAGAAGTAAAACGGAAGAAGAGCGAATCGTTTGACTCGTTGCTCGGACGCTTCAAGCGCCGGTGCCAGGACCGTTGCCTGACGCAGGAAGTGCGTCGCCGCCAACGTCATGCTCACAAGCCCAACCGCAACAAGCGTCGCGATGGGGCCTTGCGCCGCGTGTCCCTGACCCAGCACTACGCCTATCTGATGAAGACGGGCCAGCTCAAGGACGAGAAGCCGAACCGCAACAACCGCCGCACCGCTTAACGCGGTCGGCGGTTTTGCTTCGTGGGGGGATGGGCCGTTTCCGCCTGTCTTTCCTTACGCGATTGATCTATCATACGTGATGTCTTGCTCTTATGACCCTTACCGAACGCATTGACCAGGATTTTAAGGAGGCGATGAAGGCCAAGGACGAGGTACGCCTGTCGACCTTGCGGCTCTTGCGGACCTCCCTCAAGAATCGGCAGATCGAGACGCAGGCCGTGTTGAGCGATGCTGACGTCCAGGCCGTGATCAAGACGACCATCAAGCAATACCAGGACGCATTGAGCGATTTCCTCAATGCGGGCCGTACTGACTTGGCCGACCGCCAGCAGCGCGAGCTCTCCATCCTCAACGAATACCTGCCGCCGGCCTTGCCTGCGGAAGAACTTGAAGCGTTGGTGAAGAACGCGCTACAATCGTCGGGGGTCACGGATGTCGGCAAGGCCATGGGCGTCGCCATGAAGGCGGTCGCCGGGCGGGCCGACGGCAATGAGGTCCGGAAGATCGTCGAGCGCTTGCTCGGCTGATCGCGCGCCCTTTCAATCTTTGTTCTAGAATCTTTCTCCCATGCTTTGGAAAGGTTCGGTAGCCACAACCGTCATTGCCCGCGCCCGGAAGCTCTTCCTGGCGGGGACCTTTGCGGTTGTGTTTGCGTTTCCGGCGCTTCCGGCGTTCGCGCAGACGGCGCAGCCATTCAATACGACGGCGGTGAATACGGTGGCGACCCAGGCGGGCATCAACGCCGGGACGGATTTGTTTACGATCATCGGGAACATCATCAACATCGTGTTTGGGTTCATGGGGGTCCTGCTGCTGTGTTATCTGGTCTACGCCGGGTACCTGTGGATGACGGCTCCGGGACCGGAACAGGTTGAAAAGGCCAAAGGATACATTAAAAACGCGGTCATCGGACTGCTGATCATGGTGTCCTCGTTTGCGGTGAGCCGGTTCATTTTGGACCTGATCGCCGGGGATGGCGGTTCGGGTGGGGCAGGCCGTGGTGCAGGGGTGGCTGGTGGGGTGCGCCCGGGTTCGGGCTTTCCGGGTTCGGCAGGCGCACTTGGTGGCGGCGTGATCGAATACCACTTGCCGGAACGCGATGCGACGGCCGTGGCGCGGAATACGTCGATCATCATCGCGTTTAAGGAGGCGGTTGATCCGGCTTCAGCGATCGTCGGGTATTCGGAGGCGGCGAGCACGACCGCACGCGACCTGAACACAGACGCGATCCATATTTTCCGGACGGGCCAGGAAGCGTCGACCTCGCTTCGGAGCGGGGACGTGGAAGTGTTTTTCACTGAAGACCACAAGACGATGGTGTTGCGGCCGCGTGCGCTCCTGGGGAGCCCGAGCGCCAATACCGACTACTCGGTGCGGCTGCTCGGAGGCGAGCGGGGGCTGCGGGTGGAGGCTCCGGGAGGAGGGGGGTCGTCGATCTTCGCGGTAGGGACCGGGCTCGTGTCGGCTGAGCGCGAATACAGCTGGCGGTTTGAGGTCTCGACGGTGGTCGATAATACCCCGCCGAAGATTTTGTCCGTGGTGCCGTACGCGGACGGACGGTATGCGCCGAATGTCGTCATCCAGATGAACTTTGACAAGCCGCTGAACCCGATTTCCGCATCCGGGTTGGTGCGTTCGGGGACGGGGTTCGAGAACGTGGAGGTGGTGTCTTCTCCGGTGGCGGGCGGTGCGGCGACGCGGCCGGACGGCCAATTCACCTTGTCCAACCAATTCCGGACCATCGAGTTCGTATCGACGGTCTCCTGTGGCGTGAATTCGTGCGGCCGCCAGGTGTACTGCCTGCCGTTCAGCTCGAACATCGCGGTCCGTATCCGGGCAGCTTCGCTATCGGAAGCGCCACCCCAGGCCCGCATCATTCGTTCGGGGGGTGCCACGCTCTTCGACGGGATCGTGGATGCCACCGGGAACTCGTTCGACGGCAACGGCAACGGGACGGCGCAGGGCCCCGGCGAGATCCCGGCCTTTGACGACTACCAATGGCGTTTTCAGACCGAAGCGCGGCCAAACCTGGCCCCGCCGCAGATTCGGTCGGTGTCCCCGGGCGTACGGATGAGCGGCGTCGCGGTGGATGCGGGCGTCACATCTGATTTCGATAGCGTCCTCCAGGCATCGACGGTATCCACGGAGGCCGTGCGTCTTGAGACGAACGAGCCGGAAGAGCTGGCGGACACCTTTTGGTGGACCGTCGAGACCCTCGGGTTGCGCGCCGATGGCGGCGTGTTACGCGCGGGCGAGCGGGCCTCGAGCTCCCGCCTGAGCCTTGACCATCGACCGTTCCTGGCGGCCCAGCGCACGCCAGAAGGGATGGTGTCGCCGGAATACATTCCGCGCATCGGCTCCGAAGTGCAGAATATTTACCAGAATTGCTTCAATCCGGCTTCTTCGGCGCGCTGTGCCGGTAGCCCGTATTGCTGCGATGACCGTCCGTCCCGGACCGCGTGTGCGGCCCCGTCGCCGTTGGCTCCTTTGCCTCTACGACCATGAAACGCTTCTCCTTTCGCGCCCTCGCGGCGCTTTTCGGCCTCCTGACGGTATTCGGCGTCGGCTTGGCCTTTCGTCCCCAATCGGCAGCGGCACAGGGGCCGGCCGGAATTGACGTCGGGCTGCAGGCGGTCGGGAATACGACCGTGCTGTCGGCGGAGGACCCGCGGACCATCATCGTCCGGATCATTAACATTTCCTTGGGGTTCATCGGGATCATCCTGGTTTCGATCATCGTGTACGCAGGATTCCTCTGGATGACCTCGGGCGGTGACAAGGAGAAGATTGATAGAGCGCAGCGGTATATCCGCAATGCGATCATCGGGGTACTGATTATCGTGAGCGCTTGGGCGATCACGCGTTTCGTCATTACCTCCCTTTTGGGCGCGACGGGCGGGGGAGGGGGTGGACGTTCGTCCCAGGAGTCGTCGGGTGGTGGGCCGAGGGGCGGCTCGTTCGGGTCGGCGGGCATTTCGGGTGGGTTTTACTTGCTCGGGATCGAGCCGGCGGGGGCCGTGCCGATTCGGAACGTGGAAGTGCGCTTCTTGTTCTCGCAAGATGTGGCCGCGGCACAGGTGAACGAGCGCGTGCACGTCACGAAAGCGAGCGGAGAGACCGTTGCCGGGCGCTTTGTCGTGGAGGGGTCGCTCGCGACCTTCATTCCGGCGCAGGCGTGCCCGTCCCCGGAGGCCGATCGGTTCTGTTTCGACGCGAACACCGAATATGTCGCGAAGGTCGATGGCACGATGCGGTCCGCGACAGGACAAGCCATCGCGTGCGGCGGGTTGGGTGCGGTGTGCGAAGGGCGCTTCAGGACGGGCGATCGTATTGATGCTTCGGGCCCATCCGTGATCTTGCTGCAGCCGTATGAGGGGCAATCCGTTTCGCAGAACCGTTCGATCGAGCTGATCGGGAACGCATCCGATGAGAACGGCGTCTCGTTGATCCAATTCAGCGTCGATGGCCGAATCGTCGGTCGGGCGACGCCTGCCGAACGCGTGACGCCGCCTTCGTTCGAGGGGCGGGCCATTTGGAATACGGCCGGGGTCTCGTTGGGTGCGCACCGGGTGCAGGCGCTCGCTTCGGACATAGACTCAAATTCCGCTAGCTCTAGCCCTGTTTCGGTGATCGTGCGGGCGGAGAGCTGTTTCAATGATGTGCAGGATGGCGATGAGACGGGACCGGATTGTGGAGGCGGCTGTGGGGCGTGTACGGGCGGGACTTGTCGTGAGGCGGGTGAGTGCGCGAGCGGCGTGTGTGCCGAGGGCCGCTGCGTCGAGCGTCCGGTCATTACTTCCATCACGCCTAACAACGGCCGCATCGGAACGTTGGTCACGATTTCCGGCACGAACTTCGGTGCCACGGGCGAGGTGACCTTTGCGGGAGGTGTCCGGGCGACGTTGCCGGCGCGCTGCAGCGAAGCGGGTGATGGGTGGACGAGCGAGGCGATCGTCGTGGAGGTGCCTGTAGGGGCGCAGACCGGTCCCGTGACGGTGCGTAACGGCGCTTCGGGCCTGACGGACGGCTCGGACGATGCCATCGGTCCGCGGGCCGGGGCGTATACCGTGAATGACGTTTCGCGTCCGGGCTTGTGTTTGGTCACGCCGGAGCGCGGACCCATTGGTACCCCGGTGCAGTTGATCGGAAATGGGTTTGGTCCCTCGTCGGATCGGGTGCAGGTCGGCGATGCGTTGGTGAGCAGCGTACGCGGCTGGAACGATGGGGAGGTTTCCTTCAATATTCCCACCATTTCGCCGGGCACTGCCTCGGTGCGCGTGCGGGTGGGGGCCGCGTCTTCGAACCCGGTGCCTTTCGTCGTCGAAGCGGCGCGCTTAAGCGAGCCGCCGGTCCTCGAGAGCGCGAACCCGGTTTCGGGACCGATCGGGCAATACATTACCTTGCGTGGACGTAATTTTGGCGACTTGGCGGGCGTGATCCAATTCGTTGGAGCCGATGGCGGGCAAGGGCCTGGCGACACGGATTTCCCGGCATCCTGTGATTTGGGGACGCGTTATTGGTCAGATACAGCCGTCACGGTGAAGGTGCCCGCCAGCATTCGCACGAGCGGACTGGGTGGGGCAGCGGCGGTACAGCCGGGGAGCTATCAGATTTATTTGCAGCGTCGTGATGGGTCTGCGCCAAGCAACCGTCTCTCGTTTACGGTGGCTTCCGGACAGCCAGGTCCGGGACTGTGCGCGTTGGATCCGGACACCGGCCCGATCGGGACGGAAGTTCGGTTTACGGGTGAGCGTTTCGGTTCGGAACAGGGGAGCGTTCGGTTCCAGGGCGCTTCTGGCCCGGTAGAGGCGATGTCGATTTTGGAATGGACGGACCAGTCGGTGCGGGCCGTCGTCCCTCCGGGAGCGCGAACGGGCGCGGCAAGCGTGCGGGCACGGAGCGAGGATTCAAATTCCTTGCCATATACCGTCAAGAATTGTGCTGAGGATGCGGGCATCTGTTCGGCGACCGAGCGGTGCTGCGAGGGATCGGGCGTCTGCGTGGCCCGCGCAGGCGGGGTGTGCCCGGCCGTCGACACGAACGCGCATTATGCGTGGCGCCTATCGACGGGAGAGCTGGCGATCTATCCGGAAGTGGTGAACGAATGCAATCCGGCGACGCGCCGCCTGGCTTCACCCAGCCCGTGGAATGGGCGTCCGGGCGGGACGAATGCCTGCGTGAATGCGGACGTGGTGATCCGTTTTTCGACGCGTCTGGACGCTGGGCAAGTGAACGGTTCGAGCGTGGTCGTGCGCCAATGCCCCTCTGGGGATGGCGACTGCGCGGGGGGGACGATCGTCCCGGCAGCCGTCGGTTTCCCGCGGCTCGAGGCGGCCGATGCGGACGCGAGCCTGATTCGGTTCCGCCCGGGCGGGAGCCCTGAGCGGTGGGCCGCCGCCAGCCATTACCAGGTCACGCTGACCACGGCGATTCGTTCAGACCGGGGCGTGGCGATGCCGGAACGCGCGGAGGACTGTGGCGAGGGGAACGCGTATTGCTTCCGCTTCTCCACGCGCGCTTCGGCGGAATTGTGTACGGTCGGATCCGTCCTGGTGAATCCGTCGACCTATCGATTTGAGGATATTGATGCGGAAACGGACGTCCACGCGAACCCGTTGGCAGCGGATGACGTGTGCTTGCAGTTGAACCCGGATACGTATGCCTGGAGCTGGTCGGTACGTGATCGCGCCGGACGGTCGGATGCGCGCGTGGCCGTGACGACGCTGCCTGGCGCCATGGGGCAGAGCGCCGATCAAACTGCGACCGCCCGCGCGGAAGTGGCGGAGAGCGAGCCTTCCTTGGCGACGGCCTCGGTTGCGGCGGGACGAGCGACGGTTTCCGGCAATAACGAAATGTCGGTGGCCTTACAGCCGTTCCTGGTGGACGCGTACGGACCCAATTGTTCGGCGGCGTGCGTGAACGCGGCCGTTTGGGCCCAGTTTACGGCTCCTGTCGATCCTGCGACGGTGATCCCGTCCAACATCGAGTTCCGCCGCTGTGCCGATGCGGAGTGCCGGTCGATGGATGAGCCGTTCACCTTGCCGGCGTCGGCCTTGCGCGTGACGGCGATCCCTGGATCCGCTGCGGAGGACCGCTTGGCGCTAAACCGGTTCCTCTTGGTGCGCCCGACGCCCTTGTTGCGGGCGGGTCAGACCTATCGCGTCTTGCTGCGCAGCGGAGCGGGGGGCGGCATCCTCTCGGCTCGTGGCCAGGCTCTCGCCTCGTTGAGCGAGGAGCGGGGGTTTGCCTGGAAATTCCAGGTGAAGACCGAAAATGAAGGACGTTGCACGGTCGATCGCGTAACGCTCGCCCCGGACGAGAAAATCGAATCCGTCATCGGCGCCCGCCAGCGTTTCACGGCCGTCCCAGTGAGCCCGCCGGATGCGTGTTCGGAGACGGGGCAAATGTTGGTGAGTGAGAATCCATATACGTGGTCGGTGGTGAACGACGCCGGGGCGGCGGATTCTTCGGTCGCCCGCCTGATCGAGCGGACGGATGCGGCCGGCTCAGAAACCGCCGATGCGGACGCGCCGATTCGTGCGGCGGCTTCGCGCACGGATCAGCAGCTCGCCGAAATCATCGCCACGCGCGATCCGGGAACGGGGGAGACCCGCCTCACGACGAATATCCAGGCAACCTATGAAGAGCGGTCCGGCCGCGCCGTCTACGGCTTGCAATGCGGGCAGCGTTCGGAGGCCCTGTGTCCCGCCGGTTCCGGCCTTACGGACGGGGGATGCTGTGCGCCGCGGCCACGCATCACGACCCGCTATCCGGCGGTCCGTGGGACCGGAATCTGCCGCAATACGGCCATCTTTGCCGATTTCCAGGTTCCAGTCGATATCGGGTCGGCGACGGTTATTTTGGCCAAAAATACACCTGGAACCACCTGTCCGGCTGGGGCGCGTCCGCTCACGAGCGTGATCGCCAACCTTCCGGATCCAGCGTGGTATGTGCGCGTTTGGACGCGGATCGCAGGCTTCTTCCGCTCAACGGATGCTTCGGCGGATGTATGGTGCGTCGGTTCCGTGCCGGGGACCGTGGAGGTCGTGCCGCAAGGGACCGGCTCGCGCGTGAGCTATACGATTCAGGGGGCCTTGGAGCCTAACAGCGAATACCGAATATATGTCCGGGGCGCCCGTGACCTGGCCGCCGTCACCCCGACGACGACCGCGATTCGTAGCGACCGTGGCGTCGTGATGGAACAGGAGAGCGTCGAATGGACGTTCCGTACGGGTACGGGCATCTGTGAGGCTCGCCAGGTGGAGATCGCTGACCTGTCCGCCGAAAGCCCGTACCTATATACCCGCCATCCGGAAGCCCATACCTGGCGCGCGACGGCGCAAGCCCTATCGCCGGAAGGTGTTGAGGTACCCATCGTTCCGATCGCCGAATATGGATGGACGTGGGGACCGTGGCTGTCTTCGGAGACGAGCGTGCTTTCGACGGCTCCCGTTTCCGACGCGCCGGCGGGGGATCGTGCCGCCGTGGCGACCAACAACCGGAACGGTCGTTCCTTCATCTCCGCACGCATGGAAATCACGCGTGATAGCTTGAATACGCCCTCGACGAGTGGAACGGTGCTGGAGGCCTCGAAGAATGCGACCGTCCAGCTTTGCGAGCGGCCATGGCCTGGCCGTGCGTTGGGGCCGTTTACGGATGATGCCGATTCGGCCTCGCTGCGTGCCTTGGCGCCGATGTTCGCTTCAGGACCGTTCTACCATTTCTCGACCGGATATTGTCTTGATGCGGGGGCGACGACCACGCAGGATGACCTCCCGGCCCTCCGCCTGAACCCGGTCCCGTTGCGTCCTGCCGATACGGACCAGGGCATCCTCCGGCAATACCTCTTCACGTTTGAAGAGCCGGCGTTGCGGTCTGATGGCGTCGGCATTCGCATCGCTTCCAACCCGTTGCACTTGAGCGCTGCCCGCTGGTATGCCGCGAAAGGATTCACCGGGGCGCCGCAGGCCTTGACGGTGGATGGGTATGACGCGGTGCGGGACGGATCGACGGTATATGTCGCGGCGAGCGATCTGGCGACGGATGGGCGAACCGTGTCATCGCTGATCTACATCATTTCTCGCAATCCGGATGCGAAACAGGAAACGATTCGCATTTTCGACCAATTGCTGCAGAATTTTGCCCTAAACGTGAACCTGCGCCAAAACACGGCAAACGTCTGCGTCCAGCAAAGCGAGCGGGGAGATGCCCGTGTGCATTTGGTGGGCGGTCGTCCGGTGGGCTGTTCCGCCGATTGGGAGTGCGCGGCCGTGCAGACCAATCTCGTGTGCGCAAGCGACAAGGCGAAGCTGCAACGTGATCGCGTCCGCATCGGCGATGTCCAGGCCGTGAACGTTTCGTTAGAAACGGCGCGAGGCGCGGCCGGCCGCTACCCGGCGTTGGCTTCGGGATCCTTCATTCCGGGCCTCAGCACCAGCCGGTGGCCGAGCTGGGAGGGCGCCTTGGCATCGGGCGTAGGCGGTCCGCCGCCGCGTGACCCGATCAACCGTTTCACGAGCTGTGGGCGGTGTCGGGCCGGTGATGGGGCGTTAGGGAAGATCTGTTCCGAAAATGGCGAGTGTTCTACGGGTCAGACCTGCGTTGCCATGACGGGAGAGGATGCGGCCCGCAACGGCTTTGACCCGGCGACCTGTTGGAATCCGGGGATCCAGCGCTACCTTTGTCCCGCGATCCAAGAAGGGGCGCGGACGCTCCAGACGTCCCACGTCTATCAGTACCGCTCGATCGACAACGGGAATCGCTATGAATTCTCGGTCAACCTCGAGGCCGTGCCGTCCACGTCGTACCGCCCAGCGCTCGTGACCGAAATCCGTCGCTGTACGAACGGTGGCCAGTTATGTTCGGCGGACCAGGACTGTGTTGTGCGCGACCCGTCCGGGACCGTTCGTTCCACGGGTTCGTGCCGGGCGACAGGAGGCACGTGGCGCTACGGCGGGATCTGCAACAATACCGAATACTCTGCCGCCTCGGCGTGTTCAGCCGTCGCAACGGGGCCAGACCAGGTCTGTCGCCTTGGCCAGACGCAAACGGTCGCTTGTACAATCAATGGCCAAGCGGGGACAAAGGTGCAGGTCTGCAGCGATTGTCGTGAATTCACCGATGGCCCGGCGACGGTCTGTACGCCGAACGTCCAATGCGGGAACGGTCGTACCGATCCTGGCGAGCAATGCGATGATGGGGCCCGCAATGGCCAGTACGGCTTCTGCTCGCGCACCTGCCAAGCGACTATGGGGAGCTGTGGGGATGGCGTCTTGGCATCGGGGGAGACGTGCGACAACGGTTCGATCGCCGGGTCCGCCGTCCCTGGCGCTCCAGGTGTAAACGGTGCGTATTGTGGAGAAGGGTGCGACGTCGCGCGCTCATGCAGCCTTGATTGTCGCGCGACGGCTCCGCACTGCGGTGACGGGACGGTCGACGCGTCGGAGCAGTGTGATGGGAACACCGAGCAGACCCAGAAAGCCTTGTGTACCCGCGAAGGCATGCTCCCGACCCAGTTCTGTGATACTAATGCCGATTGTGCGGCGGGATGGACCTGTGGAGGGACACCTGCGACCAATGCCTGCGCGCCTGTCACGACGCGGATGTGCTCGGGGGGTACCGCAAACGGGACCCCGTGTACGACCGACGCGAGCTGTGGCGGCGGACGCTGTGTCGCCAACACCTATCCGACCTTCCACGTGCGGACGTGTCGCGTGCCGGGTCTGACGCGTCAATGCCGCTTCAATACCTGGTCCGGATGCCGCGTCCTCTCTAGCTGTGGGGATGGCGTCGTCGATGCGGCCGGCGGAGAAGAGTGCGATGACGGGATCTCGGGCAATGCCGGAACCGGCCGCTGCACCCCGCAATGTCGCCTGAATCGTTGTGGTGACGGGTTTGTCCAGGCCGAGCGTGAGGATTGTGACTTCGGCGGCCGTAACGGCGTCCGCCCGTCCGCGATCGAGTACGGCTCCATCGGTACCATGTGCACCAACGAGTGCCGCATCGCCTCGGTCTCCGGCGGCTTCTGCGGAAACAACGTCCTTGATGCGGGCGAGGTCTGTGACGGGGAGAACATCCCGGTCGATGCAAGCTGCCGTGCGCTTGGGTTCGACTACGCGCTCACGCAAGTGGCCGGACGCGATGCGCTCACCTGCAGCGCGACCTGCGCGATCTCCGGCTGTCAATCCTGCTCCGCCCGTTTGGCGGAAACGGCGGAAAACACGATCACGGGGACGGTCCGTGACGCGATTCTGCCTAGCATGGCGATTCCGCAAGCGCGTGTCGTGCTCCGGTATAACGGCTCGGTTGTTGCCGAAACGATCAGTGAGGCGGATGGCCGCTTCCGTTTCTCTGGTCTGCATAGCAACGCTGCCTGTGGAAATTACACCATTGGAATCACCAGCCAGGGTCGGAAAATGGACTACGTAACCCGACGCTTGGTCCCGACAACGGATCCGAGCGAAGGATATTCCGCATTCCTCTCTGCGCCCTTCTCGCTTTCCACGTACCGAGCCCGTGTCGGGGCAACCAGTGGCGCTGATCAATTGATTCTCTTAGCGCCTCATCCGAGCGAAGGAGAGACGATCATCATGCGTGAATGGAATGCGGTCCAAGGGGGGAGATATGTTGGGCAGATGATTAACTCACAGCTCCTCCTCCCGCGCGCGATGGGATATGCGGCGGGGGAGTCAGGAGCGTTCACGCGGTGCGCGTATGGGACCCCGGGTTGTTATCGAACGATTGATTATGATGGACGCCCGGGGGTGGCGGATCTAACCCGAGTACCGAACGCGAACATGAGTTGCTATACGGCAGATGGCCGCAACGACTGTGTCGCGCTTCAGCGCATTTCGGAGGTCACGAGGTACGTGCGCTCTTCGCCCGTAACGGGTGGAACGTATCGCTTCTTCCTTGTGGATTTCTATTCCCTTGAAGATGGTGGTGATGGAGGGATTGATTCTGCGACGCTTGGTAATAAAATTCGTCTGTTTTGGCGAGATGGAAATGGAATAGAGCAGTACCGCGAAGTGACCGCTTCCACCCGAACCCCTCGCGCCGCCGAAAACTGCAAAAAATACTGGCATGTATTCGACCAGGATGCGGTGACAGGGAATATTACCATCGTTAATCGCCTCATGTGTGCAGACGCAGGGGCTGGAGTCGATCCAAGCTTCTCTCGCTTTGCGGACGACGGCGATGCGGCGCCTACAACCTATGTCTATCGCGTCCTTAGCAGCACGAATCCGCTCGACCTTGCGCCACCGCGTCCCTAGCCCCTGATCGTTCGTATGTTCATAACACCTTCCTCCGTTCCGCCTTCGAGTTCCTCGGCGCCCCCGTGGCGCCGAGGGTGGTTGTGGATATTGATCATCGGCGTGCTTGCGGTTGTTTCATTGGTTGTTTGGCTTCGTCAGCGTGATGCAGATATGCGGATCGCTCCCGTGCTTCGGCCGGACACGACGCCCGTGGGCGCAAGCCAGGATACGAATCCTTCCGCGCTTCATGGTGTCTCTGCGCCCATCTTTCCAATTGATAGCGATGGCGATGGTGTTTCGGATGAGGTTGAGAGAGAAAAGGGTACGGATCCACAGCGTTCGGATACGGATGAGGATGGGTACGGCGACGGTGAAGAGCTCTATCGCCGCAAGTCAGATCCGTTGCAGGCTGACCCGCCGCCCGTGTACCCCGGATTGATTGCGCCACCTGGGGGCGCCAGCTTGTGATATACTTTCCTCGATCGTATGTCTGACGCTCCTGCGAACCTTCCCTTTGAACCAACGGCGGCGACGCCGCCCGTGCCGCCATCTCCGCCACCGGTGCCGGTTCCGCCTCTGCCGCCTGCTCCCGTGATGCCGCCACCGCCAATTCCGGTTCCGCCGTCGCCAGCTCCGGCGCCGCCACCGCCCGTTCCGCCACCTTCGGTTGCGCGTCCTATTTTGCCGAACTCTGCCCCTGCCCAAGATCTGTTCGCGGATGTGGAGCCTATCACGCCCCCCATGCGGCCTGCGCCTTCCACGTCCGAACCGTTGCCTCCGCCTCCGCTTGCGCCTGCCGCGAGTGGTCACGGGAAGTCCTTGGCGATCGTTGCGATTACGGTTTTTCTGCTTGTGGTCGCAGGGGGAGCGGCGTGGTGGGGGTATGGTGCCTGGAAGGCTCGCCAAGTCATGCCCGTGCTTGAAACCCCGCTCGCGCCAACCTCCTCACGTCCAATCTTGCCGCCGCCGGCCCAGGTTCCGTCTGGCTATGACGATCCGGTTCCGATGCCGAGCGATGCGCCGGTAGAGATCGTTCCTTTGCCAACCCCGATCACGACGCCGCCGGCCAACACCAACGTGCCGCCTCCGATGGCGGTCAACCCGGATGCGCCACCCATCCCGACCTCTCCGTCGTCCGGAGCGGTTGAACCGTCCGTTCCCGCCACATCGACGCCCGCGACGCCGCCGGCCGTGGAATTTGATACCGACGGCGACGGTCTCACGGACGCCCGCGAACGCGAGCTCGGCACGGACGAGCTGAAGCGGGATACCGATGGTGATACGATCAATGATGGCCTGGAAGTGCAGTCCTATGGCACCAACCCGCTCAACGCGGATACGGATGCGGACGCTTTCCCAGACGGGGTCGAGATCAATAACGGATACAACCCGCGCGGCACCGGCCGTTGCGGCCGATCGGATTGCCGGATTTAAGCCCTTTTCTTCCTTATGCCTGACTCGCCCCCCGCCAATCCCGTTGCGCCGCCCTCTCCGGGCGCAGCGCCCGCTTCGGGTGGGCGCGAAAGCAAGATCGTCGTGATCCCGGACCCGTATTACGGGGTTGCCGTCAACATGCAGCCGCCGTTCGTTACGGATGAGGATCCGGCGGCAAGCGCACCTCCCGCTGCCCCGGCGGCTCCCGTGCCGCTCCCACCTCCGACCCCTGCTCCTGTCGTCCCACCTCCGCCTGCCGTCGTGCATCATTCACGCTTATGGCTGGTGGGGTTGGTATTCCTTGTCCTTCTTCTCGCCGGCGGGGGATGGGTCGTTTGGAACCGTGAAGCGCTCTTTGGGCCAAACGCGGCACCGATCGCCGTTCCTGAAACGCCCGTTGCCCCGAACGCGCCGATGGCTCTCACGGCTGTCAGCCCTGCGCCGGCAAGCGTCCGTCTTGAATGGGAAGACCGTTCCGAAACGGAAGACGGTTTCCGCATCGAGCGCAAGACCGGCGCAGAAGTATCATACGTGGCCATCCAGACGCTTCCGGCCAATAGCCGCACGTTTTTGGACCCGACCGCGCCTGCTGGCGCGCGCGTGAGCTATCAGGTCGTAGCCTTCAATCCGGGGGGCGACTCGACGCCCGCCGGCCCCATTGAAGTCGACGTCACCCCGCTCCCGCCCGTCGCTCCGCCCGCGCCTACGCTTCCTCCGGATGGCCTCGATCTCGATTCGGACGGGCTTACGGATACGGAAGAGGCCTTATACGGCTCGAACAGCCAGCTTCCCGATACCGATGCCGATGGCTATCTCGATGGGAATGAGGTGTTTAACCTCTATGCCCCAACCCTGAAAGCGCCTGCCGCTCTGCTCCCGTTGGCGATGATGCAAACCGCCAGCAGTACCGTTGGTTGGCAGACGCTGATCCCGCGCGCTTGGGTCGTCGAGCCGGTGGCCGGCACGAGCGATGTCCGTTTCCAGGTGCCGTCGGGCGAGCTCTTTGTCTTGCGTGTCGAGAATAACCCGGAAAAGCAGGATGTCGGTACATGGCTGTCCGTCCAAAAAGGGTTCCGTGCCGACCAAGTGACCGAGCTCTCAAGCAACAAGTACCGCGTGCCGTTTTTTCTGGGGCCAGATCGTCTCACGGCGTATTTCCCGTGGGAGGACAAGGTCTTAGCCGTCTCGTATCAGCTGGGCACGCAGACGTTCGTCAATTATCGGACGAGTTTTGGCCTGCTCCTAAACGCCTTGCGTTTCGCGGGTTCGCCGCGCCTACCGGACCTGAGCCAGCCGCAGCCGATTCCGGCGGCCTTCCAGATGGGCGCGCCAACCTCGACCGCCACGATGGCTGTCCCGACCTCAACCGTTCCTGTCTCATCCGTTTCTTCGACGAACGTCACTTCCACCGCCTCATGATCACCTACGCGTTCCCCTCTGCGCCGGCGGTCTTTCCGGCGTCCGTCTGGCGAGCCTTGGGCAGCGAAATGGCTCGGGTTTTGCGATATCGGCGGCCACGCTCCATCGGCCTCGCGTGGATCAGCCTCGCGGAGATGCGTCGCTTGAACCGTCAGTATCGTCAAAAGGACCGTCCGACGGATGTCCTGTCGTTTGAGGCGGAGGCTCCGGAAGAGCGGAAAGAGGGATATCTTGGGGATTTGCTCATCTGCCCGCCGTATGCCGCCGCCGAAGCCAAGCGTCGCGGGCTTCACCCGCACGAGGAGCTGCTCCGCTTGGTTATCCACGGCACGCTCCACCTTGCCGGCTACGACCACGCGACGCTAGCCGATGAGGCCCGCATGTTTGCCCTCCAAGAGCGCTCGCTGGCCCGTATCATCGCCCTATGCCGACTCCCATACTGAGATCCGTCCGCCGCGCCGCTCGCGGCATCCTTCTTGCGTTCCGCACGGAGCCGAACATGCGTCGCCACACCGCGGCGGCGCTCGCCGTATTGGCGCTTGTGTTGGTACTTCCGTTACCTCCCTGGCAAATCATTGCCGTGCTCATTGTGACGGCACTCGTGTTCGTGGTAGAATTGGTCAACACCGCGCTTGAACAGCTGGTGGACCTCGCCAAGCCGCAATTTCACGAGGCGGCCCGCGACGTGAAGGACGTCTCGGCTGGTGCTGTCCTGCTCATGGCCTGTGCGGCGGCCTTGGTTGGTTTGCTCATCTTTGGACCTTACGCGCTCTCCCTGATCCGCCACGTATGAAAGAACGATTGATCGCCGGCCTCGACCTGGGCAGCTCTGCCGTCCGTCTTGTCGCAGGGCAAATCCTGGTCGGGCAAGACAAGCGCGAGACGCTCCAGATCGTCGGCGCCACCGAGGTCGCATCCCAGGGCATCTCGAAGGGGCTGATCAATTCGCTCGAAGAGGCCGTTACGGCCGTCTCGACCTGTCTCGAGCAGGCCGAACGCCAAATCGGCTTACCGGTTTCCGACGCGTACGTCGGGATCTGCGGCACGTACATGACCGACCAGATCCAGCGTGGCGTCATAGGCGTCTCCCGTCCTGACGGCGAGATCCGCGATGAAGACGTCCAGCGGGCCATGGATTCGGTCCGCGCCCTCATCAATCCCTCAAACTACGAGATTTTGCATATCTTGCCGCGCGGCTTTACCGTCGACGGCCAAACCGGCATCAAGGACCCCGTCGGCATGCAGGGCATCCGCTTGGAGGTCGACGCGCACGTCATCCAGGGCGTCGCAAGTCATGTCCGCAACGTCACCAAGGCCGTTTTGCGTACCGGAATCGACATGACTGAGCTCGTATATGCGCCGCTTTGCCTCGCGGACGTCCTTACGACCAGCCGCCAAAAGGACGTCGGTGTCGCGATCGTGAACATGGGGGCCTCCACGACTTCGCTGACCGTCTATGAAGAAGGCGAGCTGCTCCATTCTGCCGTCATCCCCATCGGTTCCGACCATGTAACGTCAGATATCGCCATCGGGTTGCGGACATCCCTCGAGATCGCCGACGTCCTCAAACGCCAGTACGTGAATGCGGCAGCCCAGCACGTTAACAAGTTTCAAGACATCGACCTTCAGGGGCTGGGCGCCCCGCAACCGGAGGTTGTCTCTCTTCGCTTCGTTTCCGATATCGCCCAGGCGCGCGTCGAGGAGATTTTTGAACGCGTCGAACAGGAATTAAAGAAAATCGATCGTTCCGGCATGCTGCCCGCCGGCGTCCTCCTGACAGGGGGCGGGGTCAAGCTCGAAGGGGTTCCAGAGGTCGCAAAACAGGTCTTGCGCCTGCCGGCCGTCGTGGCCCAGGTCCAGGTACCCCCGACCGCCCTTGAAGACGTCCTCCAGGATCCGGCCTTCTCGACCGCCCTGGGCTTGGTCCGATGGGGATTTGAAGGCGAGCGTGGCCGTGATGATGGCCAACGTTACCGTGGGGGATCCGGAAAGGGTGGGGAGCTCGTGAAGAAATTCAGCTCACCCATCAAGCGCCTTTTCAAATCGTTCATTCCCTAGTCACTTGACCCCAAGCCTGCCCGCCAGTATTGTGCGAGAAGACCTGTCCTTATGGCTGAAATCAAACCCCAAATCGAGACCTTCGCAAAGATCAAGGTGGTCGGTGTCGGCGGCTCCGGCGGCTCGTCCACCAATCGCATGATCGCCTCGAAAATCCGCGGCGTGGAGTTTATTGCCATGAATACCGATGTGCAGGCCCTGCATGCCTCGCAGGCGCAGCAAAAGCTGCACATCGGCAAGTCCGTCACCCGGGGGTTGGGGGCGGGCATGGACCCAGAAATCGGCCACAAGGCCGCAGAAGAGTCCCAAAACGAGATCCGGGAGATGCTTAAGGGCGCCGACATGGTGTTCGTGACGTGTGGATTGGGTGGCGGAACGGGTTCCGGCGCCTCGCCCTTCATCGCCAGCATCGCCAAGGAGATGGGGGCCCTGACCGTTGCCGTCGTGACGAAGCCCTTTTCGTTTGAAGGGGCCGCTCGCCGCAACATCGCCGAAGCCGCCTACGAAAAGCTGGCTGCCAACGTCGACACGATCATCACGATCCCGAACGATCGCGTGTTGCAGATGATCGACAAGAAGACCTCGCTCCTCGAGGCGTTTGAGATGGTTGACGACGTGCTCCGCCAGGGCGTCCAAGGGATTTCTGAGCTTATCACCCAGCACGGCAACATCAACGTCGACTTCGCCGACGTGCGAGCCATCATGGCGAATCGCGGCTCCGCTCTCATGGGGATCGGCCACGGCCATGGCGACAACCGTGCCGCCGACGCTGCCAAGGCCGCCATCGCCTCGCCGCTCCTCGAGGTGTCCATCGACGGCGCCAAGGGCATTTTGTTTACCATCACCGGCGGGTCCAACCTTGGTCTCTACGAGTTGAACGAGGCGGCCAAGATCATCACCCAGACGGCCGATCCAAACGCGAAGGTCATTTTTGGTGCCGTTATCGATGAGTCCCTCAAAGACGATATCAAGATCACGGTCATTGCGACCGGATTCGACCAGCGCGTCGTTACGCCGAAGCCGAAGACCGTCTTTGCGTCCGGCTCGATGTCCCCGGCTTCCGCCCAGCCCTCCGCGCCTGCGCCGGTTTCTTACCAGCCGCCCGCCCCGCCTCGTCCTGCCCCGATCGCGCATACGCCGCAAGCCCCCGCACCCGTTCCAGAACCGACGCCCGTCGAGCCGTTGGAGCGGTTCCCGTTTGCCGCGTCGCGCGTCCCGTATCCTCCCCCTGTCGCCAGCTATTCCCAGCCGGCTCCGGCCGCTCCCGCGCCCACCCCTTCGGTCCCTTCTCCTGCGCCGGCCCCGGCTCCCGCGATCACCGAAGACGAGCCCGTCGAGGCGGCTCCTGTTCCTGCTCCCGCGCCTGCTCCCGCCCCCCGTACGACCGTATCGCCGCGCCAGGCCGCAGAGGCCGTCAAGCCGGCCACCCAGACGCCTGTGGCTCGTCGCGCGCCTTCCGCCCCCTCAACGCCCGAAGAGCCGGATCTCGAGATCCCGGCCTTCATTCGCAAGAAGATGCTCTGACCTATGCGCTGTCCCGTGTGTGGCCATAGCGACACGAAAGTCGTCGATTCGCGCCTGACGGCCGATGAGGCGACCGTGCGCCGCCGCCGCGAGTGCGACCAGTGCCAGTTCCGTTTTTCCACCCTCGAGACCATCGACTTGCTCGGCCTCACGGTCGTCAAGCGCGATGGTCATCGTGAGGGGTACGCCCGTGAGAAGCTTGAGCGCGGCCTCCGTCGCGCCTTGGAGAAGCGTTCGTACACCGATACGGCGTTCCGCGCTCTCTTGCAGAGCATCGAGCTCGATATCCAGCGCGAACGTGCCAGCGAACTCACCTCGGCCCGCATCGGGGAGATCGTCATGCAGCGGCTGAAGGGGTTCGATAAGGTGGCATATATCCGCTTCGCTTCGGTCTACCGATCGTTTGAGGACGTCAAGACCTTCCAGGACGAGCTCGCGCAGCTCACCGCCAAGCGCCAACGCCAAAAGAAGCCATCCACCCCTCACGGTGGTGCAAAACTCCTGCCATAGCAGGTTTTTTGTCGCTTGTGGCAGGTCTCTAGCTCGAGGTATACTGGAGAGGCCAGACCTTTTTTCTATGCAGCAATACGTCTCTCGCCATGTGTTTGTCGTTTCCGTGCTCTCGGCCATTTTGGCGGGCGCGGTCGCCGGCGTTGGCGTGTCACTTATCCGGCCATACCTTTCCAATTCCTTGCCGACCTCCGTCCGCGGTCCGGCCGTTTCCGATTTCCTGCTTCCGCAAGGGGAGGAGCAAGAAGTGATCCGGGTCGTGAAGCGGGTCTCGCCTGCGGTGGTGGCCGTAAACGTCACGCGCGCCGTCGCGACGGCACGGGGGAACGCCTCCTCTACGGTGGAAATGCCCGTTAGTCCGTTGGTCCCTTTGCCTGGGGGGCGTCGTCTTGGCGCCGGTTCCGGATTCTTTGTTTCCGCGGACGGCCTTATCGTCACGAACCGTCACGTGGTCGATAACGCGAATGCGGAATACGTCGTCACGCTCCAAGACGGCAAGCGTTTGCCGGCGAAGGTCTTGGGGGTTGACCCCTCGCTCGATTTGGCGATCTTGAAGGTCGAAACCACAGAAGCCCCCAGCCTTGAATTGGGGGATAGCGACACGCTCGAAGTCGGCCAAACCGTGCTCGCCATCGGGAACGCGCTCGCACAATTCCAAAACAGCCTCACCAAGGGCGTCATCTCGGGAAAGAACCGCCGCCTGATCGCGGACGGCGTAGGCGGAGCCGAGCTGCTTGAGGAGGCCATTCAGACGGATGCGGCCATCAATCCCGGCAATTCCGGCGGCCCGCTCTTGGACCTGCGGGGTCGGGTCATCGGCGTGACGACCGCCGTTTCGGAAGGGGGGCAGTCGCTTGGTTTCGCGATCCCGATCAATGCGGTCAAGCAAGCCGTCGAAAGCGTCAAAAAGTCGGGTCGGATCATCCGCCCTTGGCTTGGGGTGCGTTACTTCATGATCGATGAGGAGCTCTCGCGGCGTGACCGCCTTCCCGTGAGCGCAGGGGCGTTGATCTCGCGCGGCGCCTCGCCTCGTGACCTGGCCGTCGTCCCCGGTTCGCCTGCCGATAAGGCGGGCGTGAAGGAAAACGACATCATCATCGAGATCGCCGGCAAGGCTTTGAGCGACGATCGTAGCCTCGCCACCGCCCTCAGCCGATTCGCGCCTGGTGACGAGGTCCAGATCAAGGTCCTCCGTCAAGGGGAGGAAAAAATGCTCACCTTGAAGCTTGACGAACGCGCCCCGGAGGACCGCTAGCCGTCCCCCGGTTTTCGGTCTATCCTCTTGTGTACATGAAAAACGACCTGAAGCGCACGAAGGTGGTGTGTACCATCGGCCCCGCCTCTGCCAATGAGAAACGTCTTGAAGCGATGGTGAAGGCGGGCATGAACGTCTGCCGCCTCAACTTTTCGCATGGAACCCACGAGAACCATGCGGACTTGATCGCCCTCATCCGTCGCGTCGCCAAGAAGACGGGGGAGCCGCTCGCGATCCTGCAAGACCTCCAAGGCCCGAAAATCCGCGTTGGTGAGTTGCCGAAGGAGGGCGTCACCGTGCCGACGGGCTCCGAGATCGCCTTCACGTCCGGGAAGATGCGGTTGCCGTACGTTGTTTCCGTAAGTTATCCCACGCTTGCGCGCGACGTGAAGGTTGGACAGCGCCTCCTTCTGGATGATGGGCTGCTCCTTGCCCGCGTCAAGCGCATCAAGGGCGAGGAGGTCCTGTGTGAGATGGAATTCGGCGGTACCCTGTTTTCGCATAAGGGGCTGAATCTGCCCGACACCGACACGTCTATTTCGGCCATGAGCGAGAAGGATAAGGCTGACCTGGCGTTTGGCATCAAGCAGGGAGTCGATTTCGTTGCCCTCTCCTTCGTCCGTAAGGCTGAGGACATTCGTGAGTTGCGTCGCTTGTTGGGCAAGAAGGGGGAGAAGATCCGCATTATCGCAAAAATCGAGAAGCCGGAAGCGCTCGTCGCCCTCGACGAGATCATGGAGGCGACCGACGGAATTATGGTCGCGCGCGGCGATCTTGGGATCGAGATTCCTGCCGAAAAGGTGCCGCTCGCGCAGAAGGACCTGATCCGCCGCTGTCTCGATGCCGCAAAGCCCGTGATCGTGGCAACCCAGATGCTCGATTCGATGATCCGCCAGCCTCGCGCCACGCGGGCGGAAATTTCCGACATCGCCAACGCCGCCATCGACCATACCGATGCGACCATGCTTTCTGGAGAATCGGCGACCGGGGCGTTCCCGTTGGAATCCGTCGAGACCATGGCAAAGACGTTGCGCGAGGTCGAGTTAAGCGCCTTGGATGACGTTCCGCCGCACTTACGCCTCAATCCCGGGGAGCCCGAAGCGGCCATGACGAATGTCGCGACGATCCTGTCGCATGCCCTCGGGGCCCGTGCGATCGTGTGTCTCACCGAATCCGGCGATGCCGCGCGCTTGCTTTCGCGCCATCGTCCGCCGATGCCGATCTTCGCGTGCACCGAAGACCCGTGCATCGCGCGCCAGGCGAATCTCTCGTGGGGCGTCACGCCCTGCCTGTTTCCGAAGTGGAAGAACAAAGATAAATGGGATTTGGAAGCGCTCGCCTGGTTGAAAAAGCAGAAATTCGTACAACCGGGGGACGACCTGATCTTCGTGGGTGGCGAACCGTTGGGGAAGACGGGGCAGGTTCCCTGGATCGAGGTGCGGAGGGCATAGGTGGGGAGCGGGCCAAGCGGCCCGCTTTTCGTTTCGAAAAATGGTATGAAAAATGAAACGCAACGGATGGGAAATGTGCTCATTTTTGGCTAATATAAGACAATATATGGTAGGCCCTTGACAGCCGAATCAGTGTGTGTTAAAAATACACTATCCGAAAGAACGGATGCGTTGCCCGCGCGCAAGGTCGGGTCGCTCACCAAGGAGGTGACGTCATGGAACGGAACAACAACGGCATCGGGTCGCTCGCGGGCGTCTTCCAGGCTCTGGCCAGGGCGCACGCCATCCTCCATCTCCCGGATGGCGCGTACACGCGCGTCACCCGGCCCACCGGCCGCGACGCGGCCGTCATGCCCAGCCCCCTCGGGCGTACCTTGCAGGCCATGCGCCTCGTGGGGTCGCGGAAGCATCTCAACCTGTCCGTTCTCTGCGGCCAGGAGACCAGCGTCATCGAGAAGGGGTCCGCCAAGCGTCCGGTCGCGGTTCCGCGCCTGATCAACTTCGTGCGGGGTGGGGAGGCCTGCTTCGACAAGATCGTGGCCACCATCCCGAGCGTCGCGGCGTTCCGTGCCCTTCGTGCCGCCGGCTGCCTGCCCGCCGGAGCCGAGCACGATCCGGCGCTCCCGGTCACGCTGAAGATCGACCACCTGCCGCTCGTCGACCCGCGCTGGGCCGAGCCCGACCGCCTCGTCCGCTTCCTCCGCCGGGAGGCCAACCTCATGGCCGAGCAGGAGGCCTTCGTGGCCGCCGGCATCAAGGCGGCCCCCGTCAAGAGCACGGGCTTCGTCGAGGCGTCCGGGCGCCCCTTCTACAAGGAGGATCGCGCCAAGCCCGCCCTGCCCGCTCCGGTCGAGGCGCCTCCCGCGCGTGTCCAGTTCAGCCTGGTCGGCTACGCGCCGACCTTCAAGGGGCCCGAGCACCTGACGCCCGCCAAGGCGTCGGAGCGGCTCCGCGACATCCAGCTGGCGCTCGTCGACACGCGCCTGTCGATCTCGCTGGTCGCCATCGCGCTCGAAGGCAAGCCTGGTCCGCTTGCCTGGACCAACCCCAAGCCCTTCGGCAACAAGGGCAAGGCCTTTTCCCAGGAGGCTTCCGTCGACAAGCTCGTGATCCGGTGCGTCCGCACCGTGCCGATCGCGACGGTCGCCGCGGCCGCCTGAACCTCTCCCCTGATCGAACGGTCAGGGGCCTTTTTATTTCTGGAATCGTTCCCTTTTTTGTTGGCGCTTGCTACGGTAGATTCCCGTGCTTGCTTTTTTGCTTGCCGCGATGCCGTGGGTTTCCCTGGCGCTTGGCCTGGTCGCTCTCGCGTTTTTTTCTCCAGGGGATCTTCCGTTTCGAGAGGTGCGGGGCCTATGCCTACGGTCGGGTCGTGGAAAACCGGGAAGATTCCGAAGGCTGGACCCCGATCATCGCCTTTCAGGAGAAGGGAACGGAATATCGTTTCCCTGTCGCGATCCGTCGTGGTGGGGAGCCGTGGCCGATCGGGTCCGAGCACATCGTTCGCTTTCCTTCCTACGATCCAACCAAGGCCACCGTGGATGATTCCCTGTACCGCTAGCGGTCCGCCGCGCTGTTCGCCCTTCCGGCTTCAACGTTATTCCTGGTCTGGATCGTCTTACGGCTTGTCCTGTCGATGGAGTAGGGGGGGCACGTCGTTTCGGCCACGAAAAAACAAGGTCCAGCCAGATAGGCTGGACCTTGTTTTTCTTGAGGGGGTGAGCCTTAGAACCCACCACCCGGACCACCCTGTCTGCGGAACCCGCCACGGCCGCCGCGCATGCCGCCCAATGGGCCTTTACCGCCCATCTCGTCACGCGCTTCCGGAATTCGGAAGAACGTGTCCGGGATCTTATTCGCGGCCGCCCATGCTTTCCAGGTCGCAACCTGGGCCGTCAGGGCCGTTTTCCGTTCGGCGTCCGTCTTTCCCTTGAGCGAATCAAGGAAGGTCCTGATCTCCGCTTGCTTGGCGGTGATCAGGTCGGCTTGCGCTTGCGTGAGCTTGCCATCAGCCACGGCTTTGGCGAGGAACGCTTTGGGATCATGCATCCCGCCGCGTCCCGGTCCGCCGGGGCCGCCATGACCGAAGCCAGGATGAAGGAACTCTTGGGGGATGTTGTTGGTCGCCGCCCAAGTCTTGAGGTTCTCCAGGGCGGTCTTACGCGCGGCTTCCGCCTCTTCACGCGTTTTCCCCTGAAGGCTCTCCATGAGGGTTTTCAATTCTTGTTGCTTGGAAGTGATCTGGTCGGCTTGGGCTTGGGTGAGCTTGCCGTCCTTCACGGCCTGATCGAGGCGAGCTTTCGCCTCTTGCAACCGATTCGCTTCCATGGCCTGGCGGTTCTCGTCGAACACGGCCTGGATATCGCTTGCATTCAAATTGAATTTTTTTGCCAGCGCCTGGACGAGCGTGGCCATGTGGTTGTCGCGGGGATTGGCGGGGGTCGCCGCTTGCGTCAGGCCAACGCCGACGCCCGTGAGGCCGACCGCGCCGACCGCGGCGATGAGGAACCGTTTCGCTTGATTCATATCTTGAGAAAAGATGACGAATAAAGCTCTTTTGCGGGGTCGGACGGGCGTGCATCCCGGGTGAGCGGGAAGCGTGAAACCGTATCGATCCCAGCAAGTAGAGGGCTGATCAGAGGCCTCGTTTCGCGGGCAGGGTCCAGGCGCGTGTCGCGTCCAGGCCCGCTCGGGAGCGGAGGAGGAGGCGGATCGCCTCCCGTTTCCTCGATCATGTCCTTACGCTAGCAAATGGGTCGTGAAGCAATTATGAAGCCGTGACGAACGGGATGGTGAGCGTGACCGTCGTGCCTACCTCGATGGCACTGTCGATCTTGAGCGTGCCTCGTAGCCTCTCTAGCGCGGCGCGGACAATGGCGAGGCCGAGGCCGCTGCCGCCCGTTTGCCGGGAACGGCTGGGGTCGATGCGGTAGAAGCGGTCGAAGATGCGCTCGAGGTCTTCGCTTGCGATGCCGATGCCCGTGTCGGTGATCGTGAGAACCGCTTCGTGACCGTCCTGATCGAGCGTAATGGTGACGTTGCCGCCGGGGCGGTTATACAGGATCGCGTTCTTCGTGATGTTTTCGAAGGCTTGGCGGAACGGCTCTTCCGGCATGAGCCAGCCGGCGGCGGCTTCCGTCGGGGAGGCGAGCGTGAGGGTGATGTTTTGCGTCTCGGCGAGGCGGTTTAGGCGTTCCACTGATGTTTCAAGGAGGCTCCGCAAGTCTGCCATTTTTTCCGCTTGGTTAAGGGAGGATTCTTCATCGAGGCGAGACAGCCGGAGGAGGTCGCGGATAAGCTGGGACATGCGGTTGACTTCTTCGAGATGGCTATCGATCTGTTCGCGCTGAGTCGGCACCGCTTCGCGGCGGGCATTTTCTAGGTCTGTCTGCAGGATCGCGAGGGGTGTGCGCAACTCGTGCGAGGCGTCACTGAGGAACCGGCGTTGCCGTTCGTATGCGGCCTGGATCGGGGCGAGCGTGAGTCCCGCCAACCAAAAGCTCAGGACGCCAGCCGCCACGAGTAGGAAGCCGTTCACCAGAAGGAACGTATTTATGAGGTCTGCCTGCACCTCTTCCGCGCGCGGTGTGAACGCTTCTTGCGGAACGCCGACGGGCGGGCGTGGCGGAAAGCGCGCGAAGCGGCGCTCGAGACGGCTGGAAAAGGCGGAATAGGTGATGCTGCTCGAGATGAAAAGGATGCAGGCGAGTAGTCCGGTGTAGATCAGGGTTAGTCGGCCTTGGGCGCCACGAAACCTGCCGTTAAGCGAGGCGATACCCTTTTCCCCAGACGGTCTTAAGACGACGGGCATAGGCGGGTGGGAGTTTCTTACGAAGGTTTTTTAAGTGGACATCGACGACGTTACTGAACGAGTCGAAGAACTGGTCCCACACGTGATCCAGGAGTTCCTGGCGGGTGACGACCGACCCCTTTTTACGCAGGAGATATTCGAGGATGCCGTATTCGCGGATGGTCAGGGGGACCTCCTTGCCGTCGGCCGTCACCTGTTGCGCGCCAGGGTCAAGCCTAAGCCCATCCAGCGTCAGGATCGGCGGGGCGCTCGTCGGCGGGCGGCGGAGGAGCGTGCGCAAACGCGCGGCCAGCTCATCGAAAGAGAAGGGTTTTGCGAGATAGTCATCGGCGCCCAGGTCTAGGCCCCGGACGGTATCGTCGGTGTCGTCTTTGGCGGTGAGGAAGAGGATGGGGGTCTGGATTCCGTCCTTTCGCAGCCGTCGGCAGACTTCGAACCCGTCGCGTTTCGGCAGCATCACGTCCAGGACCACCACGTCATAGCCGTTCAGCCGGGCCATGGTCTCACCCGCTTCGCCGTCGAAGGCAAAATCTACGGCGTAGCCGCGTTGTTGGAGGCCTGTGACCAATCCCTTGTTGAGTTTGGGCTCGTCTTCAACGACCAGGAGTTTCATAAAGGGTACGGTAGGATGATAGCGGAAAAAGATGAAGAGGGAGTGAAGATCGTCTGTTTTTGGAAATTGCTACATGATGTTAGGCACACGGTCCTGCACGTATTCTTTTCTCTGGCTCTATTGCCGTCTTTGGCGCCTGGCTGGGCAGCGGATGCTTGATCGGGAGGGATGCTTCGAAGTGATTATCGCTCGAGAAGAGAACGAGCGCCGTTGCTTAACCTTAGGGCTGCATCTCCCGTGCGTCTTTTTTCCTGCTCTTCAATCGCATGGAACCCAATCCGATCTGGCGCCTCCTTGTCGAGCCCCACCATCTGCCCGCGGATGACGGCCCCGCGGCCGTATTTCTCTTGGATCCGGTCGAGGGCTTGCGTGAGGCGCTGCTTGCGTTCGGTTATCGGGATCTGAAACAGCATTCCCCCTAACGGTGCGGCCCGTTCAAGCGGGCCAAGCGGACCGAACGTCACGTCCAAAAAAGAGATAGGCGTTTCGCCGTCCCAGGCTTCTTCGAAGGCGCGCAAGGCCTCATCAACGAGACTAAAGCGGTCCCAGAGCGGCTCTGGGAAGGGGCGGTACGCGGTCTGCGTGTTTTGCAGCCCCCAGCGCTTGGTTTTTTTTGAGGGCAGGTTTTCCGCATGCGTCCCAACACTAACCCGGACTCCATGCGCTTGACGCCCCGCTTGCCGGATGCGCCAGCTCGCTTTCTCGATAAGCTTCAGGAAGACGCCCAGCGTCCGGCCGCGGGCATGCACGTCGCGTGGGACGCAGTACGAATGCCCGATCGATTGGGGCGGGGCGGCCGTGTTTTCGATGGTTGATCCCGTGCGTCCCTGCAGCTCCGCCTGCAGGAGCGCCAACGGCTTGCCATACAGGCGGAGCAGGTTTTCTGTTGGATAATCGACGAATTCGAGGAGCGTGAAGATGCCGATGCGGTTGAGGAGCCGGGCGTGGCGCGTGCCGATCCCGGCGACGTCGGTGAGGGCGTGCAGGGCCAGGAAGTCGCGTGCGGATGCGTGCGAGACCATGGTGAACCCATCCGGTTTCTCGTGGTCTGAGGCGAGTTTCGCGAGGGCTTTCGTCGGTGCGACCCCGATCGAGCAGGTGAGGGTGGGGCCGATCTCCCGACCGATCCGCTCTTTGACCTGCAGGAGCGGGCCCATGAGGGCGAGTTCGTCGGGATACCAATCCGTGAAATCGACGAAGGCCTCATCGATCGAATAGGGCTCCACGCGATCGCTCAGTTCGCGTAACAGGCTGAATACCTGTCCGGAGACGGAGCGGTATTTCACCGGATCGGCCTGGAGAAAACGCATCTCCGGGATCCGCTGTTTCGCCATCTCAATCGTCATCCCCGTCCGCACCCCCAGTCGTTTTGCGGAGACGGAAGCCGCCAGGATGCAGCTGTGCTTGCCGAGATAGCTGCACACCCCGAGCGGCCGGTCGCGCAACGTGCGGTTGGCCTGCTGCTCGACGCTCGCGAAAAACGCGTTCATGTCGAGATGGGCGATCAGGCGACGTGAGGGGAGGAGGGTCATAGCAGGAGCTCTTCGGTCTCGACGAACCATTGCAGGGTGTCGGAGACGTATGACAGGCGGAAGCTGTTCGTGCCGTCGTGGACCGAAAAATAATGGATCTTGCTGCGGCCTTTCCATTCGGAATAGGTCAGGTCGACGGTCTTTACCTGGTAGGTCCGGTTGCCCCACAGGAACTGGATCGGTTTCGCTCGCCCCATTTTGAAGGCGACGAGGGCGGTGACGGGTTCGCGAGAGAGGATAGCCATAGGGAAAGTAGATATAGAACAAAAATAGAACAGATGATTTTTGGTTGTCAAATCACGCGTAGGCACGAAAAAACACCCCATCCAGGGTGTTCTTTCGCGTCTAATGGTGCGCGTGGTCGCTCGGGTCCATCACCCCTGCGGGCGCACTGGCCGCGACGTCGATCGTGATCGGGAAGGTTCGTACCGTCCCCTCCGCGTTGAATTGCGCAAAGAGGGTGTAGCGACCGGCACTGGGGAAGGTCGTGCCGAAGCGGACTTCACCATTCGCGGGAGCCGTCGACGTGATCGGATGGACGTGCAGGAACTGCGTCGGATCGTCGTGCTTGAGGATGACCACGTGGCCAAACGCGCCCAGGTACGGATCGATGCGCGTCACCGGGGCGCCGTCTTTCGTGAGGCGGAAGGTGAGCTCGGTTGAGGCGCCCGCCTGGAAGGCTGGGTTCGGCGCGAGATTCGCGCGGATCCCTTGGGCGGTCGCTTCAAGGAAGGGGTTCGGGACAGGAAATGCCAGGTCGCTCCCGCTTGTCCCGATCCGGAGCGGCAGGTGCAGGACGACGGGCGGTTCGCCGACGGGGGAGATGTCGAGATACAGCTGGTAGGTCCCTGGTTGGGCGATGGTCGTTTGCGTGACCCATTTCCCGTCACGGAACTCCGGGTGCAGGTGCTGGAACTGCGAGAGGTCGTCACGCACGAGCAGCAGGTGCACGCGTTTTTCATGGACGAGGTTCAGCCCGTCTTCGGCAAGCGGGCGGCCGTGCGTGCCGAAGAGGGTAAAGCGGAACGTGACATCGCCCGGAGAGAAATCGTTGGCGCCGTCGAGCTTGACCCGGTCGCCGGCATCGATGGCGGCTCCGGCCGTCGCTGGTGGCGTGGTTGGCATCGCATGGCCTGCGTGCGGGTCCGTGGAGGAAGCGTTCGAGGGTTCGTTCGTCGCCGGCGGATCCGTTGGTAGCGCGTCACAGCCGCCGCCGAGGGCGGAGACGGCCAGCAGGCTGATGAGCAGCAAAGGAAGGCGTTTCATAGAGAAAGATGATGCGGGCCCGCGGGATCATGATTGAGGCCTGCACGGGCCATTCCCAGTGTGCGCGGAGGGCGGGAAAACGTCCATGTTGGCAAAGCGGCTTCCCCTTGACGTATCCTCCATCTTTGCTAGGCTGCTGTGGCTAAAGGAGGTCCCATGACCGAGATCCTCAAGTTTCTGACCGAGAACATTTGCTTCATCATCCTGTTCTTCGCCCTCTGCGGGGGAGGTATCGCCGCCTTCTTCCGGGGAATCCTCGAGCGGCGGCACGTCGCTCAGCGTGAGCAGGCCGCACGCGACCACGAGTACCGGATGCTTGTCGAGCGTCGCAAGCTCGCCGAGGGCATGGAGAAGCTCGTCGATGCCGTACTCGTCGACAAGGTGCTGGCTGATGACTTCGAGCGACGCTTCCAGGAACGGCGGGGCGTCAAGAACGTCCCACCGACGCGCGTCTACGCCGACGCGTCGGCCTCTCCTGTCGCCACGCAGCCGGAGGCGCCTCCCGTGCGCGAGGACGCTGCCGCCCGTGAGCTGCAGCGCCGCAACGGTGCCTAACCATTCCGACGCGCTGCCCATCTAGGTCCTGTTAACAAATCTTTTCGCTCTGCTATGATATTTTCATGCTCACCGA
>CAYYTQ010000003.1:0-82944 GCA_964474805.1 uncultured Gammaproteobacteria bacterium
TTAGCTCAGCTGGTAGAGCAATGCTTTCGTAAAGCAGAGGTCCCGGGTTCGATTCCCGGAGTTGGCTCCACAGGGGAACGCTTCCATGAGGAAGCGTTTTTCTGTTGGAAAAACCGCCACGGGATTCGTCGAACGCAAACACCGCAAAGACGCATGAAAAAATCCTGACGGAGGTCAGGACGGAAACGAATGGCCAGCGGTCGAGGCCCTCAGTCCTTTTCGGACTCGGTCTCGGCCCACTGTTCCATCATGAGAGGCATGGCGATGCGGTCCATCTCGTCGAGACGGGCGCGAATGAGCGGGGCAAGGCGACGAGCCTCCTCGACGCTGAGGTCCCACTCTTTACGGCGACGGCCCGGAGCCGGAGCATCGTCAGAAGCGGAAGGAACGACAGAGACAGGAGAACGGGTGTCGGCCATGGGGAACCTCCAGGAAGACGACAGGGCGACCTACGCCCCGTCACGGCTTTGGGGGACGGCCTGGAGGGCCATGAGGCGACAGGCGATTCTAGCAGGGTTTTCGTGGAATGTCAAGAGCCCGCCTATTCCCAGATCACGGACCCTATTTAGCCTTTTGCCGATAAAAAATCTCGGCTTGAACCGAGAGGATCCGCACCGAGCGGATCAGTCCAGGACCCGATGCCTGGCCGCCTCCCACGAGCGGCGGCGGATCTCGTCGTGCGCGCGGCCCGCCTTGCGGAGGGCTTCGCGGACCGGGACTTCGGCTCTTGCGAGGGTGGCGGGAGATTGGAGGAGGCGGATCAGAGTCTCGATGGCCGCGTCCGTAGGTGCAGGATGGCTCTTGGGGGCACGCATGGGACGCTCCGATGGGTTGAGAGGGGTGGGATCAGACGGCCTGCTCATCGGGAACCGTGAATGTGAAGGTCCCATCCCTATTCGAGGTGATCCAGCCGTCGGCGAGGGCCTCTTTGGCCATGTCCTCGACGTCGAATTCCGGAAAGAGCCACTGCTTGAGGCGGATCGGCCGGAGGGCGTTGAGGAGCTGTTCTTGGCGGAACGTTCGCCCGTTCAGTTCGCGGTAGTCTTCTTTCAGCGTGGTCATGGAGCCTCCTTGACGGCCATTTTTGGTTGGCGAACGGGCACGCCAAGCACTCGTCGAAGGTACCGTAAGCGGAACGAATTCGGCAAGGCGAAGGGACGGCTCCCTTAAAACTTCAAATACCGTTTCACGCTCCCCGACCCCAGGAACGTCTGGACCTGTTGGAGCCAGGCTTCCCGGGTCATGCCGGTCACTTCGGCGCGGAGGGCTAACGCCTCTTCCAGTGTCGCCGGTCGGATGATGCGGTCACGGAAGGTGTCTATCGTCCAGCCGACGTGATCGGCAAGGTCTTGCGTGGCTTGGGCGAGGAGTTCGGGCGTGGATGTAGCGCCACCGAGAAGGACGCGTTCGAGGTTCTGCTGGACGATTGTCTCAGAAAGGGTGAACCGCTCCTTCTCGGCCTGGCGCCTGAGGTAGGTTTCGCGAATGAGCTGCTCGTAGGCCTCCTGGCGGAGCTCGGCAACCGAACGCGGCTGCTGGCCGGCAACAGGCGTAGCGATGGCGAGGGAACGATCGATGTCTTCCCATCGCGTAAGGACGTCACGATACAGGACCCAGGTGCCGTCAACCGACGCCGCCGGCACCGGAACGATGCCCACGAAACGACGGGCCAGGCGCGAGGTGGACTGACGCTGTAGGATGGATACGGAGATGCCAACCAAAAGAAACGCGAAGAGCGCCAACGTGGCGATTCCGATCAGGATCCCTAATCTCCCCTTGGTGGAGCGCAAAAATGACATAAGCTAGGCAGCGGAATCATGGACGAAGAAAAAGCGGAACCAGCGTTCGGGGTTGGAGCGGGCGGGCTCGACGGGATGGTCGCGATAGAGCGTGGGCACATCGGGAAGCGGATCGCTGGATAGGCGCTCCCACTCTTCGCCGCGCAAGATATAGACACGCTCGCCGGGCCGTTGCATGTTCAGACGGAGACGGGCTTCGCGGTCGATGAGGTCGGGGGTCTGCAGCCGCTCAAGGAGCTGGGAGACGGTGGCCTTGCGCGCTTCAAGCTGGGCGACGCGCTCCTGGAGCGTGGAGACTTCCGCTTTCACCTGATTTTGCCGATACAATTCGCGTGCCGCCGACAAGCCGGTGACGGCGACGAACCCCAGCGCCAAAAACAAGGCGAGGGGACGAGCCTGGCGATGATTAGAAGAAGCGGCGCGCGCCTGCATGCGGATAGGGTATCACGGCGCCTCGAGAGCGTCGATGAGGCGCTCGACGCGTTCAAGGGTGGCGGCATCCGCCTTGCGGAGACGGCGAAGCAGACGGCGGCGGCCCGCAAGCGAAACCGTATGGACATGGGTCACGGGCGGGCGGGTCCAGGAAAGACGGAGCGGGACCCCGTCGGGACGGATCCAGGTCGACGTACCAAGCCACGGGAAAAGGCGCCACGGAACCCAGCTCGGGACTGGCGCATCATGAAACCGCCAATCATGCACACGGACACGGCCCCATGTGGTGCGTTCTGCCCCGATGATCCGTTCGGAGGTCTGCAAGACGACGGCGGAACTCCAGACGTCGAAAGCGAGCCACAAAAGAAACGCTCCAACGAGCCAGAACAGCAGGGCGACCCCCCACATATACCCACGAAGATCGAACAGGAAAAAGAACGGGATCGCGAGCCACAAGGCCGCCACCAGAAGGCGCGCGAACAAACGCGAACCGTGGGAACGCGAGACGGTCTGCAGGCGCTCATACGGCTGCAGGCGAGCCAAGGAAAAAAGGTCGATCATAGGCCGGCGAGGCGTGCGCGCAGGGCAGCTTCCGCCGCAGCCCGCTCGCTCCACGGAAGCTTTCCGCCGTTCGCGATGCAGATCCAGGGTTCCACGCCCTTGCCGGTCATGAGGACGACGTCCCCCGGTTCGGCGAGACGGATGGCTTGGGCGATGGCTTCGGTCCGGTCGTCAATGAGAAAGAGATTTTTCCCGATGGTCTTTCCCGCCTCCTGCGCGCCCGCTGCGACCTGCTCGATGATCTGGCGCGGATCGTCGTCGTATGGGTCCTCGTTCGTCACGATAACGACATCCGCCTCCCTCGCGGCCAACTCGCCCAAAATGGGACGGCGGGCCACGTCACGGCCGCCGCCACACGAGCCCAGCACGTGGATCAGCCGACGGCGTGGGGCGAGGCGCAGGGCTCCGTAGAGTTGACGCAAGGATTCGGGTTCGGGCGCATAATCGATGATCACGCGGAAAGGCTGGCCAAGCTCGACGGACTCGTAGCGACCGGGCACGAAGGACACGGCACAGACGCGAGCAAGCGCGGCGCCGACCGCGATGCCCTGCGAGGCCGCGACCGCAAGCGCGGCGAGGGCATTCTCGACATTGTACGTCCCAGGCAGCTGGAGATGGCCATAGGCGCCGCCAACCACCAAGTCCGTCCCCTTCTCGGTCAGGTGGCACTCGTCAGGATGGAGGCCCCGCGTCGAGACGCGGCCATACCAAAGGCAAGGAACGCCTTTTCCGGCGGCAGCGAAATAGGCCGCGTGTTCGCTGTCGGCATTCAAGACCAGGGCCCGCGCAACCTCTTGGCCGTGTATACGCTTAGGATGGCGTGCGGCGACATGCGTAAAGAGCCGGCCCTTGGCGGCCTTGTACGGCTCGAAACCGCCGTGCGCCTCGATGTGTTCGGGGGTAAGGTTCGTAAAGACGGCGACATCATACGAGATGCCTTCATGGCGGGACTGGATCAGCCCCTGGGACGAGGTCTCAAGGACGGCATAGCGACAGCCGGCATTAACCATCTGGCGAAGCATGCGCTGCAGGAAAAAGCGGCCCGGCATGGTCATTTTTCTGTCGTTGGTCCATTCCTTGTCGCCGATCTTCAAAATGGCCGTCGTCGTGCAGCCGACCTTCGCCCCCTCGGCCTCGAGAGCCTTGGCGATGAGATAGCTCGTCGTCGTCTTGCCGTTCGTGCCGGTGACCCCGATGACGATGAGCTCTTCGGAGGGATAGCGATAGAAAAAGGCGGCGAGGCGCGCCAAGACGAAATGATACATCTGGAGCCAGGAGGCGGGCGTCAGACGGCGGAGGGTCGAAAGCATACCGTCAAGAACTATACGTCAAAAAGGAGATGAACGCGAAGAAAAAAGACAAGAGGAAGCAGCAGAGGGCGAGCGGGACAAGGATGGGCCAGACCCCGACCTGCGAAAGCAGGAGCAGGGCGATCGCACAGGCCTGCAAAAGCATTTTCGTTTTGCCGAAGACGTTCGCTGAGCTGACACGGCCTTTGTAGCGCCGATAAAGCACACCGGAGACGACGAGGAGCTCCATGAGCAGCACGATCGCGGCGAGCCACCACCCCACGACCCGGGAAACGAAGACGACCGACACCGAACCGATCAGCAGCTTGTCAGCGATGGGATCAGCTGCCGTGCCCCAAAAGGTGATTTGTCTCCGGAGGCGCGCCAGGGAACCGTCGAGAACGTCCGTGAAGGCAGTGAACAGGAAGAGGCCGAGCGTCTCGGGCCAGCGCTCCTGCCACAGAAAAAACAGGACGACCGGTGTAAACAGGAAGCGGATGACGGTCAGGTGATTCGGTTGGACCCGGTGCGGAATCCAGGCAAACAGGTAGCGAATCAGCGGATCGTGCGGGAACAAACGAATGTTGTCGTTTGTCATGAGCATAGAAAGAGACTGTTCTCTAGGATAGGGAAAAAGGGGTGGGGGCGCAAAGGAGCTGTTTTCCGCCTAAGTCAGGGACCATCCCCCGCCGTTAGGGATCAGCTAAAAGAAAAGGCGCATCCGCTAGGGATACGCCAGGAAGGGTCAGGGCTGCACCGCCATCCGGACACAGAAGTTGTTATATCCCAAGCCGCCGTTGCACTCGCTCCGGCCGACGAGGCTGAAGGCGGGCTCACGTCCCGCGCCAGTCGTGATGACCGTGTCGGCATCGTAGGTCCGGCCGCGCCAGGTGACGGTCCAGAGGGTCGGCCAGCCGTCGCAGCTGCTCCCTGTATCGATCCCACAGGCTCCAGGAATGGCGAAGTAGAGCACCAAGGCAGACAGGGCGGCCGGCGGCACCGTGGAGACCGTGCAGCGCCAGAGCGGGGCGGTCAGGCGGGTGGCGGTGCAGGTCCGCCGGAACCCGTCACCGAATGAGTAGTCGATGCGGGACGCGTCCTGGTCCGCGGGGATCAGCGTCGGGCCGCGCATCGTTGCGTAGGTGATGACGAGCTGCGGCGGGGGGGCCGCATCCGGGGCGTCACTGACGTCGGTTGCATCGGCGGGCGCCGCGTCCGCATCTGCCGGAACGTCGCCCGTGGCGTCGGGGACGTCGTCGGGACCGTCGGGGGACGGGATGTCCTCGGAGGAGGCATCCGCGTGATCCTCGGCGGGATGGTCGGGGGACGCGTCGGAGACCGTCGCATCCGGGGCGTCCGAGGCGTCCGGAGTGGCGTCGGGGACGTCGTCGGGGACCGTCGCATCCGGCATCCCGGGACGGTCGGAGTCGTCGGGGAGGTCCGTCGAGGGCCCCTCGTCCGGCGGGGCGCCGTCGGGGAGGTCCTCGACCATGGCCTGGTCGGGCGGGACGTCGGGGAAGACGTCGGGCGTAGCGTCGGGCGGCTGGCCGTCGTCCGGGGCCGGCGCGTCGGGTGCGTCCACGACCAGCTGGTCGGGGACGGCATCGACGCGATCGGCCGGACGGTCGGCGCTGACCGCCGGAGACGGCTCCGCCCTCTGGTAATAGACGTCGATGTCGTTGCAACCGGAGATGATCCGGAAGGCAGCGACGAGAGCAAGGGCCGCAGGGGCCCTCCCGAAGAGGTTTCTCACGGTTCCCTATCCTTTCTTGGGGCTTGGAAGATTCCTTGGCGATGAGCAGGTCGAACGCCAGGAATATGCCAGTATTACACAAAAAACGAAGGGCGTCAAGCCCCTTTAGGCCGGTTTCCCACGCAAGCCAAGACCCTGTCCCCCGCCTCCCAATCCCCTTTAAGGGCGGATCAACCATGCTACACTGGCGCCATGCGTGCGTGGTTTTCTTCCGAACGTCTGTTAGGGCTGCTCCTCGTGGGCGGGCTTGCGCTTCCTTCCGCCTGGACCGGAGGGGCGGCCCAGGCCGGGATCCGCTTTACACTCCTGCTGTTTGTCGGTTGGCAGATCGGGGAAGCTTGTGCGCCAGCTGCCGCTTCCCGCTTCTGGCGCATCCTGTTGGGGATCAGCGCGTGGGCCGCGGGGCTCTCCCTGCTACTGACCGGCCTCTACTACGCCGGAATCCCCCTCCAGACGGGAACGCACCTTCTCGTCGAAGCGTTCCTTGGTCTGATCGGGACGGCGCTTGCCCGTCCCGCGAGCAGGCAAGAAGAGATCGGGGAAGGCCACGAGGGATCATCCGTTTTGCGATGGCGAGAACGCGTTTTCTCCGGAACCGTCGCCCTAACAGCCCTTGCGAGCGTCAGCCTGCTCATCTACGTCGCCTCGATAAACGCCACCCGCATCAGTCTCCGTACTCCGTGGCCGCTCTTGCCCAAAGGCGGATTCCTCCTGTTAACGATCCCGTTCGCGGCGAGCCTTCTGGTCGCCTGGAAAGCGCGAGGGCCGCTCGCAGCCCTGACCACGAACGCGGCGAGCTGGCTCGGCGTTTCCCTTCTTACGCCGCTCCTGTATCCACTGGGGTATGGGTTCGACGGATTCATTCACCGGGCGAGCGAGACCGTTTTGCAAACGACAGGGACGCTGACGCCAAAACCCCTTTACTATATTGGGCAATACGTCTGGACGACATGGCTCGCGCAAGCGTTCGACCTGTCGATCAAGGCCGTAAACCCTTGGCTCGTCCCAATCGGGGTCCTCTTGCCGCTCATTGCCCTCGTGATCTGGCAGCGCGAAGAGATGGCGCGGCGCTGGGTGCTGCCAATAACACTCCTATTTTTGCCGATAAGCGCTTTCATCACGACGACCCCGCAATCCTTTTCGTATGTTCTCGGATTAAGCGCCCTGGTCGGAGCCTTATGGAAGCATGAGACCCGCCGGTCTTGGATCTTCCCTTTATTATGGGCTTTTTGGGCAACGGTCACCCATCCGTTAGGCGGACTTCCGATCCTCTTGTTCGTGGGTGGTGCGTGGCTCGCGAGCTTCTGTGAGCGTCCCTGGAAACGGTACAGCCTGCTTACCCTAGGGAGCCTTGGCGCTTTGGCAGCGATCCCCCTCGCCTTCTGGGCGCAGAGCGGTTTGGGGAATACTCCCATCACCTGGTCCTGGACATTCTTCGAGCGATTTTCTTGGAAAACGCTCCTCCCCTCCATCCTTAATCCACGCCAGACGCTCAGCCTCTGGGTGGACGCAACTGAATGGGTACGTCTTTCTCTGGGAATTGGGCTGATCGCCATCGGAATAGGACAGCTGGTTCGCCCGCAAAAGCCGCTCTATCGCTGGCCCGCCGTGCTTGGATTAGGGCTCTTAGGCGTGCGATGGGTCTTAGAGCACGTCGCGACCTTCGACTTCCTCATCACCTATGAACGAAGAAACTATACGGAACGGCTAGACGTGCTCAGCGCCCTCTGTCTCGCTCCCCTTGCCGCCGCCTGGATGGGACCACGTCTCGAACGGCTCGCGACCCGCTCAGGTCTGCTGTTTGGCTGCTTGCTGTTGACGTTGGCGGCCGCCTGGCCTCTCCACGTCTACGACAGCCTCCCGCGTCATGATGCGGCCCGGGCCAGCAGCGGCTGGAGCGTCGGAAGCGCCGACCTGGAAGCGATCCATTGGATGCAGGAACGGGCCCAAGGCGCCCCCTATGCGGTCCTCGCCAACCAGTCGGTGAGTGCGGCGGCCCTGGAGACCTACGGCTTCGCCCGTTATGCCGGAGATGTCTTCTATTATCCCATCCCCACCGGCGGACCGCTGTACCAATCCTTTCTACGGGTTGCATCAACCGAAGGAACGAACGATGACCTAAAAAAAGCCGCGGCTTTAACGCAAAGTTCTGTCCTGTTCGTCGTCATCAACGACTACTGGTGGAATGCGGACCTCGTGCGCGATCGCCTGGCGAACGAAGCGGACCAACAGATTTCCTTCGGGAACGGCGCCGTCTGGGTCTACCAATTCAACGCGGAAAAACTGCGGCCGACAGCGAAGTAACCTCCGAAAAGAGGCGCTCCCAGCGTTCGCCGACCCGTTGCGGCGCAAAGGAGCGTGCACGTTCAGCGGCCCGTTGGGACCAAGCACCGCGATGGGCACTCATCTCTGACATTGCCCGTGACCAGGCCGCCGTCTCAAGAGGAAGGACAAGCCCGCCATTTCCCACGGTTTCCGGAACCCCTCCTAGCGATGAAGCAATCACGGGAACGGCCGCCGAGAACGCTTCCAAGATGACTGTCGGCTGGTTTTCCTGAAGCCGAGAAGGCATGAGCAAGGCCCGCGCCAAACGAAGAACGGCCTGCACATCGACGCGAGGAAGCATCCCTAAACAACGGGCGTTCGGCAAAACCTCAACAGCCGGACGCAATGGCCCCTCTCCAATACACAAAAAAGACTCGTTCGGATGGCTCCGAATAATCTGCAGCAAAAAATCCGCACCTTTATCTTCTGAAAGCCGACCGATGAAAAGCCACGGGGCGTCGAGACGAGTACGCGAAGGAATGAACGATTCCGGTGCCGGGTTCGGTAACACGACTGCTCGCGCAAACTTAAAACCTCGACGTTCGTGTGCCTTTAGCAACCATGCCGTCGGTGAAACGACTCGCGTAGGCTCACCGAAGGCCATTTGGCGCCAGGCCGACCATCCCCGTTGCCACCACGTCACCCGATCCGCACGTGCCTGGCCGGATGGCTCGAATAGCTGAACATCATGCAGCACATGAACCCAAGGCACACCCGCACTTCTGAACCAACGACCCGTCCCCCAGCCCACCCCCGTGAGGTTATGGGTGACGACGAGATCCGGTTGCCAAGCGATGATTTCTGGGCAATCAGGCGAAGGTCGCCGATCCAAAAAGAGATGCCCGAATAAGCGAAAAAGCAGGCCACGCTTGAGCCATTCGGCTCGCCGTACCCAAACCCGCACCTCATGGCCGGATGCCTGCCAAAGGGCCACGAGTTCCGCGGTAATAACGCCTGCCCCACCCTGCGCCTCGGGCGGATAGGCATTCGTGATTACGGCGATCCGCATACGACATCGCGATAGGCCCGCTCCAGTTGGGTGACGAGCGCTTCCTTCTGAAAACGACTCTCAACCCAGGCACGGGCGTTCTTGCCCAACGATTGGCGCCAAGCCGAGTCCTGCATGCGTCGCAAGGCCTCTGCCAAAGCAGAAACGGAGCGGGGCATAACCAGAAGGCCCGTCTCGCCGTCCCGCACGACGGTCCGGACCCCAGGCAATGCCGAAGCAATGACCGGTGTTCCGCAGGCCTGCGCCTCCAGCGCGACCAACCCAAACGCTTCCGCACCGCTTGTCGACGGGGAAACGACGACATCCGCTCGCTGATACGCCTCCTTGAGCACTTGGTCGGAAACGCGTCCGGCGAATGTCACTCGTCCGGTAAGATCCATCTCGACGGCCATCCGCTCAAACATGGGCCGTTCCTCCCCTTCTCCAATGATGGTCAGGTGTACGTCGTTCACCTGTTGCAGGGCAGCGAACAATACGGCCAACCCCTTGAATTGATGGGCACGGTCTAAGACGCTCACGAAAAGCGCCTGCAGCTGGGGCCCGGAAGAGTGCGGAGCCGGATGGAACGCCTGCGTATCAACGAAAAATGGTAGCTCCTCCCATCGTTCAGGGGTACATTGCCAATTCTTCGCAGCGGAAGAGGCGCCGACATAATCCAGTGAGGAGGCAAAAAATCGTGAGATGCGGCGGAACAGGGCGGGCTGGAGAATCCGCTGATGCAGCCGCACCGCCAGCCCAAGTGGGCCACGCGGCATGGCGTCCATATGGAACGTCGCCACGCAAGGCTTCGGGGTCGTTTGCGCCAACAAAAACTCCTGTACGCCATAGAATGGGAGGTGGAGATGGAGCAGGTCGACCCCTTCCCATAATCCCCTCATATCGCGCAGTACAGCCCCATTCCCCCACGCAAACGCGACTGGCCAGGGACGGATCAGCGGATGCGCCGCCGGGGACCCCTTCACTGCTGGCACGACCACATCGACCTCGTGCCCGCGTTCGTGCAAGGCCTCGGCCCAACGGAGCGCGGCCGTCCCCATCCCGCCTAAACGCGGAGGAGCAACGCACACGAGATGGCGGATGCGCATATCAGGAACGCTTCTGTGCCTGGCGGAAGGCTTCGAGGGCCTGGTGTTGGACGAGCTTCGTCATCTGTCGTTCCAGGCGGTCGTGCGCCAAGGCCAAGAGAAAGACACAGAAGAAGAGACTGATGACGGCGATATACAAGATGAAGTCTACCCCACGGCCGATGCCGACCGTATTCGCGAGCAGGTTCGTCGCTTCCGGACGCCAGATGAGGACCAGCCCCGCTCCCCACACCCCCGTCCAAAAGAACCCCTCAACAAACCGAAAGACGCGCTGGCGCACGCGCCGCCAGGTCAGGATCAAGGCCGCAAGAAAGACGGCCGCAAACACCCATTGGAAAATCATAGGCTACGAGCGTTGGAACGCGCCAAGGATCAGCTTCCACGCGACCTTGAGGGCGTCGGTCCCTTTTTGTCCTTTCTTAAGGGAATACTCGGTGTAAATGACGCGGGCCGGCACTTCACGCCAGCGCCAGGATGAGCGCGTGACTTTCCCCAGGATTTCGGAGGCATGAGCCATGCGGTCCTGGTGAAACGTGAGGTCGCGGGCAGCGGTGGCGGAGAGGGCCCGGAAGCCCGTCTGTGGATCGGTGACGGCGGCCGGGATGCCGAGCACCCAGCGGTTGAATTGACGGATTCCCCAGATCAAGAACCGACGGCTCGCCGGCATCCCTTCAGCCCGGATCCCCATGAAGCGCGATCCGAAGACGATATCGGCCTCTCCGGCCACGATCGGAGCGACCAGGGTCGCGATGCTTGTCGGATCGTGCTGGCCGTCGGCATCAAGATGGATGACGACGTCCGCCCCCAATTCGAGAGCTGCAGCGGTCCCCGTGCGCAGGGCCGCGCCTTGGCCGCGGTTGAGGGAATGACGAAGTAAGACGGCTTGGGGATGCGTCACGGCCGCCGCCGTCCCATCCGTCGAGCCGTCATCGACCACGACGACCCCTTCGACGTGCGGCGCCACCAATTCAAGCACGCCCGGAAGACGGGCGGCTTCTTGGTAGGCGGCGATGACGGCAATGCGACGCATAGGCCCAGACTACGGCGTTTTTCCGCGTTCGGCAACGGGATCGGCTGCCTTTTCCCAAAAAAGGCTTATTTTCCGCTAAAACGCATGGAAGCTCAACAAATGACGGTTGGCCATCGTGTAGGCGATCGTCTCTTTGAGCCCATTTTCCAAGGTCACGAGCGGCACCCAGCTCAGTTTCTCTTTCGCCTTGGTGAGATCCGGCAGGCCGAGTTGGGTCAAGAACAGGAGCGCCGGCTTAAAGGTGATAGTCGAGGCACCGCCGGTCATCTGGAGGATGCGCTTGGCGACGTCCATCACACGGATGTCGACATCGCTGCCAAAATTCACGGGACCAATGTCCTTCGGCGCATGCATGAGCTTCATCATTCCGTCGACGACGTCGGATACGTAGAGCAGCGCCGTCGCGAAGGTCTCGTCGCCGTAGATCTCGACCGGCTTGCCCTCGAGGGCGCTCGTGATGAAGTCGGGGATCAACTGGCCATCGTAGAGCGGCATGCGCGGGCCATAGACGCGGAAGATGCGAGCGATCTTGATCTCGAGGCCATGAACTTGAGAATAGGTCGCGCAGACGGCTTCCGCGAACCGCTTGCCTTCGTCATAACAGGCGCGCGGTGAGAGCGCGTCGGAGGTCCCGATCTCGTCTTCGCGGAAGGCGTGGTTATCCGCCTGGCGGTTGCCGTAGACGACACAGCTCGACGCGAACACGGTCTTCGCTTGATAACGCAGGGCGACATCCAGCACGTTCTTCGTGCCGACGCTGTTGGCGAGGAGCGTCTGCATGCGGTATTGCTCGAATTTCTTGGGGCTCGTGGGACAGGCAAGATGGTAGACCTCCTGTATACCCTGCACTTTCACCTGAAAACGCGCGAGCTCCGGAAAGGCATCAAGGTCGATCGGCTGGTTGATATCGTGGCGAATGAATTCGAAATCGGGATGCTTCAATAGATGGTCGATGTTGGATTCCTGGCTTGTGACGAAGGTATCCAGGCAGATGACCCGACCCTCACGCAGCAACTCCTCGCACAGGTGTGAACCGATAAACCCGGCCCCGCCCGTCACGAGAATGTTCTTCTTTTCAATGATCGTCGCAGGCATAGATGCGGGTAGGGTACCATACCGACCGGAAGCGCGAAAAAAGCGCCCGTTACATGCGAGCGCCTTTCGTTGAAGAACGGCCCTTTTCTACAACCCGAACTCCCCGACCTCATGATGTTTCGACCGCGCGTAGTCGACCATCCGCTTTAACCCTTCATCGAGGCGGACGAGGGGGAGCCAATGGAGAAGCTGGCGCGCTTTATGGATGTTCGGCAATGAGGCCTGGACGAGCGTCTCCTGGGCGCGGAAGCGGATGCGAGCCGTCGAACCCGTCAGACGGAGAACGTGCTCAACGACCGTGCCGAGGCGGACCTCCTGGTCGGAACCGAGGTTGAGCACCCGGAAATCCATGGCATGCTCCATCGCCTTCACGAGGCCATCGACGATGTCCGTTACGTAACACAGACTGAGCCGCGCGTCTTCGGAGTGGGGCAACTCCAGGTCTTCGTGAGCGAGCGCGGCCCGGATGAGATCTGGCAAGAGAAACCCCTCCCCAACCTTCAGCCGTGGCCCATACGCAGGAAAAAGCCGAACGATCTTGGCTGGAAAGTGATGGACGTCTGCGTAGGCCTGCACCATCGTCTCCGCGAACCGATGACTTTCGTCGTACGTGGAAGACGGCAGCAGGTGGTCATCCCAACAGCGGGCATCTTCGGCGACATACGGTTCGCCGGTCGGCTCATACAGCGTGGATGAGGAGGCAAGCAGAACCTTTGCCTTGAAACTCGCAGCCAATTCGAGGATGTGACGAAAACCCGTGGAATGCGTCTGCAGGGTCGCGAGACGATAGCGTTCGGAGGCGTGCTTCGCCACTGGTGAGGCGAGATGGTAGATCTCCTGGATGCCGTGGACGCGCACCTGGAACCGGTCGAGTTCACGGTGCGCCAACAGGTCGAGCGGCTCGTTGATATCGTGGCGAATCAGCTCGAAATTCGGCTGCTGCAGGAGACCCTGGATATGGGCCGGCGTCCCCGTCGAAAAATTATCAACGCAGATGACATGAGCGCGGCGAGCCAAGGCTTCACAGAGGTGCGAGCCTAGGAACCCTGCACCGCCGGTCACGAGCACCGTCTTCTTGTCAAAGGAAGGAGCCATAGGCCGTATGATACGGCGCGGCGGGCGTTTCGACAACTGCACAGGATTTTCCCTCCATCCTTGAAACATCTCCCCATTTCGGGCACGCTGGCGCCATATGGTGCCCCCGGCCTACCGCCTCAAACAGCTCGCCTTGCTTCTCGGCGACCTGCTGACCTTCGAGCTCGCCCTGATCCCGACCCTGCTGATCCGTTACGGCACCCTCCGCTGGGATGACCTGGCCCGCCACGTGCCCGCCTTCGGATGCGTGGCCGCTTTATGGTGCGTCAGCTTCTACATCAACCACCTCTACGACCTCGAGGCGAAACCGCCCCTCCGGCTGCTGCGGACGTACCTGGAAGCGATGCTCGCAAACCTAGGGATCGCGATCGCCGTCTTTTACCTCCTCCCCTTTAACATCGCGCCACGGACAAACCTATTCCTCCATTTCCTCTTGAGCCTGTTCCTGGGCTACGGCTGGCGCGTCCTGTTCCACCGGTTCGCTGTCGAGACGCAGAGACCGGTCTCGTTCCTGTACATGGGCGATCCACATTTTCTGCAGAACGCCAGCCAGCTGCTGAAGCGGAACCAGTACGGCTTCGTCCTTGGTTCGGCCTTCTTCCCACCCGAGGCGGAGCTCACGGAAGAGGCGCGTCGCCTGCCCGTGATTACCTCAGCACAAGCCGTGATCCGGGCCGTTGAAGCGCGCGAAATCCGTGGGATCGTGATGGACCGCAAGGCTTCGCTGGAGCCGGCGGCCTGTGACATCGCCCGCGCAGCCCTTTTCGCCGGCATCCCGATTTTCGACCTGCTCGACCTGGAAGAGACGATCGACGGGCGCATCCCCCTGGGACAGCTCTCGGAGACCTGGCTCCTCATCCATCTACAAGAAGCAGAAAAGCGCCTCTACGACCAGCTGAAGCGCGTCCTCGATCTCCTCTTCTCTATCCCGTTTGGGATCGCGGCGCTGCTGTGCATGCCATTCCTATGGATTTTGAACCTGTTCTTCTCGCCGGGGCCGCTCCTCTATCGCCAGGAACGCGTCGGGCAGCACAACCGGCCGTTCGCACTCTGGAAATTCCGCACGATGCGACTGGACGCAGAAAAGAACGGTCCACAGTTCAGCGGCGCGACCGATGGCGACCCGCGCGTGACCAAGATCGGGCGTTGGCTGCGCAAACTCCGCATCGACGAGCTCCCACAAATCTGGAACGTCCTGCGCGGGGACCTGTCCTTCATCGGCCCACGGCCAGAACGCCCGGAATTCGTCCAACCACTGCTCATACAAGAACCGGCCTACACCCTGCGACACATTACACGTCCAGGCTTGACGGGTTGGGCGCAAGTGACTTACCTCAAGCCAAACGAACGGAATGAAGACAACCTTACGAAGCTCCAATACGACTTGTACTATCTGAAACATCGCTCGCTTATCCTGGACGGACTGATCCTCCTCAAGACGATCGGGATCGTGCTCCGTAGGCAAGGAGTGTAGCCCTTATGTTCTTTTTTCTCCTGCGGGAACTCGCAAAACGAAAAAGCCTCACGCGCGCCCTCCTGAACGCGGAACTGCGCGCGCATCGACTAAAGGGAACCGTCCTCGACGTCGGCGGCGGTAAGCATCGCGATTATTTGGGATTTCTACAGATCGAAAAGGATGCGAAGATTCAGACGGCGGACCTCCTTCCCCGCGAGCAAGGGGCAAAACAGCTCGATTTTGAGACTGATTCCCTCCCCTATAGGGACGGAAGCCTCGATCAAATCATCGTCTTCAATGTTCTAGAACACATCTTTAACCATCAATTCCTGACGAATGAGATGCGCCGCGTCCTCAAGCCGGGCGCACCTCTCTTAGGCTTTGTCCCATTCCTTATCAATTACCATCCGGATCCGCACGATTATTTCCGGTATACGAAAGAGGCGCTGCAACGGATCTTCGCACACGCGCAATTCGAGAAGATCACCATCAAGACGCTCGGAGGCGGACCGTTTTTCGTCGCATTTAATACAATCGCCCTGTCCATCCCGCGCCTGGTACGCCTCGCCACCTTCCCCGTCTGTTACGCATTAGATATGCTTTTCCTTCGTCTACGTCCACATGCCCGAGAACGGTTCCCACTCGGATATTTTTTCGTGCTCGAACGATGACCATATGAAACGTCTTTTCCTTCTTTTCCATGGGCGTTTTCCTAGCGAAAAAGCAGCCAGCCTCTTCACCGCCAAGAACGCCGAGGCGTTTGCACGTGAAGGGCTGGAAGTCACGCTCCTCGTGCCCAAAAGACGTGGTCAGCTGGAAACCGACCCATTCGCCTACTATCAGGTTGAACGGAATATCCGAATCATCTACTTGCCAACGGTCGACTTGTTTTCCGTTCCATTCTTGCGGCACATTGCTTTTAAATCCAGCCTAGTCGCCTTTTCATTGAGTGTTTTCCTGTGGCTGCGACGGCATGCCAGCAAAGGCGAGATCGCGTATTCCAATGAAACGCTCCCTCTTTATGCAGCCTCGCTTCTCTCATTGAAGACGTTCTACGAAGCGCATGAGCTTCCGCGCCAGAAAACCTGGTTCTACCGGCAACTCTTCGGTCGAGTGCGCGGGATCGTGACGAATAACTCCTGGAAAAAAACGCAGCTACAACAGCTCTTTTCCCTCCCTGATGAACAGGTCCTCTGTGAGTTGAATGCGGTCGACTTAGCCCAATTCGAAACCAGACACCCCCAAGAAACGGCGCGCACCCGCCTCTCGCTACCGCCCCAAAAAAAGATTGCTCTGTATACCGGACACCTGTACGACTGGAAGGGGGTGGATATCCTTGCGGCCGCTGCAGCCCATCTTCCCGTAGACGTTGAGACGTATTTTGTAGGCGGTACAGAGGAGGACGTGCACCGCTTCCGCGCGCAATTCGAACAACAACAGCGTCTACATATTATAGGCCATCGGCCACACCAAGAAATGCCGCTCTGGCAAGCTGCCGCAGACGTACTTATCGTCCCAAACACGGCAAAAAAAGCGATCTCTAAATACGACACCTCCCCAATGAAGATCTTCGAGTACATGGCAAGCGGGAAACCGATCGTCGCAAGCGACCTACCATCAATCCGCGAAATCTTGAACGAAACAAATGCCCACCTCGTCCCCCCCGACGATCCAATGGCTCTTGCGGATGGAATTCGCAAGGCTCTTACCGCACCAGAAATAGCCGCTACGCGCGCCAAACAAGCGTCCCAAGATGTACGCAGTCACGGCTGGGCAGAGCGAGCTCAACGGATCATCTGCTTTCTCCGCGAACGATCTCATCCGTAAAGAAGCGGGGTAACTTATCCTGCACGCCCATTCTTCGACCATCCACACTCCTAATAGAATACCATCGTCGAATCGCGATTCTCAAAAAAGCGGGTCTTCCCTTGATAATAAGCCCAATCCATGGGTTCACGTCGCATGACGATGAAGGGGATGTTGCCATAATAGGCGGCGAAGGCTCCGAAGGTGCTGTTCGAGCCGATCACGACATCCGTCGCAGCTAATAGATAAAGGTCTGTCACCGCGTCCTGGCCGCTCAAAACGACATCGAGACCAGCGAAAGATGCCAGATCGACTGAGCCATCAGATGCAAGGACAAAGCGGGTCGAGCGCGGATCACGGCCCGTCACAGTGAGGAACTCGAGCAAGATTTCTCGCACCCGTGTGACCTCGAGCGCATATGCGCCGTCGCGCCAGTACCGATAATCACCTTGTCTGAAATGGACGCCCACCAATTGCCCGCAGCCTTCACGCAGGGCTAGAACACGCTGCTCGACCCGTTCCCGGATATCCACGCGCGGTTGGAAAAAGGCGCGGATCTGTGAACGATACCGTTCCAGACCGACCGGATTACGGAAGAGCCACCCATCAAAATACAGATCCCCTGATGCCTGTTCAGCCTGCAGAAGTTGACCCTGTGATTCCACGCTTGGTGGCAGATAAAACGGTGCCGCCGCGACGGCTGGATGCCTCACAAGCGTCGCTCGATGGCACCTGGCCCGAACCGCTGCATACCATCCATACACCTTCCGCCACGCGCGACGTCGAAACGTCCCCTTCCGTTTTGTATAGCCCTTAAACGGCAGAAAAAATAGCCATTTTAGCAGACGACTCGGCGGTTCAATCGCGAAGGCTGCACCATACTCAAAAAAACTCGGGTTCTCAAGATGATAGCCGCGCTCACAGGCATATGCGAAGAGGCTGATATAGTTCCAGAGCTGGTTGGCTAGCTCTCCACCAGAAGCAGCCAGGATGACCACGCGACGCCGCCTCATACCCGACGAAAATGGTACAGACCGGTGCCGAATCCTTTCGCGGGGACATAGGCATCTTCTAAGCGATCCCCATAGATGTACTTCTCTTCGACTAAATCCAACTCGGCAAAAAGCTCCATCACCGTGGCGCGGGTAAAAGCACGATGCGCGTTAAAATAGACCAGATCTACGGCGTCTACAGGCACCGTGATGAAGAGGTTGCCCTTCGGTGCCAACACACGGATCAATTCCCTCACCGTCTTTTCGGAACCGAACGGGTCGAGAGCGTCGCCATATCGCCCCAAGCCAATGTGTTCCAATACGCAGATCGAGCTCAACGAAGCGATGCTCCGGTCCGCAAAGGGAAGGTTCAGAATATCACCTTTCTGAAATGACAACCCCGGCAACGACAGCGTGAGCGGTCGAATATCGATCATGGTCGTCGGCACGAATTGCGAGATGATCCCCACCATCTCCGCTTTCGAACCGATATCGTAGTGCCGCTCAGGCTTGGTCGCGAAGACCCGGCCGGCGCACCAAGCATCCTGATAGAAATAGACCGCCCCGACCGGAGTCGTGCTCGTCTTATCGTGGATGCGCGGGTAAGCATCCTTCATCCGCACCGGAAAACGCGGGTTCGCGGGCAGTCGCCCATATCGGCGCCAATCAGAAAAATAAGAAACCAATCCCCGTGCGCGCGCCATGAGGCTGTACTTGTTCTGAAAGACACGTGCGCAGATGACCACCAGACGCACCCACGCGACCCGCTTTAGCCGCTCTCGAAATAGCATAGGACGGAATTTAAGGAATAAGATATGGCTCATAGCCAACGAACGGCTCGTTCTGACGCGCGACACGATAGAGGTACAGAGGGAGATTGAAAGCGACGGAGCGTCCGTACATCTCCGCGACCTGGAAATTGAAATCTCGGTCCGCCCCCCGACCCGTGAAGGACGGCCAGATCCGGTCTGGCAAGGCACGGAAACGTACCCGCTCCAGAATTTCGCTTCGGAACAAGGGACTGTTGCCGGAAGCGGGATAGGAGGCGAGCGAACCGAAGAACAACCGATTCAGGAATCGCGCCGTCTTGACCTCAAAGGGAATGCGCGCATTTAGCCGACCCAAGAGTGGAATGATCGGCCCCTTCGTCCGCCGAGCCAACTCCGTAATCTGGTCCGCAGGAACAAACACAGCCGACTTCTCCGCAAAAATCCGGTCGACATCAAGGGCTTTCCCCAGCAAGCTATCCTGATATTGCTGCCATTGTACGCAGACATGGAGCGCATCATACTCGCACGCCAAGCGATACTGGACCTCCAAACGATTCCGCAACGACGCGTCATCCGCATCCTGGAACGTCACCCATGCGCCGCGGATCTTTGTGAACCCGTAGTTCCGGGCCAGGTAACCGGCGTTGATGTTCCTCCCCCGCTTGTTAAAGCGGTGCGGATCGTCATACGGCAAGCGATAATAGCTGACTTTAGAATGCGCGCGCGCAATAGCCTGAACGATTTCCGCCGTCGCATCCGTGCTGCCATCATCAACAACGATGATCTCCGTATTTGCATACGTCTGCCCTAGCATCGACTGGATCGCGGTCCCGATGGTTTCCCCAGAATTATGGGCGGGAATGATGATGGAAATGAGTGGGTCCATACGACGATGTTAGTCCTGAGAAGCGACATCGAGGCTAGCGATAAAAGCCCGTACCTCTTCGCGGAAACGAGCGCGCGTATGATACGCCTGTGCATATTCCCAGGTCGCGAGGGAACGGCGTCGAAGCTCTGCCTCCGGGAGGGCGGAAACGTCGCGAACGGCACGCACAATCGCCTCAACCGTCGCTTCCGGCAAGACGACGCCAAAATCACCAACCTCAACGCCCGACGCCCGGCTCACGATCGGGATCAAGCCTCCATGCATTCCCGTTACCACACTCCCCGATGTCCCTTCGGAGCACGAAGGCGAAATGACGGCGACCGACCGTTCAAGCAATGCCTTGAATTCCGGCCCGCGCACATTGATTCGACCAACAGCCCTGATGTTGGGCGTTTCAAACAGCTCTTTTTGGTAGGCCGCGACGAAATCCGTCTCCGCCGCCACGGGTCCACAAACCGTAAGCTCATACTCCGGCAAGGACGCGAACGCTTCCAGCACCAAATCCAGGCCCTTATGAACCGCCCCACCCCCACCAATCCACAAGAACCGCTTGCGGACCGACGGATCAGCTCTTTGAACGGGGGTTGAAAAAGACACCGACGCCGGCAATGGAAGCGGATGAATCGTGCCCCCTAAAGGACCGTACGTCTGGCGAATAAAGGCGTTCCCAAGACCAAGCATCCGTTGCGCGATCTCAGGTGCCCGCGACGGCTCAACAGTTCGCCGTGGGCGAAGCACATATCCCCGACGTGCCCGCAAGGCCACAAGCCGTTCGTACTCCGCATGATTTTGAAACAGCCAATGCGCGCCCGTCACGTAAAATAAGGTTTGGCAGGTCGGCGGTAAAAGCGGCGCCAAGCGCTCCAGGTTATTCTGGATATCCACGCAAAAGGCATACGACCGCGCTGGAATAAACGTCTTGTTCCAGGCATCAATGACATCAACCGCATACCCTCGGCACAGAAACGCTTCCGCCAGCTCCAAGCACTCGACCGGATTCGTATGAGGTACCTGCTGCAACTCCTCTTTGGAGATCGTAAACGGATGGGTCACGTAAGAAAGTAGTACCGATCCACGAACCGGCCCCGACGGAAGCAGGCGCACGCTCCCAAACAACCGTCGGGCCACCTTCCGTCGGAAGACAGAGAGAGCGTCAAACGGCACGAGAGAAGCGGTCGTCATGCGGAGACGGATGAAGACATACGCTTAGATTTCAGAGGATTTTTGTTGTTTTGTCAAACGCCAATCGTCGGCGCGTCACTCGACCATCAGATGATCAAACGAAATAACGAAGACGGGGATTATGCGACCCCATCTGGGAAAAGTCGATCGACAGACCTCAAGAAAGATGTCCCTTTGGAACCAAGAACGTCCCAGCCAACTCCGGATGCGTCTGCAGATGGCGCTCACAATCAGCGAACAGCGCGCCAAAATGCTCCGAATCAAAAGCGACGGCCGGGACGGACGGCGCCGGCCAACGGGAACGCCAAAACTTAGTCAAGAAATACCGCGCGCGCGCGACCACCGAAGGGCTCCGGCCCAGGTATTGCTGGTCTAACTGGATCGTTTCCGCATAGATCCGGTCGTGTTTGGTGAAGGTATTCCCGCCCGGATTCGCTAGATGCACAAACGCGACTCCCGTGTACCAAGCGAGCGCCGCCTTCCCTGCCGTAACACGCAAGGAAAATTCGGCATCGACCTTGACGTAGGACGGGTTCAACCAACCAGTCAGCGGTAAGGAACGCTTCCGGATCATGAGCCCCAGGCCGCAGAAAGCGAACGGAGTCCCGGTTGCCCGCCAACACTCATAGGCCTCACTGTCACGAAACCATTGGTACGGCGCATCCACCTCAAACCGCTTCTTCTGCCCGTTTGCGGATAGAAGGTCGATGTCCGGATGCGTCAGCAGAAATTGCTTGCAAGCCTGGATCGCAGGCGGCCAAAAAAAGTCATCATCGGTGATGATCTTCAGTAATTCGCCGCGCGCCAATGCCATGGCCTTATTGAAGCCATGTGATTCGCCAAAATCCGGCTCGGAGACGTATTGGTCGATTTGGCCCGCAGCAAGCAGCTGCTCCAAGTATTCCGTCGTGCCGTCCGTGCTCGCGCCATCCATGACAACAATCTCCTCATCCGCCTGCTTGGCGGCGATCAGGCGAGGCAAAGACTTGCGCAAGGCCGGGAGCTTGTTCCGGGTCGAGACGACGTACGTCAGCGTTTTCATGCAAAAAACAGTACCATATGTCACTAGCCTGTCAATGAAAAAGACAGGGGGCGATCCCCTGTCAGAAGCGCGCGCACTGGTCTTCGAGATCGTTCATGTATTCCAACATCTGTTTGGATGGACGATCCTTAATGCGCCGCGCCGGAACACCGACGTAGACCCCCCAAGGCTCGGTGCTCTCGCGGACGAGCGAGCAGGCACCGACCACGGTCCCTTCGGCGAGGGTGACCCCCGGCAGAATCACGACGTTCGTCGCGACGTTCGCCGCACGCTCGAAGATGACGGGAGCCACCTGGAGGCGGTCGGCGTATTCCGCCGGGATCGTCGGACCGACCAGGCCGGCACCGAGATGCTCATCGCTACCACAGATGATGCGGCTACCGGCAGCAGCCGACGCGAAATTCCCCATCACAAGCCTGCCCTGGGCGCCCCCGATCACCGTCACGTAGGGGGCGATGTGGACAAAGCTGCCGATGTCGGCGCCCGTCGTGATGTAGACTCCGTGGTCGAGCGCCACCCGGTTGCCGATCCGGACCTGCCGCGGGCGACGGATCACGACCTGCCGGCTAATGAACGTGCCGTCGCCGCAGAAGGCGAGCTGCCCCTTGTCGTATTCGACGGTACCCAGGGCCGCGAGTTCGGCCCACATACGCTTCAGCCGCTCCAGGCGGCCCTGGACCTTCTGACTTGCCGATACCATATCAACCCCTTTCTGATCTGCATGACTGTGACCGATCCTGATCCATTTCCTCTCCCATGTCAAGCCCACGGCTACCCCGCTTTCCGCCAAACCTGTACATTTTTCACTCCTTCCCCTAAAGTCACACCATCTCCGCTCCGTGCGGTTGTTTTCCCTTCATTTCCCCTCAACACCAGATCCCCATGAAAACAGCTCTTATTTCCGGCGTAACCGGCCAGGACGGCTCCTATTTGGCGGAATTATTGCTTAGCAAAGGCTACCAGGTGCATGGCATCATGCGCCGCGTCTCCTCCTTCGCATCCGAACGGATTGACCACCTATACAAAAACAACAACTTTGCGACCCATTACGGGGACCTGACAGACAGCCCATCCATTTCCGCTCTGATCGCCGAGTACAAGCCTGACGAGTTCTACAACTTAGGGGCGATGTCTCATGTAAAGGTCTCGTTTGAAGTGCCGCACTATACGCTCGAAGCGAACACGATCGGCGTACTGAACGTCCTTGAGGCCATCCGCAAACTCTCCCCACACACGCGCTTTTACCAAGCCTCGAGCTCAGAAATGTTCGGCGTGCCCGGCGTGCCCACCCCGTACAGCGAAACGACCCCAATGATCCCCCAAAGCCCGTATGGGGCCGCGAAGCTCGCCGCCTACCACCTCACTCGCCAATACCGTGAAGGATACGGCCTCTACGCCGCTACCGGAATCCTCTTCAACCACGAAAGCCCCCGCCGCGGCGGACAGTTCGTGACGAAGAAAGTCAGCATGGCCGTCGCCCGGATCAAGAAAGGCCTGCAAGATGCATTAGTACTCGGCAACCTGGAAGCAAAACGCGATTGGGGCTGGTCACCGGAATTCGTCGAAGCTATCCACCTGATCCTCCAACAGGACAAGCCGGAAACCTATGTCGTCGCGACCGGCGAGACGCACACGATCAAGGAGTTCGTCGAGGAAGCCTTTGCGTACGTTGGGCTCAACTGGCAAGACTTCGTGAAACACGACGACAAGTACCTCCGCCCGAACGAGGTTCCCCTCCTGCTTGGCGACGCCACCAAGATCAAGAATGCGCTCGGCTGGGAACCAAAGATGAAATTCACCGATATCGTCCACGCGATGGTCGACCACGACCTCGCCCACCTCGTATGATCACCCACATCACTTCCGGCACGACACTCGTCGCGCTCCATATCAGCAATGCGGACATTGAAGACGGCACGCATCCAATCACCGAATCCCCCTGGCCGCTCCAGATGCTCATGATGAAGCGGAACGCCGGACACGTCTTCGCGAAACACACCCACCAAGTTATCGAACGCCCAACCAGCTGGCTCCAGGAAGCGGTCGTCGTGACGAAAGGCGCGTTACGCGTCACGGTCTGCACGCGCACAGGCGAAGATATTGGCGAATACCTCATCCAGACCGGCGAATGCCTCTTCCTCGTCGACGGGGGCTACAAGATCGAGGTCACGGAAGACGCAGCTTTCTACGAGTTCAAGAATGGGCCGCACAGCGACGACAAGGTGATGCTATGATCACGATCCCGCAATACGACCTCGACGGCCTCGGCGGGGAATTCCTGCGAACACAGGAGCTCGAACGGCGCATCGCGGATTTCTTGGGCGTGAAGCACTGTGTGATGGTGACCTCGGGAACGACAGCCCTGTTTCTGGCATTGCGTGCCACGGGAGCGAAACACGTTGCGATCCCGGCACTGACGATGATTGCCACGGCGACAGCCGCCGAGCTCGCGGGCTGCAAAGTGACGTTCGTGGCCAATAATGAGCTCCCCCCGGACGTGGATACCTACATCCACGTCTCCCTAAACGGGCGCGACCTGGGTGTCGAGGAGGTACGGCGGAAATATCCGCACGTGACCCTCATCGAGGATGCCTGCCAAGCGTTTGGATCAATGCATAACGGCAAGCACCTGGGGACATTCGGGAAAATAGGTTGCTTTTCTTTCTCCCCCCACAAAATCCTCACAGCCGGCAATGGGGGCTGTGTCGTGACGGATGATGACGCATTGGCGCGGACCGTCAAGAAACTCAAGAATTTCGGGCGCGAGGCAGGCGGAGCGGATGTCCACGACTCGATCGGCTACAACTTCAAGTTCACGGATTTGCAAGCAGAGTTCGTCCTTAAGCAATTCGACGGGTTGGCGACCCTGCTCAGCAAGAAAGTCCGTCTCTACAAGCGCTACCATGACCGCTTAGCTCCGCTCATGCGGCCGCATAGCAGCGTTCCGTGGTTTGTTGACATCTACGTTGATAATCGCGACGGACTAGCAGCGTATCTTGCCACACAAGGGATCGGAACACGAAAGATGTATCCGCTTGTTACGACCCAAGCACCGTACGCAAGTCATTCTATCTACGGGGACAGCCTGCAGGACCGCACCTTCTCTGAGCGCGGGCTCTGGCTCCCATCTTCCGTTCAGTTGACGGATGCGCAAGTGGATACGGTGGTCGAGGCAGTTCTGGCATGGCAAAAAAAAGGTTAAGAGAGAGCTAAAAAACACCATCCTTCTGACGGATTATGTAGAAGGGTGGTGTTTTTTCTGTCTTGACAAAGAGACCCCTGCACGCCAGATTCAATGCCATCTCGGCTCGTTCGTTGAGCCTTGACGCAGGAGCAATAGTCGTGGAAGAGCTAGGTCCAATCAAAAAATATGCCGATCTCCGGGAACGTGGGCGGACAGCGTACGCGTATGGAACGGTGAAGCTATTTGCGGGCTTCCCATCAAGCCTCAAGCGGCGGCTGAATCTCTCGTTCGGATTCGGCGCGCCGGCTACAGAGCGGGTCGAGAGGGTCCTTGCCTGCCTGAAGCGAAGCGCTGACGTCCGTCTCATCGGAGCAAAAACAGACTTCCCTCTCCACGCGACCATCCTCGAAGCGGAGGCGGCGGAAGACCTCGATCCGCAAGCGCCAGCTCCTTCACTGAAGGAGGTATGCGCTGCGACAGGGGCTACGCTGCAAGGGATCGTGGTCCGCTTCGATCAGCTCATCGCCGATCCAGGCGGGTCGGTGATCCTCGCAGCCCGAGCGATCCCGAAGGAGGTCCTGACCGCGCGGACCATCGTCGGTGAAGGGTACTTTCGGGCCGGCTTCAAGCCGCTCTCCCTCGACCATATCCTCCATGCGACCCAAGCGCGACTCACGCAGCTCCCTGAAACAGAGGCCGATCGCCGGGAAGCACTCCAAGCCTTTCACGCCTGCGTCGAAGCGGAGAACGCACGGCTCGAACAGGACCCGATCGTCGTCGACATTGGTCGCGTCCGTCTATCACAAGTCCATGCATTTCTGACACAGGTCACCTGACCGCCAAAATGGCGGATTTTTTTATACCCTGGGGCGAGTAGAAAACACGTGGACGCCGGCATGGGATTGCAGCCAAAGTTCCAGACAATACAAGATCCAAATTCCATAAAATCCACGGTCATCGCCCTTTTCGTAGAATCGCTTAAGGAGGCGCTTGACCGGGGCACGGTCAAAACGGCGATATAGCTCAGCCTGGGAAGAACCAAGGACTGTTTGGACATCCTGCTGAAAAGAAGGCTGCTTCAGCCAGGTCCGCACGGGCGCACCAAACCCCTGCTTACGGCGGTATACGAAAGCTAGAGGCATCGTCTCGGCAAGGATTTCTTTCAAGATGATCTTGCTCTGTGTCCGTGTGGCCTTGTACTCGGTAGGCAGATTATAGGCAAATTCGACCAGCTCACGATCGAGGAACGGCGAACGGACCTCGAGAGAATGCATCATGCCCATGCGATCGGCCTTGGTGAGCAACTGACCGGGAAGATAGGTCGTGAAATCGAACAGGTTAATCTTTTCGACAGAAGAGAGGGTCGATTGGCGCAGTTGCTCGCTGAGAATATCCGCACTTCCCGCTTCAGAACCGAGGAGACGTTTTCGTTCAGCCCGCGAGAAGACTTCGATATTTTTCAGAAAGCCGGAAAATGGGTCACCGAAAACCTTCTCGAAGAAGTGGTGGCGATAGGAAAGATTCAGGTGGCGAGTATGCCAGCCGTAGCCCAAGAAAAGCTCGTCTGCCCCATCGCCGGCAAGAGCAACCTTCACCTGGGAAGCGGCGAAACGCGACAAGAGATGCTGGGGAAAATCCGAGGAGTCCGCGTGCGGCTCATCATAATAGGCCATGACGGCGCGGAGCTCACCGACCATATCATCCGTAGCCTGCAAGGTGCGATGGTCGGAGCCGATCTTGTCGGCGGCCTCGCGTGCAAACGGGAGCTCGTTGATGTAGTCCTGGTAGCCTAGTGAGAAGGTCTTGATCGGTTGGGGAAGGAAGGACTGGGCGAGGAGCGTCACGAGCGTCGAATCAACCCCGCCGGAAAGGAACGAGCCAATCTCGACATCCGCGACGAGTCGCTTTTGGACGGCGCGGCTGAGCAGGCGCTTGACCTCGGCCTTCGCCTCATCATAACCGATCACGAGGGGACGTTTTTCCAATCGCCAATAGCGCTTAATCTCCAATCGGCCGTCACGCTGGATGGCGTAAGAGGCGGGCGGAAGCGTGTGGACGTTCTCATAGATCGTCTGCCAGGGCGGCAGATACATGAGGGTCAAGTATGCGTCGAGCGCCTGGTCGGAGATGCGCCCCTTAATGACGCCGGAACGCAGCAAGGCCTTGATCTCCGAGGCGACGTACAGGTTGCCGTCAAGATCGTGCGCGTAGTAAAGAGGTTTCTTCCCAAAGCGGTCGCGGGCGAGGAAGAGAACCTTTTGGTCCTCATCCCAGAGGGCAAAAGCGAACATCCCATCAAGATGTTCAACGCAGGCGGTGCCGTAGACCTGGTAGACCTTCAAGATAACTTCAGTATCGGAATCGGTCGCAAAAACGGAGCCTTGGGCTTCAAGAGTGCGGCGAAGCTCGCGATAATTATAGATCTCGCCATTGAAGGTGATCGCCTGGTTGCGAAGTTGATCCTTCATGGGCTGGTGACCGCCGGCGATGTCGATAATGGAGAGACGAGTCTGACCTAAGAGACACGCAGCAAAACGAAGGACTCCCCGGTCCTCGGGTCCGCGCCTATCAAGGGTTGCCAAGAGAGGATCGGGATCGATGGAAGAAAGAACGTTCTTTCCATGAATGGCAAGGATGCCGCACATAGGAAAAAGGGCTAATGAATTACTTTTAATGATCTTCTCCAGCGCGAGCTCCGACGAGCCGCCGCTAGATGGACAATCGAACCAATATACACCGCGATCCATAGGCGCTCGTGAAGCGCAGCAAATGGTCGGAAGACCGATTCTACGATGTCAAAAATGCCTCGTTCCGCTTGCTTCATAATATTGAACCGTGACCCTTCACGGGAAACAGAGCCTTGGCCAAAAGCGGTTCGCTCTCCCCACCCTGACAATACTCACGAAAGGTATCAGGGTAGTCGGTGCAGACAGCATCAGGAGCGAGACGGGCAATCTCAGCAAAGCGAGCGTCCCGGCGAACAGGATCCATTCCGTCGGGGTGCGCTTCGCCACCCAACAGACCAGGCGACGTCCCATGAAGCTCCGGCGTGACCAGAGCAATCTTGAATCCGTGAGCGCGCAAGAGGGCGAAGGTTTCGGGAGTATAGAAGGTCTTTTCGGCCCCATCACGGTCCACGCGATCCCATTCGTCCAGCCACGCCCATTGATAGAGTGCCTTCTGTTCGATCAATTCCGTGGCCGAAAGGAGCGTTCCGTGCGTACAGGCTTGATACCGCTCGATATCATACGGATGAGCGACCGAAGCGGCGAGCTGGAGCTCCGGATACGCCGCTCTCAGGTACGCCGCCGACGCAGGCACCAGGTCAAACAGAAAGAACCGTTCGAGCGGGATATGATGGGCGCGAATCTTGCGAAGAAGTATGTCGAGATAGCGTGTATCATCCTGCCAACAACCCTTGACATGGACAGCGATCAGAGCTCTAGACATCCGGCTGCTCGCGGGGACATGCAAAAACAAAGTAAACAGTTCGTTGAACGTGGCGAGATGACAGCCGCCAAAGGAGAGGGCGCGCAGTTCCGCCGAGGTCAGGCTAGCGATCGCACGAGTGTCCGATCCTCCAGACAAGCGCTTCAACGTCGTATCATGCAGAAAAATAATCTCGTTGTCTTTGGTAAATTGCACGTCCACTTCCAAGCCAAACCCACGCAACAGCTGATTTTCGAAGGCTTCGTAGGTACTTTCTGGAAAAAAGGGTGCCTTCGCCGGGTCAAGCCCGCGATGGGTGAGGACTTGGATCATAAAACCAGCTTCCCCTCCTCAACCTGACGAAGGAGCTGTTGAACGTCTTCGGGCGTTCCCAGGCTATGCATCGCCTCGGGAGGAATGTCGAAGGTCTTAACGCGCTTCCCCTGCAGGATGAGCTCATTATAGACGGGACAGACGTAAAACTCGTTATTATAGCGGACGTTCTTCAGGATCATGGCCTGGGCCGCACGCACGAAATCGTTCCCTTGGCGGAAGTAGTAGAGGCCGGCCGTGGCACAGTCGGAAATAACCTTCTTTTCGGCAGTCTCGAGGACATCGCCACTTGCGCCAACGCGGGCATAGCTCCATTTCGGATGACTGGCACGGAACGTGAGAATGGTTCCGTCCGCTCCCCCATCCGAAGCTGCGCGCAAGAATGCCTCGACATCAAACCGGATAAATTGGTCAGCGTTTGCTACCAAGAGCGGCTGATCGGAATTGATCTGCTCGATTGCGGCCAGGACTGTACAGGCAGCGCCCTCCGTGAGTCCATGCAGCTTGACTACCTCGAACGCGTCGCCGGTCGCGCGCTTGAAGACGTTATGTAGATCGTATTTTTCATATTGTTCGCGCTGGCAGACAAAAATAAAACGATGCTCGACCTGGGGACGGATATTCTTCACAACCAGCTCGATCATGGTCTGGCCCTGGATATCGACCAAGGCCTTGGGAAAGGCGTAGCCCGCTTCTTTGAATTTCGTCCCCAAGCCAGCCAACGGAACGACGATGTTCAAGCGCTTTGCTTCTATACTCATACATCAGAAGGATTCAGCTTTGGACAATGGGTCAAAAAATATTCCAAGTCAGCGGGTGTACCGAGGCCCCAAACCTCAGGGAGCATGGCAGCATGCACGACGTGGCCGGCCTCGATCAATTCCTGGTACAAGGGAGCGACATAGAATTCCCGCTTCCCTTCTTCGCCAAAGAGCTTGTTCTCACGCTCAACTCGCTCGAACGTGCGAAAGCAGTCACCCGCCCGACGGAAATAGTAAGCCCCAATATTTGCGCGCGCACCAGCTTCCATGAGTTCGCGGTCCTTTTCGCCAACCTTGGTAATGCGGTCGGTCCCCTCTTCGATCAGGGAGTAGCTCCAACGCGGGATGCCGTCGTTCGGGGGAACGAAGGTTGGAATGACACCAGAACTCCCAGCCTCACGATGCGCCAAGATTGCCTCTGCAAAAGGACGGCCATCAAAGAAATGGTCAGAATCGGTGACGATGATCTCTTCTTCCGGATCGACCAAAAGCTTTGCTTGGTAGACTGTCTCGGAAGCACCGCGGGTAAGGGCCGGTAAGACGATGACACGGATCGCGTTAGAATAGATCTGCTTCAGGCCTTCCGTCAGACCGTGGACTCGGTCATGTTCGGCCAAGACCAGGAAGATCAGATCTTCCATCCCGACCCGCAACGGCGAATCAGTACGCTGGCCCGGATGTTCGACGAATGGGAGCGAACCGGTTGCCCAACGAACCATTGGCAGGCCACGGACGGAAATGAAAGGCTTGGGTTTGCGGAATTCGGGATTCATGTCGGCGACTTTCTGGAAGCGACTCCCCAAACCGGCCATCGGGATGATAAGTTTCATATAGAGCCATGGCTAGATCGTTTCTTCAGGAAAGGGATACTTATCCCCCTTCACCGAAGGTGTCTTGAAAGCGACATTGGAACCATCTTCGAGACACTCAAAATCAGCGGGCGTACCCGGTTCGAGATGAACAATGTCTCCCGGCCCAAGGCGTACGCCGTTCATTTTGAAGATACCTGTGACGATGACGGTTATTTCGTGAGTCATTCGATGCACATGGCGCGCTTCACGATCACCAGCACGGTAGGAACGGACCATCAGCTCGGCTTCCTTAAGCGGGAGAATAGTCGGCGCAAAATCGCCCACAATCCAACCGCGCGTGAACTGGTCGAGATGGTGGCGACTCATTCCTCGCGGCAATGAGAGCCGCTCAAACAATGACAGGTTCACGTCATTCACGCCCTTCACCTCGTACACGGTCGCGCCACTCGCCTTCGCCGCGGCGATCCCATACGGAGAGTCCTCGACGATGATGCATTCCCCCGGCTGGACACCGAGACGCTGGAAGGCTGTCAGGTAAATTTCGGGATGGGGCTTTGGTTGGGAGATCTCATCGTTCCCCAAGACGAGGTCGAACAGGTCAAAGAGGCCTGCAGAGCGCAGCATTAGGTGGAGCGTCTCGCGGACGGAATTGGAGCAGCAGGCCAAGCGATAGCCTTGTGACTTCAGGTGCCGCAACAGAATGATCTTCGAATAATCCGGTGGACAGTACTTCGGGATCAGCTCTTTTGTATAATTCTGCTTAACCTCATTGAGGAAATCCTTGAGCCCAGCCGGGAGACGACCTTGACGTTCAAGTTCGTCAATCTTTTTCTTCGTTGGCAGGCCGTTAAAAAGCTTGTAGTGCTCATCCTCATCGATGCGCACGCCGAAGAGAGCTAAGGCCTTATTCAGGGCCTCATAGTGGCCTGCGGGCATGTCAACCAAGACCCCATCGAGGTCAAAGAGGATGGCCTTGTACGGAGAGCAGTTCATAGAATACGGGTCGTACCGAGGAGATATCGGTTACGCTCAGCCGGAATGTACAGCATGGCGTAGTCATGCCAGGAAATCCGGGGATGGTCAATGACGACACGGTCAAAATAGGGACGATTTGGGACGCCGCCAAACGCATGCTGATACGTAAGCAGGTACCCATCTGGATCGACGGTAGAAAGAATTTCATCGCGCAGCGAAACCGGGGCTTCGCTCAATGACCAAGTCGCGATTAGAAGCCTCTTCGCTGAAGACGGAAGTGCCGCGAGCAGGCGCTTCAGGACCGTCAAATCGCTCACTTGAACAATCGCAGGAGCCCGCAAGATCTCGGGCTGGACCTCGATGGGCGCAGGGACATCAGCAAGCGTGAGATAGAAGCGCTGTAAGGCGAGGAATTCGGGCCAATCGAAGATGATATACGTCCCACGGAATCCCAAGCCTTGAATGAGGCGAGCCATCGAACCGTAACCGCCGCCAAAATCCACAATGACATTGAAATCCGTCGGAACGGCTCCGGTCTTCTGATAAAACTGTGCCACATGAACGGCCTGGCGGACTGCATTTTCGCTGGTTTCGGGCCACGCAAAGAACGGTTGGCGGTTCGTCGACAATGGTTCGCGCAAGGCGGCCTGGAATTTCTCCCACAACGGCGAACGCTTCAGAAAGCGCAGGTCACGCGTATTGGCGCGGTACCCCATGTTGCTGCGGATGACTTCCCACGACAGAAAGTGGCGTGGGTCGTCATTCAGGCTGCGTTCGCGTAACATTTGTGTAAACAGCCGCCATTTCTTGGCAGGCGGATCGAGCGGAAGCATCGGATCGGTGGGAGTAAGAACCTCCAGGTCGCTCCGGAGACGAGCGATCGCAGCGCGTTCACGATCAGTCGGTTCAGCGAGGGCGAACGGAGACGATTGAGCATCCTGAAAACGGCGCTTCCGCCAGGCATCGACGGGATGTGTGTCCAGTAGCAAGGTAACAGCCCTCTTCCAGGCATGCTTCCAGACATACGAAGCGATCCGAGAAAGGAGACGAGAAACTCGCTGGCCGACACGTCGAATTTCCGCCTTAACCAAACACCAACCACCGCGCAGAACATACCAGACCCATTGCCGGCGGCGAGTCACCGAATCAAGCAAAGGGCGCGTCAAGGCAAGAACAGGGAGCGGATCCTCTTGCCGATATAAGCGATAGCAAGCCTCGGCAAGGTCGGGGGCGGCGGGCGTACGAACCCCATGTCGGGCCTCATGCAAGCGGGAAACAATGACCGCCAGGGCACGAGCGATCACGGGATAGCTGTAATGACGAATAACAAACTCACACCCTGTCGCCGCTAAGGTCGCCAGACGCTTCTGATCCTGTAGTGCATTCTCGACCTGCTTGCGAAAATCCGGAATCGACCCCTCCGCGTGCATGAGACAATTTACGCCATTCTGAAACCCAAAATCTCGGAAGCACGCATGATCCGAACAGACCATCACCGCGCCGGACGCAGGCCCCTCAAATGCTTTCGCACTCGGAAAGAAAAAAATGGATTCATCCGAAGTGAACAGTTGGTATGCGTTTAGTTTGGCGACCATGTCATAGTCGTAGTCACGATACCGCGGAAATTCAGGCAGCATCGAATCCATGACAGGAGCAAGCTCATGCTTGTTCTCGACCAACTGGCGGCGGAAAGCGTGGAACCAGGCTTGCGGATGATGGAAATCGGCGACCTCTTGCCAATTTTTCGGATCGATGCCCGCGAAGCGCAAGGGACGAACACTCCCAACGGCGACGCATTTCTGTATACGATCATGGAACGGTCTGATTTCGCGGAATCGCGGAGCAAAGCCGAACGGTAACGGAATTACGCGTCCTATGAACTCCGGAGCAAAACGCTTGAAATAAGCACAATACCGGTCCGGGCTTCCATAGCCAAAGACATAGTCGATGCCATACTCCTTGAGGCGGGTGGCTTTCACACTGAGCGGCTCGCCCCAAAAATAATCCATCAAATGAAAAATCTTGAGACCCTTAAATCGCTTGACGGCCGGCGTGAAATCTTCCGGAAGAGAGCTGAAACTCAACAGGACGTCGCATTCCGCGTGCAAATCCTCTTCACGAAAGAGAATTTTGATACGGTCGAGACCGAGGGCCTTCCACCCATACCGCTTGCGGAGGGCGACAAAGGCCTCCGTCGGGAATGGGTCTTCGTCAAAATAGAGATAGGAAACGGCTCCACTACGCAGCAATTCCGCGATATACCCGTGGAACGCGAAGCCCGTGATACCTGTCCGGTGGAGGTTACGGATAGCGATATTCATAGCGTGTGTTTGGAGAGATAGACACAAGCAAAATCAAGCCCCGTCAGGGACAGACCAATCTGGACGCAGGAATCCTGGGCTATTACTGTCAGAAATACGGAAGCGGCGGCCCAAGCCGGCAATATTCTCAACACGGAAGATGAGCGATCCCTCATCCTTCACGATGCGCTTGCTGTTGTGGATGCCAATATCCATCTCAATCTTGTAGATACCCTGGTATAGCGTATTCGCAGGAATAATGAAGCGTTTTTTGAATGGGCCGGGCTGCAGCCGCGGCGCGATCGTCTCTTCACGGTCATCGTAGAGGGTGTAAGCCAAGCGCTGGCTCAGGCCAGAATAGAGGGAAAAACCGAAGATCAGGTCATCAACCGGCTTCAAAATTTCGGCTTCGATGCAGACCTCGATCGGTGCCGCGGTGTGCAGAATGCCCATATTTTCAGCATCCAGACTCTTAATGGAAGTTCGTGTCAAGCGAACTTGGTCGTCACCGGCGACCCCCTCCCACTGCTGCTGATCCCCACTCTTGTACTCATCTGCATAGGCCTCCAGAACCTCGGCCGTCGTCCCGACCATTCGCAACCGACCCTTTTCGAGGAAGATGCACTTCTTGCAAAGGCGCTGGATGGCGGCAAGGTTATGACTCACAAACAAGATCGTCCGCCCTTCGGCTTTCGTAACCTCTTCCATCTTGCCGAGACATTTTTTTTGGAATTCAACGTCACCCACAGCCAAGACCTCGTCGACAAGCAGAATGTCCGGCTCCATATGCGCCGCAACAGAAAAGGCTAAACGTACATACATCCCGCTAGAATAGTATTTAACGGGCGTATCCAAAAACTTCTCAATGCCGGCAAAAGCGACAATCTCGTCGAATTTCCGAGTGATCTCACTTTTTGTCATGCCCAAGATGGCGCCGTTCAGAAAGACGTTCTCGCGACCTGTAAGCTCCGGGTGGAATCCCGTACCAACCTCGAGCAAGGATGCAACGCGGCCACGCATGACGATTTCGCCTTCCGTCGGCGGCGTAATGCCCGTCAAGATCTTGAGAAGCGTAGATTTACCAGCTCCGTTCGCACCAACGATGCCAACGACCTCCCCCTGAAAAATGTCGCAGCTGATCTCGCGAAGGGCCCAAAAATCCTCTTTTTTAGCTAAACCGAAGGCCTCTTTCGCCTTCCGAGCAAAGAACGCGAGCGGACGGCGGGCGACACTCGTCAGTACATCGCGCAAGGCAATGTAGCCGCCTTTCGGGCGATTAATGTTATAGCGCTTCCCCAACCCGCGCATCTGGATGATCGGTTCCATAGAAGATCAGATGATGTCCGCGAAATAGCGTTCAACTTTCTTAAAATAGATGGCCCCGACGGCGAGCAAGAGCAAGCAGGCCACGAAGGAGAGAGCGATCAGGAGCCAATTGATGGGCGCCGTTCCCAATAGCGCCGCACGCGCGTTTTGAATGACGCCGGTCATCGGATTAATGGCCAGGATCCACGAGCGAGAACCAGCCACGCTCGCCGGATAGATGACCGGCGTGATGAAGAGCAGAATTTGGATGAAAAACGGGAGAACGAAACGAACATCGCGGTACTTTACGTTCACAGCCGCCAAGAAGAGCCCCCCACCGACTGCAGCCATGAACGCGATGAAGAGAAGAAGCGGAACAACCAGTAAGCCGGCTAAGTGCGGCGTATAGCCATAATAAACCATCATCCCCACCAAAATCAGGGCCGCGATCCCAAAATCAACCAGTTTGGTTATGACTGCCGACAGCGGCAGCACCAACCGCGGGAAATAGACCTTCGTGATGATCGCTTGGTTCGAGATGAGAACGCCGCTCGTCTCGGAAAGAGCTCCGGAAAAGAACTGCCAGAAGAGCAAACCTGTATAGACGAAGATGGGATAAGGCACGCCATCAGACGGGGCGCGCAACAACCCCCCAAAGAAGACACTAAAAACCACCATGGTCACGAGCGGCTGAAAGACAGACCACAGAATCCCGATCGCGGTTTGCTTGTAGCGAACTTTGAGGTCACGCCACGTAAAAAAATAAAGGAGCTCCTTGTAACGCCAAATTTCGCGGGCGTCTTCCCAGCTGAGGGTCTTCTTGGGACGGATGACGGTCGTAGCGGTAGGCATAAGCGTTACCAAGTGTTAATTTCATCGACAACCTTTTTTTTCAGGCTCAGATAGGAGCGGACGGCATCTTTTTCCAGATCAGGAGAAACGAGACGCAAGAGCTCCTTCCCAAGGAAACGGTACTGCCCGCCAACCTTGTTAGCCTGGATGAGCCCGCGTTTAAGCAGGCGCTTCATGGTGCTGGCGCTGATCTTGAGGAGCCGCTGCGACTCTTCGGTGGTATACACCTCGTGTGGACGGATCTCATTCGGCACAAAACAAGCCTATCGCCCCCCACAAGAAGTGTCAATATGGGTCAAGGTAGACCAATTATTATCTATCTCTGCCACGTTTTCGAAGGGGGCTGGAGACAGCCGCACAGAGCGATTCTGCGAATTTATACCTAAATTTAGCCAAAATTTAATACAGCGCATTTTAAACCTTTCTTATCCATTTACGAGTGAAAACTCATGATGGTAGATCCAACCCACCCGCGCGAGGGAGAATCCAGTCTTTTCCAAAAGGACGCTAACGATCTTCGGGTTCGGGTGGAATACATGGTCCGGATTTACGGCCGGCTCGCTTTTCGTCGGCTTCTTGGCCAGAGCAAAGAGGTTGAAGGCGATGAGCGTCGTGAGTAAGAGGCGACCGCCAGGCTTCAAGTGACACTTGGACACTTCCAGGAACTTCGCCGGATTAGCCAGATACTCGATCAGGCAACCGGCATCGCTCATCTCAAACCGTTCCAAAAAACGAAGTCTCCAGTGCTCTCCTGCGTACATAACCCGGAAATACGGGTCCATCAGACAGATGTACGCTTGAAAGAAATCCTATTTGATCGAAAAACCCCTGCGGTTATTGGGATAGGGAGAGGACTTTGGTCATCTCATCGTACAAACGAGTAAGCGTGCGCTCGCGTTGGTGGTTCTGGACCACCCAGGCGCGAAGCGGGGTCACGTCGTACGGAACCGACAAGATACGCTCGAAGGCGGCAGCATATGCTTCCGGCACCGGTTTGGCAACGAACGCGGTCGCAGGCAGAAAATGGCGATAAGCCTCATTCCCCGTCACAACAGGACAGCCACAGGCAAGCGCCTCGAGGACAGCCTTGTCCAGACTCCCTGTCGTACTGGCATTCACGCAGATGGTCGCACGACGGTAGATATCTGGGAGCTGATCAGGGGCTAAGGCACCCAAAAACCGGATGGAGGACTCCAAGCCTGCAGCAATAACCTGTTGGCGTAAGTGGATTTCGTGCTGACGATCCCCTTCAAGGATAGCTTCGCCAATGATTTGCAATTCGACGGAGCGCCCATGCTTCCTCAACAGACCGACCGCCTCGATCAAGGTATCAAGATGCTTCACCGGAGAAATGCGACCGACCGTCACCAAGCTGGCAACAAAACGGGGAGTGTTCGGATCAGGAGAAAACAGCTCGGTATCGATCGCTTGTCCCAAGATACAGCGCTTCGGCGTATCAAGTCGCATCCCATTCGCAGACGATGTGAAGACTTTAGCGCAGGCATGAACAGCTAACCGCAATCGCCACGAAACACTCCCGTGCGCATACCATAGGAAAAGCGGACGACGCGCGAGCCAGGCAAACGGATGGGCCGCCAGGACATACAACGGGATCATAAGGACGAGGACCGCATCATGCGCTCGCACAAAACGGGTGAGCAATCGAAGCAAGGTCCAGCCTTGGGTCACCTTGGATGCGTGCTTCTCCTTTCCTAAAGAATAAACCGAAACATTTGCCGGCAAGGAGCCACAATCTCCAACGGCTTGGGCGATAACCGTGATACGTTCCGCGTGTCTTGCAAGCTCAGCGATCCAGCGCACATGAAACGCGAGGTTCGCATCCCGCTCGTCGACACGTTGAGTGAGGAGAAGAAGATTCATATGGATGCGAAAGACTGTTGGGAGCGTAATGAAACCGCTTGGAGAAGTAAAGAAATATACCCTCCTGCAAAGAAAAAACTACTCGAAGAGCACGAGTCGGGCTATACAAGCAATTCATCTATCGTCAGGGGCTCGCCCGCTTTACACGCAGACCGCGCGTCATCATCCTCTAGAGACGCTCGAAATCCACGTACGATACGCCCGCATCTGTAGGGACTGCGTCCAAGGAGGCGGGGTGACGGAGGCGTCCGGCGCCCGCAAACCATCTAATGCCCTCGACCAGACCAACGGATCATCAGAAGGAACGACCTGGACCAACGCTGGATGAATTTCCGCCGCTTCTGGATTGCCTCCGCAACGGCTCACGAATGAGGGGCACCCGTATTGGGCTGCTTCAAGCGGCATATGGGGTAGGCCCTCGTACAGGGACGGGAGGAGAAAAGCGGTCGCAACACGATACCAAGACGCCAGACGCGCCGCCGAACAGCGGCCCAGCCAAACAACACGTCCAGCAACACCAAGCTTCATCGCAAGTCGTTGCCAAACAGGCATGCAGGGACCTTCGCCCGCGACCAGCAAAACATCTGCGTCTGGCCGATGTACAAGCATCTTCAAGAGAAGGTCGATCCGTTTCCACGGCACCAGCCGGCCACCGGCAAGCCAGAGGCGCTTTCCTTCCAGGCCAAAAGCGGCACGCAAGGATGGTTCGGACTCATCCGGCCGTACCCGATGGACCGCGTTATAGATCACGGCGATTCGAGTCTGCGGAACACCCCAAGCGCAAACGACGCCTTGCAAGTAACGACTGGGAACCAAGATCCGGCAGGCATAGCGTGCGACCATCCCTTGGAGCCAACGGATGAGAGCTGCGTTCAAAGAAGGCGGTTTTTCTTGCAAAAATTCGTCGAGGGAGCGGGCGTATCCGCCACGTTGCGCAGCTTCCCAAGCCACGTCTCCGACGACCTTCAGAACAAAAGGTTTTCGCGCCAACCAAGCCGCGAGAGCGGCGGGCACACCCTCCGAAACGGGACCTTGGGCAAATACCACGTCCGCTGTCCGCGCCAATACAAACGTTTGCCAGGCATAGCGGGCATACCGCCACAGAACACTCTTTCCACGGGAAACAATGGTCACGGGCACAGGTCCGGAAAGCGTGCTCGCGTCTCCATAGGTCACGATCTGAACCACATCGCCTTCCGCCCGCAACGCATCTGCAAGGTCACGGGTAAACGTGGCCGGGCCACCGATTTCTGGAGGATAGATGCCGGTCGCCAAGACCACGTTCATACCCGCAAGGCCTGGATCATCGCATGGATGCGGTCGGCGATGCCTTGCCAAGCGTAACCCTCACGGATGAGGCGCGGACCGGCGTGGGTCAATTTTTCGCGTAAGGCGGCATCATCCAAAAGCCGTCGGACGGTTTGGGCGACCGAAGCCGGATCATGCGGCTGGCAGAACACGCCGGTCTCACCATCGACCAAGAAATCCGGAATCCCCCCGACTGGTGTGCCAATGGTCGGTAGCCCAACAGCCATAGCCTCCAGAAACGAGATCCCCAAACCTTCCGACAAGGAGGCGCGAATAAATAAGTCCGAGGCGCGCAACAAGCCCGGCAGCTCGGCGTGGTCGCGCTTCCCCAAAAACTGGACGCGCTCGCCGACGCCTTTTTCGATGACCAACGCCTTTAACTTGTCTTCATCAGCCCCTTCGCCGACGATCAGGAACTTCACGCGTTCCGGAAGGGACGGTAGAGCGCGGATAACATCGTCGATACCATTCTTGAGCGTTAGGCGTGACGTGGTCGTGAGTACAACGTCCGTGGGCGTGTAACCAAGAGATTTCCGCAACGCCAGACGGTCTTCTTCCGAAAACGGTTGGTTGAAGCGTTCGATATCTACCCCGTTCGGGATCACCTGAGGAGCAACGCGAGCGCCCATGCGGACGGCCCACTTCGCCAAGAAATGGCTAATCGCCTGCACGGCATCGGCCCGTTGGAAGATCTTCCGGAAGAGGCCGCGAAACCAACCAACGCGCTGGTCGATGTATTCGAGCGGGTCCCCCTCCTGCAGCGTGAGCAGGAAGCGAGTCTTAGGCCGCATCCAGGCATAAAACAAGGCAGCAAAGCCGTTATAGCTCGCCATCAGCGACCAAATGACCGGACGCTCAACGTGACGCTGAATCCACCACGCCCGCCACGGCGCAAGCACTGCTAAGAGGTACTTGTCGATGTGATGTCCGATCCCCAACCGATGGACCAGGACATTACCGATCCGCTCGCAGGCCGGCAAGCCTGGACGGATTTGTGCCGTAATCAGGTGAAATTCCTCCTGCGGCAAGCGGTCGGTGATCTCTTTCATGGCCACTTCGGCCCCACCCACCAGCGGGAAATACGCGGTGGAGAAAATGACGATCGGATCGGGTTTGGACATACGAACAGAAATGGGTTATTCCGCCTGTAAACGGGTACGGAAATCGTCGATCGTGCGCTGCAAGCCCTCCCGCAGCTGGACCCGCGGCTCCCAGCCGAGGCGCGCCTTCGCCAGCGTGATGTCGGCCTGGCGCTGCTTCGGATCGTGGTCCACGGTGGACAGGAAGGTGACGCCCGAAGAGGTGGCCGTCAGCTCGCGCACCAGGTCAGCCAACTGCCTGATCGTGAACTCGTAGGGATTGCCGAGGTTCACCGGCCCCGTGAAGCCGTCGGCCTGGATCATGCGCATCATCCCCTCGATCAGGTCGTCGACGTACTGGAACGAGCGGGTATACGAGCCGTCGCCGTACATCGTCAGGTCTTCGCCCCGCAAGGCCTGCAACACGAAGTTGGAGACGACGCGCCCGTCATCAAAGGCCATGCGCGGGCCGTACGTATTGAAGATACGGATGACGCGGATGTCGACACCATGCTCACGATGGTAATCAAAGCAGAGGGTTTCGGCACAGCGTTTGCCTTCGTCGTAACAGCCGCGTCGCGAGATCGGGTCGACATTGCCCCAATAGGCCTCGGTTTGGGGATGGACCAGCGGATCGCCGTAGACTTCCGACGTGGACGCCTGCAGGATGCGTGCCCCCACCTCTTTCGCGAGCTCCAGCAGGTTCGCCATGCCGATGACGTTCGTGCGCACGGTCGCGACCGGGTCAAATTGGTAATGCTTCGGACTCGCCGGACATGCCAAATTGAAGATCCATTCGACCTTCGCGAAAAACGGCTGCTGGACGTCGTGCTTCACGAACTGGAAGCGCGGATGCGTAAGCAAGTGCTCGATGTTGCGCTTTGAACCAGTGAAGAGGTTGTCCAAGCAGATGACCTCATGACCGTCCGCGATGAGCCGATCGCAAAGATGGGAACCGAGAAACCCGGCCCCACCCGTCACCAGCACGCGGTGGGCGGCAGGCATAGATGGCCCCTATTATAGCCAATAATCCGGCTTTCGACAAGGGAATCTTGGCGGCCACGGCCGGGACCGGTACCCTGGAGACATGCCGACCGACCAAGCCCCCATCGCCCTTGCCATCACCCTCGCCAAGCCGGGCGGGACGACGTCGTTCGTGTTCCGGTTCGCCCAGTGGCTCCAGACCCAGGGGGAACGCGTCATTATCCTGGTCGGAGAGGAAGGGACTTGGCTAGAAGAGCGCTGCGCGGAGGCCAAGATCCCTCTCCAACGACTTCCTCACCTCCGACGAGCGATCCACCCCTGGCACGATTTCTGGGCTATTTCTGCCTTCCGGAGGGCCTTACGAGAAATCCAGCCGAAGGCTCTCCACCTGAACAGCTCGAAAGCAGGAGTCATCGGCTCTTTGGCGGGGCGCTTGGAGCACGTGGGACCAATCGTCTATTGCATCGGCGGGTGGGCCGCCTTAGACGCCCGCTCATCCCTCCAGCGCGCCGCCTACCTTTGGCCGGAACGTGTATCCGCCGGCTGGAAAGACACGATCGTCTGCCTCCACCCCGGGGACCTGGCTTTTGCCAAAGAGAACGGAATCCAACCACGGTCCAGGCTCGCGCTGATTCCGAACGGGATCGACGCGCCGGCCATGCGCCAGGAGCTCTTGGAACGTACCCAGGCCCGGCATCGCCTCAACCTGCCAAAAGAAGGCTTCATTGTGGGAACGATCGCCAACTTCTATCCCGCGAAAGACCTCCCCGCCGCCTGCGCCGCCTACGCGCAAGTCCATCGAGCGCATCCGGAGGTCCGCTTTTGCCTCATCGGGGAAGGCCCTGAGCGGCCGCATATCGAAGCTGCGATCCAGAAACATGGGCTCGGAAAAGCGGTGTTCGTCGTAGGGGCCCGCGAACAGGCGTCCCAATTCCTCAAGGCGTTCGACCTGTTCGTCCTGCCTTCCAACAAAGAAGGGATGCCGTTCGTCCTGCTGGAAGCGGCCGCGGCCGGGCTCCCGATCGTCACGACGGATGTCGGTGCGCATGCCTGGATGCTGCCGGAAGCGACCATCGTACCACCGCAACAACCGACGGCGCTCGCCCAGGCCATCCTGAGGGCCATCGACGACCCACAGACCCCGTCATACGAGAAGAGCTTAGCCCGCTTCGACGAAGAGACGTGCTTCCGAGCCCATCTCAACCTCCTCGCAAACAAATAGCCGAAAGAAAGACGGAGCGAACGGGATTTAGATCCTTCGTCGCTCCGTTTTAAGCTGTCGTTAGCGGGTGGGAGCCGAAGCCGCTTCGAGCTCGGCGACGCTCTGCTCGTACTTTTGCTTCCCACCAGGGAAAAGGCGCTCGACCTGGTCCACGAAACGCGTCTCCAGGTCCTTGCGGCCAGCAAGACGGGATTGGTAGGCGAATTGGTAGTAAGGACCCTCACCCCCAGCGCTGTCATCGGATCCGACCTGGTTAGCCCAGGCGTCCAACTCTGCCCCGCGGCCAAGGATACGGTACGCGTGGAACACGGGCACCAGCTCGCGGATATTGCTCGGACCGTACGGGAACGGCTTCTCCAAGGCGGAAACGATTAATCGCGCCCCGTCTTGCTCGCGCTGGAGGTCGAAGAGATACGTCAGCCCCGCCATCCAATCGCCATAGCCGTTCTCCGGATCAGCATCCTGGATGGCCTTGATCTGGGCCAGGGCGTCATCGATCCGGTTTTGCGAGATATAGAGACGAGCCAACCCTTCGTGGAGCTGCTGGCGCTTGGGGCTATAGGTCAGAGCCACTTTGAATTGCTCTTCTGCTTCCGTGGCCTGGTTAGGCATGAATTCGGCCGTATCCGCGAGCAAACGAGCGTACACATACCGGATGTAGCTGTTCTTCGGGTGCCGATCCGTCTCCTGCTTGCCGGCGGCCTTCGCGACATTGATCCATTCTTGCCATTGTGGGACCTTCGTGAGATTACTGCCGACGCCCACAAGGGTACGCGTCAGCAGGAAGACCTGCTCATCACGGTAAGGCGTCCAGATGCGCATGGAATCTTGGATGTTCTGGAGCGCGGAGGCCTGCGGAAAGAGCTGGCTCGCCTTGATCGTCAGGAAAGACGCCCGGAACGGCAAGATCGACGTGCGCCAGACCAACAGTCCCGCCAACAGGAAGACCGGAGCGGCCACCCAGACCCGCAGGTTCCGCGGCGTCGCATCTTCCGGATGTGCCGGCGAAGAGGCCAGGAACCCGGGACTGGTCGCCGCGATCACGAGCCCGAACATAAGGTAGCTCAGTACGAACCCAGCCGGATGGTCGAAGACAAACAAGTTCTGCACGAAATAGGCGACCGGCAAGGCAACCAGGAACGACGCGAACACATGGTCGATCCACCCGCGCTTATAGGCCCGATACACCGACCAAAACAAGCAGAGAAAGATCCCGATATATGTGAGGAATCCCAGGACCCCCGTCATCGATAGGACGTCGAGGACCGTGTTGTGGGCCCGGTCAAACCAGGTCTCGTACAGCGAATACCGCAACGAGATCGGGTTGTAATGCATGTTGAAGATGATGTGGAAGGTGTCCAACCCCCATCCGAAGACGGTGCGTAAAGGAGCCTCCAGGAAGCTTTCCCAAGCAATGCGCCACGCAATGAAGCGCGTCGAGGCGGTGGAAGAGAAATCCAGAAACCGATTTAGCCGCAAGGCTTGAACCACCTCGGTGCCGCGCGCAAGGTATAAAATCCCATACCCAACCATAGCGGCCACAACTGAACCGACTGCCGCGATCCGATTGCGGCGACGCTCCGATGTAATACCAAAGAACACCGCAAAGGCAACCAATCCCACGAATAATCCCACCAAAGGCCCGCGTGACTGGGATGCCGCAAAACCAGCGACGCCCAACAAGCTCAAGACTCCATAAGCGACCCACCAGCCCCGTATACGCGTTTTAAAGGCGAGCAGGGCCAGGATAAAGAACGCGAACATCTGGTACATCCCCATGTAGATCGGGTTATCGAGAATACCGCCTACACGATCCCCCGCCCGGTAGAAGAACACTTCGGGATTCACCCACCGTTGCCAGATCGCGGTAAGCGCAACAGCCCCACCCACGAAGGCCTGCACCCGCAAGAATGTCTCCCACTCTTTCCAGGTACGCAACATCCCGATAAGCATCACGAGCCACGCCAGGAAATGCAAGAGCGTGAAATACCCGTTCATGCGCTCCTGGTTGCCCCACCACGAGCGGAGCGGATCGATCGAGAAGACCACGGACAGGCCCATCGCCACGAAATAGGCGAGTACCGCGAAGAGCAGCGGGTGCTTACGCGGCCGGAATTCCGGCTCCATCCAAGCCAAGAGCGCATAGGCCGGAAATGTAAGGCCAACCAGGACCTGGAAGACGATCAGCTTTGAGAAAACGAAGGGAAAAATGACCTCCTTGATGAAGACAAGCGGAATCAGCAGGCCGCCGAAGACCCCGGCCCAGGCGACCGCCTTCAGGGCGCGTACCAGCAATGGACGTGACATATGCCCCTCAGGCTAACGGATCCGCACAAAAAAACCAACCCCCGAAGGGGTTGGTCTTTTGTACGAGATCGATTACTTGCTCAAGACAACGGATCCGGAGATCGTGTCGACCAAGTATTCGTTCGTCCAGTCGCGCGAGACACTCTCGGAACCCGTGAAGATGTTCGAGTAGTGCGGCTGTTCAGCCTTGTCAGACCAGAGCAACGCGTAAGCCGTATCGCCACCACCCGTGAGGAGGGTCGGCGCGGCAGAGGTTGCGCTGATACCAACGAGACCCGCATTCTCACCTTCAACCGTGATCTGGGCAGAGCTCTGGGCCAAGTAGCCAGTGATGGCATTGGTAGAGACCGAGCCAGAGAAGGTGCGGAGCGCCAAGCTCGTGCTGATGGAGTCACCCGTCGTCGAGCTCAAGCCACCGACCGTCGCCACGAGGGAGAAGGTCGAGCCCGTGCCGGAAACGGTTTCCTCGTTCGAGAAGCGAACGAGCACCATCATCGTCGCGGTCGCCGTGGAAGCGTAGACGTTGACCGTCGAGCTTTCCAGGTTCGTGCCGTACGCATCGCGGATATCGATGTCGGCCAAGTTCATGTCGACACCGTTCTTCTGCAAGCGGAAGTTACCGAGCGTCATGTTCGAGGTCGTCGTGACGGCAACCTTGAAGGTCATCTGCTTGATGCCGACTTCCCCGCCTTCAGAGCCAACCTGCGCGCGGTAAAGCGTGCGTTGACCAGCGGCGAGCGTCGTCGCGACGCCAGAGACTTGCGAAATGACCGGCTTCGACTTGCGAACGACGAAGGAGTTGCCAACGATGTTCGAAGCGGAGGCCTGGTAAACGCGCTCACCAGAGGCGTCACCCGTCGCACGGAGAGCCAAGTTGCCGTCGAAGAGAGCGGACGTGAAGATCGTGCTCGCCGTCCCACCGACCGTCAGGGCGCCCGTCGGGAGACCCAGCGCAACCACGTTACCGGTCAACGGAGCCGTTGCAGACGTACGCTCCGAGGAGGAGGTCATGCGTTCTGCCATGCGGCCCAAGAGACAGACGTAGGTCGCGGAGCCTTTCGGAACCACGATCGGGTTGCTGGAGAGGTCAATCTCGCCCGGCTGGTCGACACCGCTCGGGAGAGAGGTGGTCCCGCGGATCGAGAAGGTCCGACAGTCCGCATCAGCGGATTGCACCACCGCGACACCGCCCGGGACATCGCTGCCCGCCGGGGTGGCCGAGGTGAAGTTCGCGGCAGCACCCGTGGAGGTGACACCGACGTAGTCAATACGAATCGCTTCGTACTGAGCATCCGCGCGGTAGCGGGACATCACATGCCAGGTCGTCCCATCGGCGACGAGGATCGTCGATTGGCGCTGGTTGTTAGCCGCAACCGTGAGCGTACCACCGGCACGGACGGACTGAGCGATCGTCGGAGAGGTCGAAGCGTTGTTGTCGACGGCCGTCGCACGGGAAGCGGTGACGGTGTTGCCGTCCTCGTCCTGCGCAGCGACGTCTGCATCCACATCGATACCAATCGCGAAGCGGTCCGTCGTCTTGGAGACGGAGGAGTCAGCGTTACAGCGGACTTCCAACGTCTTCGTCATGCCGCGGTTCACCTGGAGGTTGAGACCAGAGAAGGTCATCGTACCATCGCTGCTCGGGGACAAACGGGTACCGACCGCCGTGGCACCGTCGAACAAGCCACAGGAGTTGACCACGTCATCCAATTCAGCGGCAGAGTAGACCGAGTTCCCCGCTTCTGCATCACCGAAACCGGTGAACTTCAGAGAGGTAATACGTACCGCGCTCTGGGAGCCGGCCGTAAAGGTGAAACCGGCGGCCGGGATGTCCATCTGGTTCTTCACGAAGATGTCCGCGGACGGGGTCCCAGCGAGGGCCACGTTCAGGGTCGGGGTGCGCACCGTCATGGTGTTGCCCGTCACCGTCGTGTTCGGAGCAATGCCCGTGGTCAAGAACTCACCGGAGCTCAAGATACGGAGGTCGGTGCTGCCGAAGATCTGGTCACTGGTGTTCCCACCCAAGGCAAAGCGGTAGGTAGAACCATCCGTGATGCTGTTGGAGGTGTCCGCCGTGATGACGAAGTTGCGCGTCTGGCCGGCACGGATCGTGACGGAGACAGACGGGGAGAAGGCCTTGTAGCCCGGAGCGGCACAAGCCGTGGAACAGCTGACCGGACCAGCGACGATTTCGCCAGTGTCAGCGTCCTTGATCTTGATGTCGCGGAGGAATTCCGTCGTCCCATCGAACACGCCGGAAACGGTGCCGGTCACCGCGAAGTTCATGCGGCGGATCTCGACGTCGTTGGAGCCGGACGTGATGGCGAAGCGATAGAAGACCGCGTCGTTCTGGCCACGACCGACGTTGGCCGTTGCCGGACCATTGTAGGTGATGGTGAACTGACCGCCTTCCGTGGTGGAGTAGCTGGCGTTGCTCGTCGTGGCGCTGGAACCATCGTAGGAACCAGAGCACGGCGAGGTCGAATCCGTACAGACCTGAGCACCCGTGCCGTAGACGCGGTCAACGACGTAGACGTCGGACGTGTATTCGGCGTAGATGCGGATCGTGCGACCGGAGCGACCGGCGACCATACCGCGGAGGTTGAAGGTGCGAGACTGGCCGTTCGGGATGACGAACGGGGTCGCGAAGTTCAACACGATCTTCCCGTCAGCCGCAACCGTGCTGGCCGCAGCGACTTCCGTCGCGCCCTGGTAGAGCTTGAGGTTGGTGAGATCGGAGTTGGAGATCGTGCCAGCCTGGTAGAGCGTGACGCGGCGGACTTCGACGTCGTTGGAACCGTTCGCCTGGAGGCGGAAGTTCGCAAGTTCGGCGTCAGCCGTACCAACGCGCGGGTTGGCCGGTTCGGAACCGTCGATCACGTCAACGCGAGCCACGGAAGCGGTACCGACCGTCATCGCGTTGCCGCGAACCGGGAAGGAACCGGAGACCGTGCTGGAACCCTCGACGACGACCGAGGCCGCGTCAGCGAGTTCGAAGGCGTGCTGACCACCCGTCGAGCTCGGGCTGGAGAGGTCCGCCGAGACGTACACGGATTGGGTCATGCCGGCCGCGATGTCAAGCATCAGGCCGTTGAATTCGACCGTGTTGGACGCCGAGCTGATCGTGCGGCCAGAGGTCAAACGCGTGCCGTCCGCCTTGTAGAGGTAGACGTTGCTGAAGTCCGTGGTGGAACCAACGCCCACGCGGCGGAACTTCATGCCCGTGACGCGGATCGAGCCGCTACCGGCCATCAAGTTCACCTTGGTGAACATGACGCTCTGGGCGTTCTTCGGGAGGACCATGGCGGCCGGAGAATCCGAGGCCAAGGACACCGTCAAAGCGCCGCCGACCGGGGTCGTAGAACCACCGGAGGACATGATCGCATCAGAGAGTTCGGCTTCGCGGGAGTTGACGTCCGTACCCATCGGGTAGGAGATCGTCGTCTGGATCACGTTGCCGGATTGGAACATGTTCGCGCTGAAGCCAGCGTCCGTGATGCGGCGGCGCATGCCACCCCACACGACGTAGCGGTCAGAGGAACCCGAGTAGGACACCAACGAACCATCCGGGTGGACGGCCGTGGCGAGCGAGGAGCCGATCGTGTAGTTGACGAAGAAGGCATCCGGGACGTCAACGACGCGGCGGGCCCAGTTCGAGCCGAACAAGGCGGTCGCGACCGATTCGGTCTCGACCCAGCGGAGCATACCGCCACGAGTGACGGCGTAGACTTTCGGATCCGTCGTGATCTTCACGAGGTTCGTGCCCGGGCGGATGGTGACGTTGCCACCAATCATGATCGCCGAGAGCTCGGAGTCGCTGATCGTGCGGACGCCGGAGAAGTCAGAGAACCACGAGCGATACGTCGTCTCATTCGGGAAGACGTAGCGGCGGTTGTTTTGGAAGTAGTAGACAGCCGGACCAGAAGCCTTGATGAGGTCACCGTTCATGAGGGTGGCCGCAGATGCCACAGAAGGCACCGCGAACGCACCGACACCGACGGAGGACAACACCGTGGAAAGGGTCGCGACCGTAGACACTACCTTTTTGGAAAATTGACCCATAGGGAACCAATAAGGTTGGTCCCGAGCGCATCGTTTGCCATGTTAAAGCGGCAAGGACACGTTCGGAACAAGAAGTGAGAATGAGTAACGACTCGGATCCTCCTTTTACAAGGAGCACGACCTTTATTGACCCAAGCCAAGAGGTTCGAACACGAGGCAGGAAGGTGTTCCTCATCCTGCAGGGAATCCATGCCACGAGCACAGATGCCCTGTCGGATGCGGGAGAAGCGGATCTTCTCCCCTGGAACTACTTGCCTGCGGGAGTGGTTGAAGCGGTGGGCGTCAGAGCGGCGGGACTGGAGGTCGAAACCGCAGAGCCGCCGCTCCCGCCTTGCGGCGTAGCGACGCTTGAGGTTGGCGATGTAATGACCGCCGTATTGGTGGAGCCGCTTCCGCTCGGAACCTCCGAGACCGAGGAAGAGGCATTTGCGGCAGCCGAGAGGCTGGGCAGCACCGAATTCACGGTCCGTTCCGCCACCGTGACGGCGCGCGCGGCCTCCCCCAGCTTTTCTTTTAGCGTTCCGAATTGGTCTTTTTCGAGGAGTTGGCGCATTTCCTCGAGGGAGGCCTGCGCCTGCTTGAGCTGGTCAAGCGGTTCCTTGAGAAGTTCCGCCGGGGCGGCCGCTGAGGAGCTGGCTGAAGCGTTGAGGAGCGGGTCCAAGGCAAGAATTTTGGAGCTGCTGGCGGCATTGGTGATTTCCTCAACTTTTTTGGTGCTGTCGGCGATCCCTTGTGCAAGCCCTTCCATGTGGCCGGTCACTACCCGTTTGAGATCGTCGTTACTGACGACCGCCGTCACCCCTGGATCGTCGCGCTTGTCGATAAGGATCTGGACGGCCTTGAGGCCGGCGTTGACGGCGGCGACCTGGACTTCGGCGACGTTCTGCTTGATGTCGGCGGGAACGACCTCCTTGACTTCCTTGAGCGTCTGAACCAGGCGTCCGCTCTTTTCGTCTAGGTCTTTCGCGGCTTCGGCGGCCTCGGGAGCCGATGATTCCATGCCCACGTTATGGAGTTGGAGCTTGACGGCATCGAGGTCCTGCTTGAGCGAATCTGTGGCTTCGCGCAGACGATTGGCGTTCTTTGGGGCATCAGCCTTGGCGAGCTGCTTGATCTCTTCCCCACGACGTTCGACGAATTCGGCTTTGAGTTTCAGCTGATTGGGCGGCTCTTTTTCCATGAAGAGGCGCGCCTGCTCGGTCGCGAGCTTTACGGGGTAGAGCAGGTCGCCGGGTATGGAGCGTTCGGCGGCTGAAACGCTCGCGAGCGACCCTCCCAACACCACCCCGAACACCGACAGGACCGCCATGACCGGCCCTCTGATGGTTTCAACGAGCGGCCGCGGAACGAATGACAAGATGAGCGCTTTTATGCGAGCACCAAAAGACACCGGGGCACGATGTAGCGCGTCACGGCGGACTTCTTTTAAGAGAATGTTTCGGGTACGCGCCACCCATGCCGCATCGGGGCGGATGCGGCGTTCGGCATCTCTTAGTTGCCGAACGGCAATTTTGAGGTGGCGTTTGTTCATAAAGGAGGACCTTGCGATGGACCGGCGGCACTCGTTACGGCTTTTTCGTATCACCGGCCTGCAGGCGTTGGAGGGCCTTGAAGGCGCGATGGTAGAGGACGCGAACTGTCCCCGCCTCCTTCCCCAGGGCTTCAGCGATGTCCTGGAAAGAGAGGTCATCGAGGAGACGGAGGGTGAGGACGTCCTGGTAATCTTCTTTCAATTGGCCGATTTGTGCGAGAACGAGGGCGAGGTCAGCCTGGGCCTCAATGGCCCGCGACCCTTTGCCCGCATCCGAAATAATCCCTTCGTGATCAGAAGCCGGTTCGGGCACCGGAAACGTTACACTCCCCCCTTCCGCGGCGGCATGGCGACGGCGGTATTCGTCGATGACGAGGTGACGGGCGATCCGATAGAGCATCCCACGGACATGCCGGATCTCTTCCCCGCGCTGGAGGGCCTGCCAGAAGCGGAGGAAGGTCTCGGAGGTCACTTCTTCGGCCTGCTCACGCGACGAAAGCTTCACGTAGACAAACCGATAAATAGCCTCGACGTAGGCATCGTAAATCTGGGCGAACGCCTGCTCATCCCGAGCGGCCCGCACCCGATAGGCATAATAGGATTCGAGTAAGGAAAACATGGCGGAGACTCTCCGAAGAGAGCCGGTCACCCATTTGTCGTCAATTATTCGCTTGTTTAAGCCATTTTTTAACTAGCAGGCAAAAGCAGGCGGAAGGAATGGCGACAGAAGGAACGAGGGGGCGGGAACACGAGTCCCGAACGGGAAAAGCTTAGCATAATCCCCCAAAATACGCAATAAATACCAAAAAACCGGCATGTGCCGGCCTTTATGGGAGGGTTGGCGTCGAAACACTGACCAACCCCTCATTGTCGAGGACCAGGTCTCGATAGAGACGGTCCATCGCATCGATGTTCTTGGTGGCGTCGAAGGCCTGGGCGACATAGGCGCTCAGAGCCCGCCCCTGGGCCTGACGGGCTTCCTCGGAAGCGGTCGCCAGCCGGAACAGGCCGTCGATGAGGGCGCCCGGCTGGGCGACGTCCACGGTGTGGGCGTAGCCGCCGGTCGCCTCACGGTTGGCCTGGATGTCGTGCATCACGACCGGACGGCCGGTGCTAGAGGCTTCGAGAACGGCGAGCGAGAGCCCCTCTTCGAGACTCGGGAAGACGTGGCCCAAAGCGCACGACTGCAACGCGCGGAGCTCCCCGTCGAAGCGTTCACCCAAGGCGAAGGCGTCGGGAGTCATCGCAAATAGGGGCTGCAAGCGCTCCAAATAGGCGTCGGTAAACGAGCTGCCGCCCACGATCGCCGCCTGGAGACCGGAAAAGGCATCCGGATACTGCCGCTTGGCGGCGGCAAAAGCCTCTAAAAGGCGGTGGGGGCCCTTATGCGGAATCAAGCGACCGACGAACAGGAAGTACCGGTACGGTTCAAGGCCCAAGGCGCGGACGCGGGCCTCAGCCTGGGCACGGTCACCGGGGCCCTGGAAGCGGAACGCATGCGAGACGTACTGGGCGCGGCGGCCATAGGCGTCATTGCAATAACGTTGCAGCTCCTGCGACACAGTGACGATCTCATGAGCGAAGGCGCAGGTGAACCATTCACCGAGCCAGAAGGCGGCACGGGCGATCTTGCCCCACTTACTGAACCGTCGATCCATGCAGTGGAAGGTGATCACCAGCTTTGCTTTTGGATAAAGCAAGCGAGCCAACGGGGCCAGCAGGGCGATGCCGACGCCATGCAAGTGCAGGACATCGGGGCGGAACCGGCGGGCGGCCAAAAGGGCCGTGAAGCTATGCGTGATGGCATCTAGATGCTTCGTGCACAAGCCCGGAGTACAGACTTGTTCAATGCCGTGCGGGGCGACGGCCTGGCCGACATACCAACGCCGCCCGAATACGACTACCCGATGGCCACGCGCAACCAAGCCCTTCGACAAGGACTCGACGTGCTGCTCGATCCCACCGGAACGGGCCGGCAAGCCTTTTTGGCCGATCATGAGGATAGTCATAAAGCAATGTCTTATTATAGCAGGAAAACGGGGTTTTGTCAAGCAATCTGCTGCGCCTTTTTTGGCGAAAAGAAGGGAAATTTTAGCAAAATACCCTAAATTCCCTCCAAATGGACCCGTTGCCAGTGACCTGCCTGGTCTCGCCAAAGGCAGTAGGCGTCGACTTGGTATGGGAGAGAGGCCACCTCTGGATGCGCTTGGAGCCAGGCGCTAATGGCCAGGGCGAGGCGGTGGCGCTTGCGAAAAGGGATCGCTTCGAAGGGATGCTGCTGGCAACTGGCGCGCGCCTTGACCTCAATGAAATGCAGGCGGCTTCCCCGCTCTAACACGAGATCCAACTCTCCCGCCCGGCACGTCCAGTGGCGATCGACAAACGAGAAGCCGCGGCTGACGAAAAACGCGAGCGCCTCGTCCTCGGCTCGCCGTCCAAGCGCTTGGCGAAACGTACGCGGATACATACCTCTCACCCCGTTCCACAAAACGAACGTTTTCGCAAGTGTGCCGTCCTCAAAAAAGGTCGTCCACGGGAGACGATCAACCGGCGCCCGGACTAGATTCGTTTCGGAAAAAGCGAACCCAGCGTTGCGCCTAAAAAGGCATCCCAGAGGTTTGTCATGTAGAGGAAGCCAGCGATGACAATGACCGTTCCCACGATTTTATAGAAAAGACGCGTCCCTCCCCCGCCGAGCTTTGCGTCGATCATGTCGATCGGCCCCAAGAAATCGAGGAGCGTCTCCGACCGGAAGATGAAAAAGAGCCCGACGAGATCGATCAGGACCCCTACAATGATACGAAAGAGGATGGCCATGGCGCGAGTATAGCACGGTTGCCAGGGGCCGCCGAAGCGGTAGAATGGGTCCATGCCCCGTCCTGCCGCCCACACCAGCTGGGAACGCGTCTCACGCTGGTACGGAACACACCTCAAGCAAGAGGATTTTTTGCAACGGGACGTCGTGATCCCGGGAACGCTGGCGTTGCTTGCGGACGTGCGGCGTGGGGCGCATTTGGATCTCGCCTGCGGCGAGGGGACGTTCTTGCAGGCGTTTCAGCGGACGTTCGGAGCACGAGCAGCCGTGGGCGTGGATGCGGCGCCGTCGCTGATCCGCACGGCCCAGCAGAAACGGTTACCGCGGACGGAATTCCTAGTTGGGGATGCGCAGCGACTCCCCCGCTTGCCGATGGAAACCTTCACGTCGGCGAGCTGCATCTTGGCGATTCAAAACATCGCCGATCCGGAAGCGACGTTTCAGCAAGCGCGACAGGTTTTGGAGCAAAATGCACCGTTCGTGATCGTGATGAACCATCCCTGCTTCCGACAACCGCGGCAAAGCGGCTGGGGCTGGGATGAGGAACGAAAGATCCAGTACCGTCGTATCGATCGGTACTTGCAGGCGTACGAGATGCAGATTGTTGCGCATCCGGGGAAACAGCCGTCACTGAGCACGACCTCGTATCACCGGCCATTGTCTTTTTATGTGAACGCCTTGGCGCAAGCCGGGTTTTCGGTAGACGCGCTGGACGAGTGGACGTCGCCCTCCCATAGCGATTCGGGACCGCGGGCGAAGGCGGAAAATTTGTCGCGGGCAGAAATCCCGTTGTTTTTGGCGATTCGGGCGCGGAAGATGGGTTCCGGACGCTAGCCCAAGAAGCGGGCTTTCAGGCGCGACAGGAAGGACTGGCGTGGCACGGGCACGGACGGCGTGACCATTGTCACTTCGTCAGGTCTGGCGATGCTATCAGGAGTCTTAATGCGTGCGGACATCATCTCTTCGTACCCCACCTGCCCAGGAAGGGGCGGGAGAGCATTTTTTTCGCCGACCCAAGGCTGAATCGGACGATCAGACTGAAGAGGTGCGGGGGTTTCTGCCGTAAAACTCGTCAAAGGGGTATTACGCCTGGCTTCAAGGGCGGCATACGAGGCAGCCCCCGGAAGCGGCCTGTCGAGGGACGCGCGGATGGAGGCCAAATGGTCCGACGTCGCCTTACTGTATTGTCGCCATGCCGCTTGCACGGACGCTTCCCAACCTGGCGTTACCACGGCCGGAGCCGGCCCCTGGCGATCCGGTCCCGCATACCGTTGCCGCTCAAGCCGTTGCCCCTCGTCAAGAGCCCCATTCCATGCCGCCTCAAAACGCGGCGTAACGGCATTCGCCTTATCGAACGCATCCTTGTAACGCTGCAGGGCGATCCCCACGTCCTTTAAGGCGCGCTCGGCGGACGGATGGCCGGCGAAATAATCGCGAAAACGATACGCCTGCCCATTGGGATCGGTATAGACAACCTCATCCAACCGTTGAAGCCGCGGATCTTCGCGGACGCTGGCAAGCAGCGCTTTCTGGTCGTCGCTCAGGTCAACGCTTTGCTGCGCCTCCGCCAAAAACGCATCCAACGATTGACGGGCAAAGGCATACGGATCTGCGGGCGCTTCTGGCGTTGGTTCGATCTTGGGAGCTTGAACCGCACGCATTCGTTCGGGGGAAAGGGCACCATCAAATGGCATAAAATCTTTCCCCAGTATCCCGCAAAGCGACGGTCCGCGCAACCGGGGTATTTCAAAGAGAAAATCGTCTTAACGTCAAACCCCGCCGACTACGTGCGCGGCGGGGCGAGAATGAGAGGCCTCAGGTTCGGAGGGACAACGGCCTTCGGCGCTTGGGCGGCGGCTCGAGCGCGAGCACGAGGTAGACGCCGGCGCAAAGGGCGGCGCAGGCGAAGAGGCCGCCGAGGACGATCGGCGCCTCCTCGCACGCCTCGATGCCGAGGACGATCCCGGTGAGGGCGTGCGGGATGGCGGCCCCGATGAGGGCGCCCGCAGAGACCACGTTCACCCGGAAGAGGGCCTCGCTCGCGCCGTTGGACTGGAGCAGGTACAGCGTGCCGCACCAGAGGGACAGCGCTGTGAACGACTCCATCCGGCGATCGTCGCCGTCGATGCCGACGGCGAGAAAGAGGCCAGCGAAGACAGCGAGCGTGACAAGCGTGAGCCTGTTGTTCATGCGGCAGCCTTTCTGGAGCGGGAGGCGTTGAGGGGAGGGTGAGAGCCGGAACAAGGCAGTGCTTCATTATAACAGAAAAACACCATTTTGTAAACACATCCCCTAGTTTATGTCTAAACAAACGAAAAAATCGCCCCATCCACAGAATAGACGTTCTGGAATGGGGGCGGTGAGGGCCTAGACGTCCACGGCGGGAGTCCCCGGCTTCGCGGGGGCTTCGGGGACCGGGGAGTGGCTGACCTGGGCGAAGGCCCGCTCCACGAAAGCCGGGTAGGTCTCGGGCGTGAGGCCCAGGCGCTTGAGCGAGAACAGGGAGCCCTCGTCCCAGACGGGCGAGCCCCTCATCGAACGGGTGGGACCGCCCCGCAGCTCGCTCAGGTAGCGCATCGGACCGGAGCGGTTGACGTCGAAGAGGAGGACGACGATCGGGTCCGGGGCGTCGCAGGCCGCGAACCCGATCACGACCGCCTTCTCACGGCGCACGTCGCCGAACGGCGGGAGCTCGTCGGTGATGTCGAAGGCGTGATCGACGTGGTGGGGTTGGCGGGTCACCCCATCCATGCAGACGAAGCGACCCTGGTACGAAGGAGCTCTTTCCATGGTGATTCTCCTTGGGGCGCCAGTGGACCTGACGCAAACGAACGTTGCCGGTTATCAGACGATTTGAAACGAGGCACGGGAGCCCCCATCCCCTTGTTGGGATACGGGAATCTAACAGCAATAAAGGGATTCGTCAAGAGCGTAAGGCTTTTTAGGGACAGAAAAACTCGCCCAGAGAGCGAGTTTTTCCATGGTCGGGCTAGTGGGGTTCGAACCCACGGCCTCATGCACCCCATGCATGCGCGCTACCAACTGCGCCATAGCCCGAGAGAGCGAGCGGTATCAAGCGCATTCGATGCATTTGATACCCGAGCGAACGAGGGCTATATGGCTCATCTGATGAGACATATAGCCGACTGAGGAAATCGAGGATCTTTCAAAATCTTTCTATACCCTTCCGTTTTCTATTCCCGCTCAGCGAGGCGTATCCTACGTCACCCACCCCAGAAACGCAATCCCCCGTTTTTTCCCTTATTCCAGCCCTTTTATTGATACATCTTTGCCTGCAGGGCAAACAACTCCGCGTATCTCCCCTGTTTCGCGACAAGCTCGTCATGCGAGCCGTCCTCGATGATCTTGCCGTCGTCCATCACGAGGATCCGCTCGGCTCGACGAAGAACGGAAAAACGGTGTGAGACGACGACCGCCAAGCGACCCTCGATCGCTTCTGGCAGCCTAGAAAAGAACGCCTCTTCTTTTTCCGCATCGACCGCGGAGGTCGGCTCATCAAGGATCAGGATACGCGCCTTGCGATAGAGGGTCTGCGCGATCATGAGGAGCTGGCGCTGGCCGCCGGAGAGTTCGACGGGATTGTCTTCCGGCATGCCGAAGGAGCGGCCGATGTGGGTCTTCGTACCCTTCTCCAATCCTTTTACGACCTGATCAAAACCGCTAACCTGTAGCACCTGTTTCGCACGGGCACCCCAAGGGATTGTTGGATTGCCATAGCGGACGATGTTTTCGACGGTATCGTCGAAGTGGGGAGTGTCTTGGTTCAGATAGGCAAGCGCCTTGACCCACTCCTCAGAACGAATCCGCTCGATCGGCACGTCGTTGACCAGAATTGATCCTGAGGTCGGACGATAAATTCCGGCGAGGAGCTTAAGGAAGGTGCTCTTGCCAGCCCCGTTCAAACCGACAAGGGCGACATATTCGCCTTCACGAAGAGACAGGGAAACATTCTTGAGAACCGGCTTCGCCTGGTCGGGATAGGCGAAGGTAACCTGATCGAACCGGATTCGCAACGGCTGGCGCGTGAGATGGCGAGCACCTTCGTCACGATGCGACAAGGACATGAGAATACGAAAGAGCTGCGGTCCGACAAGCTGCTTTTGGAGCCAACCGACATTCGCCACAAGCCCTGAAAATCCATGCGCGAGACGTTGGAACGCCGGAATAAAAATGACAAATGACCCAGCTTCACCGGTACTGATCGCCTCACGAAAAAGAAACCATCCGCCGCCCAGGAGACCTGCCAGCATTACAAGATCGGTAAAGGCGCTCGAGCGGATGCGGAGCCAGCTCTCGTGGGTGCGTAACGACAATCCTTTCTGCGCGATCTGCTGCCAACGGCGAAAAAAGAGCCCGTGCAGACCCAGGACCCAACGATGGACGAGCCAACCCGGGGTCAAGAGCACGACCTTGTAATAATTTCCCCGCCTCCCCTCACGCGATTCCATGTTCAAAATCCCCCAAGACCATTCACGCTCATGCCGGAGCGAGAAAAACAAGAATCCGAGGGGAAGGAACATCAGGAGCGCAAGCCACCATGGCAACAGGAACAGGACCGTCCCATAACTCAGCAACTCGACGGCCGTGAAGAGGAACCAATACCCTTCTTGAGCGACCCCAAGAAGGTTCCCACGTGTTTCTTCAAACGCATGGTAGAGCGTTTGGAAGCGCGGATGCTCGATGAGGGCCGGATCGAGCTTTTGGAGCTGGAGCATCAGGTCCTCTTTCGTTCGATAGTCGAGCGTAAGGCGACTGGTATCACGCACGTAATCGCGCAAACGATCCATGAGACCATTGACCAACAACAAGGCCGCCATCAGGAGGAAGAGCCTTTGAGCTGATACGAATTGGCCGCCACCCAATGCGTCAATGACGGCCTTTACGACCCAAATGCTGCCAGCGGAGGTCAAGGGGACCAGGAGCAGGGCGGCAAGCAAGATGACCATCTGCTTCTTCGACGCAGCATACGTGTACCGCAAGAACCAAAAATAGGCCTTCCACGCGGGTAACCCCTCCCCTTTCGGAATCTCTGGAATGTGCGCGACGCTCGACATGCGCGCATTGTAGCACACGGGCGCTACTCGGCGTTTTGCTTGGCGGACCAACGGAGTTCACCTTCAACGAACGCATCAAGCGCCCCATCCAGCACGCCTTCCGCATCGGCCGTTTCCACGTCGGTGCGATGGTCCTTCACCATCTTGTAGGGATGCAGCACGTACGAACGGATCTGGTTGCCCCATTCGGCGCTTTGGAAGGCGCCGCGAAGCTTTTGCTTTTCCTTCTGATGCTCCTCTTCCTGCAATTTCAAGAGTTTCGCGCGCAAGATGTTCATCGCGACAGCCTTGTTTTGCGTTTGTGAGCGCTCGTTCTGACAAGAGACCGTGATCCCCGTCGGTAGGTGAACGATGCGGACCGCGGAATAGGTGGTGTTGACGGACTGGCCGCCCTTGCCGCCACTCATGAAGGTGTCGACGCGTAGGTCGTCGGGCTTAATGTCGACGGAAACAGACTCGTCGAGTTCCGGCAAGACCTCAAGCAAGGCAAAGGAGGTTTGGCGCAGACCATCGGCATTGAAAGGCGATTGGCGGACGAGGCGGTGGACCCCGGCCTCGCCGCGGAGATGGCCGTAGGCATGCAACCCTTCGATGATCATCGTGACGGACTTGATCCCGGCCTCCCCACCGCGGGATTCATCGACAAGACGAACCGTCCACCCCTTGGTTTCGGCATAACGCACGTACATGCGGAGGAGCATCTCGGCCCAATCCTGGGCGTCGGTCCCGCCAGCGCCCGCGTGAATGGCCACGATCGCGTTCCGCACATCGTGCGGGCCCGAAAAAAGGAGCTCGAATTCCTTCTTGAGGTATATGCCTTCCAGGTCGGTCACGCGAGCGGCGATATCGGCTAAAACGGTCTCATCGTGCTCTTCCATCGACAGACGGAGCATCTCTTCGGCTTCCAACAGGTCCTGGCGCAGCTGATGCCAACCCGTGAACACGGCTTTCGTTTCGGCTAATTTTTGCAGGGTCTTGCGCGCCCCCTCCGCGTCCGTCCACAGGTCTGGCGCGGCGGCACGGGCCTCCAATCCCTCCAGATCCGCCCTGACGCGGTCGAGTGACAATAATTCCCACGCCTCGTTTACCTTGGCGCGTAACGCGTCGATCCGGAGCAGGACCTCTTGGAACATGGGCGCAGCATAGGGGATCCGCGACGTTTTGACGAGGGCGCATGCCTCCCCTACGATGGCTGAGTATGCCCTCCTTTTCCCGCCTTCTCGCCGGCACCGGCCTGGCGCTGACCCTGATCACGCCCCCATTGCAGGCTTTCGCCGCCACTCCGCAGCAACACCTGCAGCAAGCCCTCCGTTCCCTGATCACGCATCCGGCGCAAAATGCTGCCCAAGGAACCTTGGACGTCCGCGTCCAAAAGACCCCGCTCCGACGGGGGCGGATCGCCTCGACGCAAAGCGGGACACTCGAATTTTCCGTCGAGCGGGAAACGGAAGGCGCCAGGAACCTCCAAGGATGGGTTCGGCTGAACAAGGCGACAAACAAGACGGCGGCGGCAGACCAATCCTTCACTTTCTCGCCGGCCCCGCAGGTGGACTTCCGTTCAGTGGGCGATGCGCTCTTCCTGCGGCCCGCGAACCTGGCCCCCATGCTTTCGGCGCTGCAGGTTCCCATTTCCGGAGAGGCGATCGCCCCGTTCGAGCGCTGGATCCGCCTCGACGCGAGCTCCGACACTGAAAGCTCGCCGATCACCTATACCCCCAACAAAGACCTGTTCACAAACCTGGAAACGATCAGGCGCGGCATCTTGCTCGCCGAAACGAAAAACGTTCCCGTCTTGCAGATCCTATCGAATCGCCCGTTGCGGACCGGCTCCCCGCTGCGCCACCTGAAGGTCCGCGTCAACCCCGCCTTCGTGAACCTCTTGGAACAAGAGGCGCTCAAGCTTGATGGGCGCGACGCAACGAAGCGCCGCGCGACACAAACGCTGTACAGGGAGATGCGCATGGAGCTCGCGAAAACGCAGCTGGCCGTTGTCATGGACACCCAAGAGGTTACCCATCCCACGATCACGCGGATCGAATTCTTCACCCGTGACACGACGACGAAAAACGGCTGTGACTACACCCGTTTCCAACGCACCGGAGAACCGGTGCCGAGCTCCTACCGCTGCGCCCTTCCGCTCGAACGCGTCATCACGGAAACCCGCGGCGGGATCAACCTGCTACAAAAAACCGGCGTCCGCGTGGAACCGGTCACCGAAGCGACGCCGCTCAACGACCTCGTAAGCGAACTGTTTGACCTTTATCTTGGGGCCATGTCCCAAGGGATCGGCCTCGAGGAAGACGACGCCTCCACCCGTTAGCGCTTCCCCTTCCGCGGCTGACATGACAGGCAAAAATGCGTCCCGCGTCCGGCGAGGACGCATTTTCTGATTGGCGCTTCACAGCGGAGACAGGCTTGGCCATGGCGGCCATAGACCTGGAGCAGCCGAAGGAACCCGCCCTTTTTTCCCTCGGTATCGACATAGGTATGGGCGCTAGTCCCCCGCTGCCGCACGGCACGCGCAAGGATGTCCTGTATTGCGGAGGCTAGCGCCGCGAGCTCTGCCTGCGCAAGGCTTTTTTGGCGTCGCGCTGGGTGGATCCCACTCAAGAAGCACGCCTCATCGGCATAAATATTGCCGATCCCGGCGATGACGGACTGGTCCAAGAGGATCGCCTTGATCGTGCGCCCAGAAGGTGCAGCGAGACGCTCGATAAGCGCTTCACGTGTCGCCGTAAGCGGTTCAGGACCGTATTCTGAGAGGACTGCTTCAGTCGCCGCCGCATCCAACAAGCGAAGATAGCCAAACCGCCGAACATCGGACCACGCGAGGAAAATAGTTTCAGAACCCTTCTCGAACGAAAAAAGTAGCCGTTCGTGGCGATTGGCGGGGGCCATCGGCCTTCGTTCGTAAAAAATGAGCTTGCCCGTCATTTTCAGATGGATGGCGAGCGCGGACCCATTCGAAAAACGCCACAAGAGCAGCTTTCCGCGACGTTCGAGGGAGATGATGCGTTTTCCCCTCAAGGCTTCGGCAAACGCCTCCCCCTGCGGACGCTCTTTATCGGGCTGCCAGACGGTCACGCGGCAAATGGTCGCCCCCAGCAGGCGGGCTTCAAGTTGACGCCGGACGGTCTCGACTTCAGGCAGCTCGGGCATGCGAAGACTAGGCCGCCTTCTTGTGGCGAGAGGCCTCAAGGTCAGCCTGAATATCCCTCAATACGGCTTCATTGCTCACATCATCCGGACGCCATTGGCTCGCCGCCAGTCGCTGGGCATACAGATCTGCGAATAATGCCGCATACCCCTCATCGATCAGCCAAGGGATCGCGTACGGCTCCGCCTCTTCGTGCGTAAGCTCAGGATTCCGGGTTTGTGCCCGAGCCCAACGCAGGATCAGCTCGCGCTGCAAAACGGTTTTGAAATTTCCGGGCAGCTCATTCGAACGTGCAGTGGCACGGTCGACAGGATAGTCCATGCTCATAGGAAAGAGGGGCCTTAGGATAAATTAGGCATCCGGCCATGGCGTGATCAATTCGTAGCCGTCCTTGGTGACGACGACGCTGACCTCAAAATGCGCGCACGGGCTGCCATCAGCCGTCACGACGGTCCAACCGTCACGCTTGGTGCGCACCTTCCAGGTCCCGAGGGTGATCATGGGCTCGATCGCGAGGACCATTCCTTCAAGAAGACGCTGGCGCGGCAAGAAGGTGTCCCGGAAGTTCGGGACGTTGGGCTCCTCGTGGACCGCATGGCCGACGCCGTGCCCAACGAGATCACGTACGATTCCATACCCTTTTAGCTTCACAAAGTCTTCGACCGCCGCCCCGATATCATGAATCCAGCCCCCCGCCTTGATGGCGCCGATGCCTCGGACGAGCGCCTCGCGCGTGTCGGCGACCAGCTGGGCTTTTTTCTTATCGAACGTCCCACCGGGGATCACGGTCGTCGCCATATCCGTCGCGAGCCCCTCAAACCACATGCCGATATCCAGACCGACCACATCCCCCGCCTGGATGATGCGGTTCGGGTGCGGCAGGCCATGGACCACCTCCTCATTCAAGGACGTGCACAAGGCACCGTTGAACGGGGGATCGTCATCGGAAATGCGATACCCTAAAAACGAAGGCTTCGCCCCGATTTCGGCCATCCGCGCGCGCGCAAGGGCATCCAATTCGGCCGTGCCGACGCCAGGGACGCAGGCCTCGCGGACCTCCCGCAGGATGGCGGAAAGACGTTCGCCACCGCGCTTCAGCTTCTCGATTTCTGGTGGGGTTTTGGTGAGGGACATACGAAGAGGCTACAGAATTTCACCTTCGTTTACAAGGCATTTCCTTCTCTTGCTAGGCAAACCCCAGCCGGCGCAGCTTTCCTTGGATCTCCCTCGCCAACGAATCGATTGCCTGGTCCGCCTTCACGGAAAGCAGCACCCCTTTTTGGCGATAGAACGATACGAGCGGTTCGGTCATGAAATGGTAGATGGCCTGGCGACTGTAAAACGCATTCGGCTGGTCGGTCGGACGCCCTTGCAGGCCATATCCGCAATGCAGGCACGTCTCCAGGGGTCCTGGTGGGTTTGCGCGCAAATGGTACACGCTTTTGCACGACACGCATTCTCGCCGATCCTCGACGCGCTTCGCGGCTTCCGCGTCCCCCATCTTCAGGTGAAGGGCGACTTGGACCTTGGCGATCTTCTCGAGAGCGGCGGCCTGCTCGACATTCCGCGGGTACCCTTCCAAGACGAACCCCTTCTCTTGCGTCGCAAAACGCTTTATTTTACGCAAAATAACCGCATTGACGAGGTCGTCAGGAACCAGCATGCCTTGGTCAACGTATTCACGCACGAGTTTGCCGATCGCCGTCCCCTCGCGGATCTCCTCCTGGAGGAGATAGCCAGACGAAATCAGTGCCACGTCAAACGCCGTCGCCAAACGCTCGGCCTGGGTTCGCTTCCCCGCCCCATGGGGGCCGAAAAAGACGGCGCGGAGGCGCTTGCGGGGCATAATGAGAGGGAGGGTAACACCCAAAAAACGAAATAGCAAAGGACCACGCCACCTATTTCCTATCCTAGGTCGATTTGTCAACCATAAAACCGCCCTCAGGCGGTTTTATGGTTAGTACGCGTCGTACTGCCGCATCGTGACCTGCCCTTCGATCTGCTTCACCGACTCGATCACCACGGAAACCACGATGAGGAGCGACGTCCCACCGAGGGCCAAGACCGTCGTGCCCGTGAACGCTTGCGCGATCAGCGGCATGACGGCGACGACACCCAGGAAGAGCGCGCCGCCCAAGGTGATCCGTTCGATCACGTGGTTGAGGTATTCGGCCGTCGGCTTGCCCGGACGCACGCCAGGCACGAAGGCCCCCTGCTTTTGCAGGTTTTCGGCGATCTTTTCCGGCTGGAAGACGATCGAGGTGTAGAAATACGTGAACCCGACCGTGAGGAGCAGGTACAGGATCCCATACACCCATTGGTTCTGCAGGGTCGCAATCACCCACCGCGCACCGTTCGCGATCCAGGCGGTGCGCACACCGACCAGGAATTGCGCGACGAGCGTGGGGAACAGGAGCAGCGAGATCGCGAAGATGATCGGGATCACGCCCACCATGTTGATGCGCAGCGGCAAGGTCGACGCGGCGCTGGCGCCACGGACCTGACGGGCATACTGCACGGGGACGTTACGTTGGCCTTCGGTGATGAAGACCACGCCCACGATCATGGCGACCGCGGCCGCCCCGTAGAGGGCGATCACGAGCCAGTCGCGCGAACCGCCCGAGAACGTCGCCGTAAACTGCGACAGGCTGGTGGGCAGGTCCGCAAGAATGCCAGCAGCGATGAGGAGCGACATGCCATTCCCGACCTTCTTTTCCTGGATGAGCTCACCGAGCCACACCAGGAACATCGTTCCCGCCGTGACCGTCGCAATGATCATGATCAGGTGCAACGGGCCACGTTCGGTCAGGATCGGCACGGTCGACTGGCGCATGAGCGCGATAATCCCAAAAGATTGGATGATCGCGAACGGCACCGTCAGATACCGCGTCCATTGGTTGATCCGGCGTCGGCCGGCCTCACCGTCTTTTTGGATCTCTTCGATCTTCGGAAAGATCATCCCGAGCAGCTGGACGATGATCGACGCCGTAATGTACGGCGCGACCCCCATCGCGACGATGCTGAACGTGCGCATCGTGCCGCCCGCAAAGAGGTTGAGGAGACCGAGGGCGCGGTTGCCTTCGATGAAGGCTTGCAGCGCCACCAGGTCGATGCCCGGCAGCGGAATGTTGGCGGCGAGACGGAAGACGATCATCATCGCGAACGCGAAGAGGAGGCCGTTCCGCACCTCGCGCACGCGCCAGGCTTGGAGGAGTTTATCCCACATAGGAAGCAATATGGCGCGCCCGAAAGCGCGCCATAACAACGGGGTTAAGACGTTTTCTTAGACGCCTTTTGGGACGCCTTCTTCTTCGACATCACCACCGAGCCGCCGATCTTCTCGATCGCGGCCTTGGCACCGGCGCTCACGGGAAGGTCACGGATGGTGAGCTTCTTGGTGAGGCCTTCGCCGCCGACGATCTTGACCGAGCGGTGCGTGCGCAACACGAGTCCGGCGCGGCGCAACGAGTCTATCGTTACGACCGAACCGTCCGTCAGGCGCTCCAATTGGGCCAACGTCAAGGTACAGGCCTTGTCGTAGCGGCTCTGGAACCCGCGGACCTTCGGGAAGGCGAGCAGCATCTGCTTCAACCCCTTGAGGCGAAGCTTGTTGCGGCCACCCGAACGGGCGCGCTGGCCCTTGGTGCCGCGGCCCGCGGTCGTTCCGCGGCCCGAACCGTTCCCACGGCCCACGCGGAAGGCTTTTTCACGCGCGCCGTCTTGCGGGGCGAGCGTGTGCATCATGAGAGACATAGGGAAGGATTAGGCAGCGGTGCGCGTGCCTTGCGCCCCCTCTTCGGACGTCTTCTTGCCCGCAGGGGCGCGAAGCATCTTGAGGGCGAGCATGGTCGCTTTCACGTTGTTAGACTTATTGCTGGAACCGAGCATCTTCGAGACGATGTTCTGCACGCCGGCGAGCTCGAGCACCGGGCGGATGGCACCGCCGGACTTGACGCCCGTCCCTTTCGGGGCCGGCTTCAAGATGACGCGCGCCGCGCGGAACTTGGCTTCGACCACGTGCGGGATCGTGCCGTTGATGAGGGGGACCGTGACGAGGGCCTTGCGGGCCTGGGCCGTGGACTTGGCCGTCGCACCCGCGACGTCCACGCCCTTGGCGAGCCCGAACCCGACACGGCCCTTCTGGTTGCCGATCACGGACAGGACACGGAAGCGCATGCGCTTGCCGCCCTTGGTGACACGCGTGACGCGGGCGACCTCGAGGTTCTTCTCGATGTAGTCGGCCTCAGCGGGCACGTCGCCGTCACGGCGGGGACCGCGGCCATCACGGCCACGACCACCCATGCCGCCACGACCCATGCCGCCGCGGCCACCCTGGCCACCGCGACCACCCATGCCGCCGCGGCCACCCATGGGGCCACGACCTCCCGCTCCCGTGCCTGGATGATTCGCCATAATGAACCCCGGCCGGGCGACCGGCGTCGCAGGCTTGGCTGGCGTCGCTTCAGGCGTCGCGGCCGCGGTTTCTGGCGTTCCTGGTTGGATCACATCAGACATATTAGAAGGAGAGACCGCCTTCACGGGCGCCTTCGGCGACCGCGCGAACGCGACCATGATATTTCTTATCGCGACGGTCGAAGACGACCGCCGTCACGCCTTTGGCCTTCGCCTGTTCGGCGATGAGCTTCCCGAGGGCCTGCGCCTTTTCCATTTTCTTGGCCTTGGCGAGGCTTTCCGGAAGGTTGGCGTCGGTCGCGGCGACGATGGTCTTGCCGGCCACGTCGTCGATCACCTGGACCGAGATATGCTTCAAGCTGCGCACCACGCAGAGGCGCGGGCGCTCAGCCGTTCCGCTCACCTTGGCACGCACGCGCGCGAGGCGGCGGGCGGCTTGGGTGGCACGAGAAAACGTAGACATATCAGAGGTTAGGCTTTCGCCGTCTTACCTGCTTTGCGGCGGATGGTCTCATCCGTGTACTTAATCCCCTTCCCCTTGTAGGGCTCCGGCGGGCGGACGCGGCGGATGCGCGCGGCCGTCTCTCCCACCAGGTACTTGTCGATGCCCGTGAGGGTCAGGATCTGCTTCTCGGCCTTGGCGTCGATCCCTTCCGGGAGCTCGAACGGGACGCGGTGCGAGAACCCGACATCCATCATCACCTTGCGTCCTTCGACGGCGACCTTGTAGCCGACGCCGACGAACTCGAGGGATTTTTCGAACGGCTTCTGCACGCCGTCGACGGCGTTCTGCAGGAGCTGGCGGAAGAGGCCCCAGAGGGCGCGGTCATCCACCTTGTTCTCGTCGCGCACGGCGACGGTGAGGGCCTTCGGGTCGGCCTGGGTGGCGACCGTGACCCCGTCCGCGAGGCGGACGGCGAGCGTCCCCTTCGGCCCCTTGATCGTGACGGCCCCGTCGGCCACCGTGCCTTCCACCCCAGAAGGGAGAAGGACGGGTTTCTTTCCGATACGAGACATAGGGCTTAGAAGACTTCGCAAATGATCTCCCCGCCGAGCTTGCGGCGGCGAGCCTCTTTATTGGTCATCAGCCCGACCGAGGTCGAGACGATGGAAATGCCTTGTCCGGAGAGGACCGAGACGAGGTCGGAATACTTGCTGTAGATGCGGCGGCCCGGATGGGACACGCGGCGGATCGAGCGGATCGCCGGCACCTTGCCCGTGTACTTGAGCGTCACCGTCAGGGTCTTTTTCCCCTCTTCGGTCTGCTCGCTGGCGCTTTCGAGGAACCCCTCGCGAACGAGGATATCCGCGATGGCGCGCTTGATCTTCGAACCCGGCGCGGAGGTCGTCTCATGGTGAGCGGCCTGGGCATTGCGGATGCGGGTCAGGAAGTCGCTGATTGGATCGGTAAACATACGTGGAGATTCTTACCAGCTGGACTTCGTGACACCCGGGATCTCGCCCCGGTTTGCCAGTTCGCGGAAGCAGATACGGCAAAGCTTGAAGAAGCGGATATAGCCGTGTTTGCGCCCGCAGCGCCAGCAGCGGTTCACCGTACGCGTCGAGAACTTCGGCGTGCGGTTGGATTTGGCGATTTGATTCTGAGTAGCCATAAGGGGGGATTTAGGCGTTCAGGAAGGGAAAGCCCAGGCCTTCGAGCAGGAGCTTGCCTTGCTTACGGTCGCCGGCGGTGGTTGCCACCGTGACCTGGAGGCCGTGGATACGTTCGACTTCATCGGAACGGATTTCCGGGAACGCGATGTGCTCGCGGAACCCGAAGGAGGCGTTCCCCATCGCGTCGATGACCTTGGGCGAGACGCCACGGAAGTCACGGATGCGCGGGAAGGTCACCTGCGTGAGGCGCGTGAGGAAATCCCACATGCGCTGGCCACGCAAGGTCACCATCATGCCAACGACCATGCCCTGGCGGACCTTGAAGTTGGAGATGGCTTTCTTGGCTTTCGTCTTGACCGGCTTCTGGCCCGTGATGCGGATGAGCGTCTGCTCCACCGTCTCGAGCACCTTGGGATCCTTGAGGCCCTGGGACAAGCCGACCGACACCACAACCTTCGTCACTTTCGGGACGGCGTTGGGGTTGGCGATGCCGAGCTCTTTCTTGAGCGCGGGCACCACCTCATTTTGGTAGCGTTCTTTGAGCGTCATAGGTTACTTGGTGCGCTTGGAGTGGCGCATGGGCTTGCCGTCGGAACCGACGAGCTGGACGTTGGAGGCGTCGATAGGCATCGCGAACGAGACCTTCTGCCCGGCCTGGCCTTGCTGGCCGCCGCGGGCCTTGAGGTGACGCGTCCGGACATTGACCCCTTCGACGACGACCTTGCCGAGCCGCGGGAAGACCTGGGTGACCTTGGCCTTCGTCCCTTTCGCGGAACCGGCGATGACGATCACCTCGTCACCGCTCTTGATCTGGATGGTAGCCATAGGATTACAGGACCTCGGGCGCGAGGGAGATGATCTTGCCGTAGCCGCGCGTGCGGAGCTCGCGAGCGACCGGGCCGAAGATGCGGGTCCCCTTCGGTTCCTTGGACTTCTTATCGATGATCACAGCGGCGTTCTCATCGAAACGGATGTAGGAACCGTCAGGACGGCGCGTTTCCTTGCGGGAACGGACCAGGACCGCGTAAACGATGTCGGACTTCTTGACGGCGCCACGGGGCGCAGCTTCCTTCACCACACAGGTGACGAGGTCGCCGAGCACGCCGTAACGCTTCTTGTAGCCGCCGTTGACGTGGATACACTGCAGGAGCTTGGCTCCGCTGTTATCTGCCACGGCGAGCATGGAACGGTGTTGAACCATACGGATGCTTAGGCCGCCTTGATCATCGCGATCACGCGCCAGCACTTGTGGCGGCTGATCGGACGGCACTCCTCGAATTCGACCAGGTCGCCCACGTGGGCGAGGTGTTCGGGATCATGTGCCATGAATTTCTTAGAGACGGTGAAGTACTTGCCGTACTTCTCATCGGCCACGCGGCGATCCACGCGCACGACGGCCGTATCTTTCATCGCGGTGGACGTGACGACGCCCTGCAAGCGACGACGAGCTGGTTGTTGGGTCGACATACGAGAGGATTAAGCCTGTGGCTTCGACGCGCGAAGGACGGTCTTCACCCGGGCGAGGTCGCGCTTCATGGCGCCGACTTCGGAGACCTTGGTCAGTTGGCGGGTCACCAGGCTAAACCGGGCGGCGCGCAACTTGGCTTCGAGCTCCTGGGCGAGGGTGGTCAATTCTTCGTTCGTCTTTTGTTTGAGGTCTTTCGCAAGCATAGGATTAGCGGCTTACGAACTTACATTTCGTGCAGATCTTGTAGGCGGCGGCTTCGAGGGCAGTCTTGGCGGAGGCGGCTGGGATGCCGTCCATCTCGAAGAGGATCGTGCCCGGGCGGACGACGGCGACGAAGTGGTCGACCGCACCCTTCCCGGCACCCATGCCCACCTCGTTGCCCTTCTGCGTGATCGGCCGGTCCGGGAAGACGCGGATCCAGATCTTGCCTCCGCGCTTGATGTAGCGCGTGAGCACGCGGCGGGCGGACTCGATCTGCTGGCTGGAGATCCAGCCGGAACCGAGCGACTTGAGGCCGAAGCTGCCGAAGGCGAGCTCGATCTTGTCGGTGGCGTTGTGCCCCGAGGGGAAGACGCCCTTGTGGGCCTTCCGGTACTTGACTTTCTTAGGGATCAACATACGAGGTTAGGCGGCGGCGGATTGAGGAGCCGGGCCGCGCGGGGCGCCCATCGGGCGGCCACCGAACGACGGACGGCCATCACGGCGCGGACCGCGGCCGGCATCGCGGCCACCTTCACGGCGGTCGCTGCGGGCGCGTTCAGGCGTGGTCGGCTGGTACTGCGTGAGACGATCCTTGTCGAACACGTCGCCACGGTAGATCCAGACTTTGACACCGATGCTGCCGGCCATCGTCTGGGCGAAGGTCTGGCTGTAGTCGATGTCGGCGCGGAGGTTGGTGAGCGGGATCTTGCCCCAGCCCAGCCACTCGCGGCGCGCGATTTCGGCGCCGTTGAGGCGGCCGGACACGGCGATTTTCACGCCGAGGGCCCCGGCCTTCTTGACGCGCTCGATGGTCATCTTGAGGACGCGGCGGAACTGCATGCGGCGCTCGAGGTCGGCCACCACCCCTTGGGCGACGAGGGCCGCTTCGAGGGACGGTTTCATGATCTCCTGCACCGAGAGGTGGAGCTGGACGGACTTCGCCTTCATGGGGAAGAACGTCTTCATCAGCTTCTTCTTGAGGTCCTCGATGCCGGTGCCCGAGCGACCGATCACGAGACCCGGCTTGGCCGAGTGGACCGTGATGCGGATGACGCCGCGGGAGCGCTCGATATCGATGCGCTTGACGGCCGAATCCTTGAGGGCTTTGGCGAGGAACTCGCGCATTTCGAGGTCCTGGCGGAGCTGCGTGGCGAACGCGTCCTTACGCGCGAACCAGCGGGACGGCCAGGTGGTCGTCGTTCCGAGACGGAAGACGACGGGATGAACTTTGTGACCCATAGGGATTAGGCGTCAGGAGAAGTGGCGGCCTTCGCCTTAGCGGCGGGGGCCTTCTTGGCCGGGGCGCGCTTTTTCGGCGCGGCCGGGGCCGGTTCGACGGGCTTGGCGGTGGCCGGAGCCTTGGTCGCGGCCTCGCCCTTGGGGGCGAGGACGATCGTCACGTGGGTCGTCCGCTTGCGGATCGGCGCCGCGCGGCCTTGGGCCCGCGGGCGGAAGCGCTTCTGCGTCGGACCGCCGTCGGCGACGATGGTCTTGATGTACAGGGATTCTTTGGCGATCTTGAAGTTATGCTCGGCATTGGCCATGGCGGAACGCAGGAGCTTGAGCACCGGTTCGGCCGCGCCCTTGTCGAGGAAGGAGAGGCGCGTTTCGGCGGCGCGGGCATTCATGCCGCGGACCGCGTCGACGACGAGCCGCACCTTCCGCGGCGACATGCGGAGGTAACGGAGAGAGGCGTGGACATCCATACGTTATTTCTTGGGCGCCGAGGCAGCCGTGGCCGTGGCCTTGGCGGCGTCGATCGCCTTCGTGAGCTTGCCACCATGGCGCGAGAACGTGCGGGTCGGCGCGAATTCGCCAAGCTTGTGCCCCACCATGTTCTCGACCACGAGGACGTTCTTGAACTTGTTGCCGGTGTGGACCGCGAAGGTCATCCCCACCATTTCTGGGGTGATGGTCGAGGCACGCGACCAGGTCTTGATCACGGCCTTGCTGTTCGGGCCGGCCTTCTGCACCTTGGCCAAGAGCTTGGCGTCGGTGAAGGGGCCTTTCTTGAGGCTGCGGGACATAAGTTAGCGGGTGAGGAGATTACCATTGCGACGCGAGACGATGTGGCGGTTCGAGGACAGGTGGCGACGGCGCGTCTTGACGCCCAACGCATGCTTGCCCCACTTGGTCTTCGCGAATTTCATACCGATCGGGTGCTTGCCTTCACCACCGCCGTGCGGGTGGTCGACCGGGTTCATGACCTTACCGCGCACCGTCGGCTTGATGCCGCGGTGGCGCATGCGGCCGGCCTTGCCCCAACGGACGAGGTGCCAGTCGGGGTTGGAGACCGTCCCGATCGTCGCCAAGCAGTTCTTAGGGACGCGACGGACTTCGCCGGACGGCATCTTGATGGTCGCCCAGTTGCCTTCGATGGCCATGAGCTGGAGCGAGGTGCCCGCGCCGCGACCAAGCTTCGCGCCCTGCATGGGAGCGAGCTCGACCGCGTGGATGAAGACGCCGATCGGCATCTTCTCGAGCGGGAGGCGGTTGCCCGGCTTGATTTCGGCTTCCGTGAGCGAGGAGACCAGCTGTTCGCCGACCTTCACGCCGTCCGGAAGCAGGATGTAGGCCTTGACGCCATCCTTATACGTGATGAGACCGATGCGGCCGCCACGGTTCGGGTCATATTCGACCGAGGTGACGGTGGCCGGAATGTCGAAGCGCAAGCGCTTGGTGTCGACGACACGGATGTAGCGGCGCGTGCCACCCCCGCGATGGCGGACGGTGATCTTGCCGTTGGTACGGCCGGCCTGCTCCTTCCGCATCATGATGAGCGACTTCTCCGGCTCGTTGCGGGTGATGTCCGAGAAGTCCTGGACCGAGGAGAACCGACGGCCCTTGGTGACCGGACGATAGACTTTGATAGGCATAACAGGTTAGACCCCTTGGTAGAGATCAAGCTTCTGGCCCTTCGCCAAGGTGACGAGGGCTTTCTTCCACGTGTTGCGGGCGGTGACGCGCTTGCCGCGGTAGACCGGCTTGCCGGCGTGGCGGACCATGCGGACATCGGTGACCTTCACGCCGTAGAGGGCTTCGACCGCCTTGCGCACCGAGATCTTCTCGGCGGACACCGGCACATCGAAGGTGTAGACGCCGCGCTCGGTGAGGAGCGCCGCCTTCTCGCTCACGTGCGGACGCACGAGCGAGCCCGAGGCGTAGGCGTTCACGACGACCTTGGCTTGGGCGGCCGGAGCGGTCGTCTCTTCCGTCTTTTCGGCTTTCTTGGCCTTCGGAGCGGCCTTCTTCTTCGGCGCGGCCTTCTTCTCGGGCGCCTCCGCGGCCGGGGCCGCGTCTTCGGTCTTCGTCTTACGGAGACGTTCAATGAGTGCCATAGTTAGGAGAGGCGATACACCTGTTCAAAGGCGGGAACGGCATCCTTGAGGAAGATCACCGTCCGGTAGGTAAGGACGTCGAGCAGGTTCACGGATTGTGCCGTGACGAGCTTGACGTTGGGCAGGTTGCGGACCATGCGCATGAGCGCCGGCTGCGAGCCCGGAGAGATGATGAGCGCGTTGCGGTCGAGCGGGAGCTTGGCGAAGAGCTGGGCCGCGACCTTCGTCTTCGGCGTGGTGACGTTGACCGCCTCGAGCACGAAGAGCTTGTTGTTGGCGACCTTGTCGCTCAGCCCCATGAAGAGGGCCTTCTTTTTCGCCTTCTTGTTGATCTTGACCGAGAAGTTGCGTTCGCTGGTCGGACCGAACGTGATCCCACCACCGACCCACTGCGGCGAGCGGATGGACCCTTGGCGGGCACGACCCGTCCCCTTCTGCTTCCACGGCTTCTTGCCACCACCGGACACCTCGCCACGCGTCTTGGTGTTCGCGATCGACTTGCGGGCGTTGGCACGCAACCCGACGACCACCTCGTGCAGCAAGCCCGGATTCGGCTTCACCGCGAACAACGCGTCCGCCAACGCCATGTCCCCGGCGGCTTTCCCTTCGATGTTGTAAACAGGAACCTTAGGCATATTAGACAGACTGGATGTGGATGATGGTGTTACGGGCCCCCGGGATCGCTCCCTTGATGGCCAGCACGCCGCCCTCCCGCACCTCGATGACTTTAAGATTCTTCACCGTGACCTGGTCGGAACCCATGTGGCCAGCCATGCGGCGTCCCTTGAGGACGTGCTGCACGCCACCGGCACCGATCGAGCCCGGCATACGGGTCTGGTCCTTGTGACCGTGGGTCGTGGGGTGCCCATGGAAGCCATGGCGCTTGACCACACCTTGAAAGCCCTTCCCCTTCGAGATGCCCATCACCTGGACGGTGTCCCCGGCCGCGAAGACGTTGGCCTCGATGAGGTCGCCACGCTGGACGGTCGGCTTCTCGACGCGGAACTCGGCGAGGTGCCGGAGCTTCGGCAGGTCCTTGAGGTGACCGGCTTCCGCCTTGTTGAGCTTCTTGATGACTTCGAACCCGACCTGGACCGCCTCGTACCCGTCGCGTTCCTGGGTCGCCACCTTCGTGACGTAGCAGGGACCGGCTTTGACGAGCGTCACCGGGATCACGGAGCCATCGGCCCCGTACACCTGCGACATCTCGAGCTTTTTGGCCAAAATGTATTTCATACGTACCTTCGGATTGGTCGCACTAGATGAATGAATGGGAGCGGCGGACGCTTTTGGACGTTTTTGCAAACGAAAAAGGGTCAGAAGACTGCAGACGACACGAAAACGCTTCGTCTTCAACCCTCTGGCCCTTCCGCACATGACGGGCAAGCCAAATTGATGAAGCCGATTCGCGATTCATCCCGAGTGGGTTCTTGTCTCGCAAGAGACGAAGGACGGCTGCGGTCCTGCGGGCTGTGGCCAGGATAGGCACCAACACGCAGGACCCGAGCGCCTTCTCGGACGGGGCCCGAAAGAAGCTGCAGGGAGGTTATGCGATCGGTCGTCCCCTTACGGACGACCCGTCCCGCGCACGGTGCACGGGAAGCAACTTTCTCCTTGGGAATCGTTCCTCGACGGAACTGGAAGTTGTGAACGGTCCTTGCTTACGCCTGCGTCATCTGCGGATCGACACCGGCCGGGAGGTTCAACGCGTGCAACGCTTCGAGCGCGGCCGGGTTGAGGTCGAGGATATCGACGAGGCGGGTGTAGGTACGCATCTCGTACTGTTCGCGGGCGTTCTTGTGGACGAAGGTCGAGCGGTTGACGGTCCACTTCTTGTTTTTGGTGGGAAGCGGGACCGGACCGACGACCTTGGCACCGGTCCGCGTGGCCGTCTCGATGAGCGTGCGCACGGCCTGGTCGACCAAGCGGTGGTCATGCGAGCGGAGCTTGATGCGGATGCGGCTGGAGGTGGCTTCTTTCATAGGAGGGAGCGGAAGGGCGTGAGACGCGAAGAGGGACTTCCCCGCTCACCCCAGGAGAGCACGCGTGCGTTTTCCCCTAGGGCGAACGGGGCGAGCCCCATTCGACGATCTTACTTGATGATCTTGGTCACGACACCGGCGCCGACGGTCTTGCCGCCCTCGCGGATGGCGAAACGCATCTTCTCTTCGATGGCGACCGGGGTGATGAGCTTGACGGTCATCTTGATGGTGTCGCCCGGCTGGACCATGGCGACGTCGGCCGGAAGCTGGACCTCACCCGTCACGTCGGTCGTGCGGATGTAGAACTGCGGCTTGTAACCGGAGACGAACGGCTTGTGGCGACCGCCTTCTTCCTTGGTCAAGGCGTAGACTTCGCCCTCGAACTCGGTGTGCGGGGTGATGGAACCGCCCTTGGCGAGCACCATGCCACGCTCGATCTCTTCTTTCTTGATACCGCGGATCAGCAAGCCCGCGTTGTCACCGGCCATGCCGGACTCGAGGGACTTGTTGAACATTTCGATGCCGGTCACGACGGTCTTGCGGGTTTCGCCGAGACCGACGATCTCGACTTCCTCGTTGACCTTGATCTGACCACGCTCGATGCGGCCCGTGACGACCGTGCCACGACCTTCGATCGAGAACACGTCTTCGACCGGCATGAGGAACGGCTTCTCGGTCTCGCGCACCGGCTCCGGGATGTAGGAGTCACAGGCGGCCATGAGGTCGAGGATCGGCTTGGCGGCAGCCTCGTCGCCCGGGTTCTCGAGGGCCTTGAGGGCGGAACCACGGATGATCGGGGTGTTCTTGCCGTCGAAGTTGTACTTGCTGAGGAGCTCGCGAATTTCTTCTTCGACCAGCATGATCATGTCCTGGTCATCGACCATGTCGCACTTGTTGAGGAAGACGACGATGGCCGGAACGCCGACCTGGCGGGCCAAGAGGATGTGCTCACGCGTCTGGGGCATCGGACCGTCCGTCGCGGACACGACCAAGATCGCACCGTCCATCTGGGCGGCACCCGTGATCATGTTCTTGATGTAGTCGGCGTGGCCCGGACAGTCGACGTGCGCGTAGTGGCGCTTTTCGGATTCGTATTCGACGTGCGCCGTCGCAATCGTAATACCGCGGGAGCGGGACTCAGGAGCCTTGTCGAGCTTGTCCTTCGCCGCTTCATCCGCCTTCATGCCGTGCTTCGAGAGCACCGCGAGAATCGCCGCCGTCGTGGTGGTCTTGCCGTGGTCAACGTGACCGATCGTACCGATGTTCACGTGCGGCTTGGACCGTTGGAATGCATCCGCCATATGGCTAGAAAAGAAATAACAGGTCGGCAGAACGGCCCGGGAAGGGCCGCTCAGGCCATAAGTAAGTGTACAAGAGACCGGCTTCGAAAAACCAGGTCTGTTGTGAAGAAATTCGCCCCAAATGAGCGAACGCGACTAGGATAGCAAAAGCGCGAGATTCTGGCAAGAGTGAGAGAAAAAAGCGCGATCCGAAAGACGCCTCCGGCGGGCCGGGAGGCGTCTGGACGGTGATATCGACGGTTTTTTGGCTAGAAATCGAGAAAAAAACGTTCCTCAAGACTCAAATCGGGACGCGGAGAGGCGGACGGGCTTGGGGCGGCGAGAAGGGGCGGCATGGCCGGCTTCGACGACGGGGCCACAGGAGCGGGCGGCTCGGAAGAGGTCGGGGCAGCCCCTTCGGTCGTAGGCGGGATCACGATATCGACGGCGGGCGGGGCGGCACGCTGGGCAGCCTCCTCAAGCTCGGCGAACGTGGAGAGGGCGGCCGGAAGGGGCGAAACAGGCGATTCGGCGGAGGGCGCGGGGACCGGAGGCGGCTCGGCGGGAACGGGTTCGGCCGGCGAAGCGGCGTCTTCCGGGACAAAGGAGGGGGTCGTCGGGCGTGGGGCCGGCGGGACAGGGGGCAGATCCGGACCCGCTCCCCCATCAAGCGCCTGCTCCAGCTGGTCGAGCGACAGCAAAATGAGGGGCTCTTCGCCACTCTCGTCGGTGATGATCACGGGGACTTGGCGCTGCTTGGCGAAGCGCAGGATCCGTTGCCAGGACATACGAAATCGATTCAACGCGCATCTCAACACGGATGAGGCCGGAAAACAAGGGCGGAACGACGCGACCAGGCGCTTGACGGCACGTGGTAAACGTGGTACGGTCCATGGTCGGCGCCGGCGGGAAAACCGTGTCAGGGCGCCCATACAACCGAAGCATTCGTCGAAGACCTCATGATGGTGCCGGGGCTCGCCCCAAGGAGATGAACGAATGAACGAGAAAACAACAGGTCCATTCAGGAAGGTCCGCATCGTGACCGAAGATGACACAACGCCCCTGCCGGCGCTGATCGGCGAGCCGTTCGAACGGCTGGTCGCCCAGGAACGGCAGACCTGGGAGACGCAACAGGCGCCGCGCTGGTGGCAGGCGTACGTCGACACGAACGAGGTCCCACGCGCCTACTGGCGGGCGGAGGACATCCGGCCGAAGCCGCTGCGGCTGCTGTGGAGCCTGGGATGGACGGGAATCCTAATCACTCTGTATGTGATCACGGCGATGTTCGTCCGCGCGAAGGCGGATGACGCAGCCATTGCCGTGCTATTCGCCCTTGCCGGCGTGACGGTCGCGCGCGCGTTCGGCGGCGTTGAGAAGGAGCACACCGACAAGCTTGACGCGCAGGGCATGACCGGGTACCCGACCATCCAGCGGTTCAGCATCAGGAGAGCATTCAACTACGTGCTCCTGCCGCCGGTGTCGCTCTACCTGTGCACAAAGGAGGTGGTCGCCTGGATCCTCTGGCGACGGGCGGGGCGGGCGTGGACAGCGGAGGACTGGAACGAAGAGCGCGTCGCCAAGCGGATTTTCGAGCGGTTCGAGAAGGACATCCTCAGCGAGCACAAGATAGCGCAGTTGGCGATGGAGGCGGCGGCCGTCCACAACCGCACCGCAAGCGAGGAGGCGGCACGACGCGCTGAGGAGGCGCGGCAACACTCTGTGAAGTGCCTCACGAGCCAGGTGACGCTTAGCAAGCATTACAACATCACGCATCAGAGCGAGCAGACGCGGTCGAAGCGGCTGGCGCAACGGGCCAGGGAGCTGGAAACGCTGTCAACCGAGACCGGCGAACAGCTTGAGCTCCTGAGGTCGCTCATGGCCCAATACATGGAGCTGCAGGACAGCCAGCGTACGCTGCGCCTGACGGACTCGCTGGCGGCGGACGACACGACCGACCTCGAACTGCGCACCCAGATGCGCGTGGCGCACCAAGCCCTCCTCGCGCAGCGGAAGAAGATGGAGACGCTCCTGCAGACGAGGCCGACGGCGACGCCCGAAGAAGAGGCGGCAGCGGACGAGCGGGCAACGCCGACGGCGGCGCGGACGGCGACTGGCCCTCATTCGTGAATGAGGGTTTTTTCTTGCGCGGACGGTTGATAACCGGGAGGGTTCGCGGTAAGGAATGGGAACGTTTTTCCCGGAGGGACGCAATGGAACAAGAAACCTGCGCGCCGTACCGTACCGGCGTACGCATCCAGACAGAAGCGGAAGCCGCGTTACCACGTCTGATCGCCCTGCCGTTCGAACGACTGCTGGCGGAAGATCGACAGCGTCACGAACGGGAGAGGCGCGCCCCGAGGTGGTGGCTCATCCAAGTCGATCGCCACGAGGTGCCCGCCGCGTTTCAACGGACGGAGGACCTGGCACCAAATCCGCAGGCGTGGCTGCGGAGCCTGCTTTGGCTGCACACCGTGGCGAGCGGGATTCAATTCTTGCGGCAAATCGGTTGGGAACGGCTCAACCGTACGGACCTCGCGATCCTCTTCGGCCCGCAGCTGCTGCTGGGACTTGGTTGCCTGCTGGCGATGGGCAACGTTCGGACCACGCTCCTCGAGCAGCGCAAGATGGACCGGTCGGCGGCCCAGCGGTTCGCGTGGTGGCGAGCGTGCAAGTTCGTGCTGATCGCGCCGCTGGGAGCGGTCCTCTGTCTGAAGGAACTCTTCGCATGGGTACTCTGGCGGCATGGCGGCAAGCGCTGGGAGATCAGCGCATGGGAAGCGAAACTAGCCATCCGCGTGTCGTTCGAGGCCTTCGAAGCGGAGGTGATCAAGACCGCCCAGAGGGAGCTCGAGAACCTCTTTCAGGAGGTCCACCGGCGACGTGAGGCCAGCCGCACGCTCGACGAGAACGCCAGCGCGGCCGGACAACAGGCCCGCGATCTGACCACAGGCCCTCCGGACCTCGTTGAGCATTTCCGGGAACTGGAAGCGGCGCACCGGCAACGGGCCCACGCGCTCGAGGCGTCGGCAGAACGGCTCAACATGCTGCGGACGGCCGTCGTCGAACAGACGCAGCGGCTCGAGAAGCTCTCGGTCGGCTATCGGGCGTTCCAGGAGAGCCTGCTCACCCTGTCCGACGCGCCTGCACCGTCCTATGAGACGTTCCTTGATCCGGGACGCGAACTGTCGCTACGAGCGACCCTGAAGGAAGCCTACCTCGACCTCCGTGCCGCCCTCGCGGAGGCGGAAGCGTTCAGGAGCGCGCCGGAGGAAGCGGTCATCGTTCCGGCATCTGTGGGTGTAGCCAACGAACCGCAGGCGGACCTGGCCGTGACACGGAGAGTTAGGCGCTAAATCCCCTTTCCTTGGGGATTTTTTCATGGGTGGCCGTTGACGCGAGGAGCGCTCCGTGGTACTGATCCGGAACCGTTCTTCACCCCTGGAGAAAAAAGATGGACAAGACACGGCCCACTCCCCCCCTCCTAACACCCGTGCGCATGGACGCCAGCGCAACCGATGAGAAACTCCCAGAATTCCTCACCGTCCGCTACGACGAGCTCATCGAGCGGGACCGGGCGGACTGGGAGACCAACGTCAAGACGCCCCGGTGGTGGTACAACCACATGCAACGCCACTCACAGGAAGTAGATGGCTGGCGCCGCCGCGAGCGAATGGAGCACCCGTCGTACCAACCGTTCCTGCGCAGCCTCTGCCTGTTGCCGCTCCTCGCGACCGTCTGGCTGGGCGCGTACCTCTATTTTCTAAAGGTCAAGCCGGACTATCTCCCCGTCCCGTCCGCGAGTGCGGCCTGCGGGATGGCCCTCCTGATCGCCACCGTCATCGCGGCGATGATGGTGGAAAGCCCAGGCTGGGCCCTGAAGCACGTCGGCGTACCGCCCCTGTCGCTCTACCTGACCTTCCAGGAATTCCGGGCTTGGCGTGCCTGGCGGGCGCACGGCGAACGCTGGCAAAACGCCGATTGGAGCCAGATCGATGCCGTGGACCGGGTCGCCGCGCGGTTCAAGGTCGGGCCGGTGAACGACTGCGATACGCGCCTCTACGACATGCGCACCCGCGAGCGTCAGCTCCGCGAGGAGGCCAAGGGGGCCGAGGCACGGGTACGCGACTTCACGGTGGAACGAGACCGTCTGGGATCGGCCCAAGAGATCCACGCCGAGCAGCTCTCGCGCTCGATCACGTTCACGCAGGAACGAGCCGACGCCCTCGCCGCAAAGGCGGATCGGCTGAAGGCCTTGGGCGATGAGACCGGGGTTCGCATCGCTTCGCTTCGGACGGCGCTCGATGCCTACATCGCTCTCGAGCACAGCCGCCTCCGGCTTCGCGAAACCAAATCCCTCGACGAGGGTGGGACGGAAGACCTGCGGCAGCTCGCGCTCGTCCGCGAGGAATACCGCCGGGTACAGAATCTGCTCGCGCAGGTCGAGCCCATCATCCAGGGCACGCCCACGCAGACGGCGTGCGCAGCCGACCAGGACGAGCTCACGACCCGGATCAAGGAAGCGGCGGCTCGGGCGGAAGCGCGACGCTGATCTCTCTACGGAGAGGTTTTTTGTCTCATCTTGGGGAAAAAGGCATCCGGATTCTTCCCCATGTTCACGACCAGAAGCCGTTTTCGCATCGCTTCGAGAGACACGAGGCCATCCACGCGAACACCGCCCGCCCTTGGAGGGGCTTTTATCCGGAAGGGATTGACAAAACGCGCGTTCTGAGGTATACACCCCAAGCCCTTTTCCCACTGGAGGCCTCATGGAAACACAAGACAGCGGCCCGTATCGGACGGGCGTGCGCGTATGCATGGAAGAACCTGCGGAACCGCTCCCGGACTTCCTAACCAAGCGGTTCGACGACCTGGTAGCCGAGCGCAAGAAAGCCTGGCAGGCGACCCTTGCGCCCACCTACTGGGTCAACCACGTACGTGACCACGTGCGGGACTACGAGCCGGAAAAGCGGACCACGAAGCCCATGCCCCAGTTCTTCCTCGCCAGCGTCGCCTGGGCCTTCGTCACGATGGGCATCCCGCTCCTCACCCTGCATGCGGCGGGAGGCGACCTGGGAAACACCGCCTTCCAGAACCGATCGCGAGTCTGCGGCCTGCTCCTGCTCATCATCACGGGATGCCTCTGGAAATTCGCGAGGCGAGGCCTCGGGTGGCCCGTAAAGGTCGTCGGCCTGCCGCTGGTGTCGCTCTACCTGACCGGCAAAGAGGTTGTGGCCTGGGCTCACTGGCAGCTGGGCGGCAGGCACTGGCAGGACCCAGCGAGATCCCCCTGGAAGGAAGAGGCAGCCGCCCGCGCGGTCATCCAGCATTTCCGGGAGACGGTGCTCGACGCCCAATGGAAAAAGATTTGCGAGTTCAGGTCCCGCGAGCGGGAGTACCGCGAGGAGATTGTGGGGTCGGAAGGACGGATCAAGCGGTACGACACCGAACGGGCCGGCACGACGGTGGAGACGGTAGGCATCGTGAGCCAGCTCACGCACGCGATCATCCACGAGCAAGCCAGCGCACGGGCCTACGCCGCGCACGCGGACCGGCTCGGCACACTAGCAGAGACAGGCGAATCGCTCATCAAGACCATCCGCCGCCACCTTGAGACCTATGAGACCCTGCAGGACAGCCGTCGACGGCTGCGCCACGCGGGGAAGCTCGCCGAAGACGAGATGAGCGACCTGACGCACCTCGACCTGATCCGCCGGACCTATCTCGACCTGCGCCTCGCGGTCCGCGAGGGCGAGGCAGCCTTGCGGGCGCCCGTCGTTCCAACGGACACCGTCGAGGAGACCGAGAGCGGAACGACTCACCCAACGAACACGCAAGCAGCCGCCCACACCTGACCCATCCCCTACCCGGGGGTGTTTTCTTTTTCACCGACGCGATATACGCGCACGCACTTCCCCGTGTAGGCCAACGGATAGGGCAGCTCTGGCGCAAGGAAGACGACGACCCGCATCCCTGGAGCAAGCTGACGCGCAAACAAGGCGAGCAGCTTTTCACGCATGCTCGCCAACCCGAACACCGTGACGACCGTAGCGCCCGAAAGATCCGCCGTGAACAGGTCGCCACGAATGATCCGCGCGCGGTTCCCGAATCGACGGAGACGCCAGCGCGAGAAAAACGCTAAAATTGGATGAAACTCGTACCCGATGACCCGTGCCCCTCGACGAGCCATACTCTCCAAGATCGTGCCGCTCCCCGATCCTAAGTCGACAACAACGTCTTCTGCCCCGACCGGACAGGCGGCGAACGCCTCCTCCAGCCAGGCGCGCGGGACAGGAACGAAGGGCGCCCCACCATGGATGCCGGCGAGCCAACGCACGACGGTCCATAAAAACACCAGCAGGAACACCAGCAAGAAAAACGAAACGGCGAGGGACATGCGGACAGTAAACACGGAAGGCGCCGATCCAACAATGCGGACAAAAGAAAAACGGGGATCCGATGGGATCCCCGCAGGGGTCAGCGCGCGTCGCGGGCCTGGCGACGATCGCGCGGTGTGGAACGCGCGGGGGCGCCTTCCTCCTGGGCCGGCGGGCGGTAGCCTCGCCCGTGCGCGCTGGCGTAGGGCGTGATGGCCTTCATGATGCCAGCGATCCGCCGCTGGTCCGTACCGAGGTCGACGAGTCGGGCGTAGAGCTCGTCGAGGCTCTTGACCGTACCCTCGGTGAGGGCGACGAGGGCGGCGCAGATGATACAGATGTCGTCGGGATGCTGGGCGACGACCACCTGGTCGCCGAGCAGCTCGCGCCAGGTCTCCTCCACCGTGCCGCGGCCGCCCTTGTTCAGGGCGCGCTGCGGATCCGGGATGACGAAGAAGACGTGGTACCGCTCCTGCGCCTCGGCGAGGAGCTCGCGCATGGGGCGCGCGCCCTCACGGATGTCCCCGAACACTCCAGCCATCTCGCCGTTGTCCGAGGACGGGAAGGCGTGGTCATCGCCCGTGAAGAAAGCATAGCCGCGCTTGCCCCGCTTCTCGAAGCAGTCGATGACGGTCCGCTCGGCCAGGAACTTGAAGCCGAGGTGGTAGGACTCGCCGCCGTTGCCGCCACCGTGGAAGGCCCCGCGCGCGTAGCGGCGCAGCCAGGTGTTCATGAGCTCGGCCGTCGACTCGAACTGGCCGACCTGGATCGGCTCCCGACCCGGCCGCAGGTCGGTCTCCGTGTCTCCGAGCATCCCGAAGAGGATCTGGGGGTCACGGACGTCGAGGCCGAGAACGGTCGCCATGAAGGCGGGCAGCGTGCTGCGGGCCATCAGCTCGGGGATGTCGCCCATCGAGCCGGTGCCGTCGAGAAGGAAGGCGATGGCGAGCGACTTCGGGTGGTCCGCGCTGTCGCGGGACTCGCGCGGCGGGATGTTGCGCACGCACATGTCCGCGCGCACGCGAGTCTCCTCGAAGAGCTTCTCCGCAGGGAGATGCTGCTGCTTGTCGATGATCTGCTGATGCGCCGTATGGCTGTAGCCGCCGTATCCCATGATGGTCTCTCCTGTGGTCGTGGATCGTTGCGAAGGAAGCGAGGACGGGGCGAACGGATCAGCGCGGATGCCGCTCCGGAAGGAAGAAGGGGATGTACCGCGGCGGCCCGTGTGCGGCCCTGAGGGCCGCCTCATACGGGTCGAACACCTGCCGCTTGGTGTCGGTGATCGGCATGAGCGC
>CAYYTQ010000003.1:83044-88976 GCA_964474805.1 uncultured Gammaproteobacteria bacterium
GCGCGTGAAGCACCGCGGGACGTCCTTGAGGTACGCGAGGAAGAGGGCGAGCGAAAGCCCTTCCTCGTGCAGCCGCCGCTCGAGCGTTCGGTCAATGCGACCGGACCACTCACGCAGACCCTCATCGGTGAGGGGCAGTTCATGGCCTGGCACGGTGACCGCATCGACGAGTGCCTGCGGCTCGACGAGACGCCCCGTCGGCCAGGCGATCTTACGCAGCCGGAACGGGACGAGCACGGCCTGGCCGCCCTTGCAGGCAGGGCACAGGTGCCCCAACGGCAGGTCGGTGACCAGGCCGCCGGCGAGGCGGAGCATCAGCTCGCCACAGTCGGAGCAGACCGGTGTCACGGGAGCGATGGCCTGCAGCAGGCGAAGCAGGTCCGCCCGCTCACCCGGGGTCGGATCGGAACGGACGGAGGCGCAGGCGTCGGCCACGTCCGCATCGGTGAGCCGGTTGAGGCCCCCGAAGGTCGGATCGCGACCGGCGAGTCGTTGAAAGGCCTGGTCCCCTCCCGCCCGCGAGGCGTACGGCACATGACCGAACTCCTCGAGGCGCTTGGCGATCCCCCGCCGCAAGTGCGGCGGGACGGCGACAGAACGAACGTCCAGCAGGTCCATCAGGAACTCCTTGTTTGGCGTTTGGTTGGTTTGGCAGGAAAAGAACGCTTGCTTAGTGTATTTTATACACGTTTGCGAGCTTCCTCATGTGTACCATGGCCAGGATGAGCCGTCAAGGATGCGGGAAAGGACCGCTCCTCATCCCCATAATGCCGCCACATGTTGAAGCGCCAACCCGTCCGCTCGACCCAACGGGAAGCGAACATGGAACGATCCCGGCATCAGCAAAAAAAGACCGTGTGCTCGGTCTTTTTTGTCACTCCTGCGAAGACGGCTCTTCCAAGACCTTCTTGCTCCGACGTTTTTTTGCAGGGACCGCATGCGGCCGAGGGGCAGGAGCCGATTCGGCGGCGGCCGCTTGAGAGGCGCTCACGCTTTCCAAGGCTTCGACTTTCTCGCGCCAATACTGGAACCGGGAACGGTCATCCGAGAGGAGGCGGAACTTCTGATACCAGAGCCGCGCTTCCTGCGGGTCCCCCATCCCGACGGCGATCTCGAGCGCCTGCTCCACGTATTTGGCGCTATTCGGCTCAAGCTCGACGGCGCGCTTGGCGGAAGGCCACGCCTTCAACAGGTCGCCGGTCTCGGTGTAATGCTGCGCGAGCTCGGCATGGCGGTAGGCTTGCTTGCCGCCAAGCTCCACCGCGTGCAAGCGATAGAGTTCAGCCTCGTGCCAATGGCCCGCCGCCTCCTCGATATCGGCGAGCGCGGCATACGTCGCGTCGTCCGCCCGTTTCATCTTGAGGATGAACGAGAAGGTCTCTTGCGCCTGCGGATAGAGTTTTTGCTTCAAGTAAATCTGGCCCAAGCCCTTGTACGCTTCCACATGGTGCGGATCCATGGCCAGGACGTCGAGGAAGCGCTTTTCCGCTTCCGCCCACTTGACGTCGCGCATGAGCGAACGCGCTTCGGTGAGGAGGAGCTTGATGCGCTCTCGAGTCGTGGGCGTAAGTGAGGAGAACGGGCTCTTGACCGAGCCGTAGCTACTCTCGATCGCGCGGAGGCGATGGGTCGCGCCGTCGTAGAGGGCACCGACCTGGCGCGCGAAGGCGCGACCGAACCGACGGAACGGCTGGGAGCGCTCGGCCCGCATGCGTTCGAAGCGCTTGCGGATCATGGTCTCGCGCTTGGCCCGGTATTGCTCCTCCTTGATGGTGAGCGGGTCGAGCAGACGAAGGTCCGTCCAACGCCGGGCCAGCAAGAAGCCCGCCCAGGCGAGACATCCCAGCGCAAGCGCGAGAAAGATCAGAGGAATGAGCATGCGAACGGACGGTCGGGCTTAGGCCGTAGACGCGGCACGGCAGAGCATGCCGAATACCCGCGGATCCAACGACGCGCCCCCGACCAACACCCCGTCGATATGCGTCGTCGACAGGTAGTCGGCGACGTTACGAGGATCAACAGATCCACCATACAGGATTTGCACGCGTTCGGCCACGGCATCACCGAGCTTCTTGCGCAGGATCTCGCGGATGCACTCATGCTGGTCGCGGGCCTCCTGCGGGGCACAGGCCTTGCCGGAACCGATGGCCCAGACGGGCTCATAGGCGAAAATCGGCTGGCGCTTCTCATCGTCCCAATCGAGCCCCGCGAGGACGGCGTGAACCTGCTGGCGGATGGCCTTGGTCACCTCGGCCTTCCCCTTTTTCTTTTGGGCATCGGTCTCGCCTACGCAAATCACGGGGCGGATACCGGCCTTCTGCAAGGCGACGGCCTTCTTGGCGACCATCTCATCGGTCTCGTTCAACAGAAGGCGGCGCTCACTGTGGCCAACCAGGCACACGGAGACACCCAACTCAACGAGCATCGACGGGGCGATTTCCCCCGTGAAGGCGCCCTCCTCAAGCCAGGACACGTTCTGGGCTGCCAAGACGGGCACGGAAGCACGGCCAAGCGAGGCCTTCGCGGCCGGCAACGAGACGTGCGGCACGGCGACGGCGATCTCCAAATCCTTCGGCAGACGCTCACGGCGGAACGCGCGGATCCAGGAACCGGCCTTGATGGGGCCGTACATCATTTTCCAGTTGGCGACGATAAGCTTAGGCATAGAAAAAGTCCCCCTTTTCCTACCTTATTTCTTGTTTTTTGGCAAGAGAAGGGGAAAAAAGGGGAAAAGGCCTTTTTAATCCTCTAAAAGAGGGGTGGCCTGCCCGGCTGAAGGGTTTGGGGCTGGCGCCCCAAAGGCCCGCCCTTTCCCAAGGGGCGGGCCGGTCCCCGGCAGGCGGGTGCCCTTTTTCCGGCTCGAGAACTCGCTTTTTGTTCCTGGGATGGACCGCTCACACAGCCCTCCCCGGAAAAAGGGCACCCGCCTGCCGGGGACCTACGAGGGGAGGGAAAGAGTCAAATAAAAAAAAGAAAAAGGAAGGCTCGGACGGGGGCGGGTCAGGGGGTGCCCTTTCCGTCATTGCGAGGAACGCCTCGATCCGAGGGAACGGCCATGAGAGCGCGAATAGAAGACGGAAGACGAAAAATGAAAAAGCGAAGCCGCGCTGGCTTCACTTCCCTATCGGGGTCTTTCCTTAAAACCATGGCTTCAATTGCTTGTCCCCATCGAACGGACCCACCACCGAGACGGCGTACGCGTCGCGCGTGAAGATTTCCTTGGCGACCTGCTGCAGCTGCTTCGGCGTGACGGCGGCGAGGCCTTTCATGCGGTCTTCGGGCGTGCGCCATTTTTCGCGGTAGCAGAGCTGGTCGCCGTACCAGTCGGCGCGGGTGAGGGGGTCTTCGAAGTCGAGGAAGAACTTGCCGTGGACGAAATCCTTGGCGCGGTTGAGCTCTTGGACGGAGACGGGTTTCGCCTTCATCTTGTCGAGTTCGGCCCAGATGACCTCGACGGCTTCCTGGAGGCGGCCTTTTTCGAGGCCGGCGGTGATGCGGAAGGCGCCGATGTCGTCGTAGGAGACGCGGCTGGCGCCGATGTTGTAGCAAAGGCCGCGACGTTCACGGACTTCGGTGAAGAGGCGCGACGACATGGTGCCGCCCAGGATGACGGCAAGCAGGCGCGCGGCATCCTGGCGCGGGTCGAGGATCGGAAACGTGAGAAACGAGAGGCCGAGCTGGGCCTGCTCGATGTTTTTCTTGCGGACGGAAAGGCGGATGCCGCCCAAGTCAGACGCCGAAAACCCACGCGCCGGGGCAGGTGCGCTCGCCTCGTGCTTCGGCCAGACCCCAAACGTCTCTTCGAGCTGCTTCCAGGTCCCTCTCGGCAGGCAACCGGCTACGGCGATCACCATCCGGTCCGGGCGGTAGTGGCGATTGCGATAGGCGACGATCTCGTCCCGGGAGATTTTGCGGATGATGTCGCGGGTCCCGGCGATGTTCCACCCGAGCGGGTGCTCGCCGAAGGTCATCTCGTCCAGGAGGTCGACCATCTGGCTCTGCGGGTTGTCCTCATACATGTTGATCTCCTCGATGATGACGCCGCGCTCGCGGTCGATCTCTTCGGCCTTGAACGTGGAGTGTGCCAGCATGTCGTGGAGGACGTCGATGGCCTGCGGGAGGCGCTCGGCCTCGATCTTCACGTAATAGGAGGTCCGGTCCTTGCCGGTGGAGGCATTGTAATCGGCGCCAAAACGATCGAGGTCGCGGCTGATGGCTTGGGCGGTGGGGCGGCGACGCGTCCCCTTGAACATGAGGTGCTCCAAAAAGTGGGAAACGCCGCTCGTGGCCGGATCCTCGTGGCGTGAACCGACGTTGACGAACACCTCGATGGCACAGGCGGTGCTGGTTGGCTGCTCAATCCAGGCGACGCGCATCCCGTTCTTGAGGGCGCGGACTACAGGCGAAAGGGCTTTTTTTGGCATATCTTGGACCTAGACAAGCCGTTCGGCAATCCAGGCCGGGACATTGGCGAGCGGGACGCGGACCTGCTCCATGGAGTCACGGTCACGGATGGTAACCTCGTTCTTTTCGGCCGTATCGAAGTCGACGGTGACGCACCAAGGGGTGCCGATCTCGTCTTGGCGGCGGTAGCGCTTGCCGATGGAGCCGGACTCGTCGTATTCGACCATCCAGCCGCGGCGGCGGAGGTCTTTCAGAAGGCCTTGGGCGATTTCGGGCAGACCGTTCTTTTTTTGGAGCGGCAAGACGGCGACCGTCACGGGTGCAAGCTTGGCGGGCAGGCGGAGGACCATGCGGGGTTCGGTTTCACCTTCGACAGAGGTGTCAGCCTCGTCGATATCCAAGTGCTCGCACAATACAGCCAAAACAGAGCGCGTCAGGCCCCAGGTGGGTTCAATGACGTGCGGGAGGACGCGTTCGCCAGTGCCTTGGTCGAACCAGCGGAGGTCTTCGCCGGAAAACTCCTGGTGGCGCGACAGATCGTGGTCGCCCCGATTGGCGAGGCCGCCGAGCTCCTTCAAACCGAACGGGAATTGGTATTCGGGATCGATGGAGCGCTTGGAATAGAAAGCGCGGTCAGCGTCAGGGATCTCGTGGTAGACGACGTGGTCCGGATGGATCTTGAGGACATCGGTGACCCAGGCCTTGTATTCTTCGAGCCACATTTCATACGCGCGCGAAGCGTCTTCGGGACGGACGAAGTACTCGATTTCCATCTGCTCGAATTCACGCGTGCGGAAGATGAAGTTGCCGGGGGTGATCTCGTTGCGGAAGGCCTTGCCGACCTGGGCGATGCCGAACGGGAGTTTCTTGCGCATGGAGTCGCGGATGTCTTTCCACGCGGTGAACATGCCGCCAGCCGTTTCGGGACGCAAATATGCGACAGCCGACGCGTCTTCGGTGACGCCGATGAAGGTCTTCAGCATCTGGTTGAACTGCTTGATGTCGGTGAACGGGCCGCCACAGTCGGGACAGGCGATCTCCTTGATATCGACCGGACTCCCCTTCTCCGCCTGCGCATCTTCCATCAGGTGGTCGGCACGGAAACGGTGGTGGCACTTCTTGCACTCGACGAGCGGGTCGGCGAAGGTCGAAAGGTGGCCTGAGGCCTCCCAGACTTTGGGGTGCTGGATGACGGGGGTGTCGACGCCGACGACATCGTCGCGGTCGCGCACGAACCGCTGCCACCAGGCGTCACGAATGTTGTTCTTCAGCTCGATGCCATATGGGCCGTAGTCCCAGGCATTGGCAAAGCCGCCATAAATATCGGAATCGGCGAACACGAAGCCGCGGCGCTTGCAGAGGGAGACCAGGAGGTCCATCTTTTTGGCGAGATCCATAGGCCGCAACTATTCCATAGGCGAGGAAAAATGAAAAGGGAGCCGTAATGACGGCAAAAAACGAGGGCTTGCCTCGCTTTTTAGACCTTCATGATCTCTTCTTCTTTTTCGTTCGCGATCCGTTCGACCAT
>CAYYTQ010000004.1:0-43615 GCA_964474805.1 uncultured Gammaproteobacteria bacterium
TCACGGATAGCCCAAGCTCCGGAGTGAGGCACCCCTTCGGTGGGTGCTATACGCCGGTGCCTCAGGGGGCCTCCTTCGATCAGGCCACTCGATGGAATACACAGGCGAACGATACGCGGACGAATGCCCTCATTGGATTAGATCGTGAAACAAACGATGCGACCAAGTTGGAGTGTTCGATAGATCGTCCAGTCGGATCCTTTACCGCTTCGGGCATTGATCAGCGAAGGAATTTCCGTCCGTGGATCGTCTTTCCGGGATCAGTTCAGCTCCGTCCCAGAAACTAAAACAAACACCGCCATCGCGCGGTGTTTGTTTTAGTTCAAGTTGAGAATATCAATAGAAAAACCCCCATTGAGGGGGGGGCTGTCGCTCAGTTGCAGGCGATCTCGCTGAGCGAGTTGTAGGTCCGCACGCGCGCGGCGGTGGTTTCGTTGGAGAGGAAATACCTCACTTCGATCTGGCATCCAGAGCTTGCCAGGGTGATCTCCACCGAAGGAAGACGTTCACGAAGCGCGCCGCGGTTCCAGTAGCAGGTCATGCCGGCGCATTCGGCGCAGAAGGGTTGACCCGCCATCTCCGACGGGATCCCGTCCAGGTCCTGAGGCAGGTTGCTGCACACCTGTACGAAACCGCGCGGCGAGAACAGGGTTGAGCCGTTCAGCGGGACGCCGCCGGTCGACAGGTCTGCGCGCCTCCAGTTCGCTCCCAGCGTCCGCCGCAGCCCGCCCCGACCGTCACGGTCGGGATCGAGGAACGGGACGGGCGCGTAGTCCACCCCCTCGGGGAGGTTGACCGAGCAGTGGTTGCGCCCTGGAGCACAGCTCACGATGCTCATGCACGTCGGCATCGACGCCGGGGTGCACAGCGTCGCGGGCATGTCCTCCGCGCGCATGTCGCAGGTGCAGCCGCTCGCGCCCGCGCAGGTCGGGTTGAAGGCGTTCGGCTGGCACAGCCGGCCGCCGCAGGTCTCCGGCGGCTCGAGGGTCGGCCGGCAGACCATCGCCGGCGGCGCGTCCGAGGGGGACGCGTCGACGGGCGGAACGGGGACGTCGTGGCCGACCGCCATGTCCGGCGGCGGCGCGACCCGATCGTCCCCCGGGGGGGTGTCCGGCATCGCCTGGACGTCGGGCGTCGTGCCCGCGTCCGGACGGTCCGTGTTCATCGGGGGCTCGGCACCGCAGCCGAGGGCCCCCACCATCAGGAAGACCGTCATGATTTTCTGCATCGCTTTCTCCTTGTGGGGGAGCGTTTCGACCGGCGGAGCATCCGCCTGCCTGTGGAAAGAATACCAAATGCTTTCTATTACAGCAAGAACAGGGAATTTTGTCAAGAGCTGATTTACTGCGGTACGGTGCCACCCAAAATAGAGCGCGAATCGCTCTTTTTTGTCTCCCACTATTCTCCGGGCTCTTCCTTCTTGATCACCACGATCGTGCATTTGGTCAACAGGGCCGCCAAGGCGCCGACGGCCGCGAGGGCCGGGGCAATGAGCGTCCCGACGGCTCCCAGGACTAGCGGCACTTCGAGGACCGCTTCCCCCGACTCGTTCTTGATGATGATCCGGCGGGCATTTCCTGCGCGGATCAGCTCCTTCACCTTTGCGAGCAGCTCTTCGCCGTTCACGCGGAACTCCTCTTGGGATGGGGTGTGCATATGTTTTTGTTGTAGCCCGTCTTCAGGCTGATCGCAAGGGTCGTCTTGACCTCATGCCGTGAGCATCGGGGCATCTGTGCTTTCTCTGGCGGATATTGCCGTATTTTTGCGCATTCGCCATCCCTTTACAGGAGAGGTATGCTTAGGGGTGGAAGGGTCTTACTCATGTCTTCTATCCATATGACACTCAACATCAAGCACCGCGGGATCGAGCTCACCGAGGCCATCAAGGCATATGCCGCCGAAAAGATGCGCGATCTGGATAAGAACGATGAGCTGATCCAGCACCTCGACCTGGAGGTCGGGAAGGGGACGAACCATCACCGCAACGGTGACGTGTTCTCCTGCCGGGCGCTGCTCCAGATGCGCGCCGGCGACACGCTCCGCATCGATCGTGAGGCGAAAGACCTCTATAAGGCCATCGACAAGGTTCGTGACCTGCTCAAGGAAGCGCTAGGCGAGCGCCATCGTGCCCAAAAGCCTGTCGTCGCCAACGTGGACGCCGCCCTCCTGCCCGCCGAATAGCGGGCGGGCCCGTTTCGGTTCCAGTGGACGTTTCAGGGGAAAGTGGGTACGATCCCCGGCGTATGTCATTCCTGCAGAACCTGTTTGGCGACCCGAACGCCCGGGAGATCAAAAAAATCCGGACGCTGATCGAAACGGCCGTCACCCCCCGTGCCGCCGAGCTCGAAAGCGCCTCTGATGAGCAGATAAAAAGCAAAACCGCTTATCTAAAAGAAAAAATCACCAACGGGGCGACGCTCGATGAGCTTCTTCCGGAGGCATTTGCCGTTGTCCGTGAAGCCTCGCGTCGCGTCTTGGGGCAGCGCCAATATGATGTCCAGCTCATTGGCGGTGTCGCCCTGCACCGTGGAACCATCGCCGAAATGCGCACCGGCGAAGGCAAAACCCTTACGGCGACGGCGCCCGTGTATTTGAATGCCCTTTCCGGCAAGGGCGTCCACGTCATCACCGTCAACGACTACCTCGCCCGCCGCGACGCGGTATGGATGGGCCAAGTCTACCACGCCTTAGGCCTCACCGTTGCCTGTATCCAGCATCAGGGCAGCTTCCTCTATGATCCGGCGTTTAAGCAGGAGCCCCAGCACGACGCCGACCGTGACCAGACCGGCTCTTTCCGTGTCGACATGGATTATCTGCGTCCCGTGACCCGCAAGGAGGCCTACGAGGCAGACATTACCTACGGCACCAACAACGAATTCGGGTTTGACTACTTGCGCGATAACATGGCCCAGCGCCTGGTTGACCGTGTCCAGCGCCCGCTCCATTACGCGGTCATCGACGAGGTCGATTCCATCCTCATCGACGAGGCCCGCACCCCGCTCATCATTTCCGCGCCCGCCGAAGAGGCGACGGACATCTACTACCGCTTCGCCGAACTCGTCGCCCGCCTCCAGAAAGAGACCGACTACAAGCTCGACGAGAAGCTTCGCGCCGCCTCCATCACCGAGGAGGGCGTCAGCAAGATGGAAGGCTGGCTCGGCATCGAGAATCTCTACATGCAAGGCGGCTTCAAGATGGTCCATCACCTCGAGCAGGCGCTCAAGGCCCATGCGCTGTTCCGCAAGGACAAAGACTATGTCGTCAAGGACGGCGAAGTCGTTATCGTCGACGAGTTCACGGGCCGCCTCATGCCGGGACGCCGTTATTCCGAAGGGTTGCACCAGGCCATCGAGGCAAAGGAGCGCGTCAAGATCCAGCGCGAGTCGGTGACGCTCGCGACCATCACGTTCCAGAACTATTTCCGTCTCTACGAAAAAATTTCCGGCATGACGGGGACCGCCGCCACCGAAGCTGAAGAGTTCCACAAGATCTACAAGCTCGACGTCCTGTCGATCCCCACGCACCGCGGAAACAAGCGCAACGACCTGCCGGACCGTGTCTATACCACCGAGCTTGGCAAGTTCAAGGCGATCGCCCGGGAGATCAAGCGCCGCCACCAGCTCGGTCAGCCGGTCCTCGTGGGCACGGCCAGCATTGAAAAGAACGAGGTCCTGCATGTCCTTTTGCAGCAAGAAGGCATCCCGCACGAGGTCCTCAACGCGAAAAACCATGAGCGCGAAGCCGAAATCATCGCCCAGGCCGGCCGTAAGGGCGCCGTGACGGTCGCGACGAACATGGCGGGACGTGGCGTCGACATCCTGTTGGGCGGCAATCCGCCGGATGCGGCCATGGCGGAAGAGGTTCGTGCCCTCGGCGGGCTCTGCGTGCTGGGTACCGAGCGGCACGAATCGCGTCGCATCGACAACCAGCTCCGTGGCCGTGCCGGTCGCCAAGGCGATCCTGGTACGACGCAGTTCTTCATCTCGGTCGAAGACGACCTCATGCGCATTTTCGCTTCCGATCGTATGCGCCAGTTCATGGCCGCCGGCATTCCCGAGGATGAGGCGATCGAGCACCGCATCCTTGGCCGCGCGATCGAATCGGCCCAGCGTAAAGTCGAAGGGCATCATTTCGATGTCCGTAAGCACCTCCTCGAGTACGACGACGTCCTCAACAAACATCGCCAGATCTTCTATAAGAAGCGCCTCGAATTCCTCCAGGCCGCCGAAGCCCGCACCGAAGAAGGGGAGCGGGAGACCAAGCGTCAGATCCGTGCGTTCTTCCTGGGGCAGGTCGAGATGCTCGTTTCCCAGCATGCCACCGACGAGGACGCGTCTGCATGGGACTGGCAGCCGCTTGAGGACGGTCTCAAGGCCATGCTTCCGCCGAATGCGGACTTGTCCCCATGGGCGGCGCTCCGCGCGGCCGCTTCTCAGGACGAGCTCGTCACCCTTCGCACAAAGCTCATCGACGAGGCGATGCGTCTCGTTGACCAAGCCTATGCCAACCTGGAGGCGTCCTTGCTCGACCCGGCCATCGTCCAGGACCTCGAAAAGACCGTCGTGCTACGTCTCATGGACGACCTCTGGATCCTTCACCTCGAAGCGATGGACCATCTTCGCCACGGGATCGGCCTCCAAGGTTACGGACAGCGCGATCCGCTCGTCGAATACAAGAAAGAAGGTTACCGCCTCTTCCACGAGTTCCTCGCCGGCGTCCAGTCCCGCGTCACGCACACGTTATTCCACGTCCAAATCTTGCCCCCGCAAACGGAGCGGCATGAGACGACGGCATAAACCATCGATCCGCTTTCTTGAGCGGATCGATGATTTTTTGAATGCGTGTGATATCATGAGGGCGCTGATGCTCGCTTCATTATCACTAGAACTTTTTTATGATGAATAGACGGCCTTTAGAAGAACCGCGCGGCGGCGTGCCGGCATCGGGGCGACCTGTGCCGAACGGTCCAGGGATGCAACAATACTTGGATGATGTGAGGCAGGGACTTGGGGATGACGACGTTTTCGGCGTGCGTGATGAAGTCTCTGCAGATCCGTGGGACCTCGTAGCGCCATCTGAAGATCTTCAAGCCCCCACGCGAAGTGCGGATTGGTATGAAATGCGAGCCGCTATCGATCATCGCGTGCCGTTATCCGATCGGTTGAAGGATGCGCATTATGAACGTGAATCGGTGCCCAAAGCGCATGAGTTGCGTCAACTCGCGGATGTATTGAGACGATCCGATGTTCCTCCGCGGCTGCAAGCCTGGCTCCTGCGCGTGGCGCACCGTTATAGCGGTCCGTGGATCGTTGATGATTTTATCCGCTCGGCGCGATACGATTCGAATGCGAATACCGTCGTCGTGGAGGCGGCCGGCAAGGATTATCGGGTTACCCATTACTATCGACCCACGGGAAGGATCTAAGCGCTTGGGAACCGAGCGATTGATGGAGAATGGTTGGAGATCAGCCGTCGATAAACCAAAAGCGCCCGCGTGGGCGCTTATTTCGTGACGACTTCCTTAGCGAGCTTCTTCAGCGTCCGGAGCGTGCGGGCGGCGACCTTCACGCGCTGGCCGTTTATCTTGATCGTCTGGAGGTTCACGTTTTGGCGGTGCTTGGTGGCACGGTTGGAGTGACTGCGGGATTGGCCAAAGTTGGCGCTTTTTCCGGTCAGGAGGCAGATGCGGGACATAAGTAGTGGTCTTCGAATGGGGGAAGCGTACCGGAATGCGCCTTTTTTGGCAAGGGGTCGCCAAAATAATGGCTTTCGATGCTTCGATTGCCGGTTGGACGTTGGCGGGGAATCGGGGCATCATGGGAGGGTCATATGCTCTTGTCTCAGCTCTTTGTCGATCCATGGCTGACGGTCGCCACCCTGACCGCCTTCCTGCTGGCGCTTTCGGTACATGAGGCCTCCCATGCCTTGGCGGCCTTCGCGTTAGGCGACCGGACGGCGCTACGGGAGCAGCGGTTGACCCTGAATCCGTTGGCGCATATCGATTGGATGGGGTTCCTCATGCTCGTGACCGTTGGGTTCGGGTGGGGGAAGCCTGTCCCGTTCAATCCGTACAACCTCAAATGGCAACGGGTGGGCCCGGCCCTTGTCGCGGCGGCCGGTCCGGCATCCAATTTCCTGTTCGGAACCCTCGCGATCCTGCTCTTCGCTTTCTTTGCGGCATTCTATCCGCCGGGAAATCTGCTCCTCGTTTTCCTGTCCTTATTGGCCGTGATGAATATGCTTTTGGGGCTCTTCAACCTGATTCCCTTGCCGCCGCTTGACGGGTCCAAGGCCCTTCTCGCCGCGCTGGCTTCGCCTCGCTATGCCGATGCCCGACGGTTCCTTGAGGTGCGCGGTCCCATGATCCTCCTTGCCCTCGTGTTCGTTGACCTCGTTTTCGGGATCAGCGTCTTCGGATGGTTGCGGACGGCGGCGCAAGCCATGGTCGAAGGGCTGTACGGCTTGTTTACCTAATGTTGTTTCCTATGCTTGACCTGCTGCGTGGCTGGAACGAGCGTTCGTTCTTGGGATGGCGCGCGCTCGGATCGCGTGTTGCCGCGGTTGCGTTGTCGTGGGTCATCTTGGCGGCCGTCCTGCGCCCCTCGGACCTCGGGGAGGTGCCGCCGCTTGGTGTCTGGCTTCTCGGTTCGCTGCTTTTGCTGGGATGGGTATTGTTGCTCGCGCGGTTGACCGCCTGGATCGGGGGGTATCCATGGCGCGCCGCCCTTGCCGGCTGGTCCCGGCTGCTGCCGATCACGCTTCTCATTCCGGTCATTGATGCCCTTTGGTGGCATTTGGGGGAGGCCGGTGCCCCGACCTGGTGGGTCGCGCCCAACCGCTTTATCGCTTGGCTGTTCCTCGGCCTCAATCATGAGGGGGCGGTCTCGCCGGGCTTGGCGCTCATCGTGCTCGCATCGGCGGGGCTCTTTGCGTATGCCTTACAGTACCGCGCCGTTTCTCGGCCGCGGATCGTCCTCGGCGCGATCCTTGCCCTCGCGCTTCCCTGGCTTGCCCTCGCGTTCCCGTCGCTGACCGCCTGGAGCCGCTTATCGAGTTACGGGACGACGCTTGCCCCGGTAACACAGGTCGTTTCGCAGGCGTTTGAGCGTGCGTGGGGGTATTCCTACTGGTCTTCCGGCTTCGAGCGTTTTCTCGATCTGCAAGTCACCTCTCCAAACATGGAGGCGCGCATGCTTTTCGTCGTCTTTGCCTGGATCGCGGTGGTCGCCTTGTTGTCGCCCTCCCTTTGGTCACGGCGTCCGCTGCGTGCGGGGCTTCGTGTCGGCTTCGCCCGTTTCCCCCTGGTTGCGGCTCCTTTATTGGGTGGATACGTCATGCACTTCGCGAGCGTCCCGGGCCGTACGCTTCTCTCCTCAGTCGCTCTCGCTCTCGCCCTCATTTATTTGGTCGCCTTGCTGACCGTGATCGCAACCTCTCCCGAAGAAGGCCTTGTCGAGGAGCGCTCTCTCGCCATTCCGCTCGCCCTCATCGGCGGTTGGGCGTTCGGATGGGGAGCGCTTCTCGGGGTCCTTGCCTTCATCGGCCTTTCCCGATTGGTTCAGGCGGCCGAATCGTGGGGTGTGCGTGCGTGTTGGCAGGCGCTCCAATGGGCCGTTGTCTTTTGCCTCGGTTCCTGGTTGGCGGCGGGCGTCTCCCTCTTTTTCTGGCGTCCGGCGTTTCTTTTGGGCGTGTTCGGTCTCTGGTTGGCCGTGGTCGTCGCGTGCCAGGGGATCGAGCGTCTCCAAGCCGGTCAGGAGCTCGAGTGGCGCGGACGCCTCTTGTCGTTCCGGACCTTCCAAGGCGGGCTTTTTGGCCTTTGGCTGGTTTCCTTGGCGGTCCTTTGGTGGGGGGTGGGGGTCTGGCGGTTCGCTTGGGGGGTCCTGGTCCTGGGCCTCTTGGGGCCTGCTGTGACCGTCTTTTTTACCGCCGAAACCCGCTCCCGACAGGTCGTTTTGGCGGTTTTTCCCCTGCTTTTGGGTCTGCTCCTGCATGCCGGGGTTTTTCTCCCTTGACGGCCTTGGGTTTCGTTGCTAGATTAGGCCCACATTAGACGTTTTTCCCTCCGCATGCCTACCATTAACCAGCTCGTCCGCCGTCCGCGGACGATCGCAAAACGGAAATCCAAGAGCCCGGCGCTCCAGTTTTCCATGGACACGCTTCACCGCAAGCGCACTGACCTCCGCCGTGGCGCGGGCTTTAAGCGTGGTGTCTGCACCAAGGTGACCACCATGACGCCGAAAAAGCCGAACTCCGCTATCCGCAAGATCGCGCGTGTCCGCTTGTCCAACGGCTCCGAAGTCACCGCCTACATCCCTGGTGAAGGCCACAACCTCCAAGAGCACTCGATCGTCATGATCCGTGGAGGCCGCGTGAAGGACCTTCCGGGCGTGCGCTACCACGTCGTGCGTGGCGTCTACGATACCCAAGGCGTCGCCAACCGTCGCCGCGGCCGTTCCCTCTATGGGGCGCGTCGTCCTAAGGCGGACAAGAAATAGTCCCTCCCTCCTATGCGTGGCAAACAAGCACCGCGACGTCAGATCGCGAATGACCCGAAATACAATTCCCCCGTGGTCGCCAAGCTCGTCAACTCCGTGATGCGCGACGGCAAAAAGTCCACGGCGCAGAAGATCGTCTACGCCGCCCTCGAGATGGTCGAGGAAAAAATGAAGAAGCCGGCCATGGAACTCTTCGATGAGGCCATGAAGAACGTCTCGCCGACCGTTGAGGTCAAGTCGAAGCGCGTCGGTGGCGCCAACTACCAGGTGCCGCTCCAGGTGCGTGCCGACCGCCGCCAGCAGCTCGCCTTCCGCTGGATGATCACGGCCGCCCGCTCCCGCAAGGGCAAGCCGATGGCCGAGAAACTCGCCATGGAAATCATGGACGCTGCCCAAAACCAAGGCGACGCCGTGAAGAAGAAGCAGGACGTCCACCGCATGGCCGAGGCCAACCGCGCGTTCGCCCACTTCGCGAAATAACCGAAATTCCAACAGATATTTTGATGAGGCTTTCAGATCAGGCCGGCTCTCTGCATGTCAGATGCGGCCGACTGAATTTGGAAGCCTCTTCGCTTGACCCTATTCTTATGCCTCGTGAATATTCCCTAAAAGACACCCGCAATTTCGGGATCATTGCCCACATCGACGCCGGAAAGACCACCGTTTCCGAACGTGTTTTGTTCTACACCGGTCGCAAGCACAAGATCGGTGAAGTGCACGAGGGTGAGGCGACCATGGACTGGATGGAGCAGGAGCAGGAGCGTGGCATCACCATCACGGCCGCCGCTACGACCTGTTTCTGGAAGGGCCACCGCCTGAACCTCATTGACACCCCGGGCCACATCGACTTCACCATCGAGGTGCAACGCTCCTTGCGTGTGCTCGACGGGGCCGTGACCGTGTTCGACGGCGTCGCGGGCGTGGAAGCGCAGACCGAAACCGTCTGGCGCCAGGCTGACAAGCACAACGTGCCCCGCATCTGTTTCATCAACAAGCTCGATCGCACGGGTGCGGACTTCTACAAGGACGTCAAGTCGATCCATGACCGCTTGACCAAGCGCGCCGTCGTCGTCCAGCTCCCGATCGGGGCGGAAGACGGCTTCAAGGGCATCATCGACCTCATCCGCATGAAGGCGGAAGTCTATCTCGACGAGATGGGTCAGCAATTCGAGGAGGTCGAGGTCCCGGCGGACATGCTCGACAAGGCCAAGGAATACCGCGCGAAGATGATGGAATCCATCGCCGAGACCGACGAGAACCTCATGAACAAGTACCTGGGCGGTGAAGAACTGGCCCACGACGAGCTCGTGGGAGGCCTCCGCAAGGCGGTCATCGCGAACCAGATCTACCCGATCTTGTGCGGTTCCGCCCTCAAGAACAAGGGCGTGCAGTTCTTGCTTGACGCCGTCGTCGCGTACCTGCCGAGCCCGCTTGACATCCCGCCGGCCAAGGGTCACGAGGTCGATGACGAGAACGTCGCGATTGAGGTCAAGCCGTCCGATGACGAGCCGTTCGCGGCCTTGGCCTTCAAGGTCATGACCGACCCGTTCGTCGGCAAGCTCATCTTCTTCCGCGTCTACTCCGGCCACCTCTCTTCCGGTTCGTATGTGATCAACACCACGACCGGCGAGAAGGAGCGCATCAGCCGCATCGTCCGCATGCATGCGAACGAGCGTGAGGAGGTGTCCGACGTGTACGCCGGTGAAATCGCCGCTGCCGTGGGCCTCAAGGGCACCTTCACAGGCCACACGCTCTGTGAGGAAAAGCGCCCGTTGATCCTCGAATCCATCGTCATTCCGGAGCCGGTCATCTCGCTCGCCATCGAGCCGAAGACGAAGGCGGACCAGGAAAAGATGGGGGTCGCGTTGCAGAAGCTCGCGGAAGAGGACCCGTCGTTCCGTGTGCGTACGGACGAGGAAACGCTGCAGACGATCATCGCCGGTATGGGTGAATTGCACCTCGAGATCATCGTCGACCGCATGAAGCGCGAATTCAAGGTCGAGGCGAACGTCGGCAAGCCGCAGGTCGCCTACCGTGAAGCCATCCGTACCAAGGCAGAAGATGTCGAAGGGAAGTACATCCGTCAGTCCGGTGGTCGCGGTCAATACGGTCACGCCGTCATCACGCTCGAACCGTTGGAGCGTGGCAAGGGCTACGAATTCGTCGACGCCATCAAGGGTGGTGTCGTGCCGCGCGAATACATCCAGCCGATCAACAAGGGCATCCAGGAGGCCGTCCAGCGTGGCGTGCTTGCCGGATTCCCGGTACTCGATGTCAAGGTGACCCTCACTGATGGCAGCTACCACGAGGTCGACTCGTCGGAAGCGGCCTTTAAGGTGGCGGGTTCCATGGCCTTCCAGGAAGCCTGTCGCAAGGCGGGGATCTACCTCCTCGAACCGATCATGAAGGTCGAGGTCGTCACTCCGGAGCAGTTCATGGGGGACGTCATCGGCGACCTCAATGCCAAGCGCGGCCAGATCCAGGACATGACCGAGCGCTCCGGCGCCCGTGTCGTGACGGCGCTCGTTCCGCTCTCCGAAATGTTCGGCTACACCACGAACCTGCGGTCCATGACCCAGGGGCGTGCCAGCTCGACGATGGAATTCGCCCACTACGGCGAAGTCCCGAACAACGTCGCACAGACCGTCATTGAAGGGAAGAAGAAATAAGCGAAGGAACCGTCGGCCTCTGGCCGGCGGTTTTGTGTTCGCGATCGAGCTTTTTCTTCTCTCTTGACACCCTTTCCCGGGGTTCGTATCCTGCCATTAGCACTCATAACGTGAGAGTGCCAATCCCGACCCATGTCGCCATCTCCCCTTGATCCGCGTCTCCTCAAGCTGCTGCAGGCGGTGGTGGAGGAGCATGTCCAGACGGCCCAGCCCGTTGGTTCGCAGGCTCTGGTTGAGCGCTATGGTCTCGACGTGAGCTCCGCGACGGTCCGAAATTGGTTCGTGACGCTCGATGAGGCGGGGTACCTGCAGCAGCCGCATACTTCTGGCGGGCGCGTTCCGACCGAGGCCGGGTACCGCCTCTACGTCGAGACGGCCGGGCGGAAACGCCCCTTGCCGAAGCGCCAACAGCAGGCGCTCGATGAGGCTGCGGCAAGAACCGCCGATCCCGGCCTGCGCCTCAAGCATCTCGCGCGCGCGGTGGCGGACCTGACGGAGCTCGGAGTGTTCGTGCGCTTCGCGGCATTTGACTCATATTATACCGGTCTCTCGCAACTCTTTGCCCAGCCGGAATTCCGCGATTGGCAGCGGGTCGTGTCCCTGTCCGAGGTCCTTGACCGCTTGGACGAGGCCCTGCAGGTCTTGCCCCCGCCGACCGTGCCAGGGCCCTGTATCCTCATTGGACAAGAAGGGCCGTTCGGTTCGTCCTGCTCGACGGTCTACCTCGATCGGGATGGCGTCTTCATCGGCCTCCTTGGGCCCGTCCGCATGGATTATGCCCGTGCACACGCGGCTCTCACCTATGTATCCACTCTCGTTTCCTAATTTCTATGGATGAATCTACGCAACCCTCTGCCACGCCTGAAACGCAGCCGGCTTGTCCTTCCTGTGAAACGTATCTCGCCGGCTGGAAGCGGGCGCAAGCCGATTATCAGAACCTGAAGCGCGAGAGTGATGCCGAGCGGGTCGAACGCGCGAAGTTCGCCAACGAGCGGCTCTTGCGCGACCTCCTGCCGGTCCTTGACCAGTTCGGCCTGGCGCTCTCGTTCGTCCCCTCGACCCAAACGCTTCCGGAGGCGGAAAAGACGGTTTGGGACAAGTGGCTCGTCGGCATCAAGGCCGTCCAGTCGCTCTGGGACCAGGCTGCCGGGCAGGCGGGACTCGAACGGATCGCCACGGATGGGGCATTTGATCCCCAGGTCCATGACGCCGTGACCGAAGAGGTTTCTGACAAGCCGGAAGGCACGATCCTGCGTGTCGTCCAGCCAGGCTGGCGTCTCCATGGGCGGGTCCTGCAGCCGGCACGCGTCATTATCGCAAAGGCGGCTTAATCTTGTCCTCCGAATTGATATGTCTCTCATCAAATGGTCACCGTTCCTGTTGGAGCCGTTTGGCGACGCGGAACAGCTGTTCGAGGAAATGCGCTCGTCATTGGTGCCTGCCAAGCAGGGCGCGGGCTCGGGCCTGATCCCGCTTGTCGACGTGTATGAGGTAGAAAACGCCTACATGGTCGAGGCGCCCATGCCGGGGATGGACCCGAAGCACATCGAGCTGTCCATCGACCAGGGCGTCCTGTCGATCAAGGCGGCGCACGAGCGCAAGGTCGAGATCGACGAGAAGAACTATTATCGCAAGGAAGTGCGGCACGGCCTGGTGTTCCGCAAGATCCCGCTCCCGGGGCCCGTGCAGGAAAATGACGCCGAAGCGAACTACGAAAACGGCGTCCTCAAGGTCCGCCTGCCGAAACGGTCGGCGACCCAAACGGCCATCAAGGTCAACATCACGAAAACCTCTTAGCTTCATATGCCTAAAATCCTCGGAATTGACTTGGGAACGACCAACTCGTGCGTGGCCATCGTCGAAGGCGGCCAACCGAAGGTCTTGGAAAATGCGGAGGGCGCGCGTACCACGCCGTCCGTGGTGGCGATCTCAAAGACGGGCGAACGCCTGGTCGGCCAGATCGCCAAGCGCCAGGGGATGGTGAACGCCGAAAACACCCTCTTCTCGGTGAAGCGCCTCATCGGCCGCCGCTGGGACGACGCTGAAGTGCAGCGTGACCAGAAATGGCTCCCATACAAGCTCGCGAAGGCGGGGGACGGGGTGAAGGTCCTCATGGCGGGCAAGGAATATTCGCCGGAAGAGATTTCTGCCATGGTGCTGCAAAAGCTCAAGGCGGACGCGGAAGCCCGCTTGGGCGAGAAGGTGACCGAAGCCGTTATCACGGTTCCCGCCTATTTTGACGACTCACAGCGCCAGGCGACCAAGATCGCGGGCGAGATCGCAGGCCTCAATGTCCGTCGCATCATCAACGAGCCCACGGCCGCGGCCTTGGCGTATGGGTTTGACCGAAAAAAAGACGAGAAGATCGTCGTGTACGACCTCGGCGGCGGCACGTTTGACGTATCCGTCCTCGAAGTCGCGTATGATGCCGCGACCCAGCAGAACACCATCGAGGTCCGCGCCACCAACGGGGACACCCACTTGGGTGGCGACGACTTCGACCAGCGCATCATCGCGTGGGTGATCGACGAGTTCAAGAAGAGCGACGGCATCGATCTCGCCAAGGACCCGCTCGCCTTGCAGCGCATCAAGGATGCCGCCGAAAAGGCCAAGATCGAGCTTTCGAGTGCCGTCGAGACCGAAATCAACCAGCCGTTCATCACGAGCGACGCTTCCGGCCCGCGCCACTTGCAGCTCAAGCTCAAGCGGTCTGATTTGGAGCGGATCGTCGGCGACCTCGTCGACAAGACGCTGGAGCCCTGCAAGAAAGCCCTCGCGGACGCCAAAATCAGCATTTCCGACATCCAGGAGGTGATCATGGTCGGCGGCATGACCCGCATGCCGCTCGTACAGCAGACGGTCGAGAAGTTTTTCGGCAAGAAGCCCAACGCTTCGGTGAACCCCGATGAGGTGGTCGCAATCGGCGCCGCCATCCAGGCCGGGAACCTGCAAGGCGACATTAAGGGCGAGCTGCTTCTCCTTGACGTGACCCCGCTTTCGCTTGGCATCGAGACCCAGGGCGGCATCATGACCAAGGTGATCGATCGTAACACGACCATCCCGACGTCCAAGTCCCAGACCTTCTCGACGGCGGCCGACGGCCAGACGTCCGTCGAGGTCCATGTGCTTCAGGGCGAGCGCGAGATGGCGAGCGACAACCGCTCGTTGGGCAAGTTCACCCTTTCCGGGATTCCGCCGGCTCCGCGTGGCGTGCCGCAGGTCGAGGTCTCCTTCGATCTTGACGCGAATGGCATCCTTTCCGTGAAAGCGAAGGACAAGGCGACCGGCAAGGAGCAGCAGATCACCATTACCGCGTCGAGCAGCCTTTCCAAGGAAGAGGTCGAGCGTATGCGTAAGGAGGCCGAGCTGCACGCGGATGAGGACAAGAAAAAGCGTGAAGCCATCGAGGTCAAGAACATGGCCGAAACCATGATCTACACGACCGAGAAGATGCTCAAGGAGAACGAGGCGAAGGTGAAGCCTGAAGACAAGGCCTCGATTGAAGCCAAGATGGCGACGCTTAAGCAGCTCAAGGACGGCAACGACCTCGAGGCGATCAAGAAGGCGGCGGACGAATTGGCGACCGAGGCCCAAAAGGTCGGCGCGTCCCTCTATCAGCCCGTCACCGAGCGCGAAACCGCCGCTCCCGCGTCGGAGGAAGCGCCAAAAGCGGATGGCGAACCCAGTGAGGGCAAGGCAAATTCCTAATCTCCCTAACGACTGATACGGGCGGGCATCTGATTGCCCGCCCGGCTCGCTCTGCTATGACCCCGTATTTTCTCTTGTGCGCCGAACGAGCCGCGCGGACCACGGAAGGCTCCTTCATCCTCCATGGCATCCTTGAGCGCGTGAACGCGAAGGAAGTCCCGACCCCCGAAGCGCCGCTTACCATGCCGACCATGTCCGTCGCCTTCGAAATTCGCGATGCGGATGCGACGAAAGCGCACGCGCTGCGCGTGCGACTCACGCATCGGGAGACGGAGGCAAGCCTGTTCGATCACGCGTTCACGGTCGAGGCAAGCAACGATCCCGCGAACAAGATCAGCGGCCTTATGAATTTCCACCTGTTCCCGATCAAGGCGCTGGGGTGTTATGAGGTGAGCGTCGATGTCGATGGGGAGGCGGTGGCAAAGAACTGCTTTTTCGTGGTGAAGCAATAAGGCGCATTCTTTTGGCTTAAACATTCCTGTCTCCCATGCCTCAAAAAGACTACTACGCCAGCCTTGGCGTGCCGAAGACGGCGACAGCGGACGAGATCAAGAAGGCGTTCCGCCGTCTGGCGCACGAGCATCATCCCGACAAGGGCGGGAATGCCGAGCGTTTTAAGGATGTCAACGAAGCATACCAGGTGCTAGGGGATGAGAAAAAGCGCGCCGCCTATGACCGGTTCGGGTCGGCGGCGTTCGAGCAGGGCGGTCCGGGCCCGGGCGGCTTCGAGGGAGGATTCCCCGGCGGGTTTAACGTGAACATGGGCGATTTCGGGGACTTTGGGGATATCCTTTCGGAGATGTTCGGGTTCGGGCGTGCCTCTGGTGGCGGACGGCAGGCACGACGCGGCCAAGATATCGCGGTCGACCTCGAGCTGTCGTTCCAGGAGGCTGTCTTTGGCGTGCGGAAGGACCTGACTCTCGTGCGCCCGGATCGGTGCGAGACGTGCCATGGCGATGGGGCCAAGCCCGGCACCCGCCGCAAGGCTTGCACGATGTGTAACGGTTCCGGCCAAGTCCGCCAGGCCCAACGTACGCTGTTCGGCACGATGCAGGTCGCTGCCGTCTGCCCGACCTGTGAAGGTCTGTGCCAAATCCCGGAAGAGCCGTGCGCGCCCTGCAAGGGAACGGGCGTTCGGCGACGTGAAGTCAAGCTGCAGGTGGATGTCCCCCCCGGCGTCTCTGAAACCGATACCTTGCAGATGCCTGGGCAGGGGGAAGCGGCGCCGTATAACGGAACGTCCGGTGACTTGTATTTGCGCCTCCACGTTGCCAAGGATTCGCGCTTTACGCGCGACGGTGCCCAGATCCATTCGCATATCGATGTCCCTTACAGCGTTCTGCTCTTGGGCGGGGCTGTCCCGGTCGAGACGGTGGATGGCGTGGTCGAGGTTTCCATCGATGCGCGTACGCCCGTCGGAACGAAGGTGACCCTGGCCGGCAAGGGTGTCCCTTCGCGGCAAAAGGGTCGTCGCGGAGACCATATCGCCCACTTGAGCGCGGCGGTCCCGAAAAAGTTGACTCGTGAGCAGGAGGAGGCGCTCGAGCGCCTGCGCTCCCTAGGTCTTTGACGGGCGGCGGTCGTTCTGGCATGCTGTCAGCAATGACCTGTTCTGACCGAACGGGTCACCTTATTTCTCGCCTTTTCCTATGGCTAGCCCTATCACCCTGGCAATGAAGCAGATCGCGGAAGAGAAGAACATTCCCCTTGAGTCCGTCCTCGAGACGGTCGAGACGGCGCTTTCGGCGGCTTACCGCAAGGATTTTGGCAACAAGAACCAGAATATCGTGGTTGAATTCGATTCCGAAAAATACGACGGCATGACCGGCGGGATTCGCGTGTTTGATGTGAAGACCGTCGTTGAGGATATGAAGCTCGATGACGACTATTTCGCCCGTTTCGATGCCGCCACGGCCCCTCGCAAAAAGGATGACAAGTCCGCTCCGGTAATGACCGCCGAAGATTTTGCGGAGGAGTTCAAGTTCAACCCGAAGACGATGATCATGCTTGCGGACGCGCGCGACCTCAAGCCGGACGCGCAGCTGGGAGAGGAGATCCGCGTCGAGTTGGGCGTGCCAGCCGCCTTCGGGCGCATGGCGGCGCAGACGGCCAAGCAGGTGATCCTCCAGAAGCTCCGTGAAGCCGAGCGTGGCGTGATCTTCAATGATTTCAAAGGCCGCGAAGGCGAGCTGATGAACGTCACCGTGCAGCGCCGCGAAGGCCGCGTGGTCCTGATCGACCTCGGTCGTGCGACGGGCGTGCTTTTGCCGGAAGACCAGATCGAGACCGAGCGCTACTTCCCGGGGACCCGCATCAAGGCCTTGCTCCGCGAGGTCGCTTTGACGACGAAAGGTCCGGAAATCCGCCTGTCGCGCAGCAGCCCCCAGCTTGTGGCTGCGCTCTTCGCCCAAGAAATCCCTGAAATCGCCAACGGGATTGTGGAGATCAAAGAGATGTCGCGTGAGGCGGGGAGCCGCAGCAAGGTCGCCGTAGCGACGACGGATGACGCCATTGACCCCATCGGCTCGTGCATCGGTCAGCGCGGGGTGCGTATCCAGACCATCATCCGCGAGCTTGGCGGTGAAAAAGTCGACATCATCCAGTGGGACGAGCGCCCGGAGGCCTTCATCAAGGCCGCCCTTGCGCCGGCGAACGTCCTGGAGGTATCCCTCGATGAGGAACAGCGCCTCGCCATCGTGTCGGTCGCCCCGGACCAGCTTTCCCTCGCCATCGGCAAGGGTGGGCAGAACGTGCGTTTGGCCGCGAAGCTCGTCGGTTGGAAGATCACCATCCGCGAACAGGGTGGGGCTGTCGTCGCCGATTCGGACCGAGGGGAAGTGGAGGTCGCGGAGCCGGTAGCCGCCAAAGAGACGGCAGAACAGGCTGCCTCGGCTGAATCCGCCGAATCCGATGCCGATAAAACTGCGGACCGCCCTGAAACGGCCGCGGAAGCCGACGCCCAAGATGCGGGCCTGGCCGCGGCTTAAACCAGTATGTTCACGACGCTTTTCTTGCAGCCGCTCTTTAACCTGCTTATTGGGCTTTATAACGTCTTGCCAGGGCACGACCTCGGGTTGGCGATCATCGCCCTCACCTTCCTGGTCAAGCTGATCCTATGGCCGTTTACGGCCCTCCAGATCAAGCAGCAGCGTGCCTTGCAGGCCATCCAGCCGAAGATCGAGGAGATCCGCAAGACGTATAAGGATAATAAAGAAGAGCAAGGGCGCCAACTCATGGCTCTCTATGCGCGCGAGAAGGTGAACCCGGCCTCGTCGTGCTTGCCGCTCCTGATCCAGATCCCGATTTTCATCGGGCTGTACCGGGCCCTGTCGCAAGGGCTGGGCACGATTGACGCTGGGCTCCTGTATCCGTTCGTCCAGAATCCGGGTACGATCCAGCCGATATTCCTGGGGTTCCTCAACCTGACCAAGGCCAGCCCGGTCCTCGCGATCGCCTCGGCGTTGGTGCAGTTCTTGCAGAGCCGCCAGATGATGAAGTCGATGCCGGCTTCGGTAACCCCGCCTCCCGCTGAGGTCGCCGAAAAGCCGGTCGCGCAGGATGAGAACATGGCGGCCATGATGAATAAGCAGATGATGTACACGATGCCGATCCTGACAGGATTCATCGGGTTCTCCCTGCCCGCCGGGCTCACGTTGTATTGGTTCGTGATGAGCATCCTCTCGGTCGTCCAGCAGTGGTGGATTATGCGGACGTTGCCGCCGAGGATCACGCCGCAGCTTGAGAAAGGCGCGTAATGCGAGGGTCCCGCGTCATCATTTGATGGCGCGGGGCTTTTAAAACCCGCCTTGCATCGCCCGTACGCGTTGGTTAGGCTGGGCCACGACGTTATTTTTTATGGCTACCACATCCCCCCTCCCTTCAAAGCTCTCGACCCGCCGCCGTGCGGTGGGTTTGTTCGTGCTGTCGCTTTTGACGGCCTTATACCTGCTCCCGGCGCCCGCCAACTGGCTGTTGCGCCAGGCAGGCCGCGTGTTGGGCTACGAATCTTCCTACCAGGTCGCGCCGAATTTCGTGCTCGGGCTTGATCTCCAGGGCGGCACGCGCCTCGAATATGAGGCTGACGTCTCCAAAGTGCCTGCCGCTGAGCGCCAAGAGGCCCTCAATGGCGTCCGCGACGTCATCGAGCGCCGCGTCAATAGCCTCGGCGTGTCCGAACCCCTGATCCAGACGACCCAGGCCGGCGATAGCTGGCGTGTGAGCGTCGAATTGGCGGGGATCCGCGACATCAACGATGCCATCACGCTGATTGGTAAGACGCCGATCTTGGAATTCAAGGAAGAGAGCGCAGAACCAGCGCGTGAATTGACGACGGAAGAGCAGGCGCGCATCACCCGTGAAAATGCGGCCGCGAAGGCCAAAGCCGAGGCCCTTGTCCAGGCGCTCCGGGCCCCGGGGGCGGACTTTTCCGCGCTCGCCCGGCAGTCCGTGAGCAGCACGACGGCGCTCCCGTCGGAATTCTTGCGCGAGAAGAGTCCGGACGTGTATGCCGCGCTCCGTTCGGAGACCGTCACCGGCACGCTCCTTCGGGTCGTCGAAACGCCGCTTCGGTATGCGGTGGTCCGTCTCGACGAGCGCAAGCAGGTCACGAAAGAGGCGACCGGCCATCACCTGCTGATCTCCTACGCCGGTGCCGAAGGAGGTCTTTCGACGCTTTCTAAGGCAGATGCGGAAGCCAAGATCCGCGAACTCAAGGGGCGTGCCACGCCGCAAAATTTCATCCAGCTCGTTCGCGAGTTCTCGATGGAGCCGTCTGCCAGCACGACGGAAGGGCTTTTGGACTGGACCGAGGAAGCTCCCGTCGATCCGGCGGCCGACCGCTTCGTCGAGTCCTTCGCCAAACCGTTCTTCGCCCTGCCGAAAGGCCAGGTGTCTGATGTTGTTGAAACTCCATTTGGCTTCCACCTGATCTACAAGACAGACGAGCGTCCCGTGTATGATCTCCGTGCTCAGGTTGCGACATATCCAAAGCTCTTGAAGGAAGATATTCTTCCGCCGGCTGACGGTTGGAAGGCGACGAAGCTCACGGGGAAGCAGCTGCAGAACGCGCGCGTCGACTTCAACCAGCAGACGGGTGGCCTTCAGGTTGCCCTGCAATTCAATGACGAGGGGCGCGAGCTCTTTTCCGAGCTTACCCGTGCCAATATCGGCAAACGGATCGGCATCTTCATTGATGGGGTCCTGATCTCGGCGCCGACGGTCCAGTCGGAAATTCCGGGCGGGCAGGCGGTCATTACCGGTGCGCGTAGCCTTGATGAGGCGCGTGAATTAGCCCGCAGCTTGCAGGCGGGAGCCTTGCCGGTCCCGATCGAGATCGTTGGTCAGCAGACGATCGGCGCGAGCCTGGGGGCGGATTCGTTGGCCGCGTCGCTCAAGGCGGGCCTGATCGGCTTCGTCTTCGTCGCGCTGTTCATGATCCTCCTTTATCGCGTGCCTGGCCTTGTCGCGATCGGTTCGTTGGCCTTGTACGCCGGCTTGTCCCTTGCGGTCTTCAAATTCCTGCCGGTCACGCTCACCTTGTCCGGGATCGCCGGATTCATCCTGTCGATCGGGATCGCGGTGGATGCGAACGTGCTAGTGTTCGAACGCCTGAAAGAAGAATGGCGGCTCGGGAAGGGGTTGTCGGTGGCTTTGGAAGACGCCTTCCGCCGCGCCTGGCCATCGATTCGTGACGGCCACGTGACCGTGCTCATTTCATGTGCCGTGCTCTACTGGTTCTCCTCGTCCGTCATTCGTGGGTTCAGCCTGACGCTTGCGATCGGCGTGCTCATCTCGCTTTTCACCGCCGTCGTGACGTGCCGCGTCTGGTTGCGCGCCCTTGCCTCGACGGGGCTCGCCAAGCATGGCTGGTGGTTCCTGCAGCCGCGTGACGTCACCAACAAATCCTAGCCTCGCCCCTATGTCATTTAACATCGTTCGCTGGAGAAAAGTCTGGTTCGCTTGTTCGGCGTTGCTGCTGTCGGGTTCGCTCGCCGCCGTGATCGCCTGGGGCCTGCGCTTCGGCATCGACTTTACGGGCGGGTCCCTGATGGGATTCCAATTCACCGGGACGCGTCCGTCGGTCGTGGAGATCGTTGAGACCGTTCGCCAATCCGGCCAGGACGTGGGAGAGCCGGTTGTCCAGCCGGTGGGGGAGAAGGAGATCCAGATTCGCACCAAGGCCCTTACGCAGGAGCAGTACGGCCAGGTGGTGCGGGCCTTGCGCGCGAAGCACGGGGATCTTGTGGAGCAGCGCTTCGATGCCGTCGGCCCCGTGATCGGCGAAGAGCTGCGTACGAAATCCCTGCAAGGGATCGCGGTCGCACTCCTCCTGATCTTGGCGTATATCGCGTACACGTTCCGCAGGGTCTCCGCGCCGGTGGCATCTTGGAAATATGGGGTTGTCACGATGCTTGCGGCCGCGCACGACATCATCATTCCGGTCGGCATCTTCGCCCTGTTGGGTCGGTTCGCAGGCGTCGAGATCGGAACCCCCTTCGTGGCGGCGCTCCTCACGATCCTTGGATATTCGATCACCGATACGATCGTTGTGATGGACCGTGTGCGTGAAAACCTGCCGCGGATGAAAGCGTCGTTCGAGGAGGTGGTCAGCTTCTCCTTGAAGCAGACCTACCTGCGCTCGATCTACACGTCCTGCACCACGCTGATCGTCTTGCTCGCGATCTTCCTCTTCGGCGGCCGATCGATGCACGAGTTTACCCTCGCCATGATGCTCGGCATCCTGTTCGGGACGTACTCCTCGATCTTCGTCGCGCCGATGGTCCTCGTGAGCTGGAACGCTTGGGAGCAGCGGAAAAAAGCCTAGTACTCATGAAGAATGAAAGCGCTTCCCCTTGCCGGGAAGCGTTTTTCGTTGCAAGCAAGGGGGGTTCGTCGACGCAGCATGTCGATTTCCTCGGGGCCGCTCCCCGCTTTTGGGGCGCCCTTCCGTATGCTATCCTTGGTTGCAGCATGTTTGATCTTTGGCTTACGGGCCTTCTGCAGGCCTTTGGGGATGACCCCTTCACCGGAATGTGGATCCTGTTCCGTTCCGGCGGGTGGTTGATTTTCCTCTGGGTGTTCCTTTGGGCGGCGCGCCATTTGTGGCTGGAACACGTGCAAGGCAAGGCAGCTGCAAAAAAAGAATTCGTGGTCTTGCGGGTGACCGTTCCTCGTACGAGCGAGCAGACGCCAAAAGCGGCTGAGAACATTTTTTCCGCATTGGCGGCCGCCGGCGCCGGGGCCAGCTGGACGGGGAAGTGGCTCCGTGGCGAATTCCAGTCACCGCTGTCCGTCGAAATCGTTTCGATCGAGGGCGATGTCCAATATTGCCTCCGTCTCGAGAAGCGTCTCCGTGATCTCGCTGAGGCGGCCATTTTCGCGCAATATCCTGATGCGGATATCGATCTTGTGGAAGATTACGCGAAGCAGGTCCCGACCCAGTATCCGGACGCCGCCTACGACCTTTGGGGGACGGAAATGACGTTCGTGAAGTCTGACGCGTTTCCGCTCAAGACCTACAGCGATTTTACCGACCAAGTATCCGGGGAAATGAAAGACCCGATCGCCGTCATGCTGGAAAACCTCTCGCGCGTCGGTCCCGGTGAGCAGTTTTGGTACCAGATCGTGCTGATGCCCACCGACCAGAAGGAAGCAAAGGCGCGTGCCGAGGCTGAAATCGCCAAGCTGAAAGGCGAAGTAAAGGCGAAGCCGCCTACGTTTGTCGATAATATCCTGCGCTTCCCGGTGGAGGTCATCGAAGGGATCCTCAGCATCTTCATCCCGTTCGGTGGGGGCGAAAAAAAGGAGGAGAAAAAAAAGGATGGCCCGCCAAAAATCACGACCCTATCCCCTGGCGAGCGGCTTGTCCTCGAGTATATCGAGCGCAAGATGTCTAAAATCGGTTTCATGGCCAAGATCCGTGTGATTTACGTTGCGAAGAAGGAAAAGATGCAGCGCGCCAAAGTAATCACGCCGTTCATGGGCAGCATGAACCAGTTCAAGACCTTCAACATGCAGGCGCTACGCCCGGACAGCAAGAAGATAGGCATGAACAACGATTTCTGGTGGTTCAAGGACCAGCGGAACAACGTGCGCAAGAACAAGGTCATCCAAGCGTACATCGATCGGTCGGACGGGGTCGGCCTGTCGCCGTTCTTCCTCTCTACGGAAGAGCTTGCGACCCTGTGGCACTTCCCGATCTTGGCCCAGGTCAAGGCCCCACTCTTGCGGCGTACGCAGGCGAAGAAGTCTGAAGCGCCCACCAATATCCCGTACGGGGAATAGCCTCTTATGTCAACCGTTTACACCCACGACCACGATAACGAAATCACCCTCTTCGGGGAGGTGAACTTCCGAAATACCGGACGGCGTTTCGGTATCAAGACGGACGATCGCCGTCGTCACATGTATATCGTCGGGAAGACGGGCATGGGCAAGTCGACGCTGATGGAGAACATGATCCTGGCAGACATCTACGCGGGCCATGGATGCTGTTTCATCGATCCGAATGGTGACGTCGCGGAAAAGCTGATTGACTTCATCCCCGCCGAGCGGATCAATGATGTCGTCTATTTCAACCCCGCCGATACCGCCTATCCGATTGGTTTCAATATCCTTGAAGCGCCTGGGGACATGGACCGCAAACACCTCGTCCGTGATGGCCTGATGGGCGTCTTCAAAAAGATCTGGCCCGACGTTTGGAGCGCTCGCATGGAATACATCCTAACGAATTGCATCTCCGCGTTGCTCGATTCGCCCGGGTCTACGCTGATGGGGATCAATCGGCTCCTTGTGGACAAGGATTATCGCCAAAAGGTCGTCGATCAGATCCGGGATCCGGTCGTAAAGACGTTTTGGGTCGCCGAATATGCGTCTTGGGACGAAAAGTACGCGATCGAGGCCGGGGCCGCCATCCAAAACAAGGTCGGCCAGTTCCTTTCTTCCGGGATGGTCCGCAACATCGTCGCCCAGGTAAAGTCGACGATCGACATCCGCAAGATCATGGATGAGGGGAAGATCCTGATCGCAAACCTCTCGAAGGGCCGCATCGGAGAAGACGGCATGCGTCTGCTCGGCGGCATGCTCGTGACCAAGATCCAGCTCTCTGCGCAGGAGCGCCAGAACATCCCCGAGCGTGATCGCCGCGATTTCTACTTTTACGTTGACGAGTTCCAGAACTTCGCCAACGAGTCATTCGCAACCATCCTTTCCGAAGCCCGTAAGTACCGGTTGAACCTCACGGTTGCCCACCAGTACATGGCCCAGCTCGAAGAGCCGGTTCAGGACGCCATCTTGGGGAACGTCGGCACCATGGTCATCATGCGTGTCGGTCCCCAGGATGCGGCCACCCTCGAAACGGAGTTCGCTCCGACGTTTACGCCTGAAGACCTTGTCAGCTTGGCAAAATTCCAGATGTACCTGAAGCTCATGGTCGATGGCGTCGCGACCCAGCCGTTTTCCGCGAATACGTTGCCCCCCATCGCCAAGCGGACGGCAAGCGCGGAGAAGGTCGTCCAGGTCAGCCGCGAGCGCTATGCCCAACCGCGACACATTATCGAGGAGAAAGTCCTCAAGTGGTCAGGGATGGAATTCGTACACCTCCCGCCAGCTGACGCGAACGTTTCTGCTGTTTCAGTCGCATCTGCTTCATTATCCGACGCCATTATCGGGGCAGCGCCTCCAGAATCCGCTGGCGGAAAAACCGCCCCGGTCGTCCATTATTCCGGCACTGCGACCGAGAGCGAATCCGCGACCCACTTCCACGACGACGAGACGGCGGTCGGCATCTCCATGCCGACCCTCGTGATCCGACCTGAACGGTTGTCCGAGATCGAGGAATCACGCAAGGCGATAAAGGCGGCATCGAAAATGCGCAAGAAGCCGAGCTTCCCACATACCTGCCAACGCTGCGGAAAAGCCTTCGAGTTGGCGGTGCAACTGGATCCCTCTAAGCCGATCTATTGTCCCGAGTGTCGTGACCTGATCAAGCAGGAACGCGAGGCCCGCCAACAGGGCCGTCCGTCTGCGGGTTCCGGTGGCTCTCGACGGGATGGGGGCGGCCCACCGCGATCTGATCGCGGGCCTGCGAAGGAGCGTCGCGGCGAGCGTGGGTCCGTCCCGCGCGCCGGGGACCGTCCAGCTCGGGAGCCGCGTTCCGGAACGGCGAAGCCCGAAGGGGCGCGTGACCCGATCGTGATCCGTCCACGTACGTCCGCATCGACAGCTCCGGCTCGTGCGAATGCGCCGGCAGAGGAACCGTTTTTCCTCGATCTTGGCCCGATTCCGCCGACGCCTTCCGCGCCGACCCCGCCAACCGCGCAAGGGACCGTTGCGCCGGGTGAAACGATCCGTTTTTAGGCTATGTCGACGTCGAGCCGTTCGTGGCGTGTCCTATTTGCCATCCTGTGTTTTTGGCTGTTCCCGCTTGGCGCGTTCGCGGCAGCGGTTGATACCGACGGGGATGGCCTCTTGGATGTTTGGGAAGAGCGCCTCTTCCGGACGCGCACGGATTCCGCCGATACCGATGGTGACGGCTTCGCTGATGGCGTCGAGGTTCGGTCAGGTTTTGACCCTCTTCAGGCCCGCCCCGGGGCGCGCCTGGTCGAGCAGGATGGCGATGCCGATGGCTTGGTTGACGCCCTGGAAATCGCCTTCGGCAGCGACCCGCTGGATGGCGATACCGACCGTGACGGGTACCAAGACGGTACGGAAGTAAAAAATGCGTATGATCCGATCCGTGGGGAAGCCAAGTCTCTGGAGAAGCTCATCCGGGTCGACCTTTCCGAGCAGAAACTGTACCAGGAGCTTAATGGAGTGGTCATCGCGGCTCATCCGGTGTCTTCGGGAAAAGCTCGTACGCCTACGCCCGTGGGTACTTTCAAGATCATGACCAAGAGCCCTCGCGCCTGGTCCGGCAGTGCCAAGTTATGGATGCCGTATTGGATGGGGTTCAAGGGCTGGACGTACGGAATCCACGAATTGCCTGAATGGCCAGGCGGCAAGAAGGAGGGGAAAGACCATTTAGGGACGCCTGTCAGCCATGGTTGCGTCCGTATCGGGGAAGGTGTTTCAAAACTGCTATATGACTGGACTCCAATTGGCACGACCGTGGTCATTCAGCGCTAAAATCGTCATTTTAGCCCTATTTTTAGGGTTTTTTCCATCCCGTATCGGTTTTGCCGAAACGACCTCCTCTTCGGTCCAGCCCGTGATCCCCGTGATTGAGGTTCCACATGTTCCCGTGTCTTCGCTCCAAGTAGCCACTCCTAGCTCGTCCACGTTTGATCCGAGCGCATATGGCCTCGCGGCCGCCTACGCGATCACGCCCAAATCACGTCGTGAACTCTATGCCTGGAACGCCGAAAAGAGTTGGCCGATCGCAAGCCTAACGAAGCTGATCTCGGCACTCGTCTGGAAGAACTATACGGTGCCCTGGCGGGCGAGGATGACATTGAAAACCGTCGATGAGGTCGGTGGTGGCCGCTTGCGTGTTCCGGTGGGGACGAAGGTGACCTTTGAGGACTTATGGTACGCGAGCATCACTGCGAGCGCGAACAACGCCGCGATGGCGCTCATTCGGGCCTTAGGGGTCAGCGCAAAACAAAGCGTCGTCCTCATGAACCGTGAGATCCAACGTGCCGGAGCCAAAGCGGCCATCGTCTATGAGCCGTCGGGCATGGATGCCCGCAATGTGGCCTCGGCCCGCGAAATGGCCCTCATCGCCGACCGGGCCTTTGCGTGGCGTCCGTTGCAAAAGGCGGCAAGCACCGACACCCGCGTCGTGAAGGTCATCAGTCCGAATCCCCGCAATCATCCCATTTATTCTACAAATGACCTTTTGCGCTTTGATCCCGACGTCTGGGTCATCGCTGGCAAGACCGGGTATCTTGAAAAATCCCGCCATAACCTGGTCGCCTGGCTGCGGCCGGTGGGGGTTGACGGGAAGCCCGAATCCGGGAAGGATGTCCTAGTCGTTGTCTACGGCGCGCCCACCCGCGAACGGATGTTTGCCGCCGCCAAGGCCCTAGCCCAATCTCTTTGGAATTCCGATGCAGCTTTCCCGTCTCGCTGAGCTTCTTGCCCAACAGGGCGAACCCGCGTTCCGCTTGAACCAAATCAAGCGGGCCTTTTACGTTGAGCAGCGTGCGTCGTGGGATGAGGTCACGGTGTTGTCCAAGCCGCTCCGCGCCGCCCTTGCCGAAGCCTTGCCGTGGGATGCCCTGCGACTCGTGCGCAGCCAATCGGCGGATAACGGCGAGACCGTCAAGACGCTCCTCGCCTGCGCCGACAACAAGAGCATTGAAGCCGTCCTCATGCGCCACCAGGACGAGCGAAATACGGTCTGTGTCTCTTCACAGGTCGGTTGCGCCATGGGGTGCACCTTCTGCGCCACCGGCACGATGGGTTGGATCCGTAACCTCACGCGCGACGAGATCGTCGAGCAGGTGATCCATTACGCGCGACGCCTCAAGGCGGACAGCGATCGCGTGACGAACGTCGTCCTGATGGGGATGGGGGAGCCGCTCAACAATTACGATGAGGTCCTCGCGGCCCTGCGGATGCTGAACGATCCTCAAGGGTTCAATTTGGGCGCGCGACACATGAGTATTTCTACTTGTGGAGTGGTGCCTGGGATCCTCCGTCTCGCGAGCGAGCAATTTCAGGTTAATCTCGCCATCTCCTTGCATTCCGGGATCGACGAGGTCCGCTCGAAGATCATGCCAGTGAACCGTGCCTATCCATTGGCGAAGCTCATGGCGGCGGTCCGAACGTACATGGAAACGACCAACCGCAAGGTGATGTTTGAATACCTCCTGCTCTCCGGCGTGAATGACCGTCCGGAAGACGCGCTCGCCCTCAAGCGCCTCTTTGGCGACGACATGCGCCTGATCCATGTCAATTTGATCAAATACCACAACACGCAAGCCTTTGCCGGCACGCCAAAAGACCGTCGCGTCGCTTTTTTGCGCGAATTGCACGAGCTTGGCATCCCTGCTACCCATCGCATCACGTTCGGCGAGGACATCGATGCCGCCTGTGGTCAACTGGCCGTGAATGAGGCCACGGGAAGCGTCCTCCAAGGCCAAGAAGCCATCCGTGCCAACAAGCAGCGGGCTTGATCGCATATGAGCCTTCGTCCGCCGCTGCCTCCCGGGTCCAGGATCCTCGTCGGCATGTCCGGCGGGGTGGATTCGAGCGTCGCCGCAGCCCGTTTGCAGGAACAGGGATATGAAGTCGTCGGCGGATTCATCAAGAACTGGTCCGACAGCAAGGACCTGTGGACCGGCGAATGCCAATGGCGCGCCGAACGCCGCGACGCCTTGCGTGTGGCCGCCAAATTAGGGATCTCACTGCTCACATTTGATTTCGAGGAGCGGTACCGCGCCCGCGTCCTCGATCGCATGTTCGCGGAATACCGGGCGGGCCGTACGCCGAATCCGGACATTTTGTGTAATGAGGAGATCAAGTTCGGGCTCTTCTATCAGGAGGCCCGGCGCCTTGGGTTTGATGGTGTCGCGACCGGCCATTATGCCCGCGTCAGCCTTGATGCGGATGGTCCACATCTTTGGAAGGGGATCGATCCCGCGAAGGACCAGAGCTATTTTCTGCAGCGCATCGACCGCGATGCTCTTGCTCGCAGCCTGTTTCCGGTCGGCCATCTCCACAAGCCGCAGGTCCGCGAAGAGGCGCGCCGTTTTGGCTTGCCGGTTGCTGCGAAGCCAGACAGTCAAGGGATCTGTTTCGTCGGGAAACTTGATTTCCACGCGTTCTTGCGCCAGCGCTTGCCGCCTACGCCCGGACCGATTGTGTCGGCGGACGGAACGGTTCTCGGTCGGCACGACGGTCTCGACGGGTATACGATCGGCCAGCGTCATGGCTTGGGCGTGAACGCCGGCCAACGCGCCTGGTATGTCGCTGCGAAGGACCGTCGAACCAACACGCTTATCATGGTCCCGGATGCCCAGGATCCGCTCCTGCGGCGCTCCGAATTGCGCATCGAGGACGTGCATTGGCTAAACGCGTCAGCGGAAGCCGCGTCGACCATCGAAGGCGAGGTGATGGCCCGTTATCACCAGGCCCCGGTTCCGGCGGTGGTCGAACGCATCGGTGGCGCGTCGTACCGCGTCCGCTGCATGGTTCCCGTATGGGCCCCGGCCCCGGGCCAGTCGGTCGCGATCTATCGCGGGGAGGAATGCCTCGGCGGTGGTGTTCTGGCGGAGGATGGGGTAGGGTAGTCGCCGTATGAAGTCGTCCCCGCGCCGGATCGAGTGGATTTCCTTCCTATATCTGGTGTTTTTCGTCCTGGCGGTGCTGTCGCCTTCGATCTATACGCAGGGCTACTTCGGAATTTCCGAGATCGTGCTTGAGGAGGCGACCATCTTTTTGTTCGGCTTGGCGGGCATCTTCACCTTCACCTGGTACGAGCGCCATATCGAGCGCCGTGAAGCCGAGACAACGCGCATCCAAAACGACGTCGAACGCACCAAGGGCGAGTTGCTCGATTCGTATAGCTATATCGGGTCCATCAATCGAAAGATCGAGCTACTCAAGCGCCTCGTTAACGACACGTCCCTCACGCTCGTCGACCGCAGGCGCCTGCCGCGTGAACTGTTGCAGGCGATCACCCAAAATGCCCTCGCCGCGGTCGGTGCCGAATCCGTGCTGCTGCGGATCATGGACCGGTCGTCCTTGCGAACGGAGGCTGAGATCCAGGTCGACAGCAAGCAAAAGCAGGTCTTCCGCGTCTCCAACCGCGAATTAAAGTCCATCGACGAGTCTCATGTTTCGCATGCCTCGCTACTCACCGAAGACAGGCGTGACGTCTTGGTGGTGCCTTCCGATGCGTATGCTCCCAACAGCAAGGCCTACCTGCTTTTGTTCCTACCGACGCAACACATTGCCGAAATCGATATCTCCTTGCTGAAGGTGCTCGTGAACCAGGCGGAAATGGTCCAGCAGGCCCACCTCGTTGCGAAAAAGGAGACCGGCACGGTATCCTAGACGCGGGATCGTTCCCAGGAAAAGGAAGAAGGTCATGAACCAAGAGCTCTCCCAAGTGCACCTTTCTATGCTCGAACGTCTGGAGCGGCGTCCACGCGAGTGGATCGAGAACGAGGGGCGTGCCCTCGAGGTCTTGCTTGCGTCGCAGGTCTTTGACGAGGTCTACCCGCCATTCGACCGTGCGTTCCAGGCGTACCCGTTTCGGCCGTCCGAGCTGTTCCCGTATTCCCATTTCGCGGTCGATCGGTTGCCGGATGGGACGGAAAAGACGTTCCAGGCGTATACCGTCCCCATGAATGCGTACGCATCTGATGAGCGTCTCGCGTCGGCGTTGGCTGCGTTTGCGGAGCGGGTGCCTTCCGCTTCCCCGGCCTCTTTCCGCCATCTTGCGCGGCATCGCAACTGGCTCGCGCTCCTGGTGCCGCTCGGGACGCGGCCGCGTCTCGTTCTGCCGGGGGTTTCGATCGCCGGGCCGTACGGCACGGTCTATCCCGTGGTCGACGCCATCCGTCTCGACGACGAAGGGGATGGCTGGTCGGAACGGTGGGGCTTGGCCTTGCGTACCGTGAGTCTCGCCCAGATCCGCGCTACGGGCGCGAAGATGCTCTTCTGCGTCCCGGTGTAGGGCTGGTCGGCACCCCATCCCGATTCCTCGGGATTTTTCATCTCTTGATTTTTTTCGCTCATTTCGGCTATTCTTCGGCCATATGGAGCTCTTCCGCCTACGCCAGACCTTCCTCGATTTCTTCCGTGCCAAGGGGCATGCAATCTTGCCATCCGCCTCTTTATTGCCGGAAAACGACCCCACGGTCCTCTTCACGACCGCCGGCATGCACCCGCTCGTCCCGTATCTCCTCGGCCAGCCGCACCCGATGGGCACGCGCCTCGCGAGCAGCCAAAAGTGTTTGCGCACCGACGACATCGAAGAGGTTGGGGACAACCGTCACCTCACATTTTTCGAGATGCTCGGCAACTGGTCCCTTGGCGATTATTTCAAGGCGGAATCGATCGCCTGGTCGTTCGAGTTTCTTACGAGCGCATCCGGCCTCAAGCTCGACCCTACACGCATTTACGTGACGGTGTTCGAAGGCGACGCCGATGCGCCGCGCGACCAGGAATCCATCGACCTGTGGCGGACCCAGTTCGCGACCCTCGGCGTGACGGCAGAAATGGGGATTGCCGATCAAGACGAGCCTACGCGCACCGAATCCGGGCCCCGCATTTACGCTTACCCGAAGAAGAAGAACTGGTGGGGTCCTGCCGGCCAAACTGGCCCCTGCGGTCCTGACACTGAGATCTTTTACGATACCGGCGCCTCTCACGACGCCTCATTTGGCGCCGTCTGCCATCCAAACTGCGACTGCGGCCGCTTCGTCGAGATCTGGAACAACGTCTTCATGCAGTTCGAGAAGCGCGCCGACGGCTCCTTTGTGCCGCTTGCCCAGAAAAACGTCGATACCGGCATGGGCCTCGAACGCATGGCCGCGATCATGCAAGGGAAACAGACTGTTTTCGAGACGGATGCGTTTTTACCCTTTATTGAAGCGATCGCGAAGCGTTCCGGCCAGCCGTATCGTCCCGAAGATTCCGCTGCCGCCCGCCCGTTTCGCATCATCGCCGAGCACCTCCGCGCCGCGACCTTCGTGATGGGGGATGCGCGCGGCGTCGCCCCGTCCAACGTCGGCCAGGGGTATATCGTGCGCCGTTTGCTGCGTCGGGCGATGCGTGAAGGGAAGCGGCTGGGAATTGTGGGCTCATTCCTGCCCGAGCTGGCTGCGCTGGTGATCGCGCAATACGGTGTCGCCTACCCTGAACTCGAGGCCAACCGCGAACGTGTCCTGCAAGAATCGCAAAAAGAAGAAGAAAAGTTCGGCAGGACCCTCGAAAAAGGCCTCCGCGAGCTCGAAAAGATGCTCGCCAAGGAACCGCTCAACGGTGAACAGGCCTTCCAGCTCTTTTCGACGTTCGGATTCCCGTTGGAATTGACGGAGGAACTGTTGCGCGAGCGCGGCCAGGCCGTCGATCGCGCTGCCTTCCAAGCCGAATTCAAAAAGCACCAAGACCTCTCACGTGCCTCAGCTGGCTCGTTCAAAGGGGGATTGGCGGACCATTCCGTCGAATCGACGCGCCTGCACACGGCGACGCACCTGCTCCAGCAAGCCCTCCGCCAGGTCCTCGGCGCGCACGTCGAGCAGCGCGGCTCCAACATCACCGCCGAACGCTTGCGCTTTGACTTTCCGCATCCGCAAAAGCTCACGGATGAAGAGCTCCGCCAAGTCGAACAGATCGTCAACGACGTCATCGCCCGCGACCTGCCCGTCCACGCTGAAACCATGACCGAAGAGGAGGCGAAGGTGCGCGGCGCCATCGGCATCTTTACCGACAAGTACGCCCAGCTGGGTGGTAAGATTAACGTGTATTTCGTGGGGGATTTCTCCAGCGAAGTCTGTGGCGGTCCGCACGTCACGCGGACAGGGGAGCTTGGCGGGTTCAAGATCATCAAGGAAGAGGCGGTTTCGGCGGGAATCCGGCGGATCAAGGCGGTGGTGGGGAAATAAGCGGTTTTCTTGAATAAAATCGCCTTTCACTTGACGCGGTGGCGATTTTTTGCTAGAGTTGGAAATCGCCCGAGGAGGTTATTGCACATGGCTGATCCCGCACCGTCTCACCGAACCCTGCTCGTCATCGCCGTCACCTACTGCCATGACGAGCCGATCTCCGCCGACCGACTGAACGCCGCCGGCCAGGTCGTCATCGAGCGCACCTCCCAGCTCCGTCCGGATTCCATCCGTGGGATGCATCGCCCGCCGGTCTACACCGACTTCCCCAAGTCGCCCAACGACGACGGCTGGACGCTCCTCGTCGCGCTCGAGCCCGTCACGGACGCGCAGAAGGAGTGGATTCGCCGACATTGGCTGGAGGCGGAGCAGCAGGACGTCACCTACAACCGCATCTTCCAGGTGCCCGTGAGCGACGCTTCTCCTACTCCGCAGGCGTTCCGCGCCAAGCCCGAGGTACGGCGCTACGAGGAGAAAACGATCGTGTCCCTCGTTCTTCTGCTCGCGCGCATCATTCCCAGCGTCGACGGGGTCGCCTCGCTCTGTCGAGGCGTGTCTCCGACGTTCGCGAACAGGCCTGTCTACTGGGGTAGCGCAGCCCTGTCTTGGAACGCTGTCATCGCCGCCACGTCCGCATGGAGCTCGACGACGATCCTCGACGAGCTCCTCACGCGTGTCTACAACGACCACGCCACGCCCGAGCAGCGGACGGAGCTCGCCGCCTTCCTCGACCCGGTCTGACCGTGTTCGCCGCCCTAAGGCTGTCTGCCTGCCGGCGGTTTTTCTTTTTGAACAATTTTGCCTAATATTGGCGAATTTTAGAGATTCTTCCTTGACGCGAGAGGGCTTTTCTGCTATACTGGAGCACTCTTGATTTCGCAGAAACCCATCAAGAAGACCCCTCCGTGATAGGAGGGGCAGAAAGACCCATCATGAAGATCAGCATCGCGCCCTTCCGCATCGACCCCATCCTCGCCGACGTCGTCATGAACGAGGGGCGCCGCCTCGGGTTCCTCGACGTCGTGTGTGTCGCCAACATGCCGACGCGGGACGCGGAGGCCTTGGGCGGTGATCTCAACGCCGCCATGCGGAGCGTGTCCTCTCGCTCCTGCCCGCTCCCGGTGGTCAGCGTCATCGCGCTTTCGCGGGGGAGCTTCTTCGCCTACACCTGGCGGGAGCTGTCCACGTCCGAGCGTGCCTGGCTCGAGTGGGCGGTCGGTTGCGATGCCATTGCGGAGGCGGGCCTCACCAAGATCCGTATCCCTCTCGTCGTCAACCTGCTGCAGCCCGCGCCCGCCGGCCGCGTGCGCGTCTGCCTCCTCGACGTCGAGGAGATTGACCAGAACGCGGACATCCTCCCGCCGCGGTCGTTCGTGCCTGACGAGGGTTGGGGTGCGCTCTACCGTGTCCTCCTTCGTATCGGCCATCCGGGCTGCGAGCTGCGGCAGGTCGTCGTCACGAGCGGCCGCCTCACGTACCGCCTCCTCGTCCCGCGGGACCTCACGGAGGGGGAGTGTTCCCAGGTCCGCAGCGGGGATCCCTCGATCCAGGTCAGCATCCAGGCCATCCCGGGCGTCGAAGGGCTCCTCGAGCTCCGCACGATGCCCCCGCTCCCCGCCCCCTGCCCGCGGCGGCCCCGATCCTCATCGGGGCCGCCGCCTCTTTTTTTGCAGACCCTTGCCAATTTTTCCGTCTTCCGCTACACTCCCCGCACTTATTCATCCTCGCCGTCTCGCCGGCATTTTGCTCTCGTTCCGCCCTTTTCCTCGGGTTCCGAGGCCAGGAACGGGAAGACGTCGATGAAAAAGGGACAAACCATATGGCAAACACGCCTTCGTTGGTGGACTTGTTGAAGGCGGGCGCCCATTTCGGCCACCAGGCCTCGAAATGGCACCCGCGCATGAAGAAATACATTTTTGGCGAACGGAACGGGGTTCACATTTTGAACCTCGAAGCCACGCAGACGGCCCTCGATGAGGCCACGTCTTTCGCCAAGAAGACCGCCGCGCGCGGGGGAGTGATCCTCTTCGTCGGCACCAAAAAGCAGGCCTCGGCCCTGGTCGCCCAGGCCGCCCAGGCGTGCAGCATGCCTTACGTCCACAACCGCTGGCTCGGGGGCACGCTCACGAACTTCTCGAGCATCGCGCAGACCGTCCGCCGGTTCAAGGACCTCAAGCGCAAGCAAGAGAAGGGCGAGCTTGCCAAGTACACCAAGTTCGAGCAGCTCAAGATCGGTGAACAGATCAAGCTCATGGACCAGAGCGTCGGCGGGATCCAGGACATGGCCCGCATCCCGGACGCGGTCATCATCTTCGACATCCGCAAGGACAAGACGGCCCTCGCCGAAGCCGCCCGCCGTGGCGTGAAGGTGATCGCCCTCTGCGACTCCAACGTCAACCCGAGCCAGGTCGACTACCCGGTTCCGGGCAACGACGATGCCGTCAAGACCATCGAGCTCATCGCCCAGGCCTTCTCGGCCGCCATCAAGGAGGGTCATGACGAATGGGAACGCGCCCGCGCCCGTTTGGGGACGTCCCTCGTCCAGCCCGCCGCTCCGAAGGCCTAAGCGCCTCCGGTCCGCTCATTTTTCTCCCTTTGTTTTCCCCTATGATTACCGCCCAATTGGTCGCTGACCTGCGCGCCCGCACCGGCGCGGGGATGATGGATTGCAAGGTCGCCTTGGAAGAGGCGAATGGCAACCTCGAGGCTGCCATCGACGTGCTCAAGAAGCGCGGCGCCATCAAGGCTGCCAAGAAGCAGGCCGAACGGACCGCCTCGGAAGGCCTCATCGTCACCTACGTCCACCACAACGGCAAGCTCGCGGCCATGCTCGAGCTCGCCTGTGAGACCGACTTCGTGGCCCGCAACGAGGAGTTCCGCGCCCTCGCGAACGACTTGGCCCTCCAGGTCGCCGCCTGTGACCCGCAATATGTGAGCCCCGACGCGATCCCGGCCGAAGAGGTCGAGAAGAAGCGCAACGAGTTCTTGGCCGAACTGGCCGAGGACAAGAAACCGGAAGAGATCAAGCAAAAGATCGTCGAAGGCAAGCTCAACAAGTGGTACAGCGAGGTCTGCCTCACCAAGCAGGCCTTCATCAAGGACGAGGAGCAGGTGGTCGAGAAGCTGATCGAGGCCCTCGTGGCGAAGATCGGCGAAAAGATTGTTCCCACCCGCTTCACGCGCATGGTGATGAATGCGGTCAACAAGAACACGTGCTAAGTGAAAAAGGCACCCGCTCCGGCGGGTGTTTTGATTATTCGTCGAGAGATGCGGGTGAGCGTCTCATCTGCTATATTGGTTTCGACCTTTATGCCTGTCCCTTCCATTCCTGGCGCTTCCTTTCATCCTACCGAGCCTTCTTGGACCGGCCCGCGTCCGAGCTTCAACCCGGTTGAAGGACCGAAGCATCTCCAACGCTGGATCTGTGATGACGGTAACCGGTGCACGCCTTACGTCGAGCAGAGTTTCACCGACAACATCAACTGGCGGATCTTCCGCATCATGGCCGAATTCGTGGAGGGATTCGATTTTTTGGCGAAGCTGCATCGTGAGGTGACCTTTTTCGGGAGCGCGCGCACGGTGGTGGGCTCGAAGCCATATGAGCTGGCTCGCCGATTGGCGTATTTGTTGGGGAATCGTGGATTTTCGGTGATTACGGGCGGCGGACCGGGGATTATGGAAGCGGGAAATTTGGGAGCCCATGAGGCGGGCGCGGAGTCGGTGGGCCTCTGCATCGCCTTGCCGATGGAGCAGCGCCGTAACCAGTACGTCAGCCGTTCGATGGCCTTCAACTATTTCTTCACGCGTAAGGTGATGCTGTCGGCTTCGGCTCAGGCCTACGTGTTTTTCCCGGGGGGATTTGGGACGCTGGACGAGCTGTTCGAGGTAGCGACGCTGATCCAGACGCAAAAGATGTCGCGGAGCGTGCCGATCATCCTCATGGACCGGGCGTTCTGGCGCCCGATGCTCGAGTGGATCCGTCAGGCCATGTGGCACGACGACAAGTACATCGATCGTGAGGACCTGGACATCTTCCAGGTCGTGGACACGCCCGAAGAGGCCTTCGCGATCATCGCCAAAACCAAGGAGCGGCAGCTATAAAAGGAGCGTGAGCGCTCCTTTTCGGTTCAGCCGATGGTCCGGCGCCGGATGGCGATGCTTTCGGCGAGCCCGATGCAGATGGCGAGCGACAACAGTGATGAGGCGGCCGCGCTGAGAAAGGGCATCGGGATGCCGGTGATGGGCAGGATCCCCAAGTTCATGCCCCCGTTCACGAAGACATGGATCGTGATGACCGCCGCGACGCCCACGAGGAACAGCGCGGCAAAATCGTCCTCTGAGCTGTAGCCGATCCAGAGGAGGCGGCTGACGACCAGGCCGTAGAGGGCGAGGGTGAGGGCGGTCCCCAGGAACCCGAGCTCTTCGCCAAGAACCGAAAAGATGAAGTCGGTCGACGCCTCCGGCAAGAAGCGGAGGCGGGCCTGCGAGCCTTCCCCGAGCCCTTTTCCCAGCCAGCCGCCCGAACCGATGGCGATGCGGGCCTGACGGGCATTGTATCCCACGTCTTGCGTATCGCGTTCGGATTCGAAGAACGTAAGAATGCGGTCGCGTTGGTACGGTTGGAGGGCGAATTCCCAGGCGAGCCCTCCGATGAGGGCGGCGGAGAGGGGGAGGATGATCCAGGCACGACGCGGCAGGCCAAGGAAGATGCAGAGGACGAGCCAGGCGCCGACCATGACCATCGCCGACCCAAGGTCCGGCTGCAGCAGTACGAGCCCGACGTAGAGGCCGGTCGCGAGACCGCTGAGGGCGAACATCCGCCAGCTGAGGGTGCCACGCGCCCGTCGTGAGAAGAAGGCGGCCAGGTACAGGATCAGAAAGACTTTTGCGGCCTCAACTGGTTGGAAGGAGAAAGACCCGAACTGGAACCAGCCGGCGGTGCCGTTGACGCGCGTCCCGAAGATCAGGACGGCGACGAGCAGGGCTAGGCCGAAGAGGTAGCCGATGAAGCCAAACGAGCGGGCGTGGCGATAGTCGATCCAGACGAGGGCCGCTCCGATGGCGAGACCGAGGGCGCCTGCGACGAGCTGCTTTTCCAGGCGCAGGAAAGACGTCTGCTCCTGCGAAATGCCGATGCTGTAGATCAACAGGCAGCCAAACGCGCTTAACCCCAGCACCCCGAAGAAGAGGAGCCAGTCGAACCGCTCGAAAAACGTGAGCAAACGACGCATGGCATGAGTGTAGCGGAGCGGGAAGCGGCCGACGAGCCGGTCCATGCCCGGTCGCCCTCCGCAGGCCCTAATTCCCCGGCAGCGGCTTGAACGTCTCCGGGTCCAGTAATGACACGAACGGCCGCACTTCCACCGAAGAGACGTTCGACGGGTTCTCTGGCCAGACGAGGGCGATGGTCTGGCTCGCTCCGGCTGCAATCGACGGGAGGGCGAGCCGGTTGACCGCGACGATTTCGCTGCCGCGGCGGAGGAGCGTGAGCAGCTCGACGTTACGATACGAGAATCCCGACGGGTTCCGGAGCGTGAACGTGCTTTGTCCCAACATCTTGCCTTCTAGCTCGAGGTTGCTCGTGTAGGTCGGCCGATAGGCAATGAGGTTCGCGTGACGCTCTTTGAAGGCCGCGTAATCTCCTCCGGTGACGGCGGGGTCGATGCGCTTCCATTCGACGGATTCGATGGAGAGGGCAGGCGCGCGCAAGGAAGGTCCTTCCCAGCCCAGCTCCGTAAGCGTGCGAGACTCGTTGGGGAGGAGGGCCGCCTTCCGGAGCGGCGTTTCCGTGTTGCCATCCCGGAAACGGTACTGAATCTGGGCCCACCAGAGCGGGTTCGGGTTGTTGGCGGGCGCAAAGAGCTGTTGCCGATTCCCATCGAGCGGCAGGACGTAGGCGGCGCCCGGTTCAAGCGGTGCAGGTGCACTCAGCCGTTGCGCTTCTTCGGTGATCGCGGACGTAGCCATCTGTGCGATGTAGTTTTTTTCCTTCGGGTACGACAGCGCGTACGCGTCGAAGAGCGTCCAGAGTCCATACCCCCAGGTCACGATGCACCATGCCGTGAGCGCGCCATACCCGAGGGTCCGGAGCGTGAGGCGGTTCGTCACCCACCAGCGGGCGGCTGCCAGTTCCTGCTGGCTGTGGCCGCTACCGATCCGGTCTGAGGCGTCGTAAGGCATAGGGGAGATGTCTCGCAGTATAGCAGAGGCGGAAACGCTTGCCGATGCGTCCGCCTTAGGGGTTTCGCCTAACGCGGGCCCTTGACGCGACCCTCCCTCTCCGCGTGCGTCTCTGCTAAGGTAAGCCTGAATTCTATGCCAGACAAAGACCTTTCTGCCAAGAAAGCCGAATACGGCGCCGACCAGATTTCCGTCCTCGAGGGGCTTGAGCCCGTGCGCAAGCGTCCCGGCATGTACATCGGATCCACGGGTCCCGACGGCCTGTTCCATTTGCTCCGTGAGATCGTCGACAACTCGTTCGACGAGGCGATGGCCGGCCGATGCGATACCATCACCATTTCCCTCTTGCCGGACGATTACGTATCCGTTTCCGACAACGGGGCCGGCATCCCGGTCGCGATCCATAAGCAATATGGCGTCTCGGCCCTTGAGCTCGTCCTCACGAAGCTGCACGCCGGTGGCAAGTTCGGCGGGGAAGGCAGCAGCTACAAGATCTCCGGCGGGTTGCACGGCGTGGGCGCATCGGTCGTGAACGCCTTGTCCGACCACCTCGAAGCCGTCGTCGAACGCGACGGGGAAATGTGGAAGCAGGAATTCGAGCGCGGCATCGCCAAATACAAGGCCAAGAAGATCGGCACCAGCCGCCGCCACGGGACGACGATCACCTTCAAGCCCGACGCGACCATCTTCACGCAAGGCACGACCTTCGACTACCAGCGCGTCATCGACCACTACCGCCAGCAATGCTATCTCACGAAAGGCATTCGCCTGATCGTCGAGGACCATCGCCACGAGGGCGGCAAGAGCGTCTACGGCTTCTATTTCGAGGGCGGGACGGCGTCCTACGTCGGGTTCCTCAACGATAACAAGCAGCCCAAGCACGAGAACATCTTCTTCGTGGAGAAGCAGGACGGGAAAACCGAGGTCTCCATCGGCATCCAGTATACTGACGATTACCAGGAAACCCTCTACGCCTTCACGAACAACATCATCAACCCGGAAGGCGGCACCCACGTGCAGGGCTTTCGCGCCGCGCTCACCCGTGTCCTCAATGGGTACGCCCGCAATAAGGGGTTCCTCAAGGAAAAAGAAGACAACCTGTCCGGTGAAGACGTGCGCGAAGGATTGACGGCCGTCATCTCGGTCCGGTTCCCGGAACCGCAATTCGAAGGGCAGACTAAGGCCAAGCTCGGAACGCCGGAAGTCCGTGGCGCCGTCGAGTCGATCATGAGCGAGTATTTCGCGACATTCCTCGAAGAGCATCCGCGCGATGCCGAGGCGATCATCGGCAAGTGCGTCCTGGCCCAGCGGGCCCGCGCTGCCGCCCGTGCCGCCCGCGACACCGTGCTGCGCAAAGGGGCGCTCGAAGGCCTCACCTTGCCGGGAAAATTGGCCGATTGCTCGTCGAAGGATCCGCTCTCGAGCGAGCTCTTCATCGTTGAGGGTGACTCCGCCGGCGGCTCCGCCAAGCAGGGGCGCAACCGCGAGACGCAGGCCATCCTTCCGCTCAAGGGCAAGATCCTCAACGTCGAACGCGCCCGCCTCGACAAGATGCTCGCGAACAACGAGGTCAAGAACATCCTCATCGCCCTTGGCACCAACATCGGCGAGATGTTCGACCTCGCCAAGCTCCGTTACCACCGGATCATCATCATGACCGACGCCGACGTGGACGGGGCGCACATTCGCACGCTGCTCCTGACCCTGTTCTATCGCTATTTCCCTTTGCTCATCCAAAACGGCCACATCCTCATCGCGCAGCCGCCCTTGTACCGCCTCGCTTCCGGTAAGGATATCCGCTATGCCTATAGCGACGAGGAGCGCGACCGGGTCCTTACGGACCTGCTCAAGGCCAAGGAAGAGCGCGCAAAAAAGCGGGGGAAGAAAGAAGAAAAAGAAGAAGACGCCACCGAGGCCGTCCTCGAGGAAGCGGCAAACGAAGAAGGGACGAAAAAGGTCGGCGGCATCGAGATCCAGCGCTACAAGGGTCTCGGTGAGATGAACGCCGAGCAGCTCTGGGAGACCACCATGGACCCCCAGACGCGCCTCATGAAAGTCGTCACCGTCGAAGATGGGGCGCAGGCCAACGAGGTCTTCGAGATCCTGATGGGTTCCGATGTCGCCCCGCGCAAGAAGTTCATCCAGACGAACGCGAAGAACGTGCAGAACTTGGACGTCTAAGAAAGCACCGCCTCCGGGCGGTGTTTTGGCATGAAAAAAGACCCGGGTCAGGGGTCAGGGTACTCCTGCAGGACCGCGATGAACGGGTAGTGGACCGGGCTGTACGCGTAGCCCCGTAGGACGTCGCGCATGCCGCGGTACTCCTCGTCGTAGCCGCTGTTGAAGGAGAAGCGGTTCGCCCACCACCAGTAGTGGAACCCGCTCAGCGCGACGAAGGCGCGGTAGTGCTCGGGCACGAAGCGCACCAGCCGGCAGTTGAAGCTGCGCGCCGACGAGCTGAGGCACACCCGCTGCGGACGCGTGTCGATGATGGATGCGCGTGCCCAGGGCGCGGTGAGGTAGAAGCCGCCGCGGTCGTCGAGGCGGAGCGTCCCTGTCACCGGGTTCCAGACGATCGCGACCTCGTAGGCTTCGATCGAGTGGACGCAGAGGGCGTAGAACGCCGCCAGCGCGACCGCCAGCCCGCCCCCAAGCAGGAGAGGAGCGCGCGAGCTCATCGGCCTGTCGCGACCCCCGCGTCCGTCGTCGCGCCGGGCAGTGCCGCGCCCGTGGCCTCGAGCTGGCTCACCACGGTGAGGAACGGGTAGGTCCGCCCCGAGCCCTCGTAGGCGTAGCTGAGGAGGATGTCGCGCAGCCGCCCCTGGCCGTAGTCTTCGCGTCCGTGCATGGCCAGGAAGACCTCGAGGCCCGCCGGGTTGAACTGCACGAGCTTGCAGTTGAGGGTCCGGTTGTTGGCGTTGATGCAGACCTGCATGGGGCGCAGGTCGATGGTGTGCACGCTGTTGAAGATGGGGCTCGAGTGCACGTACCCCGGGTGTGGCACGCGGGTGATTCGTCCCGTCCGCCAGTTGTAGATGTAGCCCAGCTCGTAGCTCTCGACGGTGTCGATCCATCCGATCCGGTAGACGAGGAGGCTGAGGAGCCCGACGACCACGAGGACCGTGGCGACCTTGAGGAGCCCGTAGAAGGCCCGTTCCGCGACCATGCTTGCACGGCTCATGAGGATGCCTGCTCTTTCCGTTCCCGCGCCTGTCACGGGAAACGCCGTATTCTTGCATATCCGACCAGGCCCGTCAAGGGCTTTTGCTCCCTCTTTCGATCCGTGTTATTTTGGCCGTATGGAGGCAAAAGACGTCTTGCAACGCTGCCCGCTCTGCCACGAGTCGTACCAGGCGGAGGCCGTTTTCCCATTGGATGGGCAGAAGCGCTCCAAGGTCTACCACTGCTATTGCCATGCCTGCAAACGGGCCATGCTGGCGGTCCTGTTCGAGGCCTCCGGCTGGCTTAGTTCGGTAGGGATGCTTACGGAGTTTACGGCTGCCGAGGCCCGCCGAGCCCCAAAATTAGGGGTCGTGGACGGGGACGTCTGCCTCAAGGCCCACCGTTGTTTCCAGGAGGGGAGCCAAGCGTTTTGCGCTTTTTTGCAAAAACAGGCGGAAAAACCCTCCTCCTTCGCCTCTTGACGGACCCGGGATTTTCCTCTAACCTAACGGCACTTTCCGCATTTGTATGAACTACACGTTATCTGCCACCAAGCGCACCAGCATGGGCAAGCGCTCCAAGGATGAGCTCGCCAAGATGCGCATCCCGGGCGTCCTGTACGGGCAAGGGATCGAATCCCAGGCCGTCTCCTTCCCGAAGACGGAGTTTTCCCGTGTCTATGCCGCCGCCGGCACCTCCAGCCTCGTCGAAGTCACGGTCGAAGGGTCCAAGCCAGTGAAGGCCGTCATCAAGGCCGTCCAGGTTGATCCGCTCACCATGGCCCCCATGCACATCGACCTTTACCAGGTCCGCATGGACAAGACGATGACCGTCGAAGTCCCGCTCAAGTTCGTGGGCGAATCCGCGGCCGTCAAGGTCCACGGCGGTACGTTGGTCAAGTCGGTCGACGAGCTCACCGTCGAGTGTCTCCCGGCTGACCTGCCGCACGAGATCGAGGTCGACCTCGCCAAGCTCGCCACGTTCGAAGACGCCATCACGGTCGGGACGCTGTCCTTGCCGAAGGGTGTCACGGTCCAGGGTGATGCGAACGTCACGATCGCGACCGTCGCCGCGCCGCTCACGGAAGAGCAGCTCAAGAAGCTCGAGGAGTCTTCGGTCGGCGATGTCACGGCTATCAAGAGCGATGCCGACGAGAAGCGCGCCGCCAAGGAAGCGGCCGCCAAGGAAGCCGACGCCGCAAAGAAATAATGTTCAAAAAAAGGCACGCCTTCGGTGTGCCTTTTGCGTTGGGAGGGGCGTTTTGGCGTCTTGACCGCCTCGTGGTAAGCCGCCCGGCCTTCGATTATACTGTCCGCATGCGTTCCCATCCCAAAGGTTCCCTGGTCGTTTCGCGATCCCGCTACGTTGCGTTTGCCGTTGGCGGCATTCTGGTGGCTGGTCTCATCGGTGTGCTGATCTACGGCATCCTTACGGGTCGGACCCGCGATTTCGGTGGTCAAGTCACGCCGACCTCGACGGTGCCGGATGTGGTGGTCCCCCCGACGTCTTCTGTTGCCCTGGTGCCCCGCCGCTTGGATGGGGCCATGGTGAGCTCGTCGGTCGCGTCGTTGCGGCCATGGGCGTTCATGGTCGATATCCAGAGCGACGCCCGTCCCGCCGAAGGATTGCCGGATGCGTCGGTGGTGATTGAGGCGCCCGTCGAAGGGGGAATCACGCGCCTGTTGGCCTTGTTCGATCCGCTCACCCCGACGGCGCGGATCGGGGCTGTCCGCAGCGCCCGGCCCTATTTCGTCGATTGGGCGGGATCATGGCGGGCGGTATTCGCGCATGTGGGCGGCAGTCCGGAGGCCCTAGACCGCCTTGCGCGAACGCCGAGCAGTAC
>CAYYTQ010000004.1:43715-45966 GCA_964474805.1 uncultured Gammaproteobacteria bacterium
AACGCGTATCGTCGCGTGCAGAGCGGACGCGCGCTCTCCTCACAGCCGATCTATGCGACGAACGTGGTTGTGATCAAGACCGATAGCCAGGTGCTGGATGATGCTGGCCGGCTTCGTCTGCGAACCACGGGAGGAGGGGAAGCGGTCGTCTATCGTGACGGAAAGAAGCTGGTCGGCCGCTGGCGTCGGGCTACCGGGGATGCGATCGCCTTCACGGGCACCGACGGTGTTGACCTGATGCTGCGGGCCGGTAACACGTGGATCGAGGTCGCGACGGATGATCGGGTGTTCGCGGGGTTGGAACTGTAGCGACTTACTCTTCTCTCCTTTATATGAAGCGTGACAAGGTGATTTTCTGGGTGACGACGGGGCTGCTGTTCCTGTTTCAGGGCGTGCTAGAAGTTGTCATGACGCTTTCGGGGGAGGTGTATGCAGGAACCCGAGCCTTGGGGTATCCCGACTATTTTGCGACGATGCTGGTGATCTTTAAGGTTTTGGGCGTACTTGCGCTGGTGATCCCGGCCGTGCCGGCGCGGGTGAAGGAGTGGGCTTATGCCGGGTTCGGGATCGATTTCATCGCGGCGTTCGTGAGTATCGTGGCGGTGTATGGACTGACGGGAGAGGCCATCCTTCCGGTGGTGTTTATGGGGATCCTGGCGGGGTCGTATTGGTCGTCTCATCGGTTGGCGGGAAAGAAGATCTAAGGATAGCAAAAAAGCGGCCTATTGCCGTTTTTCTGCAACCGCGTCTGGGATTGACAGGGAGGGCATTTTCTGATATCCCATCAGGGCGACGACTCGTCCGTTGGATGGGTTAAGCGCGTGAGGAAACGGTACGTTCGAAGGAGATTCGTCATGGAAGTGCAATCGTCCCTGGTCTGGTCGGAAACGCTGCTGGCGCAAGTGCCCGATGGGTACACGGTCTCCGAGGTTCATACGTCCCCGCTGGGAAAGATTGCTCTCGTGCTTCTCGACGCCACGCTTCAACGGCAGGTGTATTACGAGGGGAGCTGCGGCCCCGTGTTTCAGGCGGTTACGGCCGTCCGTTTCGTCGGGGAAGACCTGTTCTACCTCGGGATGCGACGGGGTCAAATCGGCACTCGTGAGCAGATGGTCCCTGTGTGGCGTGGCGTCTGCGGAGAGATGTGCGATGACTGCTCTGCGAAAAACGCAAACGACCCCTGGTCCGAGGGAAAGTTTTTCGTCATCGAGAACCGCCCTTGTTACTGGACGCGTTATCAGCTCGATTCGGAGACGGATCGGTACCGGCTGGTCTGGGGAGCCCAGGCGATTTGGGAGGTGGATGCGCCGATTGCGCGGGGCCAGCTCCATGTGAAGATCGGGGCATATCGTCAGCGTCCGTATGCGCATCTCACCTTTCGAGGTTATTCCGCCTTCGTCTGGGCCGGGTACGCTTCGAATGATGCCGGCTATGCCGACGTGCCGCGCGTGGTGACGGATGGTCAGACGCTGGCTTTCGTCGCGCGTCGCGGGGACGCCTGGTTCGTCGTCAAGGACTTCGTCGAGGGTTGGGGGTTCGAGGCGGTCGGGGAGCTGGCGCATGACAGTGGGCGGGTCTGTTACGCCGCGAAACGCGAGGGCGTGTGGCGCCTGGTTACGGACGCGGCGGAAGGTGAGGAGTCCTTTATTCCCGATCCGAAGGGGGACGAGTGCATTCCTCCGACGCGGCCGCCGATCCGATGCCTGTCGTTCATCGGTGGTGAGCCGTGCTACCAGGCGGTCCGATTGTTTCACGATCCACAGGATCCGGAGATCCCGTTCAAGCGATCGTACGTGTTCTGGAAAGGACTTCGTGGGCCGTTCCCGCTGATCGTGAATGAGCGGGTTTGGTCCCTTGCTGGGAAGCCTGTATACATCGTGTGGGAGCCGGACGCCTCTTCGCTTGCTTCGAATCGCGTCAATCACGCGCTCTACTGGGGGCATGAGGCGATTGGTCCGTCGGCGCCTTCAATCGATTACCTGCCTGAAATCTCTGATACGATCGGGAAGCCGGTCTTTCTCGTCAGGACTGCGGAAGCCGTTCCGCGCGCAGGCACCTCCGGCGTCGTTCAGGTGGAAGAGGTGGTGCGCCCCATCCTGTCGGTCGGTTCGATGACCGTCTCTGTCCGCTCTGTGGAGCCGCGCGCGGGTACCTTCCGCGCCGTCACCCGTCTCGCGGTCGGATCGGAGGTCGGGGCGGCATTCGACGCGATCCGGTCGGTGCACGTGCACGACGGGGAGGTGTGTTACGC
>CAYYTQ010000004.1:46066-81635 GCA_964474805.1 uncultured Gammaproteobacteria bacterium
GGTCGCCACCCGCACGTACCGAAGATCCTTCCGCTCGAGAATGGGGATTACGCGTACGTCGCTTCCGACCTTTCGTCGCGTGATCGGTCGCCTGACGTGTTCGCTTCCAATGAGCGCTTCCTGGTTTGGGCGGGTGAACGCAGCCAGCCTTGTGACAGAGTTCAACTGCACGGCGCCTGGAACGGGATGCCGGTCTGCCTGTTCATCGATGCCCTCGCGCAGGGTGAGGCTCCCGTTTCCGAGGCGATGAAGAAGGAGATCCGCGTTCGGGTTGGGCATAACGAGTCGCGCGTCTTCATGGGGCCGTTCTTCGAGGTCGAGGGTGGGGACGCTCCTCACTCCGTGCTTGTCCAGGACGGGAACGCGCTCCTGCGCGTCATGTGGAAAGAGATGGTTCGCTGACGGTCTAGGCTTCGTGCCTGGCCGTTTTTTTGATGGCTCTAGACGTTCGTGTTCGGTGATGGATGGAGGTCTACATGATCCATGCCTTATCTGCTTCGGAGTGGCGTATGAGTTCCGCCATCGCTTCCATTGTAGAAAGTCGTGGATTCATAGTGGAAAAAGATCACGTTTTTCCGATTCGGATTTTTTTTGTTGATGGGCACCAGACTCTTGACGGGGCCGCCATTTTAGGCTAGGGTGAGGCGGCGAAAGGTGAGGGAAAATGATGGTTCCTCTGATGATCGGCATCGTGGTTGGTGGCGTAGCGTCTGCGCTGTTCTTCTGGGTCCTGCGGGCCCGAGTCCTGAAGGCTCACCGTGCGGAGGTCAGGCGTCTCGATGCGGTGGTTACGGGCCTTCAACGAGAGCTTGGCGAAGCACGTGCGGACGCCTCCGCCGTGTCGGAGCCGGAGAACGCCCCGGAGCCTGCCCTTCCGCCGGATCTCAAGGCGCGTGCGGACGGGCTCGGGCTGCGCTATTCACCCATCGCCTCGGCGAACACTCTCCGGGCCATCCAGAAGGAGCTCAAGCCCGCTTTTGGGTACTATGATAAAGCCTTGAATCGCCCCGCGAGTTGCGGTCGCTGCGGGGCTGAGGACTTCCGCTTCATCTACGCAGGGGGCTCCAAAGCCTTCGAGGGATGCCTCGGCTGCTACTGCTTCACCTGCGGGTACGGCATCTCGAGCAACCGCACCCTCAACAAGCGCCTCCCTGAGGAGGAGTTGGGCGACTTGTTCGCCCTCTTCCGGCGCTGGGAGAGCCAGGCGGCTGATCCTGCCCAGACGCCCGTGGAGGCGAATGTCGCGAGCGCCGGCCTTCCCCCTGTACCTGTCGAGCCTGCGCCCAAGCTCGAGGCTCCGGCCGGCACCCCCTCGGCTACCTGAGCTTCTCTCCTGCTTTTCTCGTCCGTCGCCACTGGCGGACGGTGGAGCGTGGGGATTTTTTTTGTTAGGCGGCTTTTCTCGATTTTTACACTGCTCGTTATGCGCAACGTCCACCACGCAAAAACTCGCCCGAGATGGCGAGTTTTTGCGTGGTGGACGTTGCTGGGATCGAACCAGCGACCTTTCGAATGTGAATCGAACGCTCTAACCAGCTGAGCTAAACGTCCGGAATGCCTCGGGATCATAGCCGGTGGACCTGGGTTTGGCAAGTTCCTCGGGGGTCGGTATGCTCGATCCATGACGCCTGAAACGCTTTCTGCCAAAATCCGTGAAACGGAGCTTATTTTGGGGAAAAATATGCCAATACAGGCCGTGCGATCGGCGAGCCGTGCATTGTGGGCGTGGATATTGGGTGAATCGACGGCGTGGGTCGCGACGAATGGGGCGGAGGTTGTTTCTGCGAGTGCCGAACGGCGGTTTTTGGCGTTGCGGAGGCGGCTGCAGGCGGGGGAGCCGTTGGCGTACTTGGTTGGATGTGCGCCTTTTCGTGGCCGTTCGTACCGCGTGTCTCGGGCGACGCTGATCCCGCGTCCGGAGACGGAAGAGCTGGTCGATCTCGCGCTCGCCGAGGGCGACGCGTCGCTTTTTGTCGATATCGGGACCGGATCAGGCTGTATCGGCGTGAGCTTGGCGATCGCTCGTGGCCCGCGAAACGTGATTATGACCGATTGGAGCCGCCGCGCCCTGTCGATCGCGAAGGAGAACGCCCGTCTCCAGCTAGCGCGTGGCAGCGGGCTGCCGACCTTCATGCACGGATCCCTTTTTTTTCGGGCGTTGCAGCAGGAGATCGACGGTCGAGCGCCGAAGTGGTTGGCAGTCGTCGCAAACCTGCCGTACTTGCCGCTTTCGGACCGGAAGGCATTGGCGCGTGGCGTAACGGCGTTTGAGCCGTCACGGGCTTTGTATGGCGGTCCGCGTGGGGATGAGTTGGTGCGACGGTTGCTGAAGCAGGTCCGCCGTTTTCAGGAGGCGCGGCCAGCGTTGCCGATCAGCCTGTTTTTGGAAATTGACCCGCCGCAGGCCAAGGCTTTGCGCGACGAGGCGACGGACAGGTTTCCCGGCCATCGATGCGAAATCGTCCGTGATGGGTTTGGGCGGGAGCGATTTTTGGTGGTGCGGCGATAAAAAAGAACGCCGGAGGAGGGTGTTTTTCCTTGTCAGGGTGTACGCAGATCTTGTTTTTCTGAACTGGAGGGATGTGGAATTCAGGGGTCCGATGAACGCTTCGCACTTGACAAAACGCATGTTTTTTGCTATAATTATACGTCTTTTCCAGCCCGGAAAAGAGCCATTTTAAGAGAAAAAAAGGAGAAACGGTCATGGATCAAAAGCATTCTCGTTCCGAACTGTTGGACGCCTGGGACCGGCTCGATGAGCTTCTGGTCAAGGCTGGCGACGCGATCGTCCTCGATGCGCGAGGGCACGCCGTGCGCCTCGACGCGTTCACGCGTCTGGACCTGCTCAGCGAAGCGGGCGCGCGCCGCGCCCAGTCCGCCTCGCCGCAGGATCCGTGTCCGCTGGTGGAGGCGATGGAGCGCGGTGAAGCGGTGAGCGGAGAGGATGTCCTCCGGTGTCAGTTCGGCCGGGAGGGATGCTTCTACTGCGGGGAGTCGCCCGAGTTCCGTTTTGACGGCCAGCGTCTTTGGACGGAGACGCCGTGTGCCCTCGGAGCCGACCCCCAGCCGTTCGAGGCCTTCCTGAACGTTCCCTCGGGAAAGCTCGTGATGGCCAACGCCCTCACGTGGGACCGGTTCCGCGTATACGGCGAGCTCGACTCGGTCGGGACCCTCGTCGGGCGTCACCGCCTCACCCGTCTCTACGAAAGGGTCGGCTGCCTGCACGTTACGGTTCCGAGCAGCTACTCGCTGCTGGTCTACCCTCGAAAGAGCGGTGATCCGCACCGGAACCTGGTCGTGTTCCAGAGCCACGACCGGGACATCGATCAGCCCATCTTCTTCGAGAGGACGCATCTCGCGGTCCTCGGCATTGATCCTCGGTGCTACTCGCTCGTCGATGCGGACGAGTACGTCCGGCGCGGCGGTTCGCTGGCGGATGAGGACATCTGCATCATTCCCGTGGAGCCGGGAGTGTACCGCCTCACGCATCGGGCCTATCGCCCGGACTGGGATGCGCAGCCTGAGCCGGAGGTTCGGTCGCTTGTCGACTGGGTCCGTCCCCCGGATCCGGTTCGTGACTACCAGGCGGAGGAGGGCGCCTTCCATCTTACCGCCGGCCAGGTGCTCTGGCGGGCCCTGCAGAAGCGGAAGGCGCCGGGGCCGGTCAGCGACGAGGTCTTTTGGGGCCTGGTAAGCGATCTCTTCCGCGACTTCCGAAACTGGCATCCGAACGGGTTCGCGCAGTTGAGTCCGTACAGCCAGATGGATGATCCTTCCGTCGAGATCCCGCCGCTCACGCAGCGCTTCTCGTGGTACGACGCCAGGCGGTCGCATGCGTTCCACGGGTACTCCGGGAAGCCGACCGACACGTGGTTCTCGAACTCGCTGCTCATCCAGGCGGCGATCGGCCGCGTGCCGCTCAATCCGTCCTTCCGGTCCCTCGTTCGGACGGTCCTCCGCGGGATGGTGGAGTACGGGATCGAGGTGGACCCGTTCGTTCCCTCGCGGAACGATCCTCCCAAGACGCCGCAACAACTGGCGGACGAGGCGGCGGAGGAGCGCCGCCTGGTGGGGATCGCCCGCCAGGCGCTCGACGCCATGGACCTGTTCGAGCCGGAACCTGCCCTGCGCTGAACGCGGGGCTTTTCATTTATCGCGCTAGCAAGGCACGGTCGGCTTATTTGTTGTATTGACGCATTTTTCTGCATGGGTTAGCGTAAAAATAAGCTTTTTGTCACCCTTGCTTTTTCGTATGTCCCCCTTTCTGCTGTTGCCGATCGTCCTGCTTTCCATGCTGTTCCTGATCGCCGCCTTCAATTACCGGTCCCGGAAGCGTATCGAGCGGTACATGCTCTCGCCCGCATGTTCGTTAGGGGATGAGCGGTTTTGTCGTTCGATGACGGGGATCTTGGGCGATCCGTTCACGGAAGGAAACCGCATCGATACGCTCCAAGACGGGCGGGAGATCTTTCCGGCCATGATCGAGGCCATCCGTTCGGCGAAGCGGACCATCACCTTCGAAAGCTTCGTGTTCTCCTCCGGAAAAGTGTGTTCGAGCGTCATTGCGGCGCTGAAGGAGCGGGCGGCGGCCGGGGTGCGCGTGCATGTGACGCTCGATTGGATGGGGAGTTCCGAGCTGAGCGTCCCGCAATATCGGGCCATGCGTCGGTCGGGGATCCAGGTCGTGCTGCACCGGCGCCTGCATTGGTATACCCTGACGCGACTCAACAACCGTTCGCACCGCAAGATCCTGGTCATCGATGGGAACGTCGGTTTCACGGGCGGAGTCGGGATCGCCGACCAGTGGCTGCATGCGACCGATGACATGCCGAGCTGGCGGGACACGCACTATCGCCTCCGGGGGCCCGCCGTCGCGAAGATGCAGTCGGTGTTTTTGGATAACTGGCTGAAGGGGCATGCGCGTGTATTGGAGGGGGAGGGATACTTTCCCGCGCTCGAACCGGCGGGATCGCTCAAGGCCCAGGTCTTCCGCAGCTCGCCGGTTGACGGGCCGGAGACGGTGCGGCTGATGTACTTATACAGCATGGCATGCGCGAAACGGACCATCCGGATCCTGAACGCCTATTTCGTGCCCGATCGTGCCTGCATCGAGGCCATCCTCAAGGCGCGGCGGCGGGGCGTTGAGGTCGAGATCATCGTACCGGGGAAGAAGACCGACCAGCGGATCCTGCGTTCGGTCTCACGGGCGGGCTGGGGGGACTTGCTGAAAGCCGGCGTACGCATCTATGAGTATCAGCCCACGATGCACCACGGGAAGCTCTTCATCGTCGATGACCTGTTCGTGAGCATCGGTTCGGCGAATTTTGACGGACGTTCGTTTTTGCTGAACGACGAGATGAACGTCAATGTGCTGGATGAGGGGTTCGCGCGCGAGCAGACCGCCTTTTTCGAGGCGGACAAGGCGAACAGCGTCGAGATGGCCTTCGAGCGTTGGCGGACCCGTTCGCCGCTCGATCGGGTCTTGGGATCGGTCGGGCAGGTCATCCTCTCGCAGTTCTAGCCGGCATTTGAGCGGGCATGCGGGTCTGCTATCCTACGGGCATGGTCTCGTCCTTTTTTACGCATCCGGGGTTCGTGTTTGGGGCGGCAGCCGGCCTGTCATGGCTGGCGCATCGGTTGCGGGCGCCGCACGCCCTTTTTTTGCTGGTCTTTGGGGCGATCCTGGGGCGGGATGGGCTGGGCGTATGGATTGACCTCGCGTCGCTGGACGGGTTCGTCGCGGTGGGGATCGCCTCGCTGCTGTTCCTGGTGGGGCTTGAGCTGTCCCCGAGTTTTTTTCGGGAGGTGGGCGCGCGTCCGGTGCGCGTCTTTCTCGCCTCATTGCTGGCCTTGGGCGGATTGGGTGTCGTGTGGGCGTCCTCGTTTGCCCTTCCGATGGTATTGGCGGTCTTGGTGGGGGCTCTGTTCGCGTTCAATAGCACGATGTTGACGCTGAAGGCGTTAGGGGACCGCGAAGAGCTGGGGAAGGCCCATGGCCGGGTCGTCACGTCCGTCTTGATCTTGCAGGACGTCGCTGCCAGCTTGCTGCTCGTGTGCGTGGCCGTTTTTGAGGCCCTGAGCCATGACGCGGCCTGGACGACGGTGGCGGCGACGTATCTTGGGAAGGTCGTGCTGCTTGGATTGGCCTGTTGGGTCTTTGCGAAATACCTGCTCGCGCGGGTCTGGCGGCAAATCGCGAAGCGGCATGAGGTGTTCGTGCTGGCGGGTTTCGCTTACCCGTTGTTCGTCGGCGCGCTCTTTTCCTTGCTGGGCCTGTCGGTCGAGCTGGGGGCCCTGGTCGCCGGTCTCTCGCTCGCCCACTCGGAATACCGGTTCGAGCTCATGACCCGCATGCGCCCACTCAAGGAGATCTTCCTCGCCCCATTCTTTCTGGCGATCGGGGCCGGGTGGGCCTGGCGGTCGCTTGCGACGTTATGGCCAGAGGTCTTGGTCGGGCTCCTGCTCGTGTGCGTCCTTGGGCCGCTCGTTGTCGCGTTCGTCATGCGCCGGAGCGGGTATCCGCGCCTGACGGCCCTCGCGACGTCCCTGCATTTGGCGCAAGGGAGCGAGTTCTCCTTCCTGTTCTTGACGGTTGCCGCGGTTCCGCTCGTGATCCCGGGCGCATTGCAGGCGGCTCTTCTCTCGGTCGTGATCCTGTCGATGATCGTCGGTTCCCTTATCATGCAAGTCGTGCCGCGCTTGCTCGCCTTGGCACGCCAGCGCTGGCCGGAGCGGCCGGCAGGGCATGACGGGACGTTTCCGCGCTCTGAAAGCCTGCTTTTTGGGTGCCATCGGGTAGGGGCCGACTTCTTGCCGGTCCTGAAGCGCTCCAGCCGTTCGTTTACGGTCGTCGACATGGATCCGCAGGTAGTCGAGCGGTTGCAGGGGCAGGGATACCAGGCGGTGTTCGGCGACATGGGTAACCGTGACCTGCTTGAGAAGATCGGCCTCGCCCGCGCGAAGCTCGTGATCTCGACGGTCCCGGACGTGGAGGCGCAGGTCATGCTCCTCAAGCAGCTTAAGCGGCACCGAGCCAAGCCGATCGTGATCCTGGTCGCGCATCAGGTCGAAGAGGCCTTGCTCCTGTACAAGCAAGGCGCGACGTACGTGATCTTGCCTCATTTTTTGGGCGGAAATTACGCATCCCAACTCATCGAGGTCCACGGATATGAGGATCCGGAGCCCTTCGAGGTCGAACGCTTGCGCCATGTCGAGCACCTCAAGCGGCGCGGCCAGGCGTTGCTCGCGGTTCCGGCGAAAGCCAAGCGAATGCGCTAGATTTTGGGCCTTGCCCGGCCGCTCCAGGGGCGCTACACTCGGAGGCGTCTGTTATGGCGCGTCTCATTTCCATCGTCAACCAAAAAGGTGGGGTCGGAAAGACCACCACGGCGATTAATGTTGGCGCCTATCTGGCCGAGCAGGGGAAGTTCGTGCTCATCGTCGATCTCGATCCGCAAGCGAACGCCACCTCCGGGCTCGGCATCGACCATCGCACGCTGGAACGGGGCGTATACGAGTCGATCCTGTCCCAAGCGCCGTTGCGGGACGTGGTCCTGCCGACGGGCCATGAGCTTCTCAAGGTCGCTCCTGCCACCACTTCGCTTGCCGGCCTCAATATCGAGCTTGTCGATCTTGAGCGCCGTGAGTTCCGCCTCCGCGAGGCCCTCCTGGAGATCCGCAACGACTACGATTTCATCCTCATCGACTGTCCGCCCACGCTCGGTCTCATCACCCTCAATGGCCTGGTGGCCGGTGACGAGATCCTGATCCCTGTCCAGGCCGAATATTTCGCCCTTGAAGGGTTGGGACAGCTGCTCGAGACCGTTCGGTTGGTCAAGGATGGGCTGCGGCCGGACTTGGGGATTCTCGGGGCGGTCATCACCATGTATGATGGGCGCACGAAGCTTTCGGACGACGTGCTTCAGGAGCTTTACAAATACTTCCCGAACACCATCTTCCAGGCGGTGATCCCGCGCAACGTGCGTTTGGCCGAGGCGCCTTCGTTCGGCCGGACGATCGTGCAGTTCGATCCGGGATCGAAAGGGGCTAAGGCGTACGAGCGCCTGGCTCAGGAGATCGTCGAGCGGGAACTTGATGGCTTTACCATACGCGCCTTATGATCATGGGAAAACAATCGGGACTCGGTCGCGGCCTTGGGGCGCTCATCCCCTCGAAGCCGCCTGCGACGCCTGCAGAGGACGCGGTGGCTCTCCCAAAGCCGCCTACCCCCGAGCAGGCAGTCGCGCCGACCGCACCCGCGCCGGTGAAGCCTACCGTTTCCGGTCCTCCGAAGCGTGTTTTAGCCTCCGGATTAGGCGCTGCCCCATCTTCGGACGTGAAGTCTGGTCCGCTCGAGATCGCCATTGCCTCCATCGAGGCGAACCCGCGCCAGCCGCGACGCCAATTTGATCATGGGATGATGGACGACCTCATCGCCAGCGTCAAGGCGCATGGGATCTTGCAGCCGCTGCTCGTCACGAAAAAGGCAGACGGGAAATATACGCTTGTCGCGGGGGAGCGCCGCCTGCGGGCGGCGACCTTGGCCGGCCTGCTCCATGTCCCCGCCGTCGTCCGCGAGACGACGGACCAGGAACGCCTCGAGCTCGCGCTGATCGAGAACATCCAGCGCCAGGACCTTAACCCGCTTGAAGAGGCGCATGCCTACGAGGAGCTGCATCGCTCCTTTCGCCTCACGCAAGAAGACATCGCCAAGAAGGTGGGAAAGAGCCGCTCGCAGGTTTCAAATACGATCCGCCTCCTGCAATTGCCTGAGGCGATGCAGCAGGCCCTTCTTGACGGTCGGCTGTCGGCCTCGAACGCCCGCACCTTGCTGGCACTCGAATCCGAATCGGAGCGCGTGAAGCTGTTCGAGGCCATGATCGCCGGCCGGTATACCGTTCGTGAGGCCGAAGAGCAGGTCGGGGCCAAGGGCCGCGCCCGTCCCCGTCGCCTGATCGACAGCAACATCCGTGCCGCCGAGGAGCAGATCCGTTCCTATCTTCAGTGCAAGGTCAAGATTCGTCGTGAGGAGAAAGGAGATGGGGAGATTAAGCTCCGATTTTACTCAGAAGAGGAATTACGGGCGATTTTAGACAAATTGCGGGAAGGATAGGACGGGCCATATCAGTAAACAAGAAAAAACCCGGAACTCCGGGTTTTTTAACGGGCCATTTTTTTGCCCGGCATCATCCCTTCGATCCATGAGCGGATGCCGGTCTTGGCGTATTGACGGATCTTCTGCTTGGCGTGGCGCGTCTTTGCGTGCTTCATCCAGTCGGCGTTGGGTGTCTTGCGGGATTTGTCGACCAGGATCTCTACCATATCGCCGTTACGGAGCGGGTGCTCGAGGGCGACACGCTCTTCGTTCACCTTGGCGGCGATGGCCGTGTTGCCGATGTCCGAATGGATCGCATAGGCGAAATCGATGCAGGTACTGTCTTCCGGCAGGTCAATCACGTCGCCTTGCGGGGTAAAGATGAAGATGCGGTCGCGGAAGACGTCGATCTTGAGGTCCTCGAGGGAGCGGAGGTACTCCTTCTTGTCTGCCAGCTCCTGCTGGATGTCGGCGAGCTCGCGGACCCAGACGGGCACGTCCTTTTGCGCCTTCTTGAGCTTGTTCTCGTCGTACGACCAGTGCGCGGCGATGCCGTATTCATTTTCCGCATGCATGTCGCGGGTGCGGATCTGGAATTCCACGATCTGGCCGTCGTCGCAGAAGACGGTCGTATGCAGCGAGCGGTAGCCGTTCGGTTTGGGCTGGGCGATGTAGTCCTTGATGCGCCCCTTGAGGGGGCTCCACGTGCTATGGATCGCGCCGAGGGCGGCGTAGCAGTCGCCGACGGAGCGGACGATCACGCGGACGGCGATGATGTCGTAGACGCGGCTGATGTTGCGGTCGTTCTTGATGAGTTTCTTGTACAGCGAGTAGAGGTGCTTCGCGCGCCCTTGGATGTCCGCATCGTGGACGCCCATCTCTTTTACGACCCGGCGCGTCTTATCCATGACACGCTCGAGATAGGCTTCTTTGGACTCGATCGTCGAGGCGGACAGGTTGCGGACCCATTCGTACTCTTTGGGATGGAGATACTTGAAGCAGATGTCCTCCATCTCGCCCTTGATGCTGCCCATGCCGAGCCGGTTCGCGATGGCGGCATAAATCTCGAGCGATTCGAGGGCGATGCGCTGCTGTTTTTTCGGCGGAACGTTTCCGAGCGTCTGCAGGTTGTGCAGCCGGTCGGCGAACTTGATGAAAACGACGCGCACGTCCGCCGCCATCGCGAGGAACATCTTGCGCAGGTTCTCGATGTAGCGGTCCATCCCGCGGTACTTGATCTTGCCGAGCTTGGTGATGCCGCCGACCATCGAGGCGATGTCGGCGCCAAAGGCGGCCTCGATGTCTTCGAGGGTGCGTTCTGTGTCTTCGGGGACGTCATGCAGCAGGGCGGCGGCGATGATCGGCTCTTCCAGCCGCATCTCGGCAAGCGTGTACGCGGCCGCGAGCGGGTGGATGATGTACGGTTCGCCGCTGGCGCGCTTCTGACCGCGGTGCGCCTCTTCGGCGAAGACGTAGGCGCGGCGCACGAGGTCCACGTTCGCTTGCGGATGCAGGGTCTGCAGCAAGTCGCACAAGCCGTCGATGCTCTGCTCGGAAGGGGGGATCATAGGGGGAGGGGGGATGGATTCTTTGTAGCAAGAATCCGGAAAATGGCGCAAGTTTTTCGGTCTTCCGAGGATTTGCGCCCCCGGGGCACGCCTGGTACCCTGTCGGCGTGCTTCTGCTGATTTTGCTCGTCCTGGTTGTCGCCCTGATCCTTGGTGGGGCCATTTTTATCGCGAAGGCGGGCATTTTCTTTTGTGAGGACAGCCGCATGCTGAAGATCCTCCTCGGCGGGTATTTCGGGTTGTACCTGTTAGCCGCGCTCCTCGTCGCTGTCGTCATCCCGCCGGTGGGTGGGGCGGGGGTGAACGCGAGCAGCATCGCGCTCCCATGGTCCTCAGCCGTGTCCGATATCTCGCTTTCGCTAGGGGTCCCGTCGTTCATCAAAACCGCCTTCGGTGCGAGGCTGTAAAAGACCCGAGCCACGGCGGCTCGGGTTTTTGTTATCGGGTCGATGGCTTTTGCTTGGCGCTATGCCGTTCGAGGACGCGGTCGCAGGACTCGCCTTCCTCGTGTCCCGGGAGCTGGATCTCGCGGACGTACGCATCAAACCGTTCCTTGTATCGGGCCTCCGTGGCCTGCTCGAGCTCATCGGCGGAGAGGCGCTTGACGCCCCGCTTGCCGAGCTCTTTGCGGATGTCCTGCTTGGCGCGATGCCACGCCCACTCGTCGGTGAAGGCAAGCCAGGCATGCTGCCAGAGTTCGTCTTCGATGGTCTCTCCTTGCTTGCTCGCTTGGTCGCCACCGAGGCCGAGGGCCTGTTCGAGACAGTCCAGGTACGGGGGAGCGTCCACCGCTTCGAGGCCTTGTTCGCGCCGGAGCGTTTCTTGCACCAAGAGCCGGGTCACCATGGCCCGGTAAAGCTCGCGCGCGTCATCCAGCGACAGCGTAAGGGTGACGATGGGTTGCATAAGGGGGGGTTGTAGCAGGGAGGGGTGATCTCATCAAGGGGTCGGTCCCGTGGCGGAGCGGAGCTTGCGGGCGTTCACTTCGTTTTTCAGGAATGAGGAGATCCGGGCCGAATAGCAGGTCATTTTGGCGTCATGCTCCCAGAAGTTCGGGGTTTCTTCCGATTGGACCGAGAACCTGCTCGATTCGCTACGATTAGAGGTCTCGAAGGGGAGGCAAAGCGTGTAAGTTTCCGTGCCGGTCGTGCGGTATCCCGCGACCAGGTCGTTCTTGACGAGCTCCCAGCTGGCGGTCGGCGCCAATCCTGAAAAGACGGTGCCGGTGGTCAGGCGCGACCGGAGCTCGTCGGTTGTCGGGAGGCGCTCTTCCGTGAGGTAGAAGGAGCCGATGTCGTTATGCGTCGCGGAAAGGGCCTCGCTACGCTCTTGGTCACGGCGCATCTTGCGGGCATAGCTCGGGCTACCGCCCGCCAAAAGGCCAACGATGATGGTGATGAGGCCGATCAGGCTGAGGCCGGCATACGTGACTTGGCGGAAGGTCATATCGGGATGGGCGTTATTCCTGATCAGAGGCGTGGCGGCGCTTTTGTCCGCGCAACTCGCGCCCGGTGATCAGGGCCGTGACGCCGCAAACGAGCAGGATCGCCAGCACCTTAAGCAGGAAGCGGCCCGTCGCCTCGCCGCTGAGGCCTTGGTAGATGGTCGTCATGAGCGTGATCGCGGCGGTGACGGAGGCGGTGACGGCACCCAGGTATATGAACCCTTGCTTGATCGGGTTTTCTGGCGCGTCAGGGCGTGACTTTTCATGCTTCCCGATGAGCCAGCTGATGCCAAGGAAGATGGGCAGGGAGACGATCAGCATGGACAGGCCCGTGCGGATGAGCGAGCGGATCTCGTTTTGGGCGTAAGGGTAGGTGAGCGGGTCCGGGATCCAAAGGTTGATGTACTGGAACCACAGGATCAGGAAGGCGATCGCGGAAACCACGTAAAACGCGACCTGCATGAAATAGAGGTAGCTTTCCTTGGCGAGCGTCAAAGGCGCGCGCTTGGGGATGGCGATGGGATGGGGGCTCTCAAGGAAGGCGCCCAGGGCTTCCGCGCGCTCTTTTTCGCTCCAGCCGGCTTCGGCGAGGAGCGCGTTCAGGTCTTGGCGGGAAAGGCCCTTTTCGAGGGCGTTCGCGACGGCCAGGCGGAGGTCTCGGTTCATATGCTCCCATCGTACGGCCGTCCTTGGGCCGTGTCTATAGCCTCATGAGGCGAGCTGTTGGCGCAGGGCGCCAAGGCCTTCCTTGGTTTTCGTCGAACAGAAGACCAGCGGCTCGTGCGCAAGGAGCGCGGAACGATAGGATTTTTCTTGGGCGGCACGTTCTTTTTGCGTGAGCTTGTCGCATTTGTTGGCGACCACGACGAACGGCCGCCGCTCGACACGCAAGAACGCAAGCATTTCTTGGTCGAGATCGGTGAGGCCTACGGCGCCGTCGGTGATGAGCCAGATGGGGCGTTCCGGACCCGAGAAGGCGGTAATCGTCGCATGGATGCGGGCCTCGAGCTCGTCACGGCTGGCCTTGGCGTGTTTCGCGAAACCGTAGCCAGGCAGGTCGAGGAGGTACTGCCGTTCGGAAAGGCGAAAGAGGTTCAGGGTCTGCGTGCGTCCCGGCGTGCCGGACGTGCGACTGATCGCCGTTCCCGCCAAGGCATTGATGAGGCTAGATTTTCCCACGTTTGATCGTCCGACGAGCGTCACCAAGCGGTCCTGCGGACGCACCGGGACAAGGGTCGGATCAACGTAGGAGCTCACGAAGGCGGGAAGGGATGGCATGACGGCAGTAGACCAGCTTTTCCGCTGATCGGCAAGGAATTTCGTTCCCCTTGCGGATCAGAAAAACCCCTGCTACGGGGTCTAGGAGGGGAGGAACTCGGCGATGAGGGGGATGAGCTTCGCCTCGAGATGGGCGAGGGGGAGCAGGACGTGCCCGCCCGGCCCGCAGGTCGGCGGGGTGGCGTTGGCGCGTCCTGGCGGACGGTCGTCGATGACGATGAGGCGCGGTTGGCGAAGCAGGTCCGCTTCTGCCTGTGAAAGAAGGTGGATGCGGACGCGGAGGTTGGTCGCGTCCGCGCCGATCCGCAGGCGTTCGCGATAGCGGGACGCGTCGATGACCCGTTCGACGACTTCCGCGATGGCGGCGCTCTGCGGATCGCGGCCGATGAAGATGATGGCGAGGCCGGGCGCGGGGGGCTTCTGAGGCGGGGGAAGGGGTGGGCGATGGTCACGCGGGGAAAGGGACCGATGCGGGCTCATGGGGTCTCCACTGGAACGGTTCGGGCCGATCCAGGATTTTCAGTATCCGGCCCCATCGCCCGTTTGCCAAGAGGAGGTCCGCTCGTCAGGATAGGCATTGACTATGCGTTACCGTTGGCACCTTGCCGAACCGATGCCTGATCAGGCGCTCCATGACGTGGAGACGCGGTCGCCCTACACGCGCCAGCTTCTGTGGACGCGCGGGATTCGCGATGCCGCGCAGGCGCAGGCGTTCCTGACACCGTCCTGGGAGGAGGGGTTGCATGACCCACGCCAATTTCGTCACCTGACGGCCGCCGCGGAACGGATTTTTGCGGCGATCGCCCATGCCGAACGCATGACCGTGCATGGCGATTACGACGCGGACGGGGTGACGGGCTCTACCCTGCTCATCACCGTTTTGCGTGAGCTGGAGCGGCGATTGACGGGGAGGATGGGCATGGATTCGCTCGTAGATTGGTACATCCCTCACCGCGACGCCGAAGGATATGGCTTGCATGCCGCCACGGTCCAGACGCTGCAGGAGCGCGGGACCAAGCTCATCCTGACGGTAGATTGCGGGATCGCGTGCGTTTCCGAGATCGCCTTGGCGCGCCAAGGCGGCATGGACGTGATCGTGGTGGACCACCACCAGTACGGCGAGGCCTTGCCTGACGCGATGCTAATCCATCCGGGCTTGCCGGAGGAGACATACCCGTTCAAGAAGCTGGCGGCCGTGGGCGTGTCGTTTAAGTTTGCGACGGCCTTGCTTAGCGTGGCGCGGGAACGAGGAATCGATATCCCGACGGGGTGGGAGAAGTGGTTGCTTGACCTGGTCGCGATCGCGACGATCACCGATATGGTCGGGTTGGTCGGGGAGAACCGGGTCCTGCAGCATTTTGGGTTGCGCGTCTTGCGCAAGACGCGTCGGCCGGGTCTGCTGGCCCTGTTTGAGGCGGCGCGCATCGAGGCGGCGAACATCGATGCGGAAACGGTGGGCTTCGTAATCGGCCCGCGGCTGAATGCGGCGGGCCGAATGGACCATGCAGGCTTGGCGTTGCGTTTGTTGTTAGCCGAATCGCCCGAAGAGGCACGCCCGTTGGCGCAGGAGCTGGAACGCTGCAACCGCCAACGCCAAGACGTTACGCGAAAGATGATGGAACAGGCCGACGCGCTGATGCGCGAGACGGCGATGGATGATTGGCCGCTACGCGTGCTCTGGCACGAGGAATGGTCGCCTTCGCTGGTCGGGTTGGTGGCCGGTCGCGTGATGGAACGGACGGGACGGCCGGTGATCGCGGTCGGGCGCCATGGGTCGACGTGGATCGGCTCGGGCCGCTCCCCGGCGTGCTTCGATGTGACCGCTGCAATGCGGGCGGCAGGCGAAGGGATCTTGACCCGGGTCGGCGGCCACGTGCAGGCCTGCGGATTTGCGCTCGAGACGCCGGACAGGCTCCCCGACTTGCGGGAACGCCTCCTCAAACACGCGGAAACCGCTCTTGAGGGCGTGTTGCTGCAGCCGGAGCTAAAGATCGATGCAGAAATCCCATTGGAAGCCATCAATTGGAACTTATGGGAAGACCTGGTCCGCTGCGAGCCGTTCGGCCAGGAAAATCCGCGGCCGGTGTTCTGCCTGCGGCGCGCCTTCATCGCGAAGGCGGAACGGATCAGCGAAGGGAAGCATGTTCGCGTGCAGGTGGTCGCTCCGTCCGGCAAGAGTCTGAAGCTGATGGCGTTTAGTTATCCCGCCGACGCTTGGATGCCGGCGCCTGGATCGTGGGCCGACCTCGCCTTGCACGTGAGCGTGAACGAGTGGCAAGGCGTCCGGACGCTCGAGGGGCGGCTTGTGGATATGCAACCGCCCGCGGAATCCGTATCATAGCCCGCGTATGCCACATGAGCGACGTTTGCGCCTGCGTACGGATGGGGGGTCACGGGGGAATCCGGGGCCGTCCGGGATCGGGGTGGTAATCGAGGACCTGGATACGGGGGAGGTCGTCGAAGAGCACAGCCGCTTTTTAGGGACGACCACCAATAATCAGGCCGAATATCAGGCGGTCATTTTAGGGCTCGAGCGTTGCCACGCGTTGGGGGCGACGCTTGTGGAGGTGCTCGCGGACAGCGAGCTTCTGATCCGTCAGGCGAACGGCGAATACCGCGTGAAAAACCCGGACCTGCAACTCCGGTTCCAGGAAATGCGTGCGTGGGTCATCAAGATCGGCCGGGTCGTGTTCAGGCACGTCTATCGCGAGGCGAACAAGCGTGCGGACGCGTTAGCGAACGAGGCGATGGATCGGGGGAGGTGAGTCGTGGTACGCTTACGGGCGTTTAGCCGCTCTTTTTTCCTATGAAGCATGCTTCGAAGGGGGTTCCATTGATGTTGGTTTTCGGGGCCATATCGGGGATTTTCCTGACGTTCCTTTGCTCATTGCTATTCCGCATGCGGCCGGTCTCCAACCGGGCGGTGTCCGGCGCATCGCCGTCCGTTCCGACGCCTGCCGTAGCGTTGCCCCAGGCCCTTGCGACCGAATATCGGATCGAGGACGGGATGCTGTTTGATGCAAGCGGGGCGTTGCTGCTTTCTGACCTGAGGCAGGCGGGCCTTGAAGCGAATCTTTGCGGGGAAGTTGAAGGCTTGCATTTTTTTGCCGTGCTTGGTGGTAAGGGGATTTTTTTCGAGGCCTGTGGCGAGACGGGCGGAAAGATGTGGCAATATGATCCGATGACGAGACGTTTTTCTCCTCGTGCCGTACGATTCGGTTTTGGTCAAGCGAAGGAATCGCCCGATAAGCGATATCAGGTCGACCTTCCCCGAGATGGGCGCGAAGTGCGGCGATATGTCCTAAAGGATTTTTTGCTGGATACGGAAACATCGATCGCGCCATTACCATCTCGTTGGTCGTATGTTCAGACATCTTCGGAATTTGATGGGGCCCCGCTTGGGCTGGCGAGATGGGAAGGTGAGAACCTTTATTTGTCCGTGTTCGATGCCGGTATTCCGTTTGATGGGTTTTCGGTTTCGCGATCCCCATTATTTGAAAAGCGGGTTACGGTGAGCGTATCTCAGGGCTCCGCCCCCATTGAAGCGGGACGCTTGATCGGCGGGGATGAGCTGTATGTCCGTAACGGCAAGATGTATCGAGGCGTTCATCGGCAGCTCTTGTCGGCGGATGTGCGTCAGGCAGGACTCATTCTCTCAGAATGCGGGAATGAAGATCTTTCGCAGTATGCGGAGATCGAAAGTAAAATCTTTTTTACGGAGTCTTGCGCCACTTCCCAGCTGGGCGGGCGCCTCTGGATGTATGACGGGTCTACATTACGATTTACTGCACGGAAGCTTGTGGTCGGGGCGTGGGAGGTCGCGCGCTCTCCGGACGGACGATATCGGTTAGGGCTCGTAGAGCGAGAAGGCGAGAACGAGTCACGTCTGCTCGTTGTGCGTGATCTGTTGCGTGACATGGAGGAGCGTGTCGCTCCGTTGCCGGTTCACCAGACATATGCCGCTTCGGTTTCAGAATTCTTTGGGTCGCCTCTTGGGAAGGCACGCTGGGAAAATGGGGGATTCGTCGTTTCGATATTTGACGCGTCGACGCCAGTGCCGTTTGCGGGGGACGAGGGGCAGGCGCGCCCCGTCCTGCGAGAGAGGAAGGTTGCGCTTCCATGGTGATTTTTCGCCAGAATCCGCGCACCTTCCGAATGTGCTATCATGCCGAAGACTATGGGCTTGTTCTCTTCCACTCCCGCCTCGACGGGATTCGTCGGGGTTGATATCGGTTACGGCGGCATGAAGCTGGTCGAATTGAAGATGGAGAAAGGCCGTTTGCGGCTGGTGACATATGCGTACGTCAACCTGCCGTCTGAGAGCCTTGAGCAGTCGCTGCTCCAGGATCCCCAGGGGACCGGCGACTTATTGAAAAAGATGGTCGATAAGGCGCGCATCACGACCCGGCGGGCCGTGGCCGCGTTGCCCATTTCCGGGACGTTTTCCTCCATCTTGCACGTACCGACGACAGACGAGAAGGCCGTGAAGGAGGCCGTGCAGATCCAGGCGAAAAAGCTTGTCCCCATGCCGCTGGAAGAGGTGGCGCTCGATACCGTCGTCATCGATAAGACCGGAAAGACGGAATCCGAGCGGGCCGCGACGCGCGTCCTCATGACGGCAGCCCCAAAGGCGCTGGTCGCGAAATATACCGAAATCTGCAAGCGGGCCGGGTTGGATTTGGCGTATCTTGAGACCGAAGCCTTTGCCGAGATTCGTGCCCTGGTCGGCAAGGACCGCGCCACCATCATGATCGTGGACATCGGCACGCTTCGGACGAACATTCTTATCGTCGAGCAGGGGATCCCGTTCGTGATGCGGTCGATCGCGACCGGCGGGTCGGCCATGACGCAGACGATCGCGAAGACGCTGGGCATCCCCGTGGAGCAGGCGGAAACGATGAAGCGCGACATCGCCGGCCTGCAGAAGTTCACGCCGACAGGCGACGTCGCCCCGGTGTTGCAGGTGCTCGTGAAGCCCATCCTGGAAGAAATCCGCTACGCGACCTCGCTCTACGAGACGCAATCGAACGGCAACGAGGCAAAACGGATCGATAAGATCATCTTGACGGGCGGAGCCTCTCTCTTGCCGCATTTGGCTGAATTCCTCACGCAACAGACAGGTGTCAACGCGTTTTTGGGGAACCCGTGGGCGCGCATCGTCTATCCGCCGGAGCTTAGGTCTGTCGTTCAGGAATTGGGGCCGAGATTCGCGGTCGTGCTCGGTTGCGCCATGCATGATGCCGCCTCTTGACCTATGCCGGCGCTCGCCCCTCGCTTCGCCTTGGCAGATGCGGCCTATCGCCGCGGGTGGTTGTTGCATGCCACGGAACAGAAGGTCCGGTTCCTCCTGGAGCGGGGGCTGCATCCCGAGCAGGCGCTGCTCGGAACCGGGCTGTTGACCTTGTCGCGGTACGCGGAGCTGGCGGAAGAGCTTTTTCAGGTGGCGCTTCGGCGCTTGGACCAGGATCGTTGGGTGGCACGCGCCGTCACGGGCGAGCTCCCGGAAGGGGTCGCTGCGGCAAGGTCTGAAGAGGGTGAGGATGTTTGGTTCGTAAGCGATCCTTGGGAGCCTGCCGTAGAGGCATGGCGCAAGGCGGTTTCTGAGCCGGTTTTGCCCGTCTTCCGTTCCGATCTCTTGCGCTGGCGTCGCCGGGCGGAGCCTACGGATTTTGCGGTATCGGCATGGTGGCAGGCGTGGCGGGTCCCAGGCGCGACGGAAGCGCGGATCTGCTTGGAACGGGGTATGGGTCATGTCTGGATCGGGCCGGATGCCGAGGCGGCGCCGGACCTGACCGTATCGCAAGAAGAGGTCCCCGCCCTGCAAACCTGGTTCGAGGCCGGGTATCCCTCCCAGGACTGGCGGGCGAAGCGGGTGCCTGGGATCGAAAGCGATCTGCTGGAGGTTGTCGCCCATGAGGCTCCGCATCCCGTCGCGCGCTTGGCTGGCTGGCAGTCGTACCTGAAGAAGCCGCATGGCGTTTTGCTCTGCTTGGCCCCGGATGCATGGCTTGAAGCGCGCTTGATGCCTGTTCCCGAAGTGTCGGATGGGCACGAGCTGCTCCTCGAGACGGACCTGCGGCGCATCCGTCCCCGCGACGAGCGCGCCCGCGAGGCTGCCGCCCAAGCCGCCTTGGCTGGGATCGCGTTCTGCTGGATCGAGGACGCGCCCCAAGAGACCGCCTGGATCCGGCCCCTCGCCCAAGCGGGCGTGCCGGTGACGGTGATCCGCCGACGCGAGACGCTTCACGGCAGTGCGTGGGAAGCGTATCATCTTTCGTATGAGTCGCCGCGTCCTGTTGCACGTCGATGACGATGGGCTGTTCCGCCGAGCCCTGCGCCGCGTCTTTGAGCGTGCCGGTTGGGAGGTGCGCGAAGCGGAGCACGGGGAGGAAGGCGTCCGGGCGGCCCATCAGGAAGCCCCGCACGCGATCCTGCTGGACATCAAGATGCCCGTCCAAGACGGCTTCCAGGCCCTGCGGGCCCTCAAACAATCGCCCGCGACAAGAGGCATCCCGATCGTCATGTGCTCAAGCCTGGGGGCGAAAGAAGACATCCTGTTTTGCCTCGGGGCCGGAGCGAGCGGGTATCTCGTCAAGGCCCACCATCATCCTGAAGAAATGCAGCGGTATGTCGAGCGCCTGCTCGATGGCCCGCTTGACCCTTAATTTCGCTTGCTTTTCCTTATGCGAACCGTCTCGTGGCGCGCCGGGTTCACGGCTCTTGAAGGCCTCATCGTCCTCGCGTTTTTTGGCCTGCTCGTGACCTTGGGTGCGCTTTCGATCAACCACGCCCGCGCCCGCGCCCGTGACGCGGTCCGCGTTTCCGACGTGAACGCGCTCCGTTCGGCCTTAAGCGTGTATTGGCAGCAGAAGGCCACCTATCCCGCGAGTCCCGGCATGGCGATCGGCGAACCGGGTGTTTCGGATGCGCTCACGCTGGACGGATTCGTCCCTTCGCAAGGCGCGCAAGGTTCCGTTTTGATGCAACCCGTCCCAATGGGTCCTGGGTCCGGCGAAGCGTATTGGTACAAGGGCGGTCCTAGCGGGTACACGATCCGGTTTGAGACGGAGCGTGATACGGTTCTCGGTGATGCCAACGTCTATTACCTGCACAGCACCGGCATTGATGCGAGTGAAGACCTCAAGTAGCTATGTTTTGGGCGGGCTTGTTCGCGTCGGGAGTGATCGGGGCCTGTCTTGGGCTCTGGTTCGTGACCCTCATCGACTGGGTCCGCTGTCATGCGGTGGGCGTTCCGGACGCGCGTGAGGAGCGTGCCTGCCCCGCTTTCATCGGCCGTTTTTCCTGGATGCGCATCCCGTGGGAGGCCCTAGCCGATGGCCATCCGGACCGGCGATTTTCTCTTCTGTCAGGGGTGTTCGGTGCGTGCGCATGGATCTATCCGTGGGTTCACCTGAGCCTGCGCGGCGGCTCGTTGTGGGCTTGGGGGTGGAATGTCCTTTTTCTGTCCGGGTTGCTGTTCGTCGCCCTGCTGGATGCGCGTTGGAGGATTCTGCCGATCGAGCCGTTGATCGGCGCTGCCGTGTTGTTCGGCATCGGGCGCATCTTGTTGGGTGAGCCGATCGGTTCGGTGCTTGTTGGTGCGGGTATCCTTGGGCTTTTTTTTGGCCTGCAGGCATGGGTGTCGCGCGGACGGTGGCTGGGTGGGGGCGATCCTGTCTTGGCATTGGCGATCGGTGCCGCTTTAGGATGGCCTCGGGCGGCGGTGGCGGTATACGCGACCTATCTGGCGGTCATTCCGCTCCTGCTGGTCCAGCTGGTTCGATTACGTACGTGGCGACGGGTCCGCTGGCCGTTCGGGCCTCTGCTCGCCGTGGGGGCGGCGGTCGCCCTGGTTGCCGGAACGCCAATCTGGCGTTGGCTCACGGGCCACGGCTGATCGGCGCTTGTAGCGTCGACGACTTGTTTGTGCGCTTGTCTCCAGGCTTGCGCTGGTAAAGCCTTTGCGGACACCAGAAAAGACGCTTTACGCGTCTTTTCTGGTGAGCGTATGGACGACCTCCACATGCGGGGTCTGCGGGAACAGGTCAAGCGGTTCGATTCGATCAAGCGTATACGCCCGCGCGATCGTCGGCCATTCACGCAGGAAGGAATGGTAGTTGCAGGAAATATAGACGACGCGCCTTGGGCCGTGCGCGCAGAGGGTCTCGAGGGCTTTCGGATGCAATCCCGCACGCGGTGGATCAATGAGGGCGGCATCCGCCTTCCAAGCCGAGGCATCCAGCTTCTCTACGGGTCCGCTCGCGAACGCGCACCGCTCCGCGACGCCATTCGCTTCGGCGTTTTTTTGCGCTTCCGAAACGGCGAAGGCGTCGAGCTCCTGGCCGAATACGGTCGCGCCCCGTTTGGCGCAGGCGACGCCGAAGAAGCCGATCCCGCCATACAGATCGAGCACGTGTTTCCCCTCGATGGGACCGAGCGCTTCGATCCCGCGCGTCTGCAGCGCCTCCGCCATCCGGGTGTTCGTCTGGAAAAAAGCGTTGGGGTGGATGCGGTAGCGGACGCCGTTCACGGCTTCTTCGAGATGGAGCGGTCCGTGGAGGGCGACGCACCGTTCCGCGTACGAGATGTCGGTCGGTTTCGTGTTCTCGCCCAAGATGAGCGAGGTGCAGAGCGTGCTGAGCGTTTTCACCAGCGTTTCGCGTTGCTCCATCGTCACTTGCTCTAAATCGCGCACCAGCAGATGGATAAGCCGTTGCCTCGTGTTTCGCCCGAGGCGGATAATCGCATAGCGGAACTGTCCCGTATGCTCGCGGGCGTCCCAGGGCTGCCAGCCTAGCGCCTGGGCGAGGTCACGGATGGCCTGAATGAGGGCTGGCGTTTCCTCGTCCAGGAGAAGGCAGGTCGTCAGGTCCAGATAGCGGTTCCATTGGCCATACGCTTTCAGGCCGAGCTCGCCTTTCCAGCCGACCGCATAGTCCATGCGGTTGCGATAGTGGAGCGGGTCTGGACAGGGGACGATCGGGTCGAGCGCGAGGGGGATGCCGGCGGCCTGGTAGCTCGTGACGAGCGCTTTTGTCTTGAGCGCGAGCTGCGCGTCGTAGGAAAGGTGTTGCCAAAGGCAGCCGCCACAAGAGCCTGCGTGCGGGCACGGCGCGGGCCGGCGCTCGGGGCTCGGCGTCACGATCCGGTCGAGGGCCGCGATCCAGTGCCCCTGGTCGCGCTTGCGGAAGGTCGCTTCGACGATGTCGCCTGGGCTCGTGAACGGCACGACGACGCGCCGCGTCTCGCCGTTTTGCAGCGGTACGGAAAAATATCCGCGCCCCTTCTCATCTAGCGCGTCGATGGTTCCTTCCAACCGGTCGCCATATTTCATGGCGGGGAGTGTAGGGGATATGATGGGGATTGGCTAGGGTAGACAGGAAAATACTGCCCTAAATATCAGGATATCCTGAGAGATCAGATGTGTTCTGCATCTTGCTTTTTTCCCTTATCTAAACTAAAAATCCACCCATGTCCCGCGAAATCCATCTCATCGCCCACGACCTCCGCTCCCGTGAGAACGTCGGAGCCCTGTTCCGCCTGGCGGACGCCTTTGGCGTGACGAAGATCTGGCTTTCCGGGTATACGCCGCGGCCGCCGGACGACAAGATCGCCAAGACGGCCTTGGGGGCCCAGGAGTGGATCCCGTTCGTTTCCTGCGTGTCCGTTGACGACGTGCTCCGCGCGTTGGCTGCCGAAGGCATTCCTTGCTTTGCCCTCGAACGTGTTCCGGGCGCCCTCAGCCTCCCTTCTGCCCCTACGGACGAGCGCCTCGCTCTCCTCCTAGGCACCGAAACCACGGGCATCCCGCCCAGCCTCCTCGAACGGTGCGCCGGGACCATCCAGATCCCGCAGGTTGGCCGCAAGGAATCGCTTAACGTGGCCATGGCGGCGGCCGTGGCGGTGTGGGAACTAAAGCGCGAGGACCTGGCTCGCCAAGCGGGGCTCGCGTAGGATAGTCTCAGTGCAGTATGAAGCTCAGTATCGTCATCCCCGCCAAAAACGAAGCCCGCCAAATCCCACGCCTCCTGCAGGCCCTACAGGCGCAGACCGGCGTCGAGCTTGAAGTGATCGTCGCCGATGCGCGTTCGACCGACGGGACGCCGCTAGTCGTCCAATCATTTGGGGCGAAGGTCGTCCCCGGCGGGATGCCGGGACCCGGGCGCAATGCCGGCGCGAAGCACGCGACGGCGGAATGGATCTGTTTCCATGATGCCGATGTCCTGCCGCGAGGTACGGATTTCTACCAGCGTGCCCTCGCGTCCCTCTCTGCACGAGGTGCCGATTTCGGCACGGCCCACATGATCCCCGACGGCGACCGTCGCCTCGATCGCCTCTGGCATTGGCTCTACCATTTGTATGTCCGGGCCACGGCCCGTTTGTTCCCGCACGCGCCCGGCGGCTGCATTTTCGTGAAGCGCGCGTTGCACGAGCGGATCGGCGGCTTCGACGAGACGGTCGTTTTCGCGGAAGACATGGAATACGTGCAGCGCCTGAAGAAGGCGGGTGGTACGTTCGTGTATTTGGCCGACCTGCCGCTCGAGATGTCGGTCCGGCGCTTGCGCAAGGAGGGGTATCTCGGCATCGCTTGGAAATATATCGTCGCCGAGGCCTACATGCGCTTCGTCGGTCCCATCCGCAAGGAGATTTTCACGTACGAGTTCGGCTATTCGAAGGAACCCAAAGCGAAATGATATGCCGCGGACGTTCATCGGTCCGGCGACCACCTTTGCGGAGGGGGAGGGGCGTTCGGTGAAGCTCCTGCCGGGGCTCGAGGCCTATGTCTTTTGTTATCGTGGCGTGGTCCGTGCGTTCATCAACCGCTGTACGCACATGGGCGGACCGTTGACGCTCGACCCCCGCGAAGCGCGCCTGGTCTGCGGATGGCACGAGGCCGCATTCGATCCGGAGACCGGGGAGCGGTGCCTCGGCCAGGCGACCGCGGGTTCTTGCCTGACGAAGGTCACCGTCGAAACGGATGCCCAAGGCCACTGGCTCGTCTGGAGCCGCCCGGCGGACCCGTTTGATTTCTGATATGATGCCGGACGTAATCCGGCTTTTCTTTTCTTGTTATGCTGAAGCGTTGGCGCGCCTGGTGGTCGGTCGAGCATGGGACGGTGGGGATGATGGCCTTCTGGCTGGCCGCGGCCTCGGTGTGTTCGCGCCTGCTTGGGGTGCTGCGTGACCGGCTCCTGGCCGCGAATTATGGCGCCGGATGGCAGCTCGACGCCTATTACGCCGCATTCCGCCTACCGGATACGCTTTACAGCCTGCTGATCCTTGGAGCCCTAAGCGCCGGGTTCATTCCCTTGTTTTCGGAATTACGCACCAAACGAGGGGAACGGGAGGCTCTCGCGTTTTCATCGACCGTGCTGCTTTGGGTTGCCCTTGCCCTTGCGGTGCTCTCGATCGCCGGGATCGGGCTGGCGCCACGGCTCGTCCCGCTCATCGCGCCCGGGTTTGACGCGCAGCGAATGGGGCTCGCCATTTCCCTGACGCGCATCCTCTTCCTTTCCCCCCTCTTTTTGGGGGTTTCGGCAGTCTTTGGGGGTGTATTGCAGGCCTCGAAGCGGATGCTCGCCTTCGCGTTCGCGCCGGTTTGGTACAACCTCGGGATTCTCTTGGGGATCACGCTTTTTTCGTGTTGGTTGGGGATCGCGGGCGTCGCGTTGGGGGTGGTCTTCGGGGCGTTCATGCATGCCTTGACGCAAGGGATCGTCGCCGTGGGGCTTGGCGTGACTTGGCCTGCGGCTTGGCGCTGGAACGCCGACCTCACCCGTCTCCTCAAGCTTACGGCCCCGCGTTTGGCGGCCCTCGGCGCCTCGCAGGTCAGCCTCGTGATCCTCCTTTCGCTTGCTTCGACGCTACGGGCGGGTTCGGTCGCGGTGTTCCAGCTGGGGAACAACCTGCAAAGCTTTCCGCTGGGCGTGATCGGGATTTCCTTTGCGGTGGCGGCATTCCCGCTTCTTTCTGAAGCGGCGAGCGCGAACCGGCTGGACGCCTATCACGCGGCACTGGGAAAGGCGGGTCGAACCATCGTCTTCTTTCTGCTGCCCGTGAGTTTGCTGTTTATTCTCCTGCGCGCGCAACTGGTGCGGCTGGTATTGGGGGACGGGCAGTTCGATTGGCTGGCGACCATCGATACCGCTTCCGTGGTCGGCTGGCTGTCGCTCTCGCTGGTCGCGCAGGCCCTGATCCCGCTCTTGGCCCGTGCGTTCTACGCGATCCAGTCCACCTGGACGCCGTTTTGGATCACGCTGTTCGGGGAGGCTCTGAACCTTGGCCTGGCCTGGTCGCTCAAGGGCTCGTATGGGGTCACGGGCCTCGCGATCGCGTTTTCGGTGTCGACATTCGCGCAGCTCTGCCTCCTGTGGCTGGCATTGCGTCGGAAGGTCGGCCCGGAAAGCCAGGCGCCGTTCTTGCGGTTGGTCGGGATGGCCATGGTCGCCAGTGTCCCTGCCCTTTGCTTCGCCTATGGCGCGCGTCATGTCGTCGGGACCATCGTCCCGTTGCGGACATTTTGGCAGGTCTTGGTGCAATTTGGGGCGGCGGCGGGGGTTGGGGGGCTGACGTACCTGGTCGTCCTGTGGCTATGCGGGGTAAAGGAGGCGGGGGAGTGGGTGGAGCGGGGGAGGAGGTTGGTGCGTCGATAGGCTCTGCTGTTTGTTGGAAGGTGTTTTTGGTGCCTAGATCGTCACCCTGGTTGGCGGCCGTCTTTGCTTCTCCCATTTACGATCGCTATAATGAGTCACGTTTATGAGTATGCACTTTCTCGAGCATTACGGGGTCCATAAGAAGCCCCACGCGATCGCTGCGGCCCGCAAGGCCGCTCGCTTGGACGGGGGTGAGACGGACGTCAGGGACCGTTCGAAAGTCATTCGCGCATACCTTGCTCGTTTGGAACGGATATTGCTTCATCCGGACCCATTGAAGCGTGCCCGCAACATCGCGATGCTGAAACCGTTTTTGTACGAGTCGACGGTTATTAAGGCGGAGGATTTTCCTGAGACGCATTTCTCTTACCATCAGCGCTTATTGAAGGAACGCGGCATGGGCGACCAGGCATTCGACGATGAGATGCGCATGCGGGAGATTGCGCGCGTGATCGATAGCCAGAAGAAGAGTCTTGATGCCTGGATCGGCTACCTCTCGGGAGATGAGTGCAAGTATCCCGCGGACGTCAAATATTTCGCGATTCAGGGCGTCTTGAAGCTGGGCAAGCTCGACACCAAGACCTATACCTTTGCACGCCGCGAGATTGGGACGGTGGCCCCATTCCCTGAGATTGATCGCGAGGCCCTATCCAAGGTGCTCGGTGCTTTAGACGCCAAGTATGCCTCGGCTGAGAGGCGAAAGAGCGATGATGAACTGGTAGCTGAAGGATATTCACCTTCGTTGCTTGAACTCATTAATCGCCGTAAGGGTTTCGGCGATATGTATGGCCAGGCGATGAAGGAGCTTGACCTCGTTCTCGATAAGGATCGCCTTCTGCCGATCACGGCGGGGAAGTGGATCCGGTTCGAGCAGGGGTCTGATCCCTCCGTCCTTGTACGCGCCCTTGAGGGAAAGCGTAGCAATCTTTGTATCGCGGATATCGGGGCGGCGGGATCTTACCTTTCTGAGGGATCGATCGACATCTACTTCTCCTACGATCGGGCAGGTAGGCTATTCCTGCCGCGAGTCGCCGTGGCCATGGCGGAAGATAAGGGAGGGGTCTATGAGGTGAGGGGTACATGGAATAAGAACGAGGATGTGGACCCGTACTTCTCAGAGGCAGGTATCCTCGGTCCGTATCTCCGAGGTCTTCCAGGTGGGGACTCATATCTCAAAAAGGATGCGGACATGAGGCGTCTCACAGCCATTTACAATGCGCACTTTCACGTGGATCGAGAGACGGGAAATCTTATTCCGGTAAACGCACCCCTTAATCAAGGGGATGCGGCTTTCCTGTACGAGGTCGACAGCAAGATTCAGGGTTTTGGCTACTTCCGCGATCCACGTATTGACGAGATTCTTGTTGAGCGTGATCCTGGGGAGGATGCGGGTGTTGCCCTTGGGGTTGCGCCCGAAGAGCTTGCTAGGCGCGTCGAAGACGTCACTGAACGGACAAAGGCCTATATAGGGCCGCTCTTTCCGGGTATTTTTTCGCATTACAGAAATATCAAGCGTGTCTACACGTCCTTTCCTGAGGAGGAAATAAAACCCTACACTCTCCATATTGGGGGGATGACTCCAGAAGAGCTCGATTCTTTGGTTACGAGAGGTCTCCATGAGGGGCGTTATGGCTTGCAGCATTTTAGAATTTCGGATGAGGCTCGAGGCATGATCTTGGGGGAGTCGTTTGGCGCGGTTAGGGAGTCTGAGCGGATAAAACTGGTCACTATTAGCGTCCGGGACCTTTTTTGTGACCGTTTTTCGCATAGCCTAGATGACATTTACAAGAGGGCCTTTGAATTAGGCCTCATTTTTTGCCCTCCGGAAGTCGGGCCTCGACTTCGTGCTAAGATGACCCACCAGTTACGTTTCGAGGAAGACTGCTGGGTCTTCATGTCGCCGATCCGCCCCCTTGCGCTGAAGGATGATTATTACCGAGCGCACTCGACTCGTCCGAGCATCTTTCATCTTAAGCGATCGGCGTCGGACGACTTGTGGCTGCTAGATGAGCCTTATCGCCCCGACCTAACTCTGTGTCCGGAATATAAAATGGTCTTCCGTCTCCCCGAGTAGCCTCCATTGATGTTGCCAGTTTTTAGGTGTGTCCATGCTTGTTCGACCGCTTCTTTGCGATGTTAACATTGCGATCATGTACATTTTTTGGTTGCGGCCTCGTTTCGGGCTTGCCCAAATCCCACATTTCCGCTATCCTCAGCCCAAATATGGACCAGTCCCACATCCGCAATTTTTGCATCATCGCCCACATCGACCATGGGAAGTCCACGCTCTCGGACCGGCTTTTGGAGATCACGGGAACCGTCGAGAAGCGCAAGATGAAGGAGCAGCTGCTCGACACCATGGACCTCGAGCGTGAGCGCGGCATCACCATCAAGCTCCAGCCGGCCCGCATGGCGTACGCGGCTCAAGACGGCCAGACGTATGAGCTTAACCTCATCGATACGCCGGGCCACGTGGATTTTACGTACGAAGTCTCACGCTCCCTCGCGGCCGTTGAGGGGGCGATCCTGCTCGTCGACTCGACCCAGGGCGTGCAGGCGCAGACGATCGCCAACCTTTACCTCGCCATCGAGCAGAACCTGACGATCATCCCGGTGCTGAACAAGATCGACCTGCCGAACGCCGACGTCGAACGCCGTTCCGCCGAGATCATGCAACTCATCGGCTGCAAGCGCGAGGAGATCCTCACGGCCTCCGGCAAGACGGGGGAGGGCGTGCCCGCCATCCTCGAACGCATCGTCCGCGACGTGCCGCCGCCATCCGGAGACCCGCAAAAACCGCTCCGCGCGATTATTTTTGATTCGAAATACGACGACTACCAGGGCGTGGTGGCCTATGTCCGCTGCGTCGACGGGGCCCTCAAGAAAAACGCCTCGCTCCATTTCATGGCGACGAACGGCGACGGGCAGGCGCTGGATGTCGGTGCCCTCAAGCCGCAGTACGAGCCGCTTCCCGAGCTGCAAACCGGCGAGATCGGCTATATCGTGAGCGGCCTCAAGGACATTTCACTGGTGCGCGTCGGTGACACGATCACCGTGCGCGAGACGGCGGGACAGGTCGAGATGCTCCCGGGATACAAGGAAGTCCGTCCGATGGTCTATGCCGGCATCTTCCCCAGTGAAGGCAACGAATACGAGCGGTTGCGTGACGCGATCCTCAAATTGAAACTGAACGACGCCGCCCTGACCTTCGAGCCCGAGCATTCGGCGGCCTTGGGGTTTGGGTTTCGTTGCGGCTTGCTCGGCATGCTGCACCTCGAGATCGTCCAGGAGCGCCTGATGCGCGAGTTCAACATGGAAGTCGTCGTGACGACCCCATCGGTGGGGTATGAGGTCACCCGCACCGACGGCACGACCGGCATGATCAAGTCGCCGGCCGAATTCCCCGACGCTTCGCACATCCAGGAGACGCGCGAGCCTTGGGCGAAGGTCGATATCGTGTGTCCCAAGGAGTACCTGGGGAACGTCATGCAGCTGGTTCAGGACCGCCGCGGGATCTATCTCACGACCGAATACCTTGACCTGCAACGGGCGATCCTCCATTACGAGATGCCGCTCGCGTCGGTGATCGTGGACTTTTATGATAAGCTCAAGGGCGTGACGGCGGGGTACGCGTCGCTCAATTACGAGTTCTTCGCGTATCGACCATCCGACATCGTCCGGCTAACGATCCTCGTCGCGGAAGAGCCGGTGGAGGCGCTTGCGACGTTGCTGCACGAATCAGAGTCGTATCGCCGCGGCAAGGAGATCGTGGAGACGCTGAAGGAGGAGTTGCCCAAGCAGCAGTTCGTCGTCAAGCTCCAGGCCTCGATCGGTGCCAAGGTGATCGCCTCGGAGCGCCTGTCTGCCTTCCGCAAGGATGTGCTGGCGAAAATGTCGGGTGGCGACTACAGCCGCAAGTCGAAGCTCCTGCAAAAGCAAAAGAAAGGGAAGCAGCGCATGCTCGAGCACGGCAAGGGCGGCGTCGAGATCCCGCCTGATACGTTTATTAAAGTCTTGCGACGATCCTAACCACTTGTTATGGAACACCTTTCCCGACGGAAGAGCCTGTTCTTGAAGGTCTTGGCGGTCCTCATGATCGTCTCGACGATCCTGTTGCTGCTTGCGCCGATCGCGGCCGGCTATTAGCGCGTTGCGCCGCCCGCCCGGATTCGTTACCCTACGCCCATATGTCCGTTTCTTCTCAAGAGGTGGCCCATGTTGCCCATTTGGCGCGGATTTCCCTCGCGCCTGCGGATGGGGAGCGGTATGCCCGCGAACTGTCGGCGATCTTAGGGTATGTGGAACGGCTGCGGGCCGTCGATACGAGCGCGGTCGAAGACGGGGCGCTCTTTTCAGAAGCCTTGGCCCCGGACGCTGACCTCCCGCGTTCGGATGCGGACCAGCGCGAACGCCTCATCCAGGGGTTTCCTGACCGGATCGGGGATTTCTTGCGTGTCCCCGGAGTCTTTGCGCGTCGTACGGCACGTGCTTCCTAGCTTATGTCTCTTTCCGGATGGACGGTAGCGGGCCTGCAGAAGGCCTTGGCAACGGGAGAAGCGTCTTCGGTGGAGGTGACGCACGCCTATTTGGAGCGTATCGCGGCAGAGAACCCGCGCCTGAACGCGTACCTGACGGTGTTGGACGACGTCGCCATGGTCGCGGCACGCGCGGCGGACGAGCGACGCGTCCGCGGCGAAACCCTCGGTGGCCTGGATGGGATCCCGTTGGCGTTAAAGGACAACCTGTGCCTGCAAGACACGCGGACGACGGCCGGATCAAGAATCTTGGAATCCTATCGCGCCCCGTACACGGCCACGGCCGTCAAACGCCTCCAAGACAGCGGGATGGTCTTCTTGGGTAAGACGAATTTGGACGAGTTCGCGATGGGGTCGTCGACGGAGCGCTCGGCCTTCGGTCCGACGAGGCATGCGACGGTGTCGGATCGCGTTCCTGGCGGCTCTTCTGGCGGAAGCGCCACGGCGGTCGCGGCGGACTTGGCTCCTGCGGCCCTCGGGACGGATACCGGCGGCTCCATACGCCAGCCGGCGGCCTTTTCTGGCATCGTCGGTTTCAAGCCCACCTATGGCGCGGTCTCGCGTTTCGGCGTCATGGCGATGGCGTCTTCGTTCGATCAGGTCGGTCCCATGACGAAGACGGTTGAGGATGCGGCGTTGCTGTTTCAGGCCTTGCAAGGGGCCGATGTCCACGACCAAACCACCGCCGCCAAGCCGCCGTCCCGTTTCGTTACGAATGCCTCGCTTGAGGGCGTCCGTATCGGGCTGCCGAAGCAGGCTTGGAGTGCGGCCGGGATCCAGCCGGAAGTGCGTTTTGCGACCGAGCAAGCCGTCGATGCCTTGCGAAGCCTTGGGGCGGAGGTGAGGGAAGTGGACCTGCCCTATACCGATGAGGCTCTCGCGGTCTATTACGTCCTCGTCCCGGCCGAGGTCTCCGCAAACCTTGCACGCTTGGACGGTATCCGTTTCGGCTCCCGCGAGGAGGCGGAAACGCTGCTTGAGACCTACCAGCGGTCGCGGGCCGAGGGGCTAGGGGATGAGGTCCGCCGCCGCATCCTGCTCGGGACGTACGTCCTTTCGAAGGGATACGTCGACGCCTATTACCGCCAGGCGCGCAAGGTGCGCCGCCTGATCGCGGCGGCCTATGACCGCCTCTTCCAGGAGGTCGACCTGCTCGTCACGCCGACGACCCCCAGCGTCGCGTTCAAGATCGGTGAGAAGACGAGCGACCCGCTGGCCATGTATCTCGAAGATGTCTTTACGGTGGGGATCAACGTCGCGGGCGTGCCGGCGATCTCGATCCCGTGCGGGCGTGACGCCGCCACGTCCTTGCCGATCGGGTTGCAGCTCATCGGCAGGCGGTTCGATGACGGGAGATTGCTGTCCTGGGCGCACGCCTACGAGAAAGAATAGGGGTCTCCCCGGCATCTGCCGGGGATTCCTGCTTTTTCGGCGGCCTTTTTCTTGCGCATGTGCTACCCTGAGGGGCGATTATGCTTTTCCAACTTGTCTTCGACGCGGGCGTCGCCGCGCCGTCCTCGACGGGCGGGCCTTCCCGCATCACGATCGCGCTCGTCGTGGTGATCGTCTTCGTGATCGCGATCGCCCTCATCCGGGCGCTTTCCGCTTCGAAGGGTTCCTCCGATTGGGAGGCGCTCAACCGTGAACGGTTCACCGCGACCTGGAAAGAGATCCAGGGCTTGGCGAAGCAGGGGAGTGCCGCGGGCCGCAAGCTCGCGATCATCGAAGCGGACAAGCTTTTGGATCATGCCCTCAAGACCGTTGGATTCCCGGGTGAAACGATGGCCGACCGGCTCAAGGTGGCGCAATACCAGCACCCGAAGATCAAGGACGTCTGGACGGCGCATAAGTGGCGGAACCAGCTGGTCCACGAGCAGAACTTCCATCTGAATGACCGTCAAACGCACGAAGCGTTGCGCGCGTTCGAGGCCGTGCTCCGTTCGCTGCGTGCCTTGGTATGATCCCATTTTTTGGGGTAGACACGGTCTCGCTGTTCGGGCTCGTCACCCTGCGGGTGTGGGGAACGCTGGTCGCGCTCGGGTTTGGGGTGGCGACCTGGATCGCGTATCGCCGCGCCCGGTCGCGCGGACTCGACCCGCAGCATGTTTTGTCCCTCGCGGGATGGATCTTCTTTGCCGCGATGGCAGGCGCACGGTTGTTCCATGTGCTCGTGTATGAGCCGGGCTATTACCTGGCGCATCCTTGGCAGGCGATCGACCCGCGCCTACCGGGATATGCGATCACGGGCGGGTTCCTGGCGTCCGCGGCGGCCTTCTTTTTGTACGTCAAGCGAAAGCGTCTGGATTGGTTGGCGTATGCCGACACTCTGATGTGGGGGTTGCCCTGGGGATGTGGAATCGGTCGGATCGGGTGCTTCCTGATCCATGACCATCCGGGCACGCTCTCAAGCGCGGTCCTCGCGGTCCGATATCCGGACGGCGAGGGAAGGCATGACTTGGGGCTGTACCTATCCTTGGTCGGGTTCGCTACCGGGGCGTCATTCCTCCTTCTCGATCGGAAGCCGCGCCCGCCAGGCTTCTGGTTTGCCTGTTTCCTGGTCGTCGAGGGCCTATCGCGGTTGGGGTTGGACGGCCTTCGCCTGGCGGATGCCCGATATCTTGCGCTAACGCCCGCGCAATGGGCGGGGATCGGGTTTTGTGCCTTGAGCACGGGTTGGTTGTGGCGGTTGCGGCATGCGCCTGCCGGGTTTCGCTAACCCTTGACGTTCCTTGCCCCGATCTGCCGTTCGCCGTACTGTGGCTCGCGTATGACCCAACAAGCCAAGCTCATCTCAGCGATCATCGCCTCGACGGCGCTGATCTTCGGTGGCCTGACCTATCTCCTCGTACGCGCCCCGTCCGATACGCCGACGCCAAACGGGACGATCGCCTTCAACGACGCGAATGCCATTTCCCAGGGAAAGGCTGATTCCGCCGTAGTCGTCCGCATGTATTCGGATTTCCAATGCCCAGCCTGCCGCTCGGTCGAGCCAGTGGTGAAGGCGGTCATGCGCGAGTTCGGGGATCGGGTGAAGTTCATCTGGAAGGATTTTCCGCTCATGATGATCCACAAGAACGCGCGCAATGCCGCGAACGCGGGACGATGCGCCGAGGCCCAGGGCAAGTTCTGGCCGATGCACGACCGCCTGTTCGATACGCAGGATGCCTGGTCGAACCTCAGCGACCCAAAGGACCGGTTCATCCAATTCGCTCGTGAAGCGGGGCTGAACGAGGCTGATTTTACCTCCTGCTACGAGGCGAAAGCGCATGACGGCAAGGTGATGGACGACGTCGATGAGGGTGAGAAGAACGGCGTCGACTCGACCCCCACCTTTTACGTGAATGGGACGGAGGTTCGTCCGCGCTCCGAGGCGGAATGGCGCGTGGTCCTGAATGCGGCCTTGCAGCAGGCGGCAGTCCAGCCGTCGAGCCCGACCTCGACGATCCCGACGACCTCGTCCACGAATTCCACGGCTCCCATCGCGACGTCGACACAGCCATAGCCCTTGACGGGCGCGTTGCCGCCCGGCGGGGGAGGCCGTACACTAGGGACGCATACCTTTGCTCTTATTGCTCGTTTTCTCATCATCTATGGATCAAGCACGCTCGTCCGGGTTCTGGGATGGGGGGTCGAAAGTCATGTTCATGATGGGGTTGTTCTTGGGGATCGCGGTCTCGTCCACGCTCGGCCTTGGATTGGTCGTGGGGGGCGTGATCGGCGGCGGATCTTCTAATGTGGCTGTTGTTGGAGGTGGGAACGTTCCGACGCCGACCCCGACGCCCACTCCTACGCCAAGCTCGGCCGCTCCGGTGAAGGCCGTCAGTGATACGGACCACATCAAGGGCGACAAGAACGCCAAGGTGACCCTCATCGAATACTCCGACTTCGAGTGCCCGTTCTGCAAGCGGTTCGAACCTTCCGTGCAGCAGGCCCTCAAGGACTTCCCGAAGGATGTCCGCCTCGTCTACCGTCACTTCCCGTTGCGCTCCTTGCACCCGAGCGCCCAAAAGGCGGCAGAAGCCAGCGAGTGTGCTGCCAAGCTCGGCGGGAATGATGCGTTCTGGAAGATGCATGCCAAGCTCATCGCTATGGATCCCATGTCGGTTGAGCTTATGAAACAGGCGGCCAAGGACATCGGCCTTGACCAAGGCAAGTTCAACACCTGTCTCGATACTGGCGAGATGGCGAACCGTGTGAACCAGGACTTCAACGAGGGCGGGGCGGCGGGCGTCGAAGGGACCCCGGCGACCTTCATCAACGGTCAACTCGTGAGCGGGGCGGTTCCGTATGAGGGCCCGAATGGCCTCAAGGAGCTCCTCCAGCAGGCGGGCGCATCCAAATAAGGCAAGACAAACACCCCTCACTTCCGCGGAAGTGGGGGTGTTTTTTCATGGGTGTCAGTCGAATCGGGCGAGCGGCCTGGGCCAGCGGAGGTAGAAAGGGGCGAATTGTCCTTTGAAGCGGGAGAACCCTTTCCAGGATCGCGGGTCACCGGGGAGATAGAAGGCGTCAAACTCGAGCGTTCGGTCGCCGCGATCCTTGGCGATCCGGAAGGCATCGTCGACGAGGCCGAAGGCAGCCGAGGTCTCGCGCCCTTCCGGGGTGATGAAGGAGGTCACATGGAATGTTTGCTTGATCTCAGGGATCCAGAGGGTGGCGAAGCCGGCGATCACCGGTCCGCCGTCAATGGGCTCGGCGACCCGCAGTCGGAGGGCGCCGGGATGCGCTCGATCCTTGCGCCGCAGCTCCTCGGTGAAGCGGGCGATCAGGCTGTCGCTTTTCCCGCAGCGAGCGAAGGCGGCGAGATATGTCGCGAGGTCGGTTTCGCGGATCACGTGGACGCGTTGTTTCTTCCAGCGCTTCAGGTGGCGTTTCGCGTGTTCCGACCACATCGCGTCATACGGGGTGTCGCCTTCCGGGATTTGGGCGAAGCCGGTCAGGCGCCGGTGCCCCGAGACGGGCCAGCGGATCCAGCCTTTCGGGACGTCCATGCGCGA
>CAYYTQ010000005.1:0-3990 GCA_964474805.1 uncultured Gammaproteobacteria bacterium
ATATTTTATGGGCATGATCTCTATTCTAGCAGAGGAGATGATGGTCTAGGGCCTAAAGAAAAACTCCCCGTGGAGCGTTGACTCCACAGGGAGAGGGTCAGTCGTGACAGGCGCGCGCGGCGCGGAGGCTGTCACGCAAGTTGGGCGCGACCTCGTCGCAGGCGACCGTGCCCGGGTAGGCGTCGGTGCCGGTGTCGACGTCGGCGACCACCGTGTCGTCCCCACGGTGGCGGCGACGGTGTGTGGGGCGCGCCAGACGCCCCGCCGAGGGGGAGCCGTACCCGACACCGACCGGCGCGCTGAGGATGGGCGTCGGCGCGGGAGCGGGGGCGGGCGTCGGGGCGGGGACAGGAGGCTGAACGCCCGGGACGGGGGCGCTCGGGACGGGCCGTGACGGGTCGTAGGGGCCCGGGTTCGGCCGCCTCGCCAAGATCTGCTCACGCTCCTGCGGACAGGCGGTGAGCAGCTCGAGGTTGTCGCTCCCGATCTGGAATCGGGAGCCTCGAGCGAGGTTGAGGAGCATGATGCCTGCGCAAGCGAGCATCACCATCATGGCGAGCTTCTGAACCCACTCGGGGAAGCTCTTGGTGTGGGCCGCCTTCCAGAAGATCCCGATCACGATCAGGCCCCACACGATCGCCCCGATCCAGTGGTGGGTCCCGGGGCTCGGGGCGCTTGGGTAGCCGAGCGAGAGGAAGGGGTTGAGCACCTCGCGGAAGAAGTTGATCGCAGCGAGCACCGTGTCCCGCGAAAGCGTTCCCACGAAGAGGAGGACCAGGGCCACGCGTGCCATCGTTCGCAGCAGCGGCGAGAGCCACTTCGCAAGGTCGCGTCGCTCGGGGGCGACGTCGATCCCCTCGACGGTCTGGTTCGCGTGATCCGCCTTGACGACGAGGGACATGACGGTCGCGATCAGCAGGACCCGGGGGTCCGGCAGGATCGTGATCATGACGAAGAGCAGTTCGAGCTTCGCGATGGGGCGATTCTCGAGCTCCTCGGTGAGGTCGGCGAACTGCTGGATGATCTGGCCCGTGACGGCCGGGATCCTCGTCGCCGCGTTCGCCGCGTCGATGGTCGGGAGGATGGTCGCGAGCGTCCGGATGGTCACGGTGACGCCCGGCGCGACCGCTTCGGTGACGCGGAGGACGATCGCCCGCCCGAGACCGATCACGACCTTGTAGCCGACGCCGCAGAGCAGATAGCAGAGGTAGGCGTCGAGGCCCACCAGCATCGCCCAATGACGCTCGAGACCGTCTCCCAGCCGGAACGTCGAGTAGTAGCCCATCCAGGAGGCGAGCATCGCCAGCGAGAAGGCGGAAACGAGCGGCGAGTAGATGAGCGCCGCCGCGTGAGGGATCGGGCTGCGATCGCGGGGGCCATACTCCTGGAGCCGCTGCAACACCTCCTGGGTCCGAGTCTGGATCGCCGCCTCGTATGCCGTGACCTGCGCCGGATCATTCGGGTTCGCGGGAGGGTCGATGTGCGGATCATCGGGGAAGGCCTTGAGCTCCGCGAGGTAAAGCGGGACCGGCTTCACGTCCCAGTCCTTGATGCAGGTGACGAGGCCGTAGATCATGCTCGCACCGGCCGGGAGCAGGGTCACCAGCATGAGTCGGGGCAGCACGACCGTCCCGCTGCAGTATCCCTTGGCCGAGAAGAACAGGGCCACCGCGACGGCGAAGGCCACCGCCTCCACGAACAGCATCCGGAGTCGGTTCCTGCGGAAGAACGCGACCAGGTCGTGCGTGAAGAGGAGCGTCAGCTTGGCGTGCCAGCGCTCGAGCACCGCCCCACCAGCCCCGAGGAGGTTGCGGACGGCGTCGAGGTTGTCCTGGATCACGAGGAACCCGATGATGGGAACGAGGAAGTCGAGGAATGCGTCGATGTTCACGTTTATGCTCCGGTTCAGGGGGTCTTCTTGTTGTTGCGACGCGTGGCCCGGCTTTCGCCCGTGATGATTCCGAACGGCGTGACCTGGCCACGCTGCTTGGCGCTGATTTCCCTGGTTTGCTGGGCGAACGTCAGCTGGCCGGGAGCACCCACGCCGAACATGTCCTTCAAGGCCTTGATGGCCTTCTGGATGTCGCTCGCGGCCGCCTGCACCGGACTGGGCGGCGGCGCGAGGAGGGACTTGGCCTCGTCCGCGAAGGCGTCGAAATTCCCATTCTTCTGGGCGAGTTCCGCCATCGCGGCGAGCCCATTGAGCCCCTGCACCGTGATCCGGGCCTTGAGGTAGGCGCCCTTGTCGTTGAAACGACGCACGAGCGCCTCCATCAGCGCCTGATGCGGACTGGAGAGCTGCGCAAACGCCTCCGCGTACGGCGCGGTCGTCCGGCTCTCCTGGAACCGGCCTTCCTTGCCGTAGGCCTCGAGCTTGGCGATGTCGGGATTCCCCTTGATCAGGTCCCCGTAGCGGTTCTTGAGCTCGTTCTCCGGGTACTTGTCGAGTCCGTCCGCGAGTCCCTTGAAGAATCCTTCGAAGGCTCCACGCGCCTCCTCATCTCCGGGCACGACATACTTGCCGACCAGGGCGATGCCCCGGAGCGTGTTCCCGAGACCAAGGCTCCTTGCCTGGGCCTTCCAGTCGGCGGGAAGGTAGGTCCCGATATCGCGCCCCGTCGTGTTGGTGAACACGCGGAGGGCGTCGGCGATGATGAGTTCGGCGACGCTGTCTTCGCGACGGCCACCCCCCTTGCCCTTGTCTCCACCCCTTCCCTTATCGTCGTCTGCCATTGATCTTCTCCTAGGTTTTCGCAGGTCTCCCTGCGACGTTTGTCGATGAATCTCTCCCGTCCCCACCGGGGAACGGAAGAATGGTTCAGTATCGCAGGTTTTCGTGATTTTGTCAATCCCGCTATTTCTCATCCGTGCCAGAGGAAAAGAAAGGCGTCAAGTCTAGGCTAATATAAGCCATTTTTGCCTTTCGTTAGCCAAAAAGATTGATGTGCAGCTCTTGACAAAAGACGGGTTTTCGGTTATGATAAGACATTCTCTCGCACGAGCGAGGGATCGGCCTTTCAAGTACCGGCCCAACAGGCCAGAAAGGAGAGCGCATGCTCTCGACCATCATCAGCGTCCTGTTCATCGTCGGCCCCATCTGTTTCGCCGCCGGGTCGGCACTGCCGCTCGTCGAAGGAGGCTCCCCGTGACCATCACCTACACCACGCGTCCGCAGCGGCACCCGCTCGCGGTCGCCGCCTGCCTCCTGGGGGCTTCGGCCCTCACCCTGCTCGTCAGCCTCGCGCTGTCGGGCTGCCTCGGCGGACAGGCGATCTACACCAACCGTGACCACGCGGTCCCCACGATCGCGGGCAACGGTCGGGTGAGCCAGACCGCCGTCGCTGGGGTCGTCGACACCGCGTCGACCCAGAGCCCGGACGGGCGCGCCCTCGTGGACGCCTGCCTCGCCATCCAGCGGCGCTGGAACGAGTACCTGCGTTCCACGGGCCTCGCCAACACGCAGGGCGGCTGGTGGAACTGGTGGCGGCTCATGCAGCTCGCCTCCGTCCCCGACCGCTGCATCGACTACGCCACCTATGGCCAGCCGATGTCGGGCGGCGTGGGCGGGATGGGCGTCGGCATGGGCGGCGTCGGCAACGGCGGCCGCACCTGGAGCTACTGAAGGAGGAGCGCCATGACGATCATCAGCAAAAAGAGCCTTCACCGGCTCGCCTGCCTCGCGTTCTTCCTCGCCGGGTTCGCCCTCACCTTCGTCCTCAACGGATGCGGGGTGGGCGGCATGAACCCCTACATCCACCAGACCGCCTCGCCGCTCTACGACCCTTCCCGACAGGGGTTCATGGGCGCGGGCGGGCCGGTGGGACGCGTCGCGGCCGCCCAGTTCGGGCGTGCGCCGCTGGCGATGGTCCCGCCCGAGGCGGGCATGAACGTCTACGCGGGGTCGCGCTACGACTCCGCGCAGCACGGCAACATCGTCATGTACGACGCCGCGCAGCGGGGCCCCATGGTCCCGATGGGCGGCGACGGACC
>CAYYTQ010000005.1:4090-25467 GCA_964474805.1 uncultured Gammaproteobacteria bacterium
TCTGACCCCCACCCAACCAGGCGGGGATCGAGAGGTCTTCGCCGGAAAGTTTCAGATGAAGAACGCCAACTACAACCGCACCACCGCCCTCCCCGCGCTCCTCGTCGCGCTCGCCCTCAACGCCTGCGCCACGGGCGCGGGGACCCGCTCGGACTCCGACCTCGCACGGGAGCTGGCGGACGCCCGAACCCAGCTCGCCGAGCGTAACCGGCAGTACGACCAGGCCTACCAGCTGGTCATCCGCCAGGGCACGGGCGCCGACGTGAGCGCGGAGGCAGCCCGACTGCCCCCGCCTGCGACGGCCCCGCGCACGGTCCCACCCATCGTGCGCCCCGCGCGCGTGACGGCCCCCGTGACCGCGGCCCCGTCGGCCCCCGTCGCCGCCCCGCCCCCCGCGCCCGTCGCGGACCAGGGGTATGCGGGTGGCCCGCCGATCGGGTACGCGAACCCGCCGGTGCCCCAGTTCCGCGTGCCGCGCACCGGCGTCGTCGGGAACGTGGGGTTCAGCGGACCGACCCCCTTCGAGGGAATGTCCCTCGGGACCACGCCCGTCCGGATCTACATCGGCGGCGTGCCGTGGGACGTTGCCATCTACGTGGACGACCAGCTCGTCTGCACCACGATGGATGGCGTGAACTTCCCGCGCATCGTGACGATGCGCGGCCGATCGCTCTGCGTGTCCCCATCGGAACCGACCCAGACGCGGAATGTCTGGGTGCTCATGCGTGGGCAGAACGTCCAGCACCACGTGCGCCTGGTCGCCCTCGCCACGACGACCACCGACCCCGTGGCCGAGCCGATCGGCCAATACGTCACGAGCATCATCCCCGCGTACGACCTGTCGGGGGTCATCGCCGTCGACCGGTACAGCTTCTGACCTGATCGCGCCTTCGAGCCGCCCACCGGCCGAGGGCGCTCTTTTTTTGTGCCCTATGCCAAATTATGAAACACCCGACTCACGTCATCGTCTGCCTCCAAAATATCGATAAGATTCGAAACCGCTTGAGCGGTCGCCATGTCGACCTCGACCGTCGTTTTGGGGATCCAGGCGAATTCTGCGGCAGAGGTGGCAAGCTTCACGTTTCGCAAGACGTCAGCGACGGCGGAAAACGCGCCCGGCTCGGCAAAAACCTCTAGACCGTCCGCCGTCTCTTCGATCCATGTCGCGCCCGCCTCGATGAGAGAGAGTTCCAGGGCTTCACGCCCTTCCGCGGATGGAGCAGACATACGAAATGCCGCCACCCGCTCAAACAAGTACGTGACGGCTCCAGTGGCGGCGATCGTCCCACCATGTTTTGAGAGCAAATGTTTCACCTCGTTGGCACTCCGATTTCGGTTGTCAGTGACACATTCGATGACAAGGGCCGTACCACCAGGGCCATACCCCTCGTAGGTGAGGGTCTCGAGGATGCCGCCGTCCCCGCCGCCCACGCCACGCTGGATCGCGCGGTCGATGTTGTCTTTCGGCATCGAGGCCTCGCGTGCGCGATCGATCGCCGCACGGAGGCGGGCGTTCATCTCAGGATCACCACCTTTTTCGCGCGCAGATACGGTGATCTCACGCGCCAGCTTGGTGAACGAGGCGGCACGTTTTGCATCTGCCTTCCCTTTCGTGATCTGGATGTTGTGCCAATGCGAATGGCGGGCCATATGCGGCGTACGCTATCGAACCGCCAAGCGCCTGACAAGTATGAAAAACCCCTCAATGGAGGGGAAGGTCGGCTCAGGGTCCGAAGATCGCGAACGAGTTGCGCAGGTACTCGTCCGCGGTCGCGAGGCTGATGGTGAACACGCCCGACTGGGCGTCGGAGTAGTTCACCCCGAACCAGCAGCCGTCGGGGAGCTGGTAGACGGCCTGCGGCGAGAAAGGCTGCGGGTTGACGCCCGAAGGGATGGTCCAGGACGGGAGAGCCTGGTAGCGGCCGACCCGTCGCTCGACCGCGAGACTCGAGGCGGGACGGAAGGCGGCCACGGCGATGAGGTCCATGCGGTACCCTTCCGCTTCGAGCGTGGTGTACGGCCCGGCCTGCGTCGTGGGGAAGTAGGTGAAGAGCGCGCGGCAGCTCCCGTCGGGACGAACGCCCGGGAAGGTCCAGTTGGCGTCATCCAGTGAGGTGACGCTGAACAGCACGCCCAGGGCACGCCATCGCACGGTGACGTACTTCCAGCGGAAGCGCGTGAGGGTGCCGCCGGTGTAGAGCGCCTCCGACACCCACAAGTAGATCGGCGGGCCGTCGAGCGTGAGCGCCCCCGGCCGCACGTGGATCCGCGCCGCCCATCGTCCGGGCGTCGACACGTTGTACTGCGGCGGGAAGCCGGTCTGGAACCCCGCCCAGACGTCCGTGCAGCTGGTCGCGGCCGGAACGAAGGCGGGATACGCGACAGGGTCGATGCACCGCACGCCGGGGACGATCAGCTCGATCCCCTCCGTGATGAACCAGGCCGGGGCGCCGTTGGTCACCTGGGTGCTTCCGACCGTGTTGCAGCCGCCGATGCAGGTGTTGTCGCCCGCCTGGGCCTGTTGGGCGGGACGATCGACGTTGCCCGGCGAGTCGGCGCCGTAGCAGCCGATGGACGCGGCGGACAGCATCAGGAGGAACCAGGCAAAAATCAGCCGACGAGGATTGCTCAGCACGTGGTCTCCGATCTCCCGAACCAGTTCGGGATACGGACCTTAGTCGACAAAGAAGATTTTGTCAAGGGGGGCGCGGTTGGTATACTGCGCATATCTATGTCCCCTTCTCGCCCCTTCGGCGAAAGCTCATTTCGCAAGGATCCCTCAAATCGCCATCCTTCCCCAGCCCGCCGCCCCTCGTCCTCGTGGGAGTCGTTCAGGAATCAGCTGGCCGCCGGTGCGATGGCGGCAGCTTCCGCGTTTGGCGCGTACGAGCGCACCGCCGATGCCCAAGACTTGGACACAGTACGCCAGGAACAAGGAGCCCAACGCGAAGCGCAAGCACGTCGCGAAGCCTTAACCGAAATGCGTAACCACGCCCAATCGCTGAACCAGCACCTCGGCGGCATGGAAAACGCGCTTCGATACGTCGCCGGGCACTTGGAACAGCGCGGCGCAACAGAAACAAGCGCAGCTTTCACCCAAATTGCGAACGGCGTGCGTGCAACAGAACACTATGCAGTCATCTCCGCAGACCATACAGATCCCATGAGTGAGATGCCTCTCCTTACGCAAGCAAATCACGGATTCGAAACAGCGATGGCAATCACGGAAAATCGCCGACAAAGCCGCGAAGCCTTGGAAGCGATCAATGCAGAGGTTCGGATGGGGCCAATTACGCCCCGCGAAGCCCGAGCGATGGCGAGCGCGGTCCTCGCAGCCGAACCGGAGACCTATCAACCGCCAGCTTCCCTTGAAAGCCACCCTGAAGCCCGAACTCGGACGCTCGACCTAGACACCCGACTAGGTCACCAGGAAGCTGATTTGGTCGGGCTCCTGGCTTTGTATGTGCAAAATCAACCCTATGATGCCGGGAATCCGGATCGGGCTTCAGGAATGTTCATCCAAAGTACACGCAGCATCCCTTATCCCGATGCCGTCCGTCTCTATCGAGAGATCTCCCGCACTGGGGGCCTGAATAAGAACGTTTGGGAGTTGGTGCGACCGCTCTACCGCATCCATAGGGGAGACCCTCTCCTTTCCCCTGCGGAGTTCGACCGCCTAATTGCAAACCTCGAAACCCTCCTCCCGCTTGTCCTAATTGATGACGGAGAACGGATGGAACAAGCCCAACGCCGACAACGTGCGGAAAACGCCGCGCGAAGCGCTCCTGCCGATGAGAGACAAGCGGCACGCCCAAGCTCGCAGCCGAACCTTACGCGAGCACTGAGTGAATATGACTTACCACGCGGCCCCGCTCGAGACGCGGCGGACGCCCAACCATCTCTTTACCGCAACACGATCCAAGCGCTCCGAAACGATGATCCTCCCAGAAATGAGGGGGATGCCCGTGCCAGCGACCTCATCGATGACGACAGAGAACACCCGGACAACCATCACGCAAATGGACGCAATCCCTCGCATCATCACCGGCATCGTCGACGGCACTAAGGCGTGACCAAAAAAGATGCATCTTCAATATTTACCAAACGTCTAAACACATATATGCCAACATACGATCACGGCCTTCGTCGCGAAAAACCGTTTCCGGAGTCCGACTGGAAGAAGGACATCATGGACCTTGGGCGTGCGTTCGAGCTTAGGATGCCCGGCTTCAAGCTCATTCGTCTTCCAGACGATCGGGAACGCCGCGACTTGGCGGAAGTTGATTTAGAGTTCTTGGTCTCCAAATTTGGCGGAGAGAGCCTGGACGTGTCCCCCGTGGAGGGATTCCAGGCCGGTGATCGGGCGCATCTTCGGGGCATGCGCGAACTCCTCGAGGCTTGGCACCTGCAAAACAACGGATCGACGTTGGCAAACCGAAATCTGCTGGCGAGAAATTTTGCACAGAATCTTGTGCCTAACGAGGCCGACGTTCGAAACGGAGCTCTCGGGCGGCGAAAACAACACGAATGGCAACAATTCGACCTAAGCCTATTCTTCCGCTTGGCGAATCGTTTCCCTCCCGCGATCCTCTTGAAGTTTCAGGCGGATGCAGCAAATATAGATGCCGCCATCGCATCCGCCTCCGCCCTACTCACGGCCGTGCGGCGAATCACGAACGAAAACACCCAAACAAGAGCTCGACGACCCACCGTCGGAATCGCGATCGATTCCATTACCGCTTCGTCATTCGCGCGACTAAAGGAAATTGATCCTTGGGCGAGAAACGGCGAGCTTTAATTCGCATCCATTTTCGTCACCGGGATTGAAAACGCAGACCCGCAAAGGCTCGCGACCGCGATCTTGCAAGCCGCCTTCGCCGGCACTATGAAAAACCGCCAAAACCGGCGGTTCTTCATTCCCTGTTTTTTGCGCCTTCCGCATCTGCTCACGCTTGTAGCCCGCTTCCCGGCGGCCTCCGTCTGAGGCTTTGCCGGTACTCGCAAGTATGGCAAAATACAGGCATCTGCGTACTCATCGCGTAGATCCGCCCGACAAGAATCTGTCTTCATTTACATAATTGATCACGAATATGATGGACCGACGGTTCGAACGCGACAGACAACCCGAGTGGCAAGCGCAACTCGAGTCACTTCCGCATGAGATCAATCTAGGATCCGGCGGATACAAGCTCATCCCCTTACCGGATGACAAAAAAGAAAGGAGATCAGCCCTCCAAGAAATGGAATCGATGATCGCTGAGCTCGGCGGAGTGAGCGTCAAAACGGAGGTTAACCCCGGTACGAACGACCGGGATCCAGACCACTGGAGCGGGATCCGCGAGATCGTTGAAGCGTTCGCGATCCAGCAAAAAGGCGACGAAGATTTGCAGACGAACCTCGCAATGGGCAGACATCACCTCTCGCAGATGATGGCGATCGAGAACGCCTACCCGGCAGCGAAGCGCGAATACGATAACTTCGATCAAGCCCTGTTCTTTCGGATGCTGGCGAAAGAGACACGGTGCATCCTCCTGAAACCAGATTTGGATTTGGCTTCCCCTGAGGCATATCGGAATTCCGTCGTCAGCCTCTTCTCTGCCCTGAACCGTCGCGGACTCCTTACGGGTGACAGGACGGCAGGGAGCCGTGAGCGCACCCGACCTGCCTTCGTCATTCCCGTCCAAGAGGGACTAGTGGCTCATTTTACACACGCACTGCAATACGAACCCAGGCTGCGGTACGTGAAGATCTAGCACGACACAAGACCCGTATAATGGGTCTTTTGTCTAGGCATTTCGTTTCTATAGCCAGAAAAACCGCCAATATTGGCGGTTTTTCGTTCCCTGTTTTTTACACCTTCCGCATCTGCTCGTGCTCGTCGGCCAATTCCTGGAACTGGTTCCCCGTGAACCCGGTCCCGGTCGGCGAGAGACGGCCGATGATGACGTTTTCCTTGAGGCCTTCCAGGCGGTCGAGGCGGCCCGTAAGGGACGCATCGATGAGCACGCGGGCCGTTTCCATGAACGAAGCCGCGGAAAGGAACGATTCCGTCGAGAGCGCCACCTTCGTGATGCCCAAGAACAGCTGTTCGATGACCGGCGGCGCGCTCTTGGACTTGGCCGCGAGCTTCTCAAGCTCCTCGTCGGCGCGCGTCTTGGCGATGACCTGACCCGGAAGGAAGTCCGAATCCCCCGCCTCGCGCACGTATACGCGCGAGAACATCTGGCGGATCATGAGCTCGATGTGCTTGCCGGAGAGCTTCTGGCCCTGCGACAGGTACACGGCGAGCACCTCCTTGAGGATATACCGCATGACCGCTTCCTGCCCCTTGAGGCGGAACAGGTCGTGCAGGTCCATCTGGCCTTCGGTGAGGGCGTCACCGGCGGTCACTTCCTGGCCGTCTTTCACGACGAGGCGATATCCGTTCGGGATCTCGTGCTCCGACATGGCTTGCGCCTCATATTCGAAGCGCACCTCGTTCTTGAGGACGCGGACCGTGCCCTTGTGGCTGGCCACCGCTTCCTCGCCGTTCGCGTAGAGGATGAGCATCTGCCCTTCCTTCACCTTCTGACCGTCCTCAACTTTCACGGTGTCTTTGCGGATGAAGCTGAACTTCTGCTCCTGCTTGGCGATGTACGGGATGTGGACGATGCGCGTGCCCGAGGCCGTGTCGATGATCTTCTCACCGGTCGTGGACTGCAGGACCCGCTTCTCGGTCTCGATGATCTTCACCGGTCCGGACACTTCGGCGACGATCGCCTTGTGCTTCGGCTGGCGGGCTTCGAAGAGCTCTTCCACGCGCGGCAGACCCATCGTGATGTCGAAGCCGGCCGTGCCGCCCATGTGGAAGGTACGCATCGTGAGCTGCGTCCCCGGTTCACCGATGGACTGGGCGGCGACGATGCCGACGGCCGTCCCAAGCTTGACGAGCTTGTTGAAGGCGAGGTCGTAGCCGTAGCACTTCTGGCACAAGCCGCGCTTCATCTTACAGCTCAGCAACGAGCGCACGACGACGTTGTCGATCTTCGCGCCCTTGAGGGCTTTCACGTCCTCTTCGCCGATCAGCGTCCCCTTCTTGAGGAGGACCTTGCCCGATTCGGTGTCCTTAATATCTTTGAGGAGGTAGCGGCCGAAGATGCGCGTGAGCATCGGCTCGCCAATCTCGTCACACTCCTTCTGCGTCAGCACCACGCCCGTGTCGTCGCCACAATCTTCCGATGCGATGACGATGTCTTGGGCCACGTCGACGAGACGGCGCGTGAGGTACCCGGCGTTGGCCGTCTTGAGGGCCGTGTCCGTCAACCCCTTACGCGTGCCGTGCGTACCGATGAAGTACTCGAGAACGTCCAACCCTTCACGATACGACGACTTGATCGGAAGCTCGATGATGTCGCCGGACGGGTTGGCCTTGAGACCACACATGCCGACCACCTGCACAAGCTGACCGGCCGAGCCACGCGCACCAGAGTTGATCATGGCGTACACCGACCCATGGTTATCGAGTTTTTCGACCGACATGCGCTGGATGCGGTCCTTGATGTCGGACCAGATCGCGACGATGCGCGTGTGGCGCTCCTTCTTGGTGAGCAAGCCTTCGCGGTACTGCTCCTCGACCTCCTTCGCCTTGCCGTCCCCCTCTTCGATGAGGTCCTTCTTGGAGATGTCCGGCAGGTCGCCGAGGCCGTAGCTGAAGCCGGACTTGGTGGCGTGGGAGAACCCGAGCGCCTTCACCTCGTCGAGGAACTTCGCCGTACGGTCGAAGCCGCGCAGCTGGATCGTGGTGCGCACGATCGCCGCAAGCTCCTTGCCGATGGTCTCGTTGCGGAACCCGATCTCCTTCGGGAACAGGCGATTCAACAGGATGCGCCCAACGGTCGTCTCAATGACGCCTTCACCTGGACGGATGCGCGTCTTGATCTTCTCACGAATGTCGAGCTTGCCGGACTGGTAGGCGTACACGGCCTGGTCGGCGGTCCCGAAGGTCTTCACCGAACCCTCCTTCGGATCGAACATCGAGGTGATGTAGTAGCAGCCCCAAGCGATGTCCTTGTCCGGCTTGGCGACCGGATCACCGGTGGCGGGCTTGAGGAGGTTGCGCGTCGAGAGCATGAGGTTGCGCGCTTCCCAGCGGGCCTCTTCGGTGAGCGGCACGTGGACGGCCATCTGGTCGCCGTCGAAGTCAGCATTGAAGGCCGAACACACGAGCGGGTGGATCTGAATGGCTTTCCCCTCGATGAGTTTCGGCTGGAAGCCCTGGATGCCGAGGCGGTGCAAGGTCGGGGCGCGGTTCAGGAGCACCACGGCGTCCGCCGCGATCTGCTCGAGGATGTCCCACACTTCCGGATGGTCGGCTTCGATGTAGCGGTTCGCGGAACGGATGTTGTGCACCAATTCACGCTTGATGAGCTGCGCGATGATGAACGGCTTGAACAGCTCGAGGGCCATCATCTTCGGCAAGCCACACTGGTGCAGCTCGAGGTGCGGACCGACCACGATCACGGAACGGCCGGAGTAGTCGATGCGCTTGCCGAGGAGGTTCTGGCGGAAGCGGCCCTGTTTGCCCTTCAGGAAGTCCGAGAGGGATTTCAGCTGGCGCTTCTTGCCCGTCGCGGCGAGGACCGTCTTCGAGTGGCGGGCGCCGTTGTCGATGAGGGAGTCCACCGCTTCCTGCAGCATGCGCTTCTCGTTGCGGACGATCACTTCCGGGGCGTTCAGCTCGACGAGACGCTTGAGGCGGTTATTGCGGTTGATGACGCGGCGGTACAGGTCGTTGAGGTCGGACGTGGCGAAGCGGCCACCGTCGAGGGCCACCATCGGACGCAGGTCCGGCGGGATCACCGGGATCACCTCGAGGATCATCCAATGCGGCTCAATGGCGTTCACCGTGAGGGCGCGCATGAGCTTGAGGCGGCGCATCAGGCGGTCGCGCTTGGCGTCAGAGGCGTCCTTGAGCTCCTCATGGAGCAAATCAGCCGTCTGCTTGAGGTCGATGCGTTTGAGAAGCTCGTGGATGGCCTCGGAACCGATCTTCGCCTCGAACAGGTGCCCGAATTTCAGCGAGAGGTCGTGGTACTCGAGTTCGGAAATGATCTTGAGCGGGCGCAGGTCCTTAAGCTCCTTCTCGGCCTGGTCGAAGTCGGTCTCGAGCTCCTCGGCACGGCGCGTTTTGTTGGCTTCGACCTTCTCGAGCTCCTTGTGGACCTGGTCGGTCCCCCAGCTCTTCTCGGCCGCCATCTTGTTCACGCGCTGCACGTCGCGCTCGTATTCGCTATCGATCTGCTTGCGCTTGGCCTTGAATTCCTGGCGCACCATGTCGAGCGTGAGGGCGCGCTGTTCCTCGTTGACCTCCGTGATCACGAACGACTGGAAATAGATCACCTTCTCGAGGGACTGCACGGACAGGTCGAGGATCGAGCCGATTTTGGACGGCACGCTGCGCAGGAACCAGATGTGCGCGACCGGCGCGGCCAGCTCGATGTGGCCCATACGCTCGCGACGGACCAAGGAATAGGTCACCTCGACGCCACAGCGGTCACAGATGATGCCCTTGTAACGGATCTTCTTGTATTTTCCACAGTAACACTCCCAGTCCTTGGACGGCCCGAAGATCTCTTCCGCGAACAGGCCGCCTTTTTCCGGGCGCTGGGTGCGGTAGTTGATGGTTTCCGGCTTGGTGATTTCGCCATACGACCAGCCGCGGATGACGTCCGGCGACGCGAGGCGCAAGCGGATCGCGTCGAAGTCGGTGGTCTTGATGTACTCGGTTTGATACAACGCCATATGGTTTGATGAATGGAATGAAGGCGTTTGTTAGAACTCAACCGGTCCCCATTCGTCATCGGCGGCGGCCGCTTCGGCCGTGGGACGGTTCTTTAGGTGGTCGGGGCGCGGGTTCGCTTCCTCGATGCGCTGGCCGTCCTTGAGGAGTTCGACGTCGAGCGCCAGGCCCTTCAGCTCGCGGCACAACACGTTGAACGATTCCGGCACGTTGACCTTCTTGATGGGTTCGCCCTTGATGATGGATTCGTACGCCTTGGAGCGGCCCGGGACGTCGTCAGACTTGATGGTGAGGATTTCCTGGAGCATGTGGGCCGCGCCATAAGCCTCGAGGGCCCACACTTCCATTTCACCGAAGCGTTGCCCACCGAACTGCGCCTTACCGCCCAACGGCTGCTGGGTGATGAGCGAGTACGGACCGATGGACCGCTGGTGCACCTTGTCGTCCACCATGTGGTTCAGCTTCAGCATGTAGATGTAGCCGACCGTCGGGTTGTTATCGAACTTCTGCCCGGTGCGCCCATCGAAGAGCTCCACCTTCCCCGTCGTGTCGAACCCGGCCTTGCCGAGCTCCTTGCGGATCGTCTCTTCGGTGACACCGTCAAACACCGGGGTGGCGACGTTGTAGCCGAGGGCGTTCGCCGCGAGCCCGAGGTGCGTCTCGAAGATCTGGCCCAGGTTCATACGCGACACGACGCCGAGCGGGGTCAGGATCACGTCGACCGGGGTCCCGTCCGGAAGGAACGGCATGTCCTCGACCGGGACGATCTTGGAGATGACACCCTTGTTTCCGTGACGGCCGGCGAGCTTGTCGCCCGCCTGGATCTTGCGGAGGTCAGCGACGGACACGACGATCTGCTTCAACACGCCCGGCTGCAGCTTGTCGCCTGCGTCGCGCGAGAAGATCTTGACCGCGACCACCTTGCCGCGCTCGCCGTGCTCGAGATACAGCGAAGAATCACGCACGTCGCGCGCCTTTTCGCCGAAAATGGCGCGGAGCAGCTTCTCTTCGGCCGAGAGGTCGGTTTCGCCCTTCGGCGTGATCTTACCCACCAGAATGTCACCCGATTTCACCTCTGCGCCCACGCGCACGATCCCCTGCTCATCGAGGTTGCGGAGCTTCTCCTCGGAAACGTTCGGGATGTCGGAGGTGATGACTTCCGGACCGAGCTTGGTGTCGCGCACGTCGATCGTGTGGTGCTCGATGTGGATCGAGGTGAAACGGTCGGTGTGGACGAGCCGTTCGCTCAAAATGATGGCGTCGTCGTAGTTGTACCCTTCCCAGCTCATGAAGGCCACGAGCAGGTTCTGCCCGAGGGCCATTTCGCCGTTCTGGCAGGACGTCCCGTCGACGAGCACTTCGCCGGCGTAGACCTTTTGCCCTTTCTGGACGACCGGGCGCTGGTTGAGACAGGTGGAGCTGTTGGTACGGAGGAACTTGGTGAGCTCGTAGCGGCGCAAGTGGCCGTCCTGGGTCTGCAATTCGACGTGCTTACCCGAAACCGAGACAACGACACCGTCGTCCGGGGCGATGATGGTGTGGCCCGAGTCGATGGCCGCACGGCGTTCGACGCCCGTACCGACGATCGGCGCATCCGGCTTGATGCACGGGACCGCCTGGCGTTGCATGTTCGTGCCCATGAGCGCGCGGTGGCCGTCGTCGTGCTCCACGAACGGAATCATGGACGTACCGATGGACATGATCTGCTTCGAGGACACGTCAACGTAGTCGATCTCGTGGACATCGACGATCTGCGGCTCGCCGTGGCGACGGGCCGAGGCGCGCTCGACGAGGAACTTGCCGTCGCGGTCGATCGGCGTGGTCGCCGGGGCCGTGGTGCCGCGCTCTTCCGTGAATGCGTTCAAATAGACGATCTCGTCGAGGACGGTCGGGACGACCGCGAGCTTCGGCACGGAGGCCTTGGCGAGCTTTTCGGCGAGCTTCTTGTCGACTTCGGTCCCGGCTTCGGCAAGGACCTTGCCTTCGCCGTCGCGGACATCCACACGCAACACCTCACCCACCGCGTCCTTGCCGTCATTGAGGGCCCAGTTCTTCACACGGCGATACGGCGTCTCGATGAACCCGTATTCGTTGATGCGGGCATACGAGGCCATGTGGCCGATCAGACCGATGTTCGGACCTTCCGGCGAAGTGATCGGACACATGCGGCCGTAGTGGGAACGGTGCACGTCGCGGACATCGAAACCGGCGCGCTCGCGCGACAAGCCACCCGGACCCATCGCCGAGAGGCGACGCTTGTGCTCGAGCTCGGACAACGGGTTCGTCTGGTCCATGAACTGCGACAGCTGCGAGCTCATGAAGAACTCGCGGACCGCGCCGATGACGGGGCGGGCGTTGATGAGCTTGGCAGGCGTAATGTTGGTGATGTCCATCGTCGACATGCGGTCCTTGACGATGCGCTCCATGCGAGCGAGACCGATGCGGAAACGGCCCTGCACCAACTCGCCCACGGCGCGCACGCGGCGGTTGCCGAGGTGGTCGATGTCGTCCGGCGAGGCCTGGCTGATGTTGAGCCGGATGAGCTCCTTGATGATGTTGATGATGTCGTCCTTCGTGAGGATGCGGTTCTCTTCCTTCGCGCAAAGCTCGGCGTCCGCAGACAGGCCGAAGCGCTGGTTGAACTTGTAGCGACCGACGGCAGCGAGGTCGTAGCGGTCAAAGTTGAAGAACATCGCCTCGATAAGCGAGCGGGCGTTGTCGGCCGTGGCGAGGTCACCCGGGCGGATGCGCTTGTAGATCTCGACGAACCCTTCGTCGGCGGTCTTGGACGCGTCCTTGGCGATGGTCGCCTCGATGTATTTGGTGGTCGGGTGGATCTCGACGTCGGCGAAGGCCTCGCGGATCCGGTCATCGTCCGCCATGCCGAACGCGCGCAAGAGCGCCGTGGCGGCCACCTTGCGCTTGCGGTCGATCTTGACCCAGATCACGCCGTTCGTGTCGGTCTCGAATTCGAGCCATGCCCCGCGGTTCGGGATGATCTTGGCACCGTAGTAGCGGCGGCCACGGGTGAGCTCGGCGGTGAAGAAGGCCCCGGCGGAACGGACCAACTGGCTCACGATCACGCGCTCGATACCGTTAATGATGAACGTTCCTCGCTCGGTCATGACCGGAATGTCACCCAAGTAAACCTCCTGCTCGCGATCGATGTTGGTGCGCTTATTCAACAAACGCAACTTGACCCGCAAGGGGGCCTCGTAGTTCACGTTCTTGTCCTTCGACGTCTTCTCATCAAACTTCGCCTCGTCGATCGAATAGTCCACGAACGAGAGCTCCAGATCGCGACCGTTGAAGTCGTGGATCGGCGAGATCTCGTCGAACAGTTCGCGCATGCCGGTTTCCAGGAACCACCGGTACGACGTCTTCTGCACCTCGATCAGGTCGGGCAACGCCATGGCGTCGCGCGCGGCCGTGAAATACCGACGTTCACGCTCCTTGGGAGCCTGCCGTCGAAATTGCGGGTTGGGCATTTTTGAAGAGAAGCTTCTCTATCACGCTCTACCGAGAGAAAGGTGAGGGGCATTTCACGGTTTCGCTTTGCGAATCCGCAAAACGTCCCTCGCCTTTTATCCTCTCCGGAGGAGGGATAAAGAAATCGCTTCGAGAAGACCGTGGCGAAGGGGGACCAAAAAAGGACCAAGCAGCCGGAGGCTGATCCCCGTATCGTTTAGTCTTGTTGTACAAATAAGGCGTTTCGCGGCAAAGGAGCCCCTTCCCCGTCGTTCCTCAACAAACAGGGAAGATGCCTTTACCCGCACGGACGGCGAAATACGTCAAGAAACAGGGACGGACACGCCTAGGTGGGAAACGGTAGCCGGATGATACCAAACGGGATTTTTTCTGTCAAATAAGCGGTATTTTCAACAAAATTGCGCAAATATGTAAATAGATACTTGACAAACCTGTGGATTTCTGTTATACTACCTGTGATCTTTCAACATCCTCGGATGTGAATTCGGGAAGGCCACGAAAAAAGGCCATTCCCCGCCCAAAATCCTCGCCAATGGCTTGGAGGACCTTGTCATAGCTTGTCGTGACAAGACCGGTGATTTTTCCTGTGATCCCCCGGCTCCGGCTGGACGGTCTCAGGGGAATCACTGTTTAGCGCCCTGCTTCGGCAGTCGGCGCATCCCTCCAGACCATTGGCGGGGAACCCGGAAGGAACGCCCCGCGATCGAACCCCCCTTCGGTCACGCACCGTTCTTTTCATCCCATAAGGGCGGAACGTGGAAACGAAGAAGCCTCCCGTGATCTCTCTCACGGGAGAAGCTGTCTGGCATACGCGCCTCGCGGTTTCGACTGCACGGCGGCGTACGCAAGGCCTTCTTGCGACGGTGATCGTGAAAGCGATTCGCTCTCGCCTTCGTCGTTCCCGCGTTCCGCCTTTTGGATTGAATAGGACTTCTGTTTGAACGATCGCCGCTTGGCCATCCGCTTGTTTTTTGGGATCACCCCCAAAATATGGGCGGGCTGCCATCTCAGGCGGCACGAAAATGGAGGACTCATGACGCGGAAGGCGGCCACATCATTGACATCGGTGAATGCGGAGCTCGCGTCCGCATTCGGTGGCGCCGGGATTCGCGCTCCCGGATCGCTCGACATCTACTGGGGCAGATTCGCCCCGCCGCGCACGACCCAACAGAAGGGAGTGCGACCCTTCTTCTGCCCGCGAAACGCGGCTCATGCACCCGACCGACGCGGCGCGTAGCCGCCCTCCCTGACCCCGAAGGATTTCGTGCCTTCGGGGGCCCACCTTAGCGGTCTACAAATGAACGCTGAGGTGGGCAGGTTCGCCCAATGCACAAGGAGAAACACGTGAGCGAAGCGCAACCCCATGCAGTGAACACCGACCCACCGCACAGCCACATCGCCCGAGCTCGATGCGGCTTCCGCACGGAGACGGGCCTGCCGGGCTTCCCCACATCGGACCGCCGCAACGGCGCGTTCGAGGTCTTCCGCGCCCAGCGCTGGCAAGCCCTCACGGGCCCCATCCGCTGCCTCCTCTGCTTCGAAGGAGGGCCCCTCCTCACTGACGGGACGCGGTTCGCCCACCAGGGCTGCTCTCGGACGCTCGGCGCGCTCTTCCTCGATCCGCTCGAAACGTTGGCCGAGCCGCCGGAGACCCGCTTCCCCTCGGAGGCCGAGATGGTCGAACGCGCCTGCGCGACCCTCGAGACCACCGACATCGGTCTCCTGCTGAACGAGGCGTGCGACCAGTTCGGCATCTACGAGGACCCGGGGGCTCTCCTCTGCACGCTGGTGGGCTGACCGTGGCCGAGCGTTGCCCGCTCTGTCGCCAGAGGCTTTCCTGGAATCGTTTCGGGATGCCGCAGTGTCGGAATCTCGCCTGCACCCACAACGCTGAGACCGCACGCGAGGCGGAGTGGCGATACGGGAACAGCGGGGAAGTTCTATGGGTCGCGCTCGTGGATAGCATCGTTGCTTCAGTCCGCGGCACGGGGACCGAAGACTGAAAACGTGCCAATTTCTTCCCGAGAAGCCACTTCCCCGTATTTGATCCATCCAGCACGAATGTAGGCCACCCAACGAACATCGGAAATCGGAAAAGGAAAAAAGGCACCTGAAATCGCAAGTCGAACTTTCCGCCTCTCGACCGAAGAGCTGAACGCCTTCCTCAGCTTGCTGGCTCCCCCGCCGGCAGCGGGACGGCACGCTTCACGAGCGGGGTTTAGACACGCCCTTGGATAGCATCGTCACGCTGCCCAGCCAGCGGGAGTTCAGGAACCGAGCATGCAACCACGCCCCACCCCTCTCCCCCGAGCACCACTCGCTCGGGGCGCTCACCTTGGATGTCAGGCATGGCATCTAAGGTGAGCGCATCATGCGCTTATAGGCCAAAACCCAGGGGTGACTTCACCCCGAAAGGAAGACATGGACGGAACGAAGACGGGCCACAGCCTCTCCACCCTCCGCCTCGTGGAGCGCGAGCGCCGCGACGCCATCTGCCAGCCGCACTCGGTGCGGCACACGACGCGGCGGTTCAGGATCGAGGCATACGACCCCCGAGCCTTCAGCGACGAAGAAGAGGCGGGTTACGGAGTCGAGACTTTGGGCTGGTACGAGTCTGAGGCTCGGTGCGTAGGCATCGAGTACAAGAACTCACACAGCCCGATCCTCGAGATCGCGATCGAGATCACCCTGGTCCGCACTCTCCCGGGCCGCGAGGACCCGGTCCGGTCGGAGCCCCGAACCCAGCTGGTGCGCGTGCCGGCCACGGAGCACGAGCTCGTCTTCGACCCGTTCGAGGACGACCACTCCCCGTCGCAGCGCCTGCCGCTGCCGGAGGCGTGGAAAAGCTGCGCCTGGGACTGGTTCTTCAACCACCTTCGCAAGGCGGAGGACATGCGCCGCTACCAGAGCGGCAAGACCGCCAAGGCGCGAGCTCGCCACGCGAAGATGCCGGGGGACGTGAAGGTCATCACGTCGAACTACGTGATCCCGAGGCACGACCCGAACGCCCTACAGGACACCGGGATCGTCTACAAGCCGGCGCTCGAGACCGCCGCGCAGTCGACCTACGTGGTTCGACTGACCGAGGCCTGCCAGGATTCATGCCTGGTTCTCGAAGTCACCGAGCACCGGCGCCGCTGGGTTCCGAACAGGAACGACCTCCCGCCGGTCGTCGACACCGACGTCACCGAGCAATACGTGCCAGTGAAATCGGGTCACGGCAAGATCAAGGGCCTGGCGGGGGATCGTTCGTTCGCCTGGTTCGTCCCGCCGCGTTCGTGGGTCAAGCGCGCCCGGCGCTTCCCCGCTCCGGTGGGCTACCAGGTGGCCGCGGCTCGCGCACGCGAGGCCGAAATCAACAGCACGGACGTCGAGGCGGAGCGGGCCGCCATGGAGACGGAACGCGCCGAACGGCGCCAACTCGACCTCGAGACGGAGCGGAACCGGGTCCTCGGCAGCGAGGAAATCGACCACCGCTTCCGCCGGCGTCACACCGGCACCGCCCGCGCCAAGGCACGGGAGGAGAACGTGGTCCGCCGCGCGCGACAGGCCGCCGCGGCCCGGCGCGCCGATCTTCTCGCCGCCGCGTACGGAGGCGCGAATTGCGACATGCCGTCGCTCGAAGACGAGCAGCCCTGGAAGGGCGAGGAAGACACCTCTTCGCTCGAGGAGTCGCTGCGCGCGGCTGACGACGCGGAAAAGGCCGAGCTGGAAGCGCTCGAGACTCGGTACTACTTCGAGATCATCTGGGGCGACCGCAGCCGCTTTTACGAAACGAATCCCCGGGAGGCAGACTACGAGGATGACCCGTACGACTTGCCGCCCGGCCCCTATTACTGGGAAGACGAGATCCCCGCGGATTCCGAGGACGACTTCGACGACTGCTGCGATTCGATCCCGCCCATCGAGGACGACGAGAACGACTGGGAGGACGATTTCGCGCTGGGATTCTTCGAGATCGACCGATTCCAGGACCGGTACCTGCCGGACGAGCACGATGAGGCCCGGGCCCTGGACCGTGCCCGGACCCGCGCCGAACGCGAAGACCGCCGCGGTCGTCGCAAGTGTCACACCGGCACCGCCCGCGCCAAGGCACGGGAGGAGAACGTGGTCCGCCGCGGCCGGCAACGAGCGGAGAAGCGGGACATCTTCGACTTCGACTCTCTGGCTTCGAGGGCCAATGCCTCGAGCGGATGTTCGAAGCCCCGTTCCAAGAGATCGAACGCGCGCGCCGACGCGCGGAACCCTGCGAGCCCTCCGCCTTCGAGGCGCTCGAAAGCGAGTAGCGCAACATAAAACCCCAGCCCATCCCCGCCCCGCGGCGGATGGGCCCCTTTCTTCGCCGCCCATGAACAGGCCGCGAAGAAAGGGCCTCTTGTTCTCCCACACGAAGCGAAAAATCGCGTGCTTCGCAAGCACTTGCGTAATCCCCTCCTTGGGTACAGACTGGAAAAGCTTAAGCGGGCATATTCGTTCGAACGTTGGAAGAACCCCACCCCGGTGATGGGAATCCCATCTTCGAGGCGGAGTCCCTCCAACAAGGAACTCCGGGAAAGAGACATTGGGATGCCAGCGCTCAAATTGGCCTCACCTGTCGCAAGTGAAGCGCCCGTGCCCCCGAAGAGCCCGCCTCCCGCGAACGGGCTTCTCGCCCGTCCGGTCTCCGGCATCGTGTCGCGTCGTACTCTCCTCGCTGGCACCTCGCCGACGGAAGGCTGCCCGCAGTGCACCACCCAGATGGAGCCGTGCGAGGCCTGCCTGATGGCCCAGCTCCAGCCGCACGCCCGTCCGCAGAGTCCCCCGCCCCTGCCGAGAGAGGGCTGCGAAGCCTGCTTCGGCATGGTCGACCTCTGCGAGACCTGTCTCGCGGAGCGAACCCGCAAGGCCGTCTGTCGCCTTGTCGGGAAAGACCCCAACGCATGACCGTTCCGCTCGCCCTGCTGCGAGCCTGCCCCGACGCCTCGTCGGGGTCCCGCCCGAATGATGGTCCTTGACGATCATTGAGGTGGAACACGAACCGGTAAACACGTTGTCGGAATCCGTCTTTCCTGCAAGAGAGAGCGCGCGAAAGACGGGCTTCGACCCGAGAAAGAGTGATCGCGGTGTCTGAAAAAAAATTCCAAATTCCACGAACTCAGAACCCGCCGCGTCCCGCCCCCTTCCCCATCGGCAGACTGGCGAGCGAATCGTATCCTCTCGATGCGAAACGCGTCGCGATTCTGCCGGAGCTGATCCTCACCTTGGCGACGCCGTTCGCCTGCGGCTGCTGCGATGGGGCACGCACCGATTTCGTGGCCCAGACGCGCGTCACGGATCGCGCCTTTATCCCCTGCCGGCTCTGCCAAGGGGAAGGCGCGGTCCTGCCCGGCGAGACGGTCATCGTCGATCAGGCGGCCGTGCAGCTGCGCGTCCAGAACCAGGTCATCACGCAGCTTTTCGGTCGCGTGCGTTCGCCCTGGATGGGAGCGGACGATTGGCGAGACACCATCTTCTGGTCCAAGCAAGTCGGGGGGGATCGCCTCAGCCGCACTCCTCGAAATGGCCGCGCTTCGTGAAACGGCTTGCGCGATCCTGCAGCCGATCCGGATCCCGAGTTCCGTATTCCGGCCGTACGGACTTCATCCGTTCGTTGCCCGCGAGATGCGTTTCGCACGCCCCGTCGAGTGGCCCGCGAGCTGGGAGCCTTTCCCTGCCCCGAACATCGACTGGACAAGCCTCGCCATCTACGAGGCCAATCCTCGTCCCTGATCCCCTCTCCGATCCCCGGGCCCTCCACGCCCCGCGATCGGAGGCCCACCCCGCGCCTCATCCCCTTGAGGCCCGAGGCGGGAAAAACAAGCTCCATCCCGACCCCGGTCGGGATGCCTCCCAAACGAAAAGAACGCGCCACCCGGCGTGTTCTTTTTTGTCGTCAATAGGTTTGCATCACTTGATCAACGGCGAAGCGCATCGCATCTTCCATGTTGAGCTCCTTCCGAGCGACGCGGTCGATGAGCGAGATAAACGCCTGCTCCATCGCTTTCGGATCGCGCCCCTGATACCAGGTCAGCGCCGTCAGGACCTGTGAAGCAAACACGCCGATGGATTCGTCGCGCAACTGCTCCGCCAAGACATCACGCCGAGGCGAAGGGCGCTTGGTTCGTGCCGAGATCGCCTGCTGCTGCTCACGCTGGGCCATGAAATTGAGGAAGTTCCAGGCGTGCTCTTGCTTCTTCGACCGCTTCGAGACCGTCCAGAACCAGTAGTTCGCGACATTCTGCTGAGGCCGTCCCGTGATCTGGGGCAGCTTGGTCACGCCGAGATTGAGCTGCGGCGCACGCGCCTTGATCAGCTCCTGTTGGTAGGCGTACCCGAAGAAAAAGGCAGTTTTTCCGTGGATGAAGGCTTCGAGCGAGTTCCCTTGGTCGCTGTTCCAGGTGTAGACGTCCTTCGTCGGGTCAGCAAAATCGGTATAGAAGCGGAGGGCTCCGGCCGCCGGTAATTCCGATGCGCCGGACAGCGCTTCCGGCATCAAGTGAAATGTCGGGCTCCCGACGTCATTCGCCATCACGGCCCCATTCTGCATCATGAGGGCCGCAAGCAGGTCCGGACTCCGCTCGACGGAGGCCCCGAGGCCGATGGCGGCGCCGGACTGCAGGATCTGCGTAGGATCACGCGCATCAAGCTTGGTCAGCTTGCGGACATCTTCCTGGAACTCGTCCCACGTCTCCGGCGGGAGCGCGATCCCCGCAAGATTCAATAAAGACCGGTTATAGTACAGGCCCATCGTATCAATGAACGTCGGCACCCCGACGATCCGCTCACGAACCTGGATCGATTGCGGATCGGTCGAGACGTCCACCTGCCGGATCGTGTCACGCGCGACCGTGTCGACGAACTGGTCGCGGAACTCGCGATTGGTCATGAGCGGGATGGTTACCGCCTGCCAGATCACTTCTTTTTTGATTGACCCTTGCTCGACCCGTTCCGCCACGCGCACCGAGGGCGGCATCGAAGACATCTTCGGCAGGTACTTATTGGTCCAATCGTGGTGGATCAAAAAGATATCTGGCCCGCGGTCTTCTGCCATGCTGTTAAGAAGCTCGTTCTCGTAATCGGCGAGCGTCAGGCGCCGAAAATTGATAGTCACGTTGCGAAATTGCGCCTGGTATGCGCGAATGGCTGCATCATATACGTCGCTATCGTCAATCACGCCCCACATATTGAGGGTGATGGGCGCAGCAAGGCTTTGCGTCTCCTGGTCCACCAACTTGGTGCAGCCGGCGCCGGTAAGCGACAAAATCAGCGCACCGACGACCAGCATCCGCCCAAGCCAACGTGCGCGCGCCCGCACGAGGGCCTTATTCAAAGAAGCGAAGGACATCTTCATGGGAAGAGTATACCACGTTCGCAAGGCCCGTGGGCGCATCCACATCGCCTACGGGAAGATGGGCAGGGATTCCCTCTCAACAATGATCCGGGGGATCTTGGGGGTCCCGTTTTTCGTATCGTATCGCCGCATCTTGTATCGGCATCCGCATGCTCCCGCTGACAACCATGGCCTCCCCCGGGGCGTCCAATGCGGAACCGCGCATCCGCTGCGCTTCGTAAGAGGCCACGTTTATACATCCGTACGACGACGCATCCGATTGCGGAAACCCATCCCCCACCGCGGAAGCGGATCGGGATCCCCCTCAGGAATTGGGAAGGTTTTTTCCAACCTGTCAGGCCAGCGCTCGCGACGCCTATCCGGATTTGATACGATAAGGAAAACCCTATGCTCAATGCAGATTACCGTGATGCAACCGCCCCCACCACACGAGCCGAACCGCACACCGCGCCTGAACACGACCCGCGTCACGCACTCGCCGAACGCTACCTCACCCAAGCGGCTCGCCACCTCTACGGCATTCCTGTCGACGGCGCACGTTACGGCAAGCTGATGGATGGGGTGCGCGCTTCCGTGTTTAATGACGTGGATCCAGCGACAGATGATCAGGCCTTGCGCGAGGTACGCGCCCTCGAAGATCGCTATGTCATCAGGGTGTACGGCGTCCGCAACCGGACGCTCCTGGAACAGGCGCATGCTCGCACCGATCGCCACGCGCAAGCCTTCAAACAGACGATCGAA
>CAYYTQ010000005.1:25567-61367 GCA_964474805.1 uncultured Gammaproteobacteria bacterium
CTGCTTGAAAAAATCACCGATGCGGGGCGTAAGCGAGATTAAACATCCGCCCGGCCAAAGCCGGGCGGATGTTTTAAGCAATCAGATTCAGCAGTCGCCCCTTCACGAACACCCTCTTTTGCACTGACTTGCCATCAAGGTGGCGACGGATCGTTTCGTCGCCAAGCGCGATCTCGACGGCTTCATTTTCATCAATATCCCGGGACACGACGACTCGCGTGCGCACTTTTCCGTTCACCTGGACGACGAGCTCATACGTATCCGCCTGCAACGCGTCCGCATCGAACGTCGGCCAAGCCGACAAGTGGATCGTCTCCGTATTCCCATCCTTTCGCCACAGCTCCTCGGCCAGGTGCGGGGCGAACGGCGCGAGGACCTGGAGGAATCCGGCCCGGTGGGCAGACGGGACCCCGCCCGCGCCCTGGTACGCGTTCGTGAGGATCATCAGCTGCGACACGCAGGTATTGAATTGCAGGCCATCGATGCCCTCGGTGAGCTTCTTCACGGTCTGATGGTATAGCGTACGGAGCTCGGACGACGCTTCCGGCCGCGCGTCGGCTTCGTAGATGTTCCAGACGCGGTCCAGGAACTTGCGTACGCCCTCGATTCCATTTGTATCCCACGGCACCGCCTGGTCGAACGGCCCCATGAAGAGCTCATACACGCGGAGGACGTCTGCCCCGTACTGCGCAACCACGTCATCCGGATTGACGACGTTCCCTTTGGATTTGGACATTTTCTCGCCCCCGGCCGCGAGGACGAGCCCGTGTGAACGGCGTTTCTGATACGGCTCCGAACCGATCTCGCGCGGCAGGATGCCCACATCCCAGAGGAACTTGTGCCAGAAACGCGAATACAGGAGATGCAGGGTCGTATGCTCCATCCCGCCGTCGTACAGGTCGACCGGCATCCATCGTTTGAGGGCCTCCGGGGAAGCTAAGGCCTGATCGTTTTTCGGATCGGCGTAGCGCAGGAAATACCAGCTCGAGCCCGCCCAGTTCGGCATCGTATCGGTCTCTCGCGTCGCCGGCCCGGCACACACGGGACAGGTCGTCTTTACCCAGGATTCGATGCTGGCGAGGGGCGATTCGCCGGTTTCGGACGGCTCATACGTCTCGATCGGGGGCAACGTCAGCGGCAGGCTCGACTCAGGCAGCGGCATCCAACCATGGTGACGCGTCGCAAGAACACGCTCCAACAGCTCCGGATATTCGGCCCCCTGGAAATGCCCAAACCCGTCCCAGACCTGACGGAACCACCCATCCGGCACCGCCTGCAGGCTTGCGGTCGGCACGAACGGGTCATCCGCCGAGGCGATGAACTGACGGTCTTCCGCCAGCACCGCGAGATCGTTTGGCACCGCTTCCGCCGACCAGAACGTCTTTACAGCCGCGACATCCATTCCGGGCCACATCGCCGCCAACCGTTCCCAATCACGCGCCTCGACCGGGACAAAGAGGCTCGAGGCGACCAGCAGCAGGTGCCCGACACGGACGTTCGCCTTCGCTAACGCGTGGACCGCGGCTTTTCCGCCCATGCTGTGGGCCACCACTACATCTTGCGGGCCAAGCTGCGCAACCAACGGCATGAGCGCTTCCATCCAGGCGGCAAAATCAGGATGCTTTGGATCGGGGAGCGTCGGGGCCATCACCTCGAATCCGGCGGCCTCCAGGCGCGCCTTCATCCATGGGAACCAGTGCTTATCGGATCCGCTCGCATACCCATGCACCAGCAGCACCTTCTGCCTCTTGGCCGCACACGCGGGACAGTGGACGAGCGGGATGGGCTCGCCCCAATACCGCTGGCGCGAAAAGACCCAGTCACGGAGCTTGTACGTCGTGGCTCGGGTACCGAGCGCCTTTTCTTCGAGCCAGGAAAGCATGTCTTCCTTGGCCTTCCAGGTCGGCAAGCCGGTGAGCCAGCCGGAATGCACGGCGACCCCCTCCTCTTCCATGACGTCGTTTGCCGGGTTCGCCAGGCGCGCCATCCACAGGTCAAGTTCGGAACACGACATCGAAGCCGACGTCAGGTCTTTTGGATCCATCCAGACGGGCTCATGTTGGGCGGCCTCTTCGGGGGCGATTTCCGAGCGCGTGTCGTCCTCAAGATCAAACAGGACGGCCGTCGCATACGCAATGCGATTCTCGTCTTTGTGCGCGGCAAAATATTCGGCCTGCACCGGTCCGCCCAAGACGCGACGGAAGGCGGGATTCACGTAGCCCGTCTCCTCGCGGATCTCGCGGCGGGCGGCTTCGATGACATCCTCCCCCGCCTCGACACCGCCGACGATGAAGGTCGTCCATGGATGCTGTTTCCATTTCAGGCAAAGGATCTTCCCGGTGCGCGGATCGCGGACGAGCGCCTGCACCGTCTGCCGCTCGACGATCTTCTTTCCTTCAACCGGGGGATTTTTCGTATCGAGTCGTTTCGGCGCGACCACGTACTTGATCGGCAGACCGAACGTCGTCGCGAATGCGAAGTCACGCGCGTCATGCCCCGGGACGGCCATCACCGCGCCCGTACCGTAGTTCCCCAAGACATAGTCGGCGACCCAGACGGGAACCTCACGGCCATCGACCGGATTCACCGCGAAAATGCCGGTCTCGACGCCCGTCTTCTCTTTCCCTTCCGCCGAACGCTCGGTCTCCGCGCGGGAAAGGGCTGCAGAAACGTAGGCCTGCACGGCTTCGGGAGCCTGCCACCCGACCTCCATCCAGCGCTTCGCCAACTCGGGGGAGATCAGCAAAAAGGTGACTCCGAAGATCGTATCAGGACGGGTGGTGAAGACGGTCACGGCATGCTTCGCCGCTTCCTGTCCGGGGACGCGGAGGGCGAATGAGACGTGCGCGCCAGCGCTCTTGCCGATCCAATTTCGCTGCTGCGCTTTCACCTTTTCCAGGTAGTCGACGTCATCGAGATCCTGCAATAGCCGTTCGGCGTACGAAGTGATGCGGATCATCCATTGCGACTTCTCCCGCTTCTCGACCGGGTTCCCGCAGCGCTCGCACACACCGCCTTGCGCTTCCTCATTTGCCAGGCCGATCTTACACCGCGGACACCAGTTGATCGTGGATGCCGCCTTGTAGGCCATGCCGTGCTTCACGAACTGGAGGAATTGCCACTGCGTCCATTTGTAATAGGCGGGATCCGTGGTGTTGATCTCACGCGACCAGTCGAAGGCGACGCCAAGGGACTTGAACTGCCGCGTAAAATTGGCCACGTTCTTCGCCGTCGCCGCGCCGGGAGAGACCTTGTTCTTCAAGGCGTAATTTTCCGTCGGGAGACCGAACGCATCCCAGCCGATCGGATACAGCACGTCTTTCCCCAGCATCCGTTGGCGGCGCGTATACGCATCGATCGCCACATAGGAACGTACGTGCCCCACATGCAACCCGTCCCCGGACGGGAACGGGAACTCAACCAGGCCAAAAAACGGCTCCGCGTCGGGCCGACGACCGGTGCGATAGACGCCATCAAGCTCCCACTGGGCTTGCCAGCGGGCCTCAAGATCGTGGATGGGGCGGTGGGACATATGGATGGAATGAGGCTAAGATAACACGAAAAAGAGGGGTTGGCTAGGGGGTATTCGGGGTCGTTTCTTGAGTTGACAAAACGCTGATATTCTGCTATAATAAGCCATTGGCCGTATCGCACGGTCAAGCATGAAAATCATGGGCATTCTCAAGGGTCTCCTGGACATCGTCGTCTTCCTCGTCTGGGTACAGTTCGAGACCGCCTGGCGCGAGCTCAAGCGAGCCTTCCCCAGCACGTTCGGGCGGCGCCTGCGGGTGGTCGGCATCGACCACACCGAGACGGAGGGATCCAACCCCAGCCGTCGGGCGAGCATCCGCTTCCACGTGGGCCGCGCGCAGGACGAGCCGGACACCATCACCGTCGACCTCAATGGCGAATGGCTGATCACCTGCCCCAGCTACGCCCTCAACGACCGCGGGACGGGCGGCTGTATGGACGCGGCCTACTGGTTCGGCCTCCTGACCGGGCTCGTGTTCTCGCTCCTCCTCTGGCCAGTCCGTATCTACTACGGCTGGACCGAGGAGTACAGCAACCTCGACCGCAACTCGCGTGCCGTCCTGTCGAAGCTCGAGGGGCAGATCCCCGCGGAGATCTACCCGGCCCTCGTGCAAGGCTTCATCAGCCGCCGGAACCGCGAGCTCGGGCGCGGCTGAGCACGAACTCGGAAAAGCCATTCGCGAAAACACGTTACGGAAGAAAAGAAGGAACGAACATCATGCTCAAGGCAATCATCGACGGCGTTCTGGCTCTCGGCCTCATGCAGGTGGAGGCCGCGAAGAAGGCGTTCAACCGCGCCTTCCCCACCACGTTCGCCCGGCGGGTCCGCGTACTGAACGTCAGCGAGCCGGAGGCGGACGACCGCATGCCCGGCGCCTGGACGAAGGTCACGGTCCACGTGGCCCCGGACGGGTACACGTGGCACGGGAGCACCTCACGGATCTGGGTCGACATCAACACCGGCACCGTGGCCATGTACCCGTCCTTCGCGGTGAACCACACGGAGTACGCGAGCACCGGCTTCGACTGCTTGGCCGACATCATCGGGATGCCGACGACCCTGGTGCTGCGCCCCCTCCTCTGGCCGGTGCGTCGCTACTACGCCCGGCAGGAGGAGCGGACCGGCCTCGATCGGAACTCACGCAAGCTGCTCGAGAAGCTCGAGGGGAAGGTCCCGGCCGACGTCCACGCGGCGCTCGCCACCGCCTTCCGCACCCTGCGGGCTGAGCGGCTGGCCGACGAGGCTGCCTTCCGCGCCCAGCGCGCCGCCGAGGTCGCGGCCGCGACCGAGAAGTTCCGCCGCACCGGCAAGCTCGGCGGCACCTGACAGATCACCGGCCTCCCGCGAACGTGTGCGGGAGGCCTCTTTCTTTTTTCGGCTACCAAACGTAGCCCCCCCCACTAAAACCCCCACGGGCTCTATTTTTTTGTTATAAACGCACAGAAAATCTGGCCATGGTACGATACGGGCATGCCCTCAGAAAAAAAGCCCCTCCTCTACCAGCGCCGTTGGCCGATGTGGATTGGGGGAACCTGTCTCGCGAGCTTATTTGGCCTCGCCCTCTTCCCGTTCGTCGCTCCCTTCCTCCCCACCTTCGGAAGCATCGAGATCCAGGGCCCTACCAAGGAGCAACGCTGGAGCGGGAGAGAGATCACGTGCCGCCGGAACCTCGGAATGCCGATCATCTCCTATCTGGACCCGGACACGGGAAGCGAACGGACGTTTACGCTCACTCCCGGCGATGCGCCGTTAGACGCGTCCGTGCGTGCAAACGCACGCATCTATCCGCTTGGGAACGTGCTGATCGGCCAGATCGCCGAACCGCTCGACAAAAAGACCTGTCGTGTCTTTGGCGGCTTCATCCGCAACGAGCTCGGCGGCTCACAAGGAGGCCTCTTTGAATATCGCCTCTCGCTCGACTGCGATCACGCGAACGCTCGTATCCGCGCGGACCTGCATGGCTATAACTGCCTCTCCGATTGATGGCCGATCGACCGATCCGCAAACCGCTCAATCCGTGCTAAACTCTCCACATGAGCCCTGAATCGCCCTTTGGTCGCCAGCAAGAACGGATCCCGAATGACCCCGAAATCTGGCGCGAACGCCTGTTCGCGCAGAACGAGATCCTGCTAAACGGCGCCCGCGCACTTGCGGAGGCGGTGCGCCAGCGTCCACGTAAACCGGGAGCAGAGACGCCGCGCGCCCTCATCGTCGGCGGCTTCGTGCGCGATGCGCTGCTCGGACTGCATCCGAAAGATTTAGATATCGAGGTGTACGGGCTCACGGTCGACGAGCTCGTCGAAACGATCGAGCGCACCTTTTCGCGACGCGTGGACCTCATCGGCGCCTCGTTCGGCATCTTCAAGGTGGCGCTCGAAAAGGGCTTTGACCTGGACATCTCGTTACCGCGCACCGAATCGCTCGCAGACAGCGACCTGCGGATCGTGAGCGACCCGTTCCTAAGCGTGTCAGAAGCAGCCCGCCGTCGAGACTTCACCATGAATACCCTGGCCGCCGATCCGCTTACCGGCGAGATCATCGACCATTTTGGTGCCATCCGCGACCTCAACGCGCGTATCTTGCGCGCCACCGATCGTGCGCGCTTTCAGGATGATGCCTTGCGCATCTATCGCGCCGTTCAGTTTTCCGCGCGCATGGACCTCCAACCGGACGCGGAAACCATGGACCTGATGCGAGAAATGGTGGAACGGGGTGACCTTGAGCGTCTGAGTGCCGAACGCCGCCTGGAGGAATGGAAAAAACTGCTCCTCAAAGCGGAACGCCCCTCCATCGGGCTCAACCTGATGCGCGAACTTGGCATCGTCGAACGCCTGTACCCAGAACTCCACGCCCTCATCGACACCCCACAAGACCCCGAATGGCACCCCGAAGGCGACGTCTGGACCCACACCCTCATGGTCGTGGACGCGGCGGCGGCCATTATCCGCCGCGAACAGGGACGCCTTTCGAAAGACGAGGCTTTTGCGGTCGTCATGGGAGCCTTATGCCACGATTTCGGCAAGCCAAGCACGACACGCTTTGAGGATGGCCGCATTCGCTCGCGCGGCCATGAGGAAGCGGGCGTTGAACCTGCCAAAGCCTTCCTCGAGCGTCTGCGCGCTCCTAAGCTCATCATGGAGGCGGCCTCCGTCATCGCCGCGGAACATCTCAAGCCCGGTGTTCTGTCACGGGCTTACGAAGAAGGAAAGCTCGATCGACGTCAATATGCGAACAATATCCGTCGCCTCTTAAAGCGCCTCGGTAACGTCTCTTGGCGGGTGCTTTTAGCCGCTTCGGAAGCGGATTCGCGTGGACGGACGATCCCAGGCGCCGCGATGAATCCGTATGTACCCGGAGAACGTTTTGCCGATGCCGTAGAAGAATACGGGTTAGACCGCGAAGCCCGCGAAAACCTCTTGCATGGCCGCGATCTCATAAGCCTCGGCATGAAGCCCGGCAAGGAAATAGGCGTCCTCATCCAAGCAGTGGAGAGGCTTCGCGACGATGGTAAGCTCGAAACCCGTCTCGAAGCCCTCCGCTATGCCCGTATCTGGCTCGGCCTTGAAGCGCCTCTTGCGCCCGCCGAGGAGCGTGCTATCGTAGAATAAAGTCCGATATGGTTTCCGTTCCCCGCCTGAACCGCCACGCCAGTCTCAAGCGCGCCTGCACGTGTAATTTTATGATTTGCATTCGCCAATCACGCGCTGGCATGTCCTCGGTCCCTTGTGGGGACCGTCCGTAACCGCCCTCCTTGGGCGGCCCCACGAACGCCAGCGCCTTCCCGCGCTGGCGTTCTTTGTTGAAGGGCGTGCCGGATGCCCGTGTCGACGGTCATCCTCCCGCCCTTCAACCCGAACCTGGAGAGGCCCATGTGCTCGTACACCACGCTCGGACGCATCGCTCCGCAAAAGCCCGGCACCGGGCTCCACCTCATCCCGGCCAGGCTCACGCTCGCAGATCCTGACCGGCCCGTCGCCTGCTTCGTCTATTCCGGCCTTAGCAGCGGGCAGGCGCTCGGCGAAGCGCTTGCGACGATCGTCGCCGCCGGTACCCTGCAGCACCGCGTCACCATCGCCCTGGTGCGCCGCGGGTTCTGGGAGCTCATCGTCACGACGCTCGCCGAGCTCCTCGACCGCCTCGAGCTCCGGCTCTGACCCCGATCCCGTCGGGGGCTTCTTTTTCTGGTCGGTCCGTGCGCCCGCTTCGTGGCCCGAGCGCTTGCTCTTTCTCCCAAGAAGGAATAGCATCGCGACGGAGGCTCTCAATTGATGGAAGCGACTGACGATTCCCCTCTCCGGCCGCGCACGCGACTCGTCGGGTTCCTGGCAACGGACGCCAACAACACGCAGAAAGTCCTGGCCGCCTGCGAACCGATCCTGCCCGATGAGATCGGCCTCAGCGTCGGCATCCTGCTCACGCCGGCACACGTCCAGAACAAGCACGTCCGAGCGCCCTGGAAGGCATTCATGCCGGACGCCGAGCAGGCTCGGGCCATCCGGTCCCTGAAGGCCATCAAGGCCTTCACGACCAAGTACGTCGCCCCCCTGACCCTACACGCCCGCAGCGAGACGGAGGGCACGGAACCCCTGTTCGAAGAGCTCAGCACCATGTTCGCCTACCTCGGCCAGGAACCCGACCTCCTCCATCTCGACAACGACCGCCGCCTGCCGAGCACCGACCTGATCGGGCTGCTCAAGGCGCAGCACCCCAAGCTCCGCCTCATCATCCACCTCGGCACGACGGTGCAGGCGAGCCACCAGGATGATCCGGAGGCCTGCGTCAGCGCTCTCGTCACCCGCTACGGCGCGCACCTCGCGACGCACGGCGGCACCATCACCCACGTCCTCTGGGACGGCTGCGGGCGGCGCTTCGGCAGCGAGCTCGATCCGCAGCGGGCCCTGCGCTTCGTCCAGGCCTTGCACCGCCAGGCCCCGCACGTCGAGCCGATCGTCTCGGGGCGACTCGGACCGGAAACCCTCTCGGTCCTCGACCCCATTTGGGCCGAGACCCGCGAATTCTCGCTCGACGCCCACCGCCAGCTGGCACCGCGCTTCGGCGAGCCCGTCGATCCCGAGCGCACGATCCGCTACATCCAGGGCGTCCTGCGCCGCCTGGCCGCCTCCTGACCCCGCCCACGTGGTGGGGCTTTTTCTTGACAAAATCTGGCGTTTGGCCTATAAAAAGCAAGCTAACCCTTTAACGCCGGGTTACGCCCCGCGGGACTCCTCGCGGGCGCGCAGACACGCTGGTGGGTTCTGCCTTTTCCGAAGCCAGAACCGACGATCGTCCCCGGCCCTCTACTCTATGTTGGACGCCAACGCAAAAAAGAAACTGATCGAGAAATACAAGACCCATGCGAACGACACCGGCTCCCCGCAGGTCCAGATCGCCCTGCTCACGGCCGAGGTCAACGAGCTCATCAAGCACCTCCAGACCCACAAGAAGGACCACTCGTCCCGCCGCGGTCTGATCAAGAAGGTCAGCGAACGCCGTCGCCAAATGAAGTACCTCAAGCGCGAGGATGCTAAGGCGTACGACGAACTCATGAGCAAGCTCAGCATCTAATAACGACACTCGTCCTTCGGGACGGGTGTTTGTTTTTGAACGTCAGCCTCTCGGAGCCCTTGACAGGGCGTCTTATTTCCGTATATATCAGGTCGCGGAGGACACATGCAGAAAGAACGCCTCATCATCGACCTGGTTTCAGCCAGCGTCACCGGGATGGAGCATGTCCAACCGGACATGCCGCTGCAGCGCAACAATCAAGACGCGGTCGCCATCCGGTACGCCCCGGGCAAGGGGGCGGTCGCCATCGTCTGCGATGGCTGCGGCAGCAAGGGCAGCAGCGAGCTCGGCGCCCACTTCGGGGCCCGCTACCTCGCCAGGCACCTCTTCGACTGGCACATCGACGCTCCCTCGCTCCACGCCGCGGAGGTCGACTGGGACTTCGCCGCCAACGACCTTACCCACTTCCTGCGCCAACAGGCGACAATGATGGGGACCGACTGGCGCACCATCACCATGGAGAGCTTCCTCTTCACGATCGTGGGATTCATGATCACCCCGGTAACGACCTACGTCTTCCACTTCGGCGACGGCGTGGAGATGGTGAACGACGAGATCACGGTGCTGGGGCCCTTCTTGAAGGACCCTCCGCCGGAACTCGTAAACGCCCCGCCATACGTGATGTATCGCGAGATCGGGTCTCCGCTGTTCGCCCTGGACCCGAGCCTCCGGCACTTCCACGTACGCAGCTTCCCCACCCGACAGATCAGGAACGTCGGCGTCGGCTGCGACGGCCTGGCCGACCTGATGAAGCTCGAAGCGACCCCGTTCCCTGGCACGAACACCCCCATCGGCCCGCTGGGACAGGTCTTCGACGACCGCTTCTTCGCCAACCCGGACGCCCTCCGGCGACACTTCGCCAAGGCGAACCGCATCACGGTGCAAGACGGCCGCATCAAGCGCGGCCTCCTCCCCGACGACACGAGCGCCGCCCTCGCCCGGATCCGCTGGGAGACGGAAGACGCCTCGGACCGGTCCCAAGCCCTTGACGAGGGGACCGGGATCTGATAAGCAACGGTGGGCGCGGAATTGGTTCCGCGACATGAACGTCGACAACCGAGACGAAGAAGGAACGGGGAACGCCACATGACCACCGCATCTGCGTCGGGCACGGCCCGCATCGCCATCGCGACCGGCAACAAGAACAAGATCGCCGAGTTCGACAAGCTCCTCAAGGGCCTCAAGATCGAGATGTACCAGGGCGCGAAGCTCACCTTCCCGCCCGAGGACGGGATCGACTACCACGCCAACGCGGCCATCAAGGCCCGTCACGGCGCCAAGAACTGGGGCGTCCTGTGCGTCGGCGAGGACTCGGGCATCGAGGTCGTGGGTCTCAACAACCTCCCCGGCCCCTTCTCGGCCCGCTTCGGCCAGTTCAGCGACGCGCAGATCGAGGAGGGCAGGCGCCGACTCACCCTCTACGGGATCAACCCCGCGAACGCCCAGCAGGGCAACTCGAACGACACCGAGAACAACGAGCGTCTCCTGCGCCTGCTCAAGGGCAAGACGGGGGACGCCCGCCACGCCCGCTACGTCGCCTCCGTGGTCGTCGCGGACCCCAGCGGTGAGATCCTGTTCTCCAACACCGCCACCGTCGGCGGGCGCCTCCTGGAGGCGCCGCGCGGCACCGGGGGCTTCGGGTACGACCCCATCATGGAGTTCTACCAGTACCCGGGGCAGTCGGTCTCCGAGATCGACGTGGACGCGAAGAACCGCATCTCGCACCGCGGCAAGGCCATGATGGCCCTGCTCGACTGGCTCGCGCACACCTACCGCTGAGAACCAACCCTGGCGACCGGCTGCCGCCCTCCCCGCTCCCGAGGGAGGACGGCGGTCCCGGTCCCTTTTTTCTTGGATGGGCCAAGAGAAAAAACGAGGAATGAGAGACCCCATGAGCATGAACGTTCGCATCGGCCTCAAGAAGACGCCGGCCACCCTCACGAACCCGTTCGGCGAGGGTGGCGAGGCCCGGGTCTACAGGCTCGACGCCGACACGGCCGCCAAGGTCTACCGGCTGCCGATCGATCCCGAGTACGAGTACGATCTCGACGGTCTGCGGGCGGCCAGGATCCGGGTGATGGTGGCCCAGAGCAAGCTCTGGCTCTTCCCGCACGACCTGCCGCCCGGCATCGTCGCCCCGAAGGAGCTCGTGTACGACACCGGTAGCGGCCTCATCATCGGCTACACCATGCCGCTGGTGAAGGGCGCGCGGGCGCTCGCCGAGTTCAAGGACCGGGCCATCCGCGCCAGCGGCGTGACCGACCAGCAGGTGATGCGGATCTTCCGCCACCTGCGCGAGACGGTGAAGGCGGCCCACCAGCGCGGCCTCATCCTTGGGGACTTCAACAACACCAACGTCCTCGTCCGCGGCGACGAGGCCTACGTGATCGACGCTGACAGCATGCAGTTCGGCGCCTTCCGCTCGAAGGTGTTCATGCAGGCCTACGTCGACCCCAACCGGTGCGCTCCGTCCGCGACGAACGAGCTCGAGCTCACCCACCTCCACAACGAGGCGTCCGACTGGTATGCGTGGTGGGTGATGCTCTTCGAGAGCCTCGTGTTCATCCACCCGTACGGCGGGATCCACAGGCCCGCCGACAAGGCCAAACGCGTCCCGCCTGGCCTGCGCGGCCTGCCGCAACACCGTATCTCCGTCTACCACCCCGAGGTGAACTATCCCCGGCAGGCCCGGCCGCTCGAAGAGCTGCCGCCGCTGCTCGAGCAGTACTTCCGGATGGTCTTCGACGAGGGGCTGCGCCCGGAGCCGCCCGATTCGCTCTTCGCGAGCCTCGGCTACGCGCCGGACGGCCGCTTCGACAAGACGGCCATCGTGCAGGCCCCGGTCGCCGCCGCGATCCGCTCCGACAAGACGGTGCGGGCGCAGAGCCTGCGCACCACACCTGGCACCCTCATCGCTGCCACTCTCATCGACGGCACGCCACACGTTCTGGACCATCACCAGGGCAGGCTGCGCCGCAACGAATCGGCGGGCCTCCCCCTCCAACAGGCACAGGGCGTCCGATTCTGGATCGGTGGCCCCCAGCTGGGCTTCGCCGTGAAGAGCGGTGCCGCGGTCTCACACCCGAACTGGCCGGCTCTCCTGCGCGCGAACCCGCGCTCGAGCCAGACCGGCTTCGGCCCGCTGATCGCAGGGACAACCCACGGGACAGTGTACTGGGACGGAGCCCTCAAGCTCGTCCGCGGCAACACTGAGCCCGTGATCCAGCTCCTCGACATCGACCCCGAGCTCGAGCCGCTCGGCTTCTGGAGCGAGGGGGACTTCCTCTTCATCCTCAGCATCCGCCAAGGGCAGCTGGGGTATGCGATCCACCACCTGGGATGGGATCGGACGCTCGTGCAGGCCTCCTACCCGTTCGCGACCCCCGCCGACGTGCGGAACGCGCACGGGTACGGCAACGCCCAGGGCGCCTGGCTCCTGCTCGAACAGACCGATGGCCGCATGGTCTGTACGGCCTTCGACCGGACCGGGCAGCTCGTCAATCACTTCACCTTCGAGGCGAACGCTGTCCCCGACTGGCTGCAGCGCCTCGACGGCAAGGCTCTCGGCGGGAAGAACGCGCTCTTCAGCGGCGGCAAGACGGGCATCACCCGCCTCGTCCCGAACAGCACCGGCCTCGACGTCACCTGCTTCGCCTCGGTGAGGCCCCTCGACGGGGTCGACCTTCTGGCGGGAAGTGACAGTCTCATCGCGGTCGACCGTGCCGCGAATGAGATCCTCCGCCTCACGGTCGGCTGATCAGAACACGCAAAGAGAAGGACAGAACCCATGAGCAACGACACCACCATCGAAGGCCTCCTCGGCGACACCGCGAACGACGCGGGCATCAACAACAGCGTCACGGCCATGCTCGTCGACGCCGGCACCGTCCGGACCGTCACCAAGGGCCACGGCGTGACCCCGGACACCTTCACCAAGACGGAGGCGCTCATCGTCACCGGCCTGGTCGACGACAGCGGCTCGATCTTCGCCAAGCGCGTCGACGACAGCGGCTCGATCTCCAACGAGGGCAACGACATCGCCGTACGCGAGGGCGTCAGCGCCATCATCGACGCCCTCCTGGGCACCAAGAAGAAGGACGGCATCCTCTACAGCTGCCGACTCCTCAACGCGGGCATCCTCTGCCCCTACACCTTCCTCGAGCAGGCCCCGCGGCTCGACAACAAGAACTTCCGCGACGGCGGCGGAACGCCTCTGTATGACCGGGCCTTCGAGACCCTCGCGAGCGTCATGGCCAAGGTCAAGGAGTTCGAAGACGCCGCCATCAACACCCGCAGCTGGACCATCATCGTGACCGACGGTGCCGATGGCGGCTCGCGGAAGACGGCCCGGGACGTCGCCGAGCTGCTGAAGGGGCTCAACAGCGAACTTCACACCGTCCTCGGCTTCGGGATCAACGACGGCCAGACCGACTTCCGGCGGGTGTTCCGGGAGATGGGCATCGCCGACAAGAACATCCTGGTCTCCGGCGGCGACCTGTCGGCGATCCGCGCCACCTTCCGCCTCGCCTCGCAGTCGGCGGCGGCCATGAACCAGCCCGGTGTCGGCGGTCTCGGCGGGTTTGGGGCCTGAACCACCTACCGCATCCACGTGATGCGGTTTTTCATACGGAGATTTTCTCTAAGCTAATGGATATAACGAGGTTTTTTGGGCACGCGCACATATCCTGCTTTGACAAAACACCCGGGATCCGCTACGATCTTCTCTCCTCTCTCAAGAGAGGCCGATAAGGAACCTCGTGGATACCACTTCTCCCCAACCGCCCATTCGACGCCCGCGCCTCCAACCGACAACCGTACTCGGACAGGTCGCCCTGCCCCATCACGCGCTGACCTGGGGCCAACCGTCCGAGTCCGCACGCACCACGCTCCTCCCTCCACCCCCCACCGAAAGCAGGCCGTCATGGACGCGCTCCCGAGCCTCGTCACTCTCGGCATCTTCTTCGGAGGAACGTACCTGGGAGACCTTGACCCCCTCGGGTCCCTCGCCATCGCCTTCGTGGCCGGACTGCTGACGAACGACCTCCTAAACCGTTCCCCCTTCTAGCGCCATCGGCGCTTTTTTCATTCAAAACAAGGCCACCTATAACGGCCTTGTTTGCGATCTGAGAATCGTTCTATAGCTCTTGCACGGGCTCCGAATCGCGCTCAAACACCACCCGCCGCGCACCGACCACGTCCTTGCTGTGACGCTTCTTTACGCGCACCTGGAGCTCGGTCGCGCCGCGCGGAATCTCGAGATTCAGCTCAAATGTGCCGTCCTCACGTAACGTCGCCGCCTGCTCGTTCACGTAAACGGTCGCCTCGGGGCTTGTCCGACCTCGCACCTGGACGATAGGGCCGTCTAAACGCTGCCCGTCTTGGGGCGAAAAGATCTCCAAGGGCGGCGGGGCAGCGAGCGAGCGGGCCTGGGCCACGACATAGAATCCTAGGCTTGAGACGAAGAGGCAAAGAAAGAGGGCGACCCGGGCACGCGCCGTCAGGAACAGGTCCAACCCATGAAATGGGCGCATCTCCTGGATCTGCGCCTTTACCGGCTTCACGTTGAGCGCGACGAGCTCCTGGTGAAACTTGCTAAGGTAAAACGATTCGCGACCGCCGAATGCACGGACATATCCCATAAGCATCCGCTCCAGATAGGCAACCTCAGGCCCAAAACTGGACCAGGACCCCTGCTCCCAGGCACGGATCGTGGAGGGGACGACTTTCGTTTGGCGCGCGGCCTGTTCAACGGTCAGGCCAGCACGCTCCCTCAGCTCGCGTAGATCATCCCCGAGGGATCCCGACAAATGAACCCGCTTTATCGTGAAGGGCATATCCTAGAGGTCGTAGTAACGGTCTTGGGCAGAGACGGGCGGCTCATCCGCCTCAACCACATCAGCACCGGTCCCTGGCAACTCCATCTGTTGCCCGGACGCCGTCTTACGAAGCAATTCGCGTCCTTTTGCGCCGTTTTCTGGACCGACCCAACCAAGCTGCTCCATCTCGTCCAAGATACGCGCGGCGCGCGAGTAACCGACCTTCAAGCGACGCTGCAAAAGCGAAGCCGACCCCCGCCCGGCGCGCAACACCTCATTCCACGCCTCATTCAACAACGGATCACGGCCATCCTCCTGGTCATCACCCCCACCTTCGCCCAAAGCCACATTCCCTTCACGGCGTTCCGTGACGGTCAGGTCATAGTCACCCGGACCATACGCGGACTTGATGAAATCGACGACCTTCACGATTTCCTGGTCGGAGATGAAGGCTCCTTGCACGCGACGCGGTTGCGGCAGCTCGGAAGTCGAGAACAGCATGTCGCCGCGACCAAGCAAGCGCTCGGCACCAACCTGATCCAAGATGGTCTTTGAATCGACGGATGAGGCGACGGCAAATGCGATGCGCGCGGGCACGTTAGCCTTGATGAGGCCCGTGATGACGTCGACCGACGGCCGCTGGGTCGCCAAGACGAGGTGGATACCGACTGCGCGAGCCATCTGACAGAGACGGACGATCGGCCCTTCGATCTCGTTTTTTGCCGTCATCATGAGGTCGGCCAGCTCGTCGATCACGAACACGATTACCGGCAGCTTCTCTTCAGCCCGGGCGTTGTAGTCAGCCAAGTTCTTCGCGTTCACGGTCGGCAAGAGACCATATCGGCGCGTCATTTCGCGAACGGCCCATTTAAGCGCGTTCACGGCTTCCCCCATTTCGGTGATCACGGGTGTCAACAAGTGCGGGATGCCGTTATACATCTGCATTTCGACGCGTTTTGGGTCGACCATGATGAAGCGCAGCTCATCGGGACGGTTCGTGTAGAGCAGTGACATGATCATTACGTTAAGACAGACGGATTTCCCGGACCCCGTCGCACCGGCAACCAGCGCGTGCGGCATGCGGCTGATATCCGCCAAAGCCGGTTTACCCGAAACATCTTTCCCGAGCACAAAGAACAGCGGATGCTTTCGCTCGCGGAATTCGCGCGATTCCAAGATCTCGCGCATCCCGACGGTCGCAACGGTCTGGTTCGGGACTTCGATACCGACATACGGCTTGCCCGGGATCGGTGCCTCGATACGTAAACTCTGCGCGGACAGCGCCAAGGCCAAATCGCTCTGCAAGGACACGATGCGCGACACCTTGACCCCTTCTGATGGCTTCACCATGTATTGGGTCACGGTCGGACCGGCCGCATATCCTGCCGACTCGACCGGGATTCCAAACGCCGCCAAGGTTTTCCGAATAAGGTCCTCAATCTGCTTAGGATTGCCAATCGCGGGCTTCTGATCGCGCGCCTCAAGCAAGTCGACCGGAATATCGATCTTCGGATAGGCGCGACGCGTGCGCTTCTTGGGCGCGGCGGGCGGCTCGGGATCCTCGTCAGCTTCCTCTTCAAGCGGCTCGTCATCTTCTGATTCCTCTTCGACGACTTCCTCTTCTTCCGGTTCCTCTTCGGCATCATGGACCGGCATCTCTTCGAACGATGGCGGGGACTCAAGCTGCTCCTGCGCAAGCAAGCCAACAGAAGAACGCTGTTCTGATGGCTCAGACAGCATCACCCGGCGGTCCAGCCAGTGGCGAACTGGTCGCGAAACCAACTCCCACAGCCAAACGACGCCATCTTTAACATACTTCAAGAAAAACAGGACATCTTCCAATCCAACATGAAACACCAGCATCAGGGAAGCGAGCAGCAAGGCAAGTAAAAACGCGAAGGCCCCCGCCGATCCGATAAATCTCGCTAAAGGATCCGCCATCAGTTGCCCGACCTTTCCGCCGGCATCAATCAATGCCGCATCCGGAACAAAGGCATCGCGATCGAACGTCCACAAATGCACAAGCGGATTCAACGCCAGAAAGAAGAGGACGAACCCGATCACCGTCCGCGGTTGAATAACCTCGAGATCGGGCTTCAGGACGTGGTATCCCCACACGGCAAACAACGCGGGAAAAAGCACCCGATCCCATCCAAACAGCATCCCAAGCCCTTGATTGATTGACCGGCCGAACCAGCCGGCCGCGTCCAAAAAACCCAACGCGATAAGAATCGCCAAGAAGAACAGAAAGACCGCCATCAGCCCCCGCTGGGTGCGCTCCTCCATGGTGATCGAAGACCAAAAAGACGCGTTTCGTGGCATGGGATGAACAACGGACGCTATTATAGCGCAAAATATGGCTTCTGAATATGGATCCTTCGGCTTTTCATCCTCGTCTCGACAAGGATCACTCCCCTTTATCGGGACACTGACGGGAATTCAGCTGTTTTCCGAACAAGAAGGAGGGGGCGGGCTGCCACGAACGGAGTCCACCCCCTCGGTTCTCTTCGTTCCTTACCCTTCCTTTTCGTCACCGGCCTCATCCTCCCCTTCATCCGCGCCCCCGGCTTTTGACGTGGCCATCTTCGGATCAAGCTTCTCGCGCTCCTGCCAGTTGGCGATACATTTTTCGCGGATCTGGGCCATCAAGTCAGGACGTTCTCGCAACGCCGCCTTGGCGTTCTCGCGACCGACTCCCAACTTTTCGGACTGGAAGCTGTAGGAATTTCCAGATTTCGTGACGACGTTCAATTCGACTCCCGCATCGAGAAGGTCTCCCGACACGGAGATCCCTTCGTTATACATGATGTCGAACTCGCACGTCCGGAACGGCGCCGCGACCTTATTTTTCACGATCTTCACCTTCGTGCGGTTCCCGATGATTTTTTCGCCCATCTTGATCTGTGCTGAACGGCGGACTTCGATACGTACCGAGGCATAGAACTTAAGCGCGTTGCCGCCCGTCGTGGTTTCCGGGTTCCCGAAGACGATGCCGATCTTCTGGCGGATCTGGTTGATGAAAACGACGATCGTGTTCGAGCGCGAGATGATGCCGGTCAGCTTGCGGAGCGCCTGGCTCATGAGGCGAGCCTGCAAGCCCATGTGCTGGTCGCCCATGTCTCCTTCCAATTCAGCCTTCGGCGTCAGGGCCGCAACGGAGTCGATGACGACCACGTCCAAGGCGTTCGAACGGACCAGGGTCTCGACGATATCAAGAGCCTGTTCGCCCGTATCCGGCTGGGAAATGAGGACCTGCTTGATGTCGACCCCAATTTTCTTCGCGTATTCCGGATCCAGCGCATGCTCCGCATCGACGATCGCGCAGGCTCCACCGCGCTTTTGGGCTTCGGAAACGATATGGAGCGCCAAGGTCGTTTTTCCGGACGATTCCGGCCCGTATACTTCGATGATGCGTCCGCGCGGCACCCCGAAGACCCCCAACGCCAGATCAAGCGACAAGCACCCGGTCGGGATGGACTCGACCAACATCTTGCGCGCGTCCCCCAAACGCATGATCGACCCGTCGCCGAATTTCTCCTGGATCTGGTCCATGGCGAGCTGGACGGCTTGCCGACGCCCTTCCAATTCTTCGTTTGCTTTCTTGGACATAGTGCTGTTGTGAATGGAATGAGAAGCTGTTCTATTTTCGTTCTATATCACCATACCACACGACCGCCTGGTCGGCGATGGACCGTCAAGGGGCGCCTGTCCGCGTTCTTTTCTTCGCGTGTGAAAAACCCGGTCCACAAGGGACCGGGCCAGGCTCAGTCAGGGAACCGCCAACGGTCCTGCATCCCCACGGCCTCGCAGCGCAGACCCGAAGCGGGCCCATCGTAGAGAACGCGACGGGTCGCTAGCTCCGTCAGTCGCCATGCCGCTCCCATGACGGGCGTGCAGCGCGTCGGCACGTTTGCGACCGTGCCAATTTGTCCCATATCTCCCCATTCGGGATGCTCCGGCAAAAAGAATGAGCCGTCGAACAGCGCCAAGCGTGGCGCCTCACAACGGATCCATCCTTCCGCCGACACGTCTGGCTCGACGGATCCGGTATTACGGCAAGTGATGGGTCGCCACCACAGGTCGCGCAACCGGTACGGAGCGGAAATCCGCCGCTCAGATTGGACGCGGAATTCATAGAGGAACAGGCCCTCCGACGGCATGGGCCCAGCCTCGGGCACGAAGGCATCTGGAGACGGAGCTAGCGCATCCGAAACCGCTTCGGCCCGTTCATCGAACGTAACGTCGCGGAGCGTCGCGGGACCGCCCGCATCGCGCAGCTCATTCGGCACGCCTCTGTCCATCATGACGAACGCGTCTGAACCGCGGTCCGAAGCCACCGCCAGATCCGAACCGTCTGCCGCATCGAACGCGATCCCTCCCGCATCGAGAACAGTCACCGGTAGCCCGAAGGCCAGCCGAAGACGCAAAAACACGTCCTCGGGATCAGCGAACCAGCCACGATGCGAAGGAGACCCGTCGTATCCACGAAACCAGGCGGCCGCATCGGACCGCTGGGCCGCGTCCGCCGTCTGCAGGCGGACCCCGAAATGGAGATGCTCATCCCCGTCCCCATTCAGAGAGCGGTGCTGAACATAGCCTAAAATCGTGCGCGGCGTGATCACCATTCCGGGACGAAGATCGAGGGCCGTCCCCTCGCCCGCCCGATCCGGCGTCTTACGCAGGTGCCCGTAGATCGACAGAAAGCGATCGACGAACACACGCTCGCCCTGCCCATTGCGGAGGCTGACCCCGGCCTCGAGCCGATGCTCGACGACGACCGCGAACGTGCCATACCCGCGTGCCGCGCCCGCGAAACGGACGACCCCGCAGCCCAGCGGCACGATCGGATGCCCTTCCGTAAGGGCGACATCCAGGCCGAGGTGCGTACCTTCGGCCAAGAAGCCCCGCGTCCGGACCGCCCGACCTCCACCATCGAGCCCCCAGGGCTCCTGGACCGTATCGAGCGCGCAGCCCGGCACGGCCTTGTCTTCCCCATCCACGATCCCCATCGGGAAATCGCAGGCGGCGAACAACGTCCCGAGCGCCACCAGGGCCCACAGGACGATGACGCCATACCAAAACCGATCCGTGTGGCTCATGCGAGCCTCCTTTCTTTGCTTCCCGGCCATGAAAAAGCTCGTCCGCTCGCCGACAAGGCACGAAAGCGCTTCTCAGCAAACGAACGAGCCTTCCCTGAACCACACACGCTTTTCCGGAACCGTCTTGCGACCCCCTGGCCACGGCTTGGCGCACGTTCACCACCTTCGCATTCGAACAAGGTTCGCAGGCGAGGGTCGTGGGAGGAAACCTTTCCCTTGGCGCCACCGTCCTGACGGTCCCCTTCCGCCCAGAGATGCGGGCAGGCCCGACCCAGATGCGAAAGACAACGCTTCCCCATCCTCGCCAAACATGCCTGACCTCTACGCGGCATGATCCGCACACCGATCGTTCGCCGTCATTACCGCGAACGCGAGCCATCCTCAAGCCGAGTTCTCAAGAGGCGCTCGTCGCCTGCGTCCTGTGCGGATGCTTCAAGCATAGATACAAGCGTCTCGCGCAACAAATCAGCATGTGCGTCGACCAGCCAAGGCACCCAGAACGCCACTTTCACCAAGCGAACCGTCATCGCGGCCGCCGACGCGTCGACGAGCGTCGACGAGAGTCGTCTCCACTGTCGCGTCCGCTTGTGGACAAGCAGAACCATCAGCACGAGATACGCACACGCCATGAGCGGGAAGGCGACACCTGAAGCAAGAGACAACGGATATGAAAATGGGCTTGCCCAGTCCACGATCGACCACAGGTACGAGAGGCAAAGCCGCAACGGCCATGCAATCGGCCGAACGGGCACGAACCAAACGACCAAGGCGAGCGCCTGGATCCAGGGGACGATAAATAGGACGAGGACGTTCGCAACGAGCCCGAGCCAGGAAACGCTTCCGAAAAACCATAGCTGGTACGGCGCGGTCCAGATCCACGTATACCAGCTCCCACGCACGGAAAACCGTTCCAATACGTCTTGCGCCTGCCCACGCTCGCTCGCATGCAGCAATCCGACACACGCCAAAAACGAGAGGTGAAATCCCGCATCGAATAGGAGGCGCCGCGGCTCGGCCGCCACCAGGATCAGTCCGGAGAGCAACAAGACCCTTCCGAATGCCGGCCTGCGGCCAAACATGCGCGCCCCACCGAACAGAACCAACATCAGCCCACCCCGCACCACCGAGGTCGATCCGCCCATCAGCACCACGATCGATATGATCCCCATCGCATCGGCGGCAAACCGCGAACGCGGCGTGCGCAAAAGCCGCCAGGCTGCCATCCGGAACATTTGCAGAAGAAATAGAATATTGGCGCCCGAAACCGCCACCAGATGCGACAATCCCACCGCCCGGACCTTGGCACGATCAACCGCCGAAAAGTTGGCGTCGCCATAGAGCATCGCGGCCGCCAATATCGCCTCCCGTTGCGGCAAAGCCGATGCGAACCGAGCCCTTCCCACCCTCCGCAACTCTTCCGCCCACCTACTTGTCTCGATCTCGATGCGGGGCGTCATCCGGTCAAGACGATGCGCATACGCCGCCACGGGCACCGAGCGCCAGTCCACAGGGAGACAGATCGACGCAAACACCCATCCGCACATTACCACGGCGCTAAACAGTCTGACGGATCGCCCTTCCGACGGAAGGCACGCGAACGCCCAAATGACCGATCGCCCTTCCGCGAATGACGCCAACCCAACCCCGATCAGCCATGGCCAAACCAAGAGCCATGGAACGAGACAAAAGAGGCGCAGCATAACCAACCCCGTTCCCCAAACTTCCAGAGATCGCAAACCGCAAGAAAAGCCCGTATACTTTCCCCACGTATGGCATCCTCATCCGAACGCCCAGCAAGCCCGCGGACCGATACCGAGGAAGTACGCATGGCGATCACCTCCAAGGACATCCCCATCGAGGCAGCGATGGCGGAATGGGCCGCTCTCTCTCCTGAAGAGCGGCATGAGGTCGTTTCCACCGTCTTTCGCACTGCCTCGCAAACAGCTGAAGACCGCCTCCTCCGTGCCCGCGTCGGTGATGTGGCGGCCTGGAACGCGTTCCTCTCCGACCAACGAACATTCGGGCAGGCGCGTCTCCTTCCGCTCCTGGAGGCAAGACTGCGTGAACCCCTTTCCGAAACCGATCAGGAATTCCTGTCCTCGGTAGCACGAAACAATCAACCCGACCTCTTGCAATGCCTATTAGAGCGCCTCGTAAACCAAGCAGACGCAGAGGAAGGCAACGCCATCGCCCGCGCCCTCGTCGAATACGTATCCTACGACGCCCGTCCGACGTATAACGCGCTCCTCACACGCGACGAGATGAGCGATCCCGCGGCGGAAGCGCTGTCACGTGTCGATCGGCATTTCTGCGCACAAGCGACACGGATGATCGATTTCCTGGCAACGCGCTTCGATGCGCTTCCTGCGAACCAGGTCGATGCAATCCTTGAGGCGATCACCCTCTCACGGTCGGTCAGCGTGCTCCCGGCGACCATTCAGGCCCTCATCTCGACCGATGCCCGGATCGAACGCGGGACGGAACGAAAAGCCGCCTCCCAAGCACGGCTCCGCATGCTCTGTAAAATGGAACCGAGCCAAGCCGTTATCGCCTTGCCATGTCTTCTCGCGGAGCACCTGCCACAAGAAACCATCACCTCACGCAAGCCGGACCCCTTGGAGCGCACCGACCCAGACCTCATGGCCATTCTCATCCGTCTTCAGCGAGAGACGGCGTACCTGACCAACCTGCCGCCGGACCACGCGCAGACATATCTGCAGCGCCTCACGACCATCGCCGCACAGGTTGAACCACCCTCCCTCCGCTTGGAGCTTGCGGCCGCCATCTGGAATGCGGCCCGAGCGTTTTCGCCTGCGCACGCGATGAAAACCCTCCAGGCCTTCTTGAGAGCGCTGGAGGATCTCGAACCCCTCCGTTACGATTCGGGGGATGACACGTCCGCCATCGATGCGACGGCCGATGCCCGTCTGGTCATCGATCGCATCCGGACCCGGCTACAAAACCTCATTGCCATCAAGAATAAACAGGGCATATAGCCCTGTTTGTCGTTACGCGTTCACCCGGAAATAACACACGTCCCCATCCTGCACGGTATACTCTTTCCCCTCGATCCGCGTGAGAGCCTTCGCCCGGCAAGCCGCTTCGCCGCCCTCGCGCAAGTAATCCTCGCACGGAGTCACCTCGACGCGGATGAACGCCTTCTCGAAATCGGTATGAATCTTCCCCGCGGCTTGCGGCGCTTTCGTGCCGCGGGTAATGGTCCAGGCGCGCGCCTCATCCACCCCGCTCGTGAAAAACGTCAAAAGTCCGAGCAGCTCATATGATGCACGGATCAGCTCATCCAGCCCCGACATCGCCAGACCGACGGATGCCAAGTATTCCCGTTTCTCGTCCCCGACCAATCCGGCCAGCTCCGATTCCATCTTGATGCACACCGGAACGGTCAGACCCTTCAGGCCGGCCACGCGCTCTTTCCAGCCTCCGTCCTGGATCTGGGCTTCGCTCACGTTAACGACGTAGAGCATGGGCTTCATGGTCAAGAGATGCAACCCACGCAAGATCAGCCGCTCCTCGTCGGTCCAAGCCTCGTCGCGTAGCATCTGGCCGCCATTCAAGAGGCGTTGTGCCTTCTCGACGGCTTCCTTCTCTTGCGTCAACGCCTTCGAGGCTCCGGCACGTAACTGCTTTTCCACGTTCTGCAGGCGCTTCCCGATCACCTCCAGGTCTGCCAGCGCTAATTCGGTGTTGATCGTCTCCGCATCACGCACCGGGTTGATCGAGCCATCCACGTGGATCACATTCGTATCGTCGAACGCCCGCACGACCTGAGCAATGGCATCCGTTTCGCGGATGTTCGCCAAAAACTGGTTCCCGAGCCCCTGCCCTTCGGCCGCCCCCTTCACGAGCCCCGCAATATCGACGAATTCGATCACGGTCGGCACGATTTTCGCGCTCTGGTCCAGCTTGGCGAGGGCCTGCAACCGATCATCCGGCACCTCAACCACGCCTACATTGGGGTCGATGGTGCAAAACGGATAATTCGCGCAATCCACCTGTTTCTTGGTGATCGCAGCAAACAAGGTCGATTTGCCGACGTTCGGGAGTCCAACAATGCCGATTTGGAGGGCCATATGAGGCTGAGGATAGCGGAAATTTGTAGGATTGGCAAGCGTCGGCTCGACCGCCCTTCCCAGGTTTGACGTCTCTCTTTTTTTCGCTTATTCTCCAGGCCTATGCCCGCTATCACCACGACCCGCCTGCCCGGCTCCGAAGTCAAGCTCGAGATCACCGTCGAACCCTCCGAATACGCTGCCTACCTCGAAGAAGGGGCCAAAACCCTCTCGCAGCAACGTCCGATCGCCGGGTTCCGCCCTGGCCACGTGCCCATGACCGAAGCCAAGCGCGTCTACGGGGACATGGCGATCATGGAAGCCTCCCTCGAACGCATCATCCGCGCCTTCTACGTGAAGGCCCTCATGAGCGAAGGCGTCGCCGCCATCGGCTCCCCGAACATCAACGTCGACAAGCTGGTCCCGGGCGAGGTCTTCCAATTCCACTGCGTCGTCCCCGTCGAACCCGCCGTCAAACGCGTCGCCGACCTTAAGGGGATCAAAGTCGAACAGACCAACAAGCCCGCCACGGATGATCAGGTGAGCGAAGCCCTCGAACAGATGCGTAAGATGCGCCGCACCGAGAGCCTCGTCGACCGCGCCGCCGAAAAAGACGACGTTCTCACCGTCGATGTTGAAATGAAAAAGGATGGCGTGATCGTTGAAGGCGGTACCGGCCAGAACTACAAGGTCTACCTCAATGAGCCGCACTACCTCCCTTCCTTCACCGAACAGCTCCTCGGGATGAAAGCCGGTGACAAAAAGACCGTCGAAGTCACCTTCCCGGCTGAACACTACCAAAAGCATCTCGCCGGCCAGCCCGTGTCCATCGACGTGAGTGCCACGGCCGTGCATGAGCTCACCCTCCCGGTCGTCGACGACGAGTTCGCGAAGGGCGTGGGTCTCACGAGCGCCGAAGAATTGAAGAGCAAGCTCCGCGAGAACCTCACCCTCGAAGCCGAAGCGCGCGCCGGTGAAGCCGCGGAAATCGAGCTCCTCACCAAGCTCGTCGACGACTCCGACATCGAAGACGCCCCGGAACCGCTTGTGAATGAGGAGGTCCGCCGCATGCTCGCCGAGCTCCGCCATGGTATCGAGGAGCAAGGTGGCACCTGGGACCAATACCTCGCCACCATCAAAAAGACCATAGACGATCTGCGTCTTGAGATGGTCCCGCAGGCCATCCGCCGCATCAAGACCGCCGTCCTCATCAAGCACCTCGCCAAACAGCAAGGCGTCGAACCCACCACCGAAGAGGTCGACACGGAAATTGACCGGATCCTTGGCACGCTGCGCCCGGACGACAAGGACTCCCGCGAACAGGTCGCTTCCGCGGAATACCGCGACTATGTCCATACGATGCTCCGCAACCGCAAGACCATCGAATGGCTCAAGAAGGAATGCATCACGAAAGCCGCTTAATGCGGCTTTTCGGTTTCACGGTATCATTGCGACATGAAAAAGAGCGCCCTTTCCTCGCTTCCGCTTCCCTATCTCGCGCTTGGCCTTCTATTAGTCGCGGCGGTCGTAGTAAGTTTGCCTATGCGGAAGCCCGATAGGGCATCGGATATTCTCGTTCCAGCGACCATATCCCCAAATCCCTCGATTTCTCCTACAAATCTCACAAGCGCGAGAGAGGCGCTCACAAGTGCGCAGGAAGCATACAAAAACGCCCTCATTGAGCGCGCGAACGATTTATCGTTTATCGTCGCAAGCTCGACCGGGCTAATGACGGATAAAAAACTCTTCGTCGTGCATTTAGGCGATGCAAGGCCGGCTTCCACTGGCACGATCGCCGAACATTGTACGGATGGATGTGCGTATATCGTATACAATCCAACGGTCGGATCCTGGCAAGAACTTACGGATGTCGAGCTAAGCAGATCATACATCACCTCGCCTCCAGTTTGGCTCACTCCAGACACCCTTCTCTTCACCGCCCTATACGGGGATGCCGGCTTGAGCGCAGCGACGTATTTTACTGTTGATCTCAATGGAGTCCGTCGCTACATCGGAAATAGCGAGGCGTACATCTTTAATCAAGAGGATGTTCTTGATCCAAGAATGCGGCCCCAAATCAGCCTTACCCTTTATCAAGGAAACCGCATCAAGCCCTCAATCCACATTAGGTGGTCAGAATCTGACAATCGCTGGATCGCCAGCGTTAAAGCCGAACGCGAAGGCGGCCCAATGACGCTTTCGACACTCCTCCTCCCGAATCCACCGACGACGACGGAAGAATGGGGAACCGGAGCCCGGCTACTCCCTGAACCCATGGCCCGCGGGGAAGCCGACATCGCTTTTTCCTGGTTCGGGAAAACCTACGTCTTAAATGACACTCGCTTGCGGGAACAACGGTAGATCGTCACCGCCAAAGAAAAATGCCCGCGCCTAGGGCATTTTTTGATCCGCTGCTTCTTCCCACCGTCTTCGCCAATCGACATATGCTCGCGCCGCTCGCCACATTTCCATTCGCAGCCGCGTCGACTGCTTCAATTCATTCCCTCTTCGAACCGCCGGACGTTGTAACAGCTGCTCCATGCGATCGACGATCTCCCGATGGGCGCGGTCCGCCTCATAGACGTCGGCCCACCGCTGCAACAGCTCAAGGGCCTGCTCATCCGTTTCCGCTTCTAACGGAAACAGCATACGCGCACGCGAAATAAATGACCGTTCGATCTCCCGCGCCTCGTCGGCAAGGACACGCAACAACCTCGCCCGATCTGGGGCGCGCCCAACTTTCGCCGATGGGCGCCAGAAGGGAAATCCCGTCGGCGGAAAGACGGCATCAAACATTGACATGCCTGGATGATACCACGGATAGCGGATTGCGCCTGAATTGTCGCCGGTCTCATTTTTCGCTAAAGTCTCCCCATATGCACATCGGCTGCCACGTCTCCGTCGCCGGTGGGATCGCCAACGCCCCGCAAAACGCCGCCGAGCTCGGCTGCGAAGTCTTCCAATTCTTCTCGCGCTCTCCCCAAGGAGGCCCCGCACCTGTCCTGACGGAAGAATCGGTCAGCCTCTTTTTGCAGCGTTGCAAGGACCATAACCTCAAGCAGTGGGTCATCCACGCCCCGTATTACATCAACTTCGCCAGCGCCGAAGGCCGCACCCGCGGCAATTCGATCCGCATCATCCGCGAAGAGCTCGAGCGCGGCACCCAGCTCCAGGCCGCCTACGTCATGTTCCACCCCGGCAGCGCCAAGGACACGGGCCGCGAGGATGGCCTCCGGCACGTCTCCGACGGCCTCAAGAAAGTCCTCGACGGCTACACCGGAACAACGAAACTTCTCGTTGAAATTTCTGCCGGCGCCGGCCAGGTCATCGGCGACACCTTCGAAGAAGTGGCGGAGATCCTCCGTCAGGTCGACCACCCCGAGCTCGGCGTCTGTTTTGATACCGCCCACGCGTTCGCCTCCGGCTACGACCTCCGCGACAAGAAGGCCGTCCACGAAACGTTCAAGCGATTCGACCAAACGGTCGGCCTCAAAAAACTCAAGATCAGCCACTGCAACGACTCCAAGGTCGAGCTCGGCGCCCGCAAGGACCGCCACGAGCATATCGGCCACGGCTTCATTGGTCGCGCCGGCTTCGAGGCCATGATGCGCGAGCCCCAGATCAGCCACCTCAATTGGTACCTCGAGACGGAGCATGACGCCGTCACCGAAGACATCGCGACCCTTAAGGAGATCCGCGCGAACGCATGACGACACTCACCGTCCACGTCACCGTAAACGCCCGCAACGTCCAACACCCCATCCGCTGGGACGGGCAACGGCTCAACATCCGCCTTTCCGCCGCCCCTCGCGAAAACGCAGCCAACCTCTCCCTCATCGAGACGCTTGCGGATCTCTTTTCGGTCCCGAAAAGCACCATCCACATCAAACGCGGTTTCCGCTCGCGGGAAAAGCGAGTAAGCATCCCCTTAACAGAGCTCACCGTGCTGAAGACGCTCGAAAAAAATCGGTAAGCGGATACGCGTACCGATTTTTTTACACCTCATCCACCCCTCCCCGTGCCCACGGATGGCACCGCAGGACCCGCTTCCCCGCCATCCAGCTCCCCTTCACTGCCCCAAATCGCTCAATCGCCTGGATCGCGTACATGGAGCAAGTCGGATGGAACTTACACTGCCCGTACGGCCGCAAAAACCGGAACGGACCGTGATCCAACGAAAACGTTCGTTGATAGAAACGGATCAGGCGAACCAACCCGCGGGCGACAAGACGCATAACGCAAAAAACAGGGCTCACCCCTGCTCGCGATACACGACGGACGTCTTCCGCCGCGCCTTCATCGCTTTCGGCTTGACCGGCTGGGTCAACGCTTCGGGAATTTTCTCGAAGACGCGCAAGACGGCGGCCTTGAGGTCATCAAACGGCAAGGTCAGCGTCTCCGGGCGGAGGATGAACAGCAGGTCCATCTTTTCCGGCCATTGCGCCTGAACCTCGCGCAAAAGGGCGCGCATCCGCCGCTTGGCGCGGTTCCGCTTATTGGCACGTCGAAAAAGCTTGTTCGAGGCCACGAACCCCACCTTGGTCGCCTCCTCGCTCCGGCGAAAACGCAGCGTAAAACTGGCCGAAAACACAGGACGGCCCCGCTGCGACAGCAGCGCGAAGTCGCGCATGCGGCGTAATCGTTGGGGTTTGGCCAGCATAACCGTTAAAAAAGAGCGCTAGGCGCTCCTTTTCGCGTTACGGATTGCGCGTGGTGACGGCGATGCGGCGGCGGCCCTTGGCACGGCGGCGCGACAAGACCTCACGCCCGCCCCGGGTGCTCATACGCGAGCGAAACCCATGGACGCGCACACGGCGCAACTTTTTCCGCTGGTAGGTTCGTTTGGTAGCCATATGAAGAATGGGCAGAGCTTAGCAAAACGGGTTTATTTTGGCAAGGATGGGGCGGAAAAACAGGCCCTGTGGATAAAATCACGAAGAAATCCACAGGGAATTGCGGCGGTTTGACAAGCCCAACCCAGGCTGAAAGGATCGACCTATCTATGGACGCGCAAGCCCTCTGGCAAGCCGCGCTTGGCGAGCTTGAATTGAGCCTCCCGAAGTCTCATTTCATGACCTGGTTCAAGCATACCTTCATCGGCTCCATCGATGACGGCCGCGTCTGCGTTTGCGTTCCGAACGACTATACGAAGACCTGGCTGCAAAGCAAGTACCACGACATGATTCTTAAGGTCCTCCGGAACGCCAGCCAGGGCGGGGTCCGCGAGGTCAGCTACCGCAAGGAGGCGAAAAACGCCCTGGTCATGGACGCCATGGCCCAAGTCGGGGTCACGACCACCGCGAACGATGTCCTCCGCGCCCAGCAGGAGCCTCTCAGCACCCAACTCCGCACCCCCACGGCAGCCGACGCCAACACGAGCGGAGCGGAGATCGGCCTCAACCCGCGGTACCACTTCGACGCGTTCGTGGTCGGCAAGAACAACGAGCTGGCCCATGCCGCCTCCGTGGCCGTCGCCGGGCGCCCCGGCGAGACCTACAACCCCCTCTTCATCTATGGTGGAGCCGGGATGGGCAAGACCCATTTACTCCAGGCGATCGGCCACCACGTCCTTCGCGAGCGTCCGCAAGCCAAAGTCCGCTACGTCACCTCCGAACGCTTCACGAACGAATTTATTGCGGCCGTCCGCAGCGGGCACGGGGGCGACTTTAAGGACGCGTACCGTACCGTCGACGTCCTCCTGATCGACGACATCCAATTCCTGACCGAAAAAGAACGTACCCAAGAGGAATTTTTCCACACCTTCAACGCCTTGCACCAGGCGAACAAGCAAATCGTGATCGCCTCCGATCGGCCCCCGAAGGAGCTGAATTCCCTCGAGAGCCGCCTCATTTCCCGTTTCGAATGGGGCATGATGGCCGACATCTCCCGTCCCGACTTCGAGACCCGGGTCGCCATCCTCGAGAACAAGGTCCGCGAACGCAACTACAGCATCGGCGTTGACCTGCTCCATATCATCGCCGGCGCGGTCCAATCGAACATCCGCGAGCTCGAAGGGATCCTCAATAAGGTCATCGCCTACCACCAATTCAAGAACATCCAGCCCTCGCTCCAAACCCTTGAACCGATCCTCCAAGGGTTCCTGCCGCAAAGCGCAAAGCGAACCCTTACCCCCCGCATCCTCATCGAAGTCATCACGAAATATTACGATGTGGCGCTCGACGACTTGCTCGGCAAGAGCCGTGAACGCCGCTTCGCGCTCCCCCGCCAAGTCGCCATGTACCTGCTCCGCGAGGAATTGAAGTGCTCCTTTCCCGCCATCGGCGATCATCTCGGGTCTCGCGACCACACGACCGCCATGCACGCCTGCGAAAAAATCCAAGGCTTGGCCCAGAACGACCAGCAGATCAAGCAAGACCTCGCCCGGCTGCGCGAGCACCTCTACAACCACCAGGTCAACGCCTAGCCACAGGCTCTCCACAGGTTTCCCCAAAGATCCCCACCTCTCGCGGTGGGGATCTTCATTCTTCATATCCCCAAGACATCCCCGGGGACAAGATCGGGGCAACCGGGTGGATGCGTCTGTGCACGAACCGTGCATGATGTGCGCCCCGAAAAGATATCCCTGTCCGCCCACAGCCGCTCCCCACCTTGTTCCCGCATCGGATGGGGATGATAAATACTTATTTTTTCGCCAAGGTTCGCCAAATACTCAGCTTATCCCCTTTATTCACAGGGCTTATGGTGGTTATTGTCTTTCTTATTCTTATCTATTAAAACTGAGGCGTATGCGATTCGCCTGTACCCAAGAGAACCTCCTGCAAGGCCTCTCCCTCGTCGGACACACCGCCGGAAAGAGCGCGAACCTTCCCATCCTGAGCCATGTACTCCTGAAAACGGAGGATGGGAACCTGAAGCTCTCCACCACGAACCTCGAAATGGCCGTTTCTGCGCTCGTGCGCGGCCGTGTGGAGCAAGAAGGCGCCTGGACCGTCCCAGCGAAGCTCCTACAGGACTACGTCTCGCTTCTTTCGGCGGGAAAAATCGAATTGGCCCTCGAAGGCGATACCCTGGAAATCCGCGCCGACGGCAAGACGACCCGCATGAAGGGGCTCCCGGCCTCCGAATTCCCCTTTATCCCCAAGTTGGCCACCGAAGGCGGGTACGCTTTGGATGCGAGCGCCCTTAAAGAGGCGATCGGGCAGGTGGCGTTCGCCGTATCGTCCTCGGAGTCGCGTCCCGAATTGGCGGGTGTCGCATGCTATTTTCAGGGTGAGATGAGCGGCCATGATCGCTGCGTCTTCGCCGCGACCGACTCGTATCGCCTTTCCGAGCGCGTCATCGCCCTTCAGGCGGGCTCTGGGACACAGGCGGGCAAGTGCATCGTCCCGGCCCGCGCGATGAACGAGGTGGGCCGCTTGTTGGGGGCCTACAAGGACGAGGTCGGGGTCCCTGAGCGAGTCGATTGGCTGATGGCGGAAAGCCAGTTCGTGGTGAGCTACGGCAATGTGGAGCTCGTCTCCCGCCTCATTGACGGCTCTTTCCCGGATTATCGACAGATCATCCCCACGCAATTCAAGACGGTCGCCACCGTGTCGCGGCAGGAAGTCGCCAAGGCGATCCGTGCCGCCTCCCTGTTTTCCCGGCAGGGCCTGTATGACGTCCATCTCGAGATCAAGCCGGGCTCCCTCGTCGTTACCTCCTCGGATTCGGGGACGGGGACCCATACGGCCGAGCTTGCCGCCGAGGTGACGGGCGAACCGAACCGCACCCTCTTGAACTACAAGTACGTCATGGATGGGCTTAACGTGATGGGAACAGATCGCGTCGCGATCCACCTCATCGACGCGATGAATCCGGTCGTCCTCAAGCCGGCGGAGGGAAATGCGGGGTTCCAATACATCGTAATGCCGATTCGGCAGTAAAAAGAATCCCCAATCTTGGGGATTCTTTTGCGGATAGGTAACGTCAGACGCAAAGGCCTCCATATGGAGGCCTTTCGTTGCTAAAAGGAAGTGGTCGAGCTCGTGGGCGGAAACGTTAGGATTCCGTCGAAGATTCCCGGTCCCGTATCCTCCTGTAGCTGCAGGTGGATCGTCACCGTCTGGCTCGTACTGTTCCCGATGTCGTCCTTGGCGGTCAAAACCAGGTCATAGAAGCCGTCAGGGAGGTCTTCGGGGATCGTGACCCCAAAGTTCTGTGAAGTCCCTTGTACGCTGCCCAGGTCGCGATCGCCGAGCCGGACCTGGATGTTCGCCACCCCCCGCGGCGCGCTGGCCTCCACCCGGATCGGGACAAAACGGCTGCGGACGGCGCTCTGGTTCGCTGGCTCGAGGATCGTGAGCTGTGGGGCAAAAGCGGGCCCGTACTGGTCGCTCGAGACGGTCGGCGCTTGGGCGGTGGTCGTCGCGTTCGTGCGGCTGAGCCAGTTTTGCACGCCTGTTTCCCAGGCCGTGAATTGGGGGTCGTTCGCCGGGTTCGTGGGCGGATCCCCAAGCGGGTCGTCCTTGTCGATGAAGTAGAGGATGTCGTGCGGCTCGAGATACGTCCGTTCCTCGACTTGGTTCGCTGGGGTGAATTCCGTCGCGAGCAGGCCGGTGCTTTTGTCGATGCGTAGCCGTTTCACGAGCGCGCCGCCCTTGATGGCGGGCTTCGTTTCCATGGACGGTTCGGGCTTGGGGAACGTCTCTTTCGGCATCCCCTTCGTCGCTTCTTTCATGAAGGCCTGCCAGATGGGGGCGGCCACCGTCGAGCTGTCCGAGCCGCGCTTCATCGGGACGTATTTCGTGTTCCCGACCCAGACGGCCGTGAGGAAGTTCGGCGTATAGCCAACGGTCCAGGCGTCGTAGTAGTTGTTGGTGGTACCGGTTTTCGCCGCGACCGCCCGATCGGGCAGGGTGAGGCTGTTACGCGAGCCGAACACGTAGGTTCGCGCCTCGTTGTCGGTTAGGACGTCGTTCAAGGTGCGTGTCGTCTGCTGGTCGACGACCCGGGTGCCGGGCGGTTGCTGCCATTCGCTCAAGACCTTGCCGTTCGCCTCTACGCGTAGGATCGGCGTGACCGGCATCTGGATCCCGTCGTTCGCGAAGGCGGAAAAGGCGTGGGCGTGCTCAAGCGGCGTCACCTCTCCCCCGCCGAGGACGAGCGACAGGCCAAAGCGGGAACGGTCCTTGAGCGTCGTATAGCCCAGTTGGTCGGCAAAATCTAGGACGGGTCCGACCCCCACCAGGTAGAGGAGTTTTACGGCCGGCACGTTGAGCGACCCCTGCAAGGCTTTCCGTAGGGTGACGGGCCCATTGTCGCGAAGGTTATAGTTCCGCGGCTCATAATTCGGGCCATCCGTCTTGAAGCTGGTGAACGTGTCGTAGATCTCGGTACTGGGCAGATATCCCTTCGCGAACGCCGCCGCATAGACGATCGGCTTGAAGCTCGATCCCGGCTGGCGGGCGCTCAGCGTTACGTTCACTTGGCCGTCGATCTCTTTCTTGAAGAAGTCCGCCGAACCGACCATGGTGAGGAGCTGTCCTGTTTTCGGATCCAGCGAGACCAGCGCCGCGTTATTGAATTGGTAAGTCTTGCCGTTCTTTTCGACGAAATCGCTGACGATGCGTTGCGCGCTCTGCTGCTTCTCCCAGTCAAGCGTGGTGATGACGCGTAACCCGCCCTGTTCCACGTACTTGAGGCCGCCTTCGGCGGCGAATTGGTCGGCCAACAGCGAGCGGATGTACATCACGAAGTGCGGGGCCTTGATGTTGCCGATGTTTTGCGGCTTGAGCTTCGCGAGGGTGTCGATTTTTTTGGCTTCCTCAGCCTGTTCTTCAGTGATGAACCCCTGTTCGGCCATTTTTTCGATCACGAGGCGCTGGCGCTGGACCAGCTGCGGCCGGTTGTCCCCGCGGACGCCGGTCCCATAGGGGGAAAGGCGGTCGGGGGCTTGCGGGATGGAGGCCAGGAGCGCGGCCTCGTCGAGGGTCAGGTCCCGCGTCGGCTTGCCGAAGTAGTTCTGGGCGGCCGATTCGACGCCGTAGATGGTATTCCCGTAAGGGATCTCGTTCAGGTACATCTGGAGGATCTGGTCTTTTGAGAACGTGCGCTCAATCTGCAGCGACAGGATCATTTCCTTGAGCTTGCGCAGGTAGCCGGAGGTGTTCTCGATGATGGTGTTGCGTACCAGCTGCTGGGTCAGGGTCGAGGTCCCGCGTGGGCTTTGGCCGCGCAAGGCGTTTCGCACGACCGCCCGCACCAGGCCGACCCAGTCGACCCCGTGGTGGTCATAAAACTTGCGGTCTTCGATGGCGACGGTCGCTTGCCGCATGATCTGTGGGATCTGGTCGATCGGGATCAGGGTCCGGTTCTCGTCTCCATGGATCTCGTAGAGCAGGACCGTGCCCGTTCGGTCATAAATCTTGGTCGATTGGGCAACTTTGAAGCTGTTGAGGCTGTTGGGATCAGGCAGGTCCTTGCTAACCCATGCCGCGAACACGATAAGAGCGACAAACGCGGCTGCCGCACCTCCGACGGCCAGCCCGACCGCCCAACGGACCCAGGGCTTCTGCCAAAAACGGCGAACCCAGCCGAACGGGCCCGTATGTGTCGCGAAACGTTTGTCCATAAGGTAGCAATATTTCTCTTATTTTAGCCAAAATATCGATTATTTGTCTTGACAAACCAGCTATTTTTTGCTATACTTAATGCCTACGACTGACGTTCTTTCTTCGCGGTCCCCGCGATCAAAGACGTCAGTTTTTCTCACTTATGACTTCACTCTCTATCTCCACCCATATTCAACGCATCTCCCTCCTGGCATTGTCCCTCGTTCTGAGCCTTACGTCCATCCCGACGGCCTTTGCCGCCGAGGATACGTCTTCCAAAACGCCGGTCTCCGATGTCTCTGACAACGAAGCGTCGGTGCTGGACCTCAAGGAAGCCGCTCGTCCGATCCGGACCCAGAAGGTCGATGTCACGAATTACACCTCCGCGGTGGATGAGTGTGACGCCGACCCCTTCGTTACGGCGGACGGGACCGACCTCGAAAAGCGCTCCCATGATGACGAGGAGGGCGTGATCGCTACTAATTTCTTGCCGTTTGGCACCAAGGTGCGCATCCCTTCCCTCTTCGGCGACAAGGTCTTCGTGGTCCATGACCGCATGAACAAGCGCTACTTCTACCGTATCGATATTTGGGTCAAGGACAAGAAGTCCGCCCGCCAGTTCGGTTTGCACCGCAACGTGACGATCGAGATCGTCCAGATGGGCGATGGCAAGACCCAGTGGGCGAAGCGCGCCGAAGAGCTCCGTTTGGCCCGTCTCCAGAAATTGGAGAAGGCGAAGGTTGAAAAGCAGTTGGCGGACGCCAAGGCCAAATAAAACAAATCCAGCCTGCGGGCTGGTTTTGTTGTAGCGCTATTGACGGCTAGGCGGATACGGTTAGGATGCGGACATTCATTTTGTAAGACCCATGCTCTTCCCTTCGCTCGCGGGCGCCTCTTTCGCGCCTCTGAACCTGAATGATCTCGCTCGGGGCTGGTTCACGCAGCGCGGGCAAACGTCGGGGCCGAATCCTCTCCTGGACCCGGCCGTCTGTGCGCGCATGATCGCGCAGGCTCAGGTGGAGCGTGGCGCCGCCCATTCATATGGCGGGTGGCTGGAGGACCGTTCGGTTCTGTGGCGGGGCAGCTATCTCGACGGTACGGGCCAGTACCTGCATCTTGGCGTCGATTTTACGGTTCCGGTTGGTACGGCTGTCGCTTGCGAGGCGGT
>CAYYTQ010000006.1:0-59557 GCA_964474805.1 uncultured Gammaproteobacteria bacterium
ACGAACCACTAACTGCAAATCGAGAAACGGTGTCCGAAATTTGGGGGACTTGCCAGAGGGCTGGGACGTATGCTATGATGCGGCAAGATCCTTTCCTTATGGAAACAACCACCTATCATTTCTTCGGCCGCCGACCAACCCCTGGGTCCGAACGGAATGACGCACGAACCCGTCATGCGCACACGGAATCCGGTCAAAACGCGCCAATGGAAGCGTTAGCCGAAGAAGCGAAACCGCTTGAGGAACGCCTCCGCGAAGCGGTCGGCAGAACTTTTGAGGAGGCGGAAAGCCTTCTCAGGAGAGAACGGCGAGCCAGTGAAGAGGCCTTCGCCATCACCCAATTCGTCCGCCATGGCGGGCAAGAGGCCTTTGCCGCGTTTGGGCACGAGGCGGTCGTCAGCGAACTCGCCGCCCTCGCGCACCCCCAAAAACAGGGGAAAGAGCCCACATTTTTGGATCTCACCCGAAAGCTCGTGCCAAATCCACAGGAGCGGGATGCCTTCCATGCCGCAATGCATGGAAACGCTGCCGCCTTTCTGTACGAGACGGAACGGCGCAGAGATGCGCTGAACGAACGGCCCCAGGACGCGACCGCCTTCGCTCGGCTGCGCGAACCGATTGACAAGGGGTACGTACAGGGGGTGGAACTGGTGGCAAGCGCCTGCCGCCGCGAGGATGAGGCACACATCCTCCCTAACCGCTTGGACCAGAAACTGCTTCGGGAGGCGATCGAGCCCTTGCTCGCCTGCCTCAAGGAGACTCCCGAGCTAGGTACACGCCTGCGCCAGCGAGGTCCATTGGCCGCGATCGCGGAACTCGACGAGGAACGCCATCGCTTCCGAGCCGCACGCCTGGAGCGCATGAACCAAGCGATCCGCCTCCTGGAAACGGCGATCCAAGAGATCACCGAAGAAGAGGAACGGCATGCGAAGCCTGGCCTGGAAGCGCTCTCTCAAAAGCTCGCGGGCATCATCGCGTCCGCCGGGCAGAGGCAAGGACCAGCGCTCGTCGAGCGACTCGCCCCTATCGGAAACGAGCTAGCTCGACAGAATCGCCAACTCCAGGAAGCCATCATCCGTCGAACACATCATCTCGGAGCCCTGAAAGCGCATGCGAAGAAACTTTCCATAGACACATAAAAACCCTCAGTTGAGGGTTTTTTCGTCTCCTCCCCATGCCTGGCGGAAGGCGCGGGTGAGAGCCCCTTCTTGCGTGTACTCACCATAGGCGGCGCCAAGGTCGAAGCGCTCGGGGTCGACCTGCGCAGCCAGATCCTCACCCCGCTCATTCCGAACGGAAACGATCACGGGACGGGTCTCAAATGGATTCCAACGCAGGACAAGCAAAATCCCCCGTCCCCGCCCCTCCCCAACCAACCGACGCGCCTCATCGCGCGCAAGCCAGGCGCCAAGATTGCCGGGATGGCGGACGGCGTAGCCAATCCCAGAGGCATGCGCAGGAATATGCGACGAGTAGAGATCCGCCGCCTGCGCCCGTCCGGAAATGCCGGAACGGCGGCGCAGGCCTGCCTCGCTGACGGAACCGGTCGCCAGCGCGCGATACGACCAACCGGGCAAGGCCGTGGCAAGGACTCCTTTTAAAGACGCCTCGACTTCCTCCCGCGCGACCGTGGAAGGGTGTTCGAATCGTAGGGAGAGTTCACGGGCCACGTCATCGGCGACCAGGTCGTAATCGGGACCGAGCGCATACCCGTCAGGCTTGGCACGGAACGCTTCGATCGCGCGTAGGGCCTGGCGGATCGCGGATTGGGCTGGCGGCCAGCCGTCAGGGGTTTCAGCGGTCGCGTACCCGTAGACGATCCAGGGCTCAAAACTCGCATTTTTCGGCAGAAAATTCGCGTGTACGGGCTCGCAGGTTACGAACGGTTCGGCGGTGAGCGTAGGATCGACCTCCGCCAGCACACGACGCAAGATCGCGGCCGGATCGAAATCCGCTGTAGAGGCGAGGTCGCCATCGACGAACAGGCTCTCACGACCACCCGTCACGCACAAACGGAGGCGCGCCTCGGGATCCCGACGCAAATATTCCTCCACGAGCGCGATCGCGAGCGTGTCACAGAGGGCGTCGGGATGGCCGGGCCCGCGGGCATGAGCAAGAGGCATACGTCAGGCATCTTCACCCGTCACCGAGCGAAGGAAGCTCGTTGGAGGCGGCGAGGCGGGCTTTTTCGGATCGGCCTTCCAAACGGTCTTCTGGACGGACCGTTCGCCAAGGGCGTCCTGCTCAAGAAACGGCTCGTCCCACCCCCCTTCCTCGGCATCGCCAAAGGACCAGAGGCGTTTTTTCGGGACGAACCCGCGCCCCAAGGAAGGATCACGAAGCTCCAATCGTTCAAATAAGCGCGGCGACAGCTCCTCAAGAAACGTGCTGGGTGGCTGGAACTGGAGCGTGTCATACCCGAGCGTCATCGGGTACGTCAAAAACAGGTCACATCTGGCACGGGTGACGGCGACATAAAAGAGGCGGCGCTCCTCCTCCATCCCGCCGCTTTCGGTCAGCGCGCGCCGGCTCGGGAAGCTCTGGTCCGCCAAATGGATGATGAATACCGCATCCCATTCGAGCCCCTTGGCCTGGTGGATCGTGGAAAGGACGAGACGTTCGCGCTCGTGCTCCCCCGCTTCCTGGCGGGCAGCCACGACATCGTCATAGAGGGCGATATCCGCCAAAAACGTGGCGGTTTCTTGATAGGATTCCGCGAATAAGGCCAGCTGCTCGAGGTCTTCCAAACGATCGCGCCAATTTGGATACTCCTGTTCAAGATAGCGCTTGTACGACGAGGACGCGACGCGACGCAAGACGGTACTCGGCCATTCCGCCGGTCCGCCCAGGTCGTTCATGAGCTCGACAAACAGGCGCCATCCTTCTTTCGCCTTCCCTTTCCACGCTTGGGCCGCCTCCATCTCCGTCGCGTCATTCCAGGATTCGCACGCGCCGACGGAGCGCGAAAAGGCTGCTGCCGAAGTCGCGCCGATGCCCGGCTGGAGCTGCAGGACACGCAACCACGCCACCTCGTCGCGCGGATTATGCCGGATACGCAAGAAGCAGATGGCATCCTTGATGTGCGCGCGCTCGAAGAACTTCTGGCCACCGCGATACTCGTAGGGCAGGTCGCGCTTCATGAGTTCGAATTCGAGGGTCTGCGAATGGGCGCTCGAACGAAACAGGACGGCGATTTCTCGCAACGGCTTACCCTGCTGGCGCAAAACCGCGATCTGATCGGCTACGTAGCGCGCCTCTTGGCTTGCGGACTGGCAAGGGACGAGGCGCGGTTTCTCGCCGGCGCTGCCCATGGCGACCAGGTCCTTCTCGAATTGCTCCTCGTTATGCTTGAGCGAAGCGTTCGCGACCTCAAGGATCTGCGGCGTGGAACGGTAGTTGGTAAGCAGCTTGAAGGTCTTCGCCTCCGGCCAAAGCCTGGGGAACGAGAGGATATTCTGCACGTCCGCGCCGCGAAACGCATAAATGGATTGCGCATCGTCTCCCACCACCAGGACATTCTGATGGATTTGCGAGAATCCCTTGACGATGCGGGCCTGGATCGCATTCGTATCCTGGTATTCGTCGACCAGCACATACCGGAACCGTTCGGCGATCGACCGGCCGAACGCCGGATCCTCCAGGAGCAGGACCAGCAGGGAGAGCAGGTCATCGAAATCCATCATGTTACCGCTCTTCTTTCGCCCTTGATAGACGCGCGCGATCTCTTCGATCTGCGCCGTGGCCTCTTGGAAATGCGGGTATTTGCGCCCAAGCGTGTCACCGATGGGCTCCTGGACGTTGCGTGCGTAAGATATGACGTCCTGGACGACCGATGCCGACGGGAACCGCCGGGCCTTCGTATCGATCGCCAATTCCTTGATGATCGCTTTCACGAGATCACCCGCATCCTCGCTATCCATGATGGAAAACGCCGAGGAGTAGCCGAGACGCTCGGCGAAGGCACGCAAGATGCGGCTACCGATGGAATGGAAGGTGCCGCCCCAAAGGCCGACCGCCTCCGCCCCGATGAGACCCTGTACACGCGAAAGCATTTCTCGGGCCGCCTTGTTCGTGAAGGTCAGCAGCAAGATCGAGGATGGGTCGACCCCCTGCTCCAAAAGATAGGCCACCCGGTACGTAAGCGTGCGCGTCTTACCGGAACCGGCGCCCGCGAGCACGAGGCATGGACCGTCCCCATGCAAAACGACGTCCAACTGCTCCTGGTTGAGCTCCTTGGCGTAGTCGATGCGCTTGGCGAGACCCTGGCGCGCGGAGAGGACGAATTCAGGCATAGGCGGAGCGTAGCAAAAAAGAGTGGGGTAAAAAAGGACTTTTTCAATCCTTTTTCAAGGGCCTGGCCCGCCCAACCAAAGGAGCGCGCGGCCAGCCCGCGCAAGACCCACCTTTTCCCCTCAGGCGGGCCGGTCCCTGACGGATAGGGGGGCTTGCAGAGGAGAGGAACCGACGAGCAAAAAAAGAAGCGCATCCATGTGGGATGCGCGTAGCTCAGGGGTCCGAGGGCATGGGAAGGGCCGGGCGCAAGCGTTGGGCGCGGCGACTGTCACGGTTGGCCATCGCGCGAAGCTGGTCGCGCCTGGGCACGATGGCCCAGAGGAGGCGGAGCGCGCGTTCCCCGTTGGGATCCGCACGACGGATCATTGCGAGGACCTGGCGGGCATCCTCAGAAAGCCCGGTCTCGAGCGGTTCCTTGGGCGTGGGCTTCACATCGGCTTCGAGGGGCGCTCCGCCCATCTCGGGCGAGGCGGGCTCTGTTCTGCAGGGAAAGACGGCGTCGACGAAGCTTCGGCGAGGATCGAGCCATCCGGCTCCATCGAACGCCCAGAGCAGAACGTCGCGCATGCGGCGGGGACTGAGATCCTCCTCGGATCTGATGAACGGCCAGCCCGCTTCGCTATCCGTGATCCAGCCGCCAGGCCGTCGAGCGACCAGCTCCTTGGACCACATCGCATGAAACAGGAGCCGCTGCCACCATTGGCAGAACTGCTCGCGCCACTCGTCCGTCCAGCGTTCCCCGCGACTTGCGCGCAGGGTCGCGTCGGACCAGGGCTCCTCGAGATGGCTAACCAGGGCACTGGCGATCTCGCCTTCCGACGGGAAGCCACAGCGCAGGATGTACTGGTCGATGAACTTCGCGAGCCTGAATGACACGCTCGTGCGCACCTTCAGGTCGTACCCGTTGCCACGTCGGCGAGCCACCACGGGGTCTTCCTGGATGACGGGGACAGTCTCTTCGTCAGCCGCCCCTTCTTCGAAACGCTCATCGGGACGCGTGGGGCGGAAAGCCTCGTTGGCGCCGTAGCGCCCACAGGGGTACTCCCCCGTGTCACGCGGCCCATCATCGTCCGAGAGGGTCGCGTTCAGACGTTCGGTGAAGGCGCGGGCCGCGTCGCGCAGGGAGGCGAGCGCGTCGAGCGGAAGCATGTCGACGTCCGCGAGGACGGCATCCGCTGAACGTTCCGGACCGGCGGACGAAGACTCGGCCGCCAGCTCGAGAGGCCGATTGGAGATTCGCGTTGCAGGTTCCATGTCATGCCTTTTTCCTTCCTTCTTGAAAGCGATTCGGCACGGAGCCGATGCCCTATTTAAGCTTAAATTAGCCCTTTTGTCAAGACGGCTAGCGGTTCAAGCCGGCTTTTGCGCGATTTTGGGCGTGTTCTTGAAGGGTTTTCCCGTAATAGACCTTGCCGGCCGCATCCGTCAGGAAGTAGCGATATCCGCGAACATCCGGGTCCAGCACGGCACGGATGGACGACAGGCTAGGGTTGCAAATCGGGGCCGGCGGTAAGCCCTTGACGCGATAGGTATTGAAATCTGAGGCCAAACGCAAGTCTGCGGCTGTTGAGCGCGCACGGCCGGATTGGGTGACGTATTGGATGGTCGCATCGCTTTGCAGCGGCATCCCTTCCCGAAGACGCGTCAGGAAGACGCCCGCCACCAAACGACGATCGGCGTCCGTCGCGACCTCCTTTTCGACGATCGACGCGAGACGGATGACATCATCCAAGCTCTTCAGCGGAAGGCTCTTTTCCGTTAGGGGAAGCGACGCGACCTCCTGCTGAAAGGTTTGCAGCTGCTTGCGGATCAGCCCTTCCGGCAATTGTTCCTTCCAAACCCGATACGTATCGGGAAAGAGGTACCCTTCCAACGAACGGTCTGCCGGCAACGGCTTCAAAAACGAAAACTCGTCGCGCCACAACGGATCGAACCGACGCGCATCAGCCCGCTCCCCGATCACGGCCCGAACGTTCGTGGCCGAAACGCCGAATTCCTGGACCAGGTTTTTTTCGATATCGGTGACGGTCCAGCCCTCGATGACCTTCGCCCGGACCTCGGTCTTCGGAACGCCGCGGATCAGTTCGGCGATAAGGTCACTGTATGGGGTTCCCGGGCGCAATTCGTACCCGCCCGGCTTCAGGCGATCCGTCCGCCAATCGAAAGCCGCGTAGAGGCGGAACAGCCAGGGGTTCGCGACGATCTTCGCATCCGCAAGCTGCCGGGTCACCGCCCCGAGATCCGTTGACGCAATGGAAACGGGCACGACGGGGCCGACTTGCGGCATCTGGAACCAGCCGCGATACACGACTTGGCCCGCCACGATGGCAAAGGCGAGCGCTATGGCCACCAACATCCATCGAAGGGCGAACTTCATACGGAAAGCGACGAACAGCGCAACACGTGATGGCCGCGACGGACAAAGAGCACGCAAGCCAACCCAAGCACGGCGCCGGCGACGACGTCGGACAGGTGGTGCACGCCGACCGCCACGCGCCCCAACGAGACCAGAACAGCCACCGCCACCCACAATGGCGCCGCCCGACGCTCCAGGAGACTCACCGAGCCCGCCCACGCCCAGATCGCAGCCGCATGCGCAGACGGAAACGAGAAAGCCGACGACGGCGCTGCCACGATCAGGCGGACCAGGTCCGGCGCACCCTCATACGGCCGTACCCGTTGCAACGCATACGAGATCACCAGGCTCGCCACGAAGGCCAAGAGCGACGCCCATGCCGTCTCCTTCCAGGCGTGCCGATGATTCGGTTCGCGCTCGCAAAGAAACGCAAGGACAGACATGCCAAGCACCGCCAAAATCAGCCAACGGGCAGAGAAGATAAAAAATGGCGTGCCGAACGAGCCAAGAAGCACGTCCTGTAAAAACGCAACCGCTTGCACGTCAATGAGGATCACCGCTTCAGTGTAGCACGCTTCGCCTTGTTGGGATACGGACAGAGACTGGCGACCGGACACGCCTCGCAGCGCGGCCGGCCTGGCCGGCACACGGTTCGGCCGAACTGCACGAACAACCGGTTCATTTCGCCCCACAAGGCCCGCGGTACGACCTTCGCCAACGCCCGCTCAACCTCTTCCGGCGTGCGGCCACGGGCCCAGCCCAGGCGATGCACCAAACGGAACACGTGCGTATCGACCGCGATCGCCGGGATCCCGAACGCATACCACAAGACGCAACTAGCGGTCTTGCGTCCGACCCCGGGCAGTTCGACGAGCTCCTCCATCGTGCGTGGGACCTGCCCCTGGTATGTTTCCAGCAAGATGCGCGCCAACCCCTTGATCGCCTTCGCTTTCGCCTGAAAAAAACCCACGGTCCGGATCTTTGACGCGATGGCCTCGACCGGCGCATCGGCCAGATCGCGCAACCCCGGAAATGCAGATCGCAGGCCGGGATAGGCGGCGATGACCTGCTCGTCACGGGTCCGCGCGGACAGGAGCGTGGCGATGAGCGTGTCTTCCGCGCGACCGAAATCAACCATCGCCTTGTCGCGATAGATCTTTTGAAGGCGCGTAAGGACCGCACGGGTGCGTCGGACGAGCGGACGGATCGTCATATCTCACGCTACACGAGGCTCTTTCCCGTCATGTCCGGCGATGGCGCGATGCCCAAAAGCGCGCACACGGTCGGCGCGACATCCGCCAGCATCCCGGACGGAGGCGTAAACGAGAGGTCGCCGCCGACGACGTCCCCAGTCGCGGCCCGCTGCCCTTCGAGGCTCGCCGCCACGATGACGCACGGCACGGGGTTCGTGGAATGTTCCTTGTCCATTTCGTTCGTAACGAGGTTCTTCACCTCTTCCGCGTTCCCATGGTCCGCCGTGATCACCAACGCGCCGCCGGTCGCGAGGACGGCATCAGCGATCTGGCCGATTGCCTTGTCGACAGCCTCACAAGCCCGGACCGTCGCCTCCTCGTTGCCGGTATGCCCCACCATGTCAGGGTTCGCGAAATTGACGGCGATGAATTCGTAGCCATGACCCAACACCTCCTTCACGACGCGCTCGGTTAGCGGGCCGACAGACATCTCGGGCTGCAGGTCGTAGGTCGAAACGGATGGCGACGGAATAATGACGCGCTCTTCCCCGGTGAACGCCTCTTCGCGCATGCCGTTCAAGAAGAACGTGATGTGCGCATACTTCTCGGTCTCAGCGATATGCAGCTGGCGCAGGCCCGCTTCCGATACGACGCGCGCCAAGCAGGTCTCAATGATGTTCGGCGGATAGGCCACGTCAAGCGGGAGGTCTTTTTCGTATTCGGTGAGCGACACGAAGGTCAGGCGGTCGACCTTCTGGCGCGGGAACTTCTCGAAGGCCGGCAACACGAACGCCTTGGTCAGCTCGCGCGCGCGGTCGGGACGAAAATTGAAGAACACGACCGCATCTCCGGGCTCGACCAGCGCGACCGGCCGTCCGCCAGCCTGCAGCACGGTCGGCACGAACTGCTCGTCATAGACCTTTTGCGCATACGATGCCTCGATCGCCTGCAGCGGGTCATCCGCCTTGTTCCCCTCCCCGCGCACGATGGCATTGTATGCCTTCTCGATCCGATCCCACCGGTTATCACGGTCCATGGCGAAATAGCGCCCGGACATCGAGGCCAGCCGCCCGACCCCAAGCTCTTTCATCTTGTCGAGCAGCTCCTGCACGAACCCTTTCGCCGAGTTGTAGCCCGCATCACGCCCGTCGAGAAACGCATGCACGAAAACCCTGTCCATCTTCTGGCGCTTGGCCAGGTCGAGGAGCGCGTAGCAATGCTCCTGCGCCGCATGGACATTGCCGGCCGACAAGCAGCCCATCAGGTGCAACTTGCCGCCCGACGTCTGTACCGCCTTGATCGCCTGCAGCAACGCTGGATTCTCATAAAACCGTCCGGTCTCGATATCGAGGTTGATGCGGGGAAAGCTCTGATAAAAGACGCGTCCGGCCCCGATCGTCAGGTGGCCGACCTCGGAATTGCCCATCTCGCCCCATGACAACCCCACCGCCGCACCCGACGCCTGGACGGTCATGGCAGGATAGGTCTGCACGAGCTGGTGGAAGCGCGGCATCGCGGCCTTCTTGATGGCGTTCCCCTCTTCCGACGGCGCCACGCCAAATCCGTCGATCACGAGCAAGACCACGGGACGAAACGCGGGCATAGTGCACCGAGTATAAAAGCCCGTCTCCCACCTGTCGACCCAAGAAAAACCCCATTCGACAAAAGAGGCATGGCGAACCAGTCCAGCTCCCAGCCGATCGCGAGAGCGGCCTGCGAAACATTGCTGCCTATTCCGCATCTATATAGCTCCGCCCTTGGTCTTCGATACCCTGGCTGGTCACTCGCCTGATCCCGTCGGACCCCGCCCCGACCATCACCCGAACGCGAATCATTGACAATTCCCCCATTTCTTGTTAGGATCAAGTATTCTCTCGCGAAAAAGATCTTTTTTTCGCTCAGGGAAGCCAAAAAACAAGGAGCGTTCCAGCAATGTCGAAAAAAACCAGGAACCGATCGCCGGAAGAGCTCAGGGGCAGCCTCCCCGGAGAGCAGCGCCAGGTCCTCGCGTCCGGATCGCGGCTTGCAGGGCTCGTGACCTGGACCGAGGCGCAGCGCGACGAAGCGGAAGCGCTCGTCGCCGAGGCCCAGTCCCTGTTCGCCACCTGGCGCAGCCGCCACGAGGCGCTGAAAGCGCAGGTGAGGCTCACCGAAGACGAGCAGCGAGCACGAAGCGACAGCTTCGCGATCGCCGGCCTCTTCCAGCGGCTCGCGAAGGAGCTCAACGCCAGGCTCGAAGCGCGGGCGAAGGCCTTCGCCTCGGCCCCGCCCCCTTCCACGGAAACGGCGGCGAGCGTCACGAACGCACCCGCCGAAACCCCTTCCACGATGGACCCGTTCCCTTCCAACGTACCGCCGACGGATCCTTCGGCCAGCGACGACCACGTGGACATCGCCCCCATCAGCGATCCCCCGGACTCGGAAAGGGCTCGCAAGCTGGAGCTGTGGGCCAAGCCCACGTCCACCTGGAGCCGCGAAGACCGGGACGACGCCTACCTGCTGTCGAGCGATTCAAGCGACCCGGAAGCCCCCGGACTGCGGGGCCTCTGGGAGAGCGCGATGCGCCACCACACGGAACGCATGGCGTCAGATGCCGCCTCGGGGCAGAAGATGCCCGAACGCCTCGATGACCCTCCGCCGACCCACGCCGCTGAGCCCGAGGCCCCGTTCGCCACCTCGGACAAAGAAGGAGACAACGACGTGAACGACAATGCCCAGGACGACCCCCCGACGCCCGAAAACGACGACGGGACGGCGTCCACGCCGACCCTCCCCCACGGGACCCAGATCGTACCCGAACCGATCCTCCCCCGGGTCGCGCCGCCCCCGTTCCCGCCGGCCGCCGCCGACCCGTTCGCTCCGGCGGATCCGACGGAGGACGAGCTGCGGAGGCGGGACGCACTCATCGAGCGCCCGATCGACCAGTGGGGCCGCCTCGACCTGATCGAGGGAAGCACCCTCACCTACGGGGTCGGCAACGCCACCACCCCGCGCGAAGGCATGGAGCCGCTCGCGCAGCGCCTGAATCAGGCGAGGTCTCACCTCCTGACCTCGCTCGCGGATCCGACTCGAACTCCTGACTTCAACCAGGAGTGGACGGCCGCCGCGCAGTACCTCCTGGGAGTGCCAGACCCGACCGGCTTCGATCCGACGAAGGAGGCCAGCTACTGGAAGATCGGGACCTGGCGCCGCTGGATGGCCGAGTGCCTGATCCGCAAGAGCTCCTGGACCGATGCGGAGTTCGAATGGGCCGAGACGAACCGGAACGAGCTGCCCTGGAAGATCCGGGACATCTTCAATCCCGTCTACCAGGGGCATCGCAACGCTCGCCAGGAGGCAGCCAGGCAGCGAGCGGGCACGATCACCGAGCCCCCTCCCCCGCCGAGTCCCGCGATGGCCCCGGCACGAACCGACACCATCGCCCCGCCCTCACGACGCAAGGAAGGGGCGCCGACGGCCCAGCAGCCCAAGCCCACGAGCTCACGCTGGCCCCTCTACGTGGCCGGGGCGCTCCTCATCTTCGCGGTCGGCGTGGCGAGCCTCCTCGCGTACTCGGTGATGCCGGGACCCGTGGAGACCAGGCCCGTCCCGACCGCACAGCGCGCCCGTACGCCGAGCGCCCCTCCCCCGGTGACCCCGCCCGGACCGAACGGCCTGCAACGCCCCCCGACCCCGCCGGTCCCGCCGACCCCGCCGGTCGCGAGCCAGACCCGCTCGCGCCCCCTGCGACCGAGCGACCTCAACGTCCGCGACCTCCGGCGCGTCCGCCGGGAGCAGTTCAACGCGCTGCCGCTCACGCAGCAGTTCCGCGTCGACTGCGGGAACAAGCCTCCGCCCAGCAACGCGGACGGGACGGTCGACTGGTCCGACTGCCGCTGGCTCGAGGACGACAACCGTCCTCCCGCCCCCACCAAGACACGCCCGCCCGCCCAGCGCACGAGCTCCGGCCCCGACCTGGTGGCCTGAGCCCTCCCCCGTGATCCACGGGGGTTTTCATTTAAAAAGCCTCCCCTTGCCGTTTTTTAGCGGATCGGATATGCTTGGCCGGCTTTTGAAAAGCAGAGGAGGGACCAGCAAAAAACTTGGAGACTCTCCATGATTTTCGCGGGCTAGCTGTCTCGTCGGACAAGCCAGATTGCCCTCCTTCGCTCGCGAAAACATGCATCGGATGCACGTTTTCACTTGCTCCATCGGGCTATAGCGCAGTTGGTAGCGCGCTTCGTTCGGGACGAAGAGGCCGTGGGTTCAAATCCCACTAGCCCGACCACCTAAAAACTCGCCCATTGAGGCGAGTTTTTAGGTACGCGCAAAAATGCCGCGCCACTGACGCCTCATCCGTGTCGTAGGTTGCATGTTTTACGCATCCCCGTCATACTCGGGCCGCCAACAAGAAGGAAGCCTCATGGACGAGACACCTCTCGAATTCATGCCCCTCCCCCAAATCACATCGGATCGTCGAACCCTGGCACAACTGCTGGCGGCCTCGGCAGGATATGGGCACGATCTCGATCCGTGCGTGCAAAGCGCGCATTGGCAACATCCCGAGCCGCCGATGGATGGGGTGGACCTGATCGGCCTGTACGTCCGCAAGGACGTGGGACACGCGGAAGCCCTCCGGCTCATGGCGAGAGCCGACATGCGGCCCGGATTTCCCGAAGAGGCAGTGCGGCTTGCCCTGCAGCACCCGGACGCCTTCCTGTGCGACCGCCCCTACCTCGCCGCGGGGCGGAAGGCGCTCCACGCCGGCAAAAGCACCCCTCACATCCTGGAAGTCCTCCGTGATGCCCGGAACATCATCCACTTCGATCTGGTCCCCACGACAGGAACCTGGGCCATGGCCAGCGAATACGTCTTCCTAGTGGCGCCAGACGCCAAGAAAGGAACGGCCCGTGTCAGAACCTGAAGATCACGCGCCCAGCGACCCCCCGCCTCCTGACGATCCGCTGGGGCTGCGGTGCGAGCTGCAACGCCACCGCCGAGACGCACCTTCATCGCCCGTCAATCCGGCGAATGACCACCTTCCACGGCTGCGTCGAACCGTCGGAAAGCTGATCGATCTTCTCGATCTGTGACCTAATTCGCTAAAATTAGGTCTTTTTTATTCGCATGGGTTGACAAAATGAGCTTTTTCTGATAGAATCGGGAACGCCTTAGAGGCGGACTCCCCACAATTCCCAAAGGGGAACAGCACGGAAAGAGAGGCAGACCATGGTGAAGATCCTCAACCCCAGCCCCAAGACCCTCGGCTGGAAGATGACCGTCCAGTGCGGCGCGTCCACCTCGACCATCGGGAAGGCCACGGACTACCCGCGGCGCGTCCGGAAGGGCTCCGAAGAACCCGAGCCGGAGGAGAAGCTCCCCTGCGGCGCGACCCTCGAGGTCGACCGCGACAGCCTCTACCGCATGGGGGTGACATTCGGGATGGGCAACCACAAGACGGTCGTGTGCGTGCAGTGCCCCTGCGGCGAAGACGTGGAGGTGCCCGTGGGCGGGTTCTTCCACGAGAGCGAGCTGCCCACCAAGGAGGCCTGGCTCGCGGCGCACCCGCCCAGCAAGACCGCCGCGCCGACCCCCTGGGCCACGCTCGTCGAGCCGGGACCGTACGACCCCGCGTGGACCATCAGGGCCACTTGCGGAATCGACACGCCGGACTACGGCGGTGAGCGGCGCCCGTGCCGCGGCACCTACCGCCTCGGCCGCGAAGGCCTCTTCCAGGTCACCGGACGGGACATCAGCGGCTACTACTGCCGCACCTCCTTCTTCTGCCCGGACTGCAAGACGGTGACCCGAGTCGACACCGACGCGTTCCGGCAGGGCGAGCTCCCGGACTTCGAGACCTGGAGAACCGCGCGCAACGTGGCCAAGGTCGAGCGTCCCGGCATCGCCGCACCGGCGAACACGGTGCATGACAACGCGCGCTGACCCACAGCGCCGAACGATACACGTTCGGCGCGCTTCTTTTTTATGAAAAAATCCCTTTCCTTAAACAAAAATCTCCTCTTTAGAGAACATCTCTCTCCCCTTGACAAAAATGGTCCAAGCTGCTACGCTACAGCATTCGCCAAGGCCGGAAACCCGGTCTTGACGAGTACTCGAGAACACGCAACGGAATACCCTGGGGCACCCGCCCCACCAACGAAAGGCTTTGCGATGAGCCAACAACGCGCACAGATTCCCGACGACCTCCCCGCGGTCCGCGCGGCACGACTTCAACCCCGGCCGCCCATCGCGCCGGCTCCGCAGCCCAACGGCCTCGCGACCCCCAACGGCCACGTGCCGAACGCGCCCGAGGCGGCCAAGCCGCCCTTGGACAGGTTCGACCGAGCTCTCGCCTGGTTCGAGAAGCTCTTCCGAACCGTCTTCTCCATCCTGTTCGCGATCCCCCGCATCTTCCTCCAGACGGCGGCGACGGCGATCGAGCAGCTCTCGAACGGGGCGCTGGCCCTGTTCCGCCTCAAGCCCTACGAGACCCCGCTCTACACCAAGAGCGTACAGTTCTCGCTCGAGGTTCGCGGGCTGGTCCTGTGCTGCGTAGCCGCCCTGGAGTGGTACATCTGGAGCCGCGTGTTCCGGAATGCGCTCCACGACAGCCCGTGGCGGCACGTCCTCACGGCGGTCTTCGTGGTGACCATCGTGGCCGTCGACCGGGCCATGATCCTGCTCCCCGCCCTCGAGCGCGACGACCGCCTGTTCATGCTCCTCTCCGAGGACGCCTGGCCGCGCTTCGTCGCCTCGTGGCGCGCAGGTAACCGCCTGGAGGCCTTCGGGGCCTTCCGCGACACCTTCCGTACCTGGTGGATCCGCACCAACAACAGCCGCACCGCCCTCGGGCGCCTGGGCGTCATCCTGGCTTTTGTGATGGTCAACTCCATCACGGCGGTCATGTCGCTCGTGTCGTCCGAGATCGAGATGCACTTCCAGGAGCAGGAGAACGTCAGCCTGGCGCGTCTCCGTGACGTCGCCGAGGCGGACGTGCACCGCCGCTACGAGACCCTCCGCACCCAGGAGCGCGAGCGCCTGAGCGGGGACCTCGCGGCCTGGAACGCCGCCCGCACGCCCGCTGTCCGCGCCGACCTTGAGCGCCGGCGGCGCATCCGCCTCACCGAACTCCAAGCGGAAGCCCGCGAGCGCCGTGACCAGGCCCATGCCGAGGCAACCCGCCAGGGCCGCCGCGGCCTCGGGCCCATCTACGAGGGCCTCGACGCCCGGGCCGTGGAAGCGGAGACGGCCGCCCGCGACTACGAGGCGGAGACGACACGGTTGCTCGCCGCATTCGATGCCGACACCACCTCGGGTCGCGAGCAGCGCTCACATCAGCTCGGCGCAAGCCTGGCCGCCCTCGAGGCGCGCGAGCACGGCGAGATCCGGCTCACGCGCGTGGAGGACCCCGACCACCTCGCCGCCCGCTACCGCATGACCTGGCGCCTGTCACGAGGCTTCATGGCCCAGTACAAGGCGTTCCAGGAGATCCGCAAGAAGAACCGCGAGCACCTGGACAGCTTCATCCACGCCGCCGAGATCATGCTCGGCGCGATCTCGGTGATGATCCTGTTCCTCAACAAGATGAACTCCCGTGACCTCAACGCGTACCTGTCCTACGGGATGCGCGCGGCCGCCGGGAGCATGGAGGACCAGAACCTCCTGCGCATCACGCAGGGCGTCACGGACTTCGGAGCCTACGCGGTCACCGACCTGGTCCGCGAGGCCCGGGCCCGCGGCACCAAGCTCTGCGCAGACGTCGCCAAGGCCCTCGGCGCCTTCGATGACGAGGTGACCAACCTCGCCCGTCAGAAGGACCGCTACGGCTGGCACCTGGCCCACCCCGACATCCAGGGGCTGCTCATGCGTTATGAGGTCGCCTACGTTCGTCCCGCCGTCGAGGCCCTCATCCTCGAGTCGGCGCGGCACCAGCAGAACGGACTGCCTGCCATCGTCTGGCCGGACGTCTACCGGCACCTCTCCGACCCGCGCGCTGAAGGGCAGCGTGGCCGCTGGGAGATCGCCAAGAACGAGCTCGCCAAGCGAGGCTGGGAGGACCCGGCACCTCTGCGCCGCGAGTTCGAGTTCATGCGCACCGAGTACCGGGACCTGCAAGGGAGCCTGCTCGAGGCGGAGGCCGACTGGCAGGACATGATCCTGCACTACGGACGCGAGGGCAAGCCGCGCGGCCACATCACCGCGGAGAGCCACGGCTTCTTCCGTAGCAAGGTCGCGCCGACACTGCTCCGCCTCGCCCACCTGGATGCGGCCTTCGACGAGAAGGGCGAGACCAAGCCGACCTGGATCGGCGGCAAGGACCTCCGCGCCACACTCCCGCGCAAGATGGTCGAAGAGATCGACTTCCGCTGGATCAGCCGCTCAACCGGCTGGGAGGAGCCGGCGATCGCGGTGAACGCCACGGACCTGGAAGAGGTGCCGGAGGGGCCCGTGCCCCCGACACCCCCTCCAACCCCCCGAGGTCCCCAGCACCAGACCGGAAGTGACGAGGGAACGCAACCGGAAGGGATCCGCCAGATCGAACGGACGGACACCAGGCCTGGCTCGGGACATCCCATTCTGCGCGTCCTGCCGGGTGGCACCACCTCGCAGCGCCCCACCCCCACCACCTGACCCCCTGCCCCGCTGCACCCTTCGGTGTGGCGGGGCCTTTCTTTTTCCCCAAGACATTGACAAAACTCGCCCCAACCCGTATCCTCTCCCCACGATCTGCCGGCGTAGCTCAGCGGTAGAGCAGCTGTTTTGTAAACAGCAGGCCACCGGTTCGAATCCGGTCGCCGGCTCCACGTCTGACCGCTATTCCGCTAAGATAAGGCTTTTTCTCACGATCATCCGCGACCCGTTGCCAGGCCCACAAAAAAGACGTGGCCAGGGGCCGAGGATGTTCCGCCGGAAGCGCCGTCCCGGTTTTGGGTCGCCCCCTTCCCAAACCCGCTCATCTCTGGCAAGATCCCATCCATCACTGATTTTCCCCCTTATGCCCCAAAAGACCATGGTCCGCCTCAAGTGCACCGAGTGCGGCGAGAACAACTACAACACGACGCGCAACCCAAAACTCAAGGTCCGCCTCGAGATGAACAAGTTCTGCAAGCACTGCAAAGGCCACAAGGCCCACAAGGAAACGAAATAAGCCGCTGAGCTCTGCTCGGCGGTTTTTCGTTCGCGCGGCTAGCGTTTCCGGACCGTTCGTTTTACCATGCCCGACATGTCCGCTTCCCGGCTCACTGATCTTGATCTGGCACATGCCTTCGTTTGCCCCCACTGGCCCTATTGGGAGCGGTTTGGAGACCCGAGGGACAAGCGCCCCGAAGATGGCGCGCAGGCCAGCGACCTGTGGGAAGCCTTATGGAATGAGGTCGACCTGCTTAAGGCCCTTGCCCCAGACGTCGAACCCGTCCAAGGGGATACCCCGCACGAGCGGGCGCTCGAAACCGAACGGCTCATGCGATCGGGTGCCACGGCCCTGCTCCACCCTTGCTTGCGCACGGACGATCGCGAAGGCAACCCGACCGCCCTTTTGCGGCGTCCGGGGCAGAGCCGGTTCGGCGATTTCCTGTACGTCCCGGTAGACGTGCGTCGTGGGACCCGGTTACGGAAAGACGAGACCTTCCGGTTGTTCTTTTATGCCGAGCTCCTCGAAACGATCCAAGGAACCGCACCGACGTCGCTCCTCTGCGTCAACCGCGATGGCGCCATCCTCACGCCAGAATCCACCGAATCGATGGAAGAATATCGCGCATTCGTCGAGCGGGTACGTCGTACGATCGGCGGAGACTGTCCAGACCCGGTCTATCGAAAAGGCTGTGCCGACACGTCCCCATGGGGCAAGGCCTGCTTGCGGCTCGCGGCCGAACGCGACGATATCGCCCTCCTCTTCAGTATTTCGCAAAAGCAGTTAATCGGTCTACGCTCGCAGGGGATCGAGACGGTGCACCAGGCCGCCGAGATGGACCCGCTGCAGCTCGATGGCGCCGCGCCCGGCCTCACCCTCCGCGGCCTGCTGCGCCTGCAAAAGCAGGCCCGCAGCCTCATCGACCGCGCCGTGATCGTACGCGAACCCTGGCCGAGCCTGCCCGCGCACCCGCACGTCTTCTTCGACATCGAAAGCCATCCGGGAACCGACGAAGATTACCTCTACGGATTCTGGATCGAGCAGGCAGACGGCTCCTGGGCCGGCCAAACGCTCGACCGCTTTGACGGTTCATCGGAGGGCGACCTATGGGAGCGGTTCCTCGCCTTCCTGCAGGCCCTGCCGCCGAATTATCGCGCATACCATTACGGCGACTATGAATCGACACGCCTGGCTGGCCTAGCCGCTCGCTACGGCAGCGAGGGAAACCCTTGGCTCGGGCAATTCTTAGACCGGCTGGTCGACGTGAAGGAACTCGTGCGCGACGCGCTGGTCCTCCCCCTCTTCTTCTACAGCCTGAAGACCGTGGCCTCGTTCTTGGGGTACGTCTGGCGCGAAGACATCCGCCATGGGCGTGACTCAATCTATGTTTACGAGGCCTGGCAAAAGACGCACGATCCAAGCCTTGCCGCCTCGCTCCGTCGCTACAACGAGGACGACGTGCGCGGCCTGGCGCACATCGTGAAGTGGGCCGAAACGTGGGCGCTGTGTGAAGGATCCTATCATGGGCCCTACCCTTGGGAGACGGGGTCTGGTAGCCTGGAACGCATATGACCGTCCGTCGCCTGTTGGCCGCGCTTGCCATCACGCTCGCCACGTTTCTTCCTAACTCGACACCTGTCGCCGCCCAAGTCGCCGACCCGCAAGCCGAAGGGATTTACGAACGCGCCCGCATCGTCGGCATCGAAACGGAAACGCGCCAGACGAGCTCCACGACAAGCCAACAGGTGCAAGTCTACCGGCTTAAGTTCCTTTCGGGTCCCTTGGAAGGCCAAGAACGGACCCTCCTGAACGAAGTCGGTGGCAATCCCTACCAGCTGCGACCGGCGGAGGGCGACACGATGGTGACGTTCCTCCAACGCGGGGAATCGCCCGACGCCTGGGACATCTACCTCGAGGGCTTCGACCGACGTGGGGCGCTCGTCCTGCTGATCCTCCTGTTCGTGCTAATGCTGATCCTGCTTGCGGGCTGGCAAGGCGTGAAAGTGGCGATCTCGATCGGGATTTCGCTGGGCCTCATCGCCTACGTCCTGATCCCCGCTTTCTTGGCGGGCTGGAACCCGGTCCCGGTGGCGATCTTACTGGGTGGACTCTTTACGATTCTCTCCTGCGGCCTGGCGACCGGCTGGAACAAGAAAGCCCTCGTGACCGCGGCGGGGACGATGGGCGGGGCGCTGGTCGCCTACCTGCTTTCCGTCGTGTTCGTCGACATGACCCACCTCTCGGGCTTGAGCACTGAAGAGGACCGCCTGTTTTTCCAAAAGAATCCGGGCCTGGACCCGCGCGGCCTGCTGTTCGCGGGGATCATCATCGCTTCGGTCGGGATCCTCGAGGACGTCGCTGTCTCAATCGTTTCGGGCGTATCGGAAGTGCATCGGGCAAACCCGCGGCTTGGCTTCAAGCAACTCTTCCTTTCAGGCATGGTCGTCGGCCGAGACCATATGTCCGCCCTCGCGAACACGCTTATTTACGCATACGTCGGCGCCTCGCTCTCCTCGCTCCTCCTCTACAAGCAGTACGGCCAGTCTTGGCTAAAATTCATGAACTTTGATACGGTCGTCGATGAAGTGATCCGCTCCCTCTGCGGGACCATCGGCCTCATCTTTACCGTCCCCATCACGGCCCTCCTGGCGGCCTGGGCCGTTACGCGCCCCGGCTGGGATAAGGAACAGGCTTCCCACGGGGCACACGGCCATCACCACCCCCTCCCTCCCGTATGAACCTCCGGTTCGCCTGCCTGCTCGCCGGCGCGGCCTGCCTTTTTCCGCAGGCCGTGTTTGCCGATACGCAGGCGCTGACGCCGGACGCCTACGTCGCGTCCGCCCTTCCGGAGACCGTGGCATGGGTCGCCCCGAACGGCTCAGACGTCACGGGCGACGGATCCGCGGCGCACCCATTTTTGACCCCGGGACAGGCGGCGTCCTTAGGTCGGACCGTCGTGCTAAAGCCTGGCCGCTACGGGCAATTTGGGCGCGTGTCCCAGGGCGGGACAGCCCGGACCCCGCTGGTCATCCGCCCTGAAAAGAGCGGCGCTCAAGTGGTATTCGCGCTTCAGGACGCCCAACAGCCCGCAGAAATCGCCGCCTCGCACGTTCGCCTGGAGGGGTTTTCGATCACGGGTGAAGAGCTTGTCACGCCCGGCGACTGCATCCGCCTCGCAAATGACGTGCAAGATCTCGAATTAGCCTTCCTCCGTCTCGATCATTGCCGCACGGCCATCAATGGAAACGGGCATCGCTGGGAACACGGCACCCTGTCGCACACCACCATCCGCGACAGCGTCTCGGCCTTGCAGTGCACCGGCGCCTGCCTGACGCAACGCTGGAACCGGCTGCGGGTGGAACAGGTCGGAAACGCAAGCTCGAGCGCCCTTTTCCTTTCGGCCTCCTCCACGAACCTGCGCGTACGGGACCTCCTGCTGCGCGACGTGGATGGAGACGGGCTTCGCGTCGAAGGCGGACGCCCCTCGATCGCAAACAGCTTTTTCACTCAAATTTCAGGTACGGCGCTCTTCCTTGCCGAGGGCGGGTTCGTGGGCAAGACGGAAATCGCGACCCGCGGACGCGGCCTGGTCGCGCACGTGGGCCCAGACCTCGTGGTCGAGCGCTCCCTTTTCTACAAGCTCGCTCCAGAAGCGACGCCGTTCGCCATCGACGAGCGTGACGCGAGCAGCCCTACTTCGACCCTCCTGATCGCCTTCACTCGCATCGACACAGCGACCAGCTCGCTACGGCTCGCCGGGATGAACAGCCGCCACCAAGTGAGCCTCACCGGCGACGTCTTCTGGTTCAGCGATGAACGCCAGCCCGTTTTTCTCCCCAATGCACGCACGGTCGCCGCGGAAACGCTGCAAGATGACGACACGGTCGATCAGGATGAGGATTCGTTATTCCTGTTCACGCCCGCTACCCAAGGAGACCTGTTCTCACCCGTCTTTTCCGGCGGGACCGTGACGCGCAATGACGACGGCAGCCGAACGATCACCGCCGGGACGCAAATCCGTGCGACGGAAGAAGATCCGGTGTACGTCTTAGGGCAAAACGCCCGCGTCCATCTTCTTGAGGGGCTTGGACGCACGCTGCGCTGGTACCCATACCCCGTCGAGGTGACGGTCATCGGAAATGCCTCCTTCAACGATCTCCTGCGTGGTGGTGACATGACAGAGCCGCCTGGTACGCTCATTAAGGCAAAGACGCGTCCCCACGTATACCTGGTGACGGCACCTAGTCATATCCGCTGGCTCGCGAATGAGACCATTGCCGAAGCGTACGGCGGCCCGCGATGGGCACGCTCCATCGTGACCCTTCCGAATGCCGAGATGACAAAATACAGCGAAGACATTCCGATCCTGAGCACGCACGCATTTGCAGAAGCGGACGTCCTGAGACAGGTGCCGGACCCTGGAGACCTGTACGAAGATACTTAAAAAATGGCTGATGACAGCCATTTTTTTATAGAAAAATCCCCCTGCTACCAGGAGGAGTTCAGGCTAGGGAGGACGTAGCCATCATAGAGCGCTTCCGCGAACTGGCGGGCGGGCCGGTCCCTTTCCTTCCACCAGTCCGGCAGGTCGGCCTCGGACCAGCCGTGGAAGGCACCGGCGTAGGCCCCGTTGATGCAGGCGTGGGTGTCCGTGTCGCCGCCCCGGTTGACGGCGGCGAGAACGGTGGCCACGAGCGAGCGTCCAGGCGCATCGAGCAGGAGGGCCTGGGCGAGCGCGTACTGGGCCGTAGTGAGACCGATCTTCGCGGGATCGGCGGCATTCGCCTCGAACGAGGCGCGCATGGCGGCGATGGAGTCCGCGCTCGACAGTCGGAACTCCGGCTGGAGCCGCACCCGGTCAGGCACCCGATCGAACAAGCCAGGCTGGCGGAGGAGCAGGCCGGCAAAGGCCGAGCGGCAAAGGCCGAGCGCCCGCTCCACCATCGGCTCACGATCGAAGACCTGCGCGTGGAACGCCTCGACGACGCCCAACCAGCGCTCGAGCCGCGCCCAGGAGATGCGCCCACGATCTCCGACATCACGCGGATCGAGGAACTGGGCGACGAGCAGCGCATACGGGATGGTCACGAGGACGGCATCCCCAGCGTGGGTCATCCGTCCCACACGGTAGAGGTCACGCAGGACCTTGGCCGCGGCCTCGTTCGAGAACTCCGACTCGAGCTGGACGAAAAGGAGCGGCAGCGCCATGAGCACGGTCTTCATGAGTGGCCCCGTGCCGGACTGGTTCCCGTCCGTCATCGGCACCAGGACCTCCGGATGACGGCCACCGATCCCGCCGGTGTCGAAATGGCACGCGCACGGCCGCAGTCCGGCCAGGATGGTCGGGCCCCACCCGAGCGTGCCCTCCTTCATCGCGATGACGTACTCGTAGGCATGCGCCATCTGCACCGAAAGGCCGTCGCGCCGTGCCCGCTGCAGGGCCAGCCCGCCCGCCATCGTCATCCGCCAGTCGTCGGAGGGGCGGTACTCGAGCCGGTCACCCCACTGGGCCTCGAGGAGGCGCGGCTCGAAGGCCGTATCCGTCCCCTCCACCCCACGTCCTGCCGTCTTGGCGAAGATCTCGGCCGACGACATGCATTCCCACGGAAAACCCAGCAGGTCGCCCATGTAGGCCCCGGAACAGAGGCCTTCGAGACGGTTCTTGAGGCGGTCGCGCTGCTCGTTCGTCAGCTGGATCATGCGTCCCTCCTTTCGCAAAGGAACGGCGGGTAGCTTAGCGAAATACTTGTTACGTGTCAATGATACACAAACATGCCGAACACCTTTTCTTCAAAGAAAAACTGGATCGGGTCTCATTCAGGCGCTTTCCCTTCCCCCAGGGTCCACTCCGCCGTCCTCAAAAAAAACTGGCCGTACCACGCCACGTCGCTCGCGAGCAACATGGCACGTAGACCTCGCCCTGATATGGAATAGCCTCCAAAAGAGCGTAAACGCTCCATGATGAATGTAAAAACCATCGCTTGCGGCGAGGTTTTTACGTGGTGCCCAGGGAGGGGATCGAACCCTCATGCCTTGCGGCCACGGATTTTAAGTCCGCTGCGTATACCATTCCGCCACCCGGGCACGGCCCCCGTTCTATCACGGCTGGCGGTTTTTTTCCAGGACAGCCGGACTATGACGAAGAGGCTGCCGCACGACGGGCCCGACGCCGGGCACGCAGGCGCTTAAAGAAGTCGATCAGGATCGGAAGGACAGTCAGGAAGGCAACACCCGCCACGAACACCGAAAAGCGCTGCTGAACGAGCGGGATCGCCCCAAAAAAATATCCCGCCCACAAAAACGCCGTCACCCAGAGAAAACCACCTAAGGCGTTGACCCCCAAAAACGTGGAATAACTCATCCGGGAGAGGCCGGCCACGAACGGGGCCAGCGAACACAGCACCGGGATGAACCGCGCGATCACGACCATCCGCGGCCCATGCCGCACATAGAACGCTTCGGTCTGCTGCAAGTGTTCGCGCTTGATCCAGCGGATGCTGCGATCTTCCGTGAGCCATTGGCGGCACCAGCGCCCGATCAGGTAGCTTGCCGTGTCGCCCAAGATCGCCGCCACCACAAAGATGGGATAGAGCGCGCGCATGCTCAACACCCCTCGTGCCGCCAAGGCTCCCGCGGCAAACATGAACGCGTCCCCCGGCAAGAAGGGCGCAATAACGACGCCCGTCTCGATGAAAATGAAAAACCCTAGCGCCGCATAGGACCACGACCCGAAATATTCGATGAGCCGTGCCAAATAGAGGTCGACATGCAACAGGACATCGAACACGTCAAGGAGCCAGACCATGCCTCAAGGATAGAAGCATCAGGCGCTTCTGCCAAGTCCGGATACCAAAATACCTCGTCATTCAGTCCGTAAGTCCCCACCTCCTCATCCGTCTCCTATTTTTTGTCGGATTCCGCGTGTTGCCCTCGTCTTTTCCATCCTCTACCCTACCTACATGTCTCACTTCCCTTCCCTCGCCCGTTTCGGGCGTTCGTTTGCGGCCGTGGCTGGGCTAGCCATGATCGCGGGCGGCCTTCTCACCATCCGTCCGCTATCCGTGCCCGTTGCGGAAGCGGCGAGCGTCACTGCCCCTTCCTTCCAATTGATGGGACCCGCCAACCGTACGCTTTCCTTGAACCGCGGCACGTCCGTCACGGCAACGATCCGCCTCAAGCGACTTTCGGGCTACAGGGGACGACCTCCGGTGCGCATCGAAGGCCTGCCTGCCGGGATCACGGCCACGTTCACGCCGACCCTCCTCAGCAACGCCGGGACGCTCCGCATCCGGACCACGAGCCAGAGCCCGCTCGGTTTTTTCCCATTTCAAGTCGTCTCGAGCGAAGGCGGCATCAGCTCTAGCCTCCATTTCACGCTCAACGTCCAGAGCTCAACCGCACAAACGTTCTCCCTGTGGGCCAACGCGAGCCAGTTTTCGGTCCGCCAAGGCAACGGCGTCTTCATTCCGCTTGGCGTGAACCGCTGGAAAACCAAGGAAGACGTGACGATTCGCGTCCTCCAGGCCCCGGCTGGCCTGACCGCCTCCCCGCTCATCATCGCCAAAGGGACGTCCCGCGGGACGCTTCTCCTGCAAGCGAGCGACACGTTGGCTGCTGGCACATACACCATTCTGGTCGATGCGGACTCCGCAAATGCGCGCCGAACGCTGACCTTGACGATCAAGGTCACAAAAAAACCGGTGGTGACCCCGATTCCGACCCCCGCGCCAGCTCCTACGCCCGCCCCAACACCGATCCCCATTCCCACCCCCGCTCCAACCCCTACACCTACCCCGACGCCGACCCCCACTTCGGGCGACGCCGCCTTCGACATCGGCTCCCCCACCCTCCGCGACATCTGGGTCGATCCGGTCCGCGGCAATGACACCAACGATGGCAACACGCGTGCGACCGCCGTAAAGCACGTCTACGAGGCCTGGCGCCGCATCCCGAACGGGATCCTGACCGGCACCGGCTACCGCGTCCAACTCGTCACGGGCACCTACCCCGAAGACCATCTCCCAAATTACTGGGAGAACAAGCAAGGGACCGCCCAATTCCCCATCATCTTCCAGGCGGCCGATGGTCGCGGGACGGCCACGTTCGGTGGAGACATCAACATGTATAACGTCAAGCATTTCTACGCGCTTGATTTCAACATCATCCCGCAACCCGCCGGCGATGCCTTCCACTGCGAAAAATGTGACACGACCCTCCTTCGGGGCATGAAGCTCAGCGGTGGTGACCGCGCGGCCCACGAGACCCTCAAGGTCAACCAATCGCAACGCTTTTACATCGAAGACAGCGAGATTTCGGGAGCTTACGACAATGCGATCGATTTTGTCGCCGTGCAATATGGCCATGTCCTGCGCAGCAAGATCTCGAACGCGCAAGACTGGTGCGCGTACGTGAAGGGCGGCTCCGCCTACATCCATTGGGAAGGCAACGAGATTTCCAACTGCGGTACCGGCGGGTTTGTGGCCGGACAAGGGGCAGGCATCGAATTCACGACTCCGCCTTGGATCCATTACGAAGCCTACGGGATCACCTTCGTGAACAACGTGGTCCGTGACACCGGGATCGCCGGCATCGGCGTGAACGGCGGCTACAACATCCTCTTCGCCCACAACACGCTCGTCCGTGCGGGGACCCGCGACCACTTCTTCGAGGCCAACCACGGCGGCCACGAGTGCGATGGCGAGCGCGCCACCTGCCAGACCCGCATGGATGCCGGCGCGTGGGGATCCCTCAGCTCCGACGTCGTGGCCCCGATCCCGAACCGGAACGTGTACGTCTACAACAACCTCTTCTACGGTGCCCGCGGTCAGGAGATCCCCTATATGCTCCAGATCGGACGTGCCCGCCCGGCCCCCGCCGGAACCGGCCTGAACGGCTTGCAGCACACGGACACCAACCTCCAGATCAAGGGAAACGTCATCTGGAACGGGAATGCGACCGACCTAGGGATCTCCCGTGAAGAGGGCGGCTGCGCCGATAGCAATCCGACCTGCAACACGCTCCAATTGCAACGAGATAACGTCATCAACGGTACGGAGCCGACGTTCACAAGCCTTGCCGGGAACGACTTCCGCCCGACGGGAGACGCGCTCGCCCAGGCTCCGACCTTCGCTTGGCCTGATTTCAGCTGGTCAGACCTACCATCACGCCCCCTCGCTCCCCACGGCCTCACCAAACTCGAGGTCACGACGAACAAGGACGGCGCGGCACGCTCGACCATCCGCGCCGGCGCGTACTAACGCAACGATCCCCGCCTTAACGCGGGGATCGTTTTTTTCGTGTCGTGGTGACCAAGTTGACGAAGCCGTTTTTTCCCTGTGTAGTGAGCGCATGGAGGCTTTTTCTTTTGACGACATCCAAGCGCAGACACCCGTCGCCGAACGGCCGCTCGATCCGCAGAGCCGCACGCCTGAAGAAGGCGCGGTCGATTTGGCGCTCCGCCCAAAAAACTTGGACGAGTTCATCGGCCAACGCGCGGTGAAGGAAAACCTGCGCATCTTCCTTGAAGCCGCCAAAAAACGTGGGGAACCCTGCGAGCACCTCTTATTTTATGGACCTCCGGGCCTCGGCAAGACCTCCCTTGCCCACGTAATAGCCCACGAAATGGGCTCGGCGATCAAGATCACCAGCGGACCCGCCCTTGAACGGGTCGGCGACCTGGCCGCGATCCTTTCCGGCCTCGAAACTGGCGACATCCTGTTTATCGACGAGATCCACCGCATGAACCGCGCCATCGAAGAGGTCCTCTACCCTGCGATGGAAGATTTTGCCCTTGATATCGTGATCGGCAAAGGCCCGACCGCCCGCACGGTCCGGCTCGACCTGAAGCGCTTCACCCTCATCGGGGCGACGACCCGCATGTCCCTGCTCGGCAACCCGCTTCGCGACCGGTTCGGCTCGATCTTCCACCTCGATTTCTACACGCCAGAAGACATGATCGAGATTCTCGACCGCAGCGCCCAGCTCCTGAACCTGCCCGTCGCTCCGGACGCGCTCGAAGCGATGGCGGTCCGCTCGCGCCGCACGCCGCGCATCGGCAACCGCCTGCTGCGCCGCGTCCGTGATTTTGCCCAGGTCCATGGCACCGGCGAAGTCACCAAGGCGCTCGCGGACCTCGCCCTCGACCGACTGAACATCGACCAGCGTGGCCTCGACGCGTCCGACCGCCGCATCTTGCAGATCCTTATCGAAAAGTTCCAAGGCGGACCAGCTGGCCTCGCCACGCTCGCCGCCTCCGCTGCCGAAGAGGTCGAGACCCTCGAGGAGGTCATTGAGCCTTTCCTCCTCCAAGAGGGCTTCCTCAACCGTACGCCACGGGGACGGATCGCCACGGCTGAAGCCTTTCGGCACCTCGGCTTCACGCCGGCCGTCGAGCAGGGTATACTGCTTCCGTCATGATCCCACTCGTCTGGGTCCTCGTCCTCTGGTTGGCCGGCGTCACCCTGTTCTTGATTTTGTCGCTGCTTACCGTCACGCTCGCCTTGCGCTTTGGAGTTGGCGGCCTGCGTACCTTTTTCTTTTGCGGCCTCTACCTCGCCGGCAGCGCGCTCATCATCGGCGTAACCGGCATCTATGCCATCCAGGTAGACTGGTCCCAAGCCGTCAGCTTTACCGGTCCCACATTTCAGCCCTCTGATTCGCTCCTCTTCCCATGATCGACATCTCGCACCTGCCGGGCTGCCATCCGGACGAGCGCCTGGTCTACTTTTTGCGTCGCCATCCGATTACGCTCGCGGGCGTCATCCTTGGCTATGCCGGCCTCCTGGCCCTTCCCTTCATCGCTGGGGCCGTCCTCGCCTCCATCCGTCCCGACCTGCTCCAAGATCCCGTGACGTTTCCTGTCATCGCCCTTGCCGGCTCGCTGTTTTTCCTGTTTGCCTGGCTTTTCCTGTTCCAAGCCTTCCTTGATTTCTACCTTGACGTGTGGGTCGTCACCAACCGACGCATCATGAACATCACGCAATCCGGCCTTTTCCACCGCCAGGTCTCCGAATTGCGCCTGTACCGCGTCCAAGACGCCACCGCCTCGCTCGCCGGCCTCCTCCACACCCTCCTCAACTTCGGCCAGATCGAAATCCAGACCGCTGGCGAAAAAGCACGTTTCATCTTTGAAGACATTAGCCGCCCGCAAGAGGTCGCCAAGACCATCATGCAGCTCGCCGAAGCCGACCGCTCGAACAGTATCGGGGATGTCGTTGAAGAGCTTGAGTTGGAAGCCTCTAACGGCCACGAGCATCCGCCGCGTCCCCGCGTATGAGCGCCCTCAAAGGCACGTTCGAATGGATCTTCTTCTTACCGATGCTGGTCGTGTTCGGATGCTTCGCCTTCTTCACGGTCCGCAGCCTCCGCATCGTCCTCACCTACGAAAAAGCCGTCGGCACGGCCAGCCTTCCCGAATCCTTTCAAGCCCCCACCCTCAGCCGGGATCTTGAACGTCTCGACACCGTTTCGGGGGACCGGGCCTACTTCATCGTCAACGGCAGGCCGTATGTCGCCACGAGTCGAACGCGCACCTCGAGCAATTTTTCTCTCGCAGACGGGCAAACCGTCACCGTTTACTACCACCCTAAAAACCCGCAAGACAATCGGATCGCCCTCTTTCGAGAGCTCTGGCTCGCGCCGCTGGTGCTCGGGATCGTCTGGCTCGTGTTCTTCACCATCTGGTTCGGTACGCTGATGGGCCCGACCGCGGCCGGAACGATCATAGACATGGCACGCACGCCAAAACGCAGCGGAAACCTGCGATGATTCCGTATTTTCCAGAGGCCGTTGGCCATCGCTGCCCCAGCCGACGGGAGTCCTCCCCTCAAGCAGAGACAAGCGCACACGCGCGGCGAGGCGTCGATTTTCGATAAGAAAAGGGTAAGTATCCCCTTTGCCACCAGCTCCGGTGGCTTTTAGGTTGCAAACACTAGCTGAAGTGCGCTTTTTTGGTGGTGTATCCCTTTTGCCACCAATTATGACCTTGATTTTGTGTACGCACTGCGGCTTTTCTCGGAACTGGCGTCTGCGAAGGGACAAACGTAAGTGCAAGCGTTGCCGCCGTGAGTTTTCGGCACAGGTCTATCCAGTCTCGGGCTTCAGGCTCACCAGAGAAGAGTGGCATGATGTTATCCACGCATTCCTCGAGTGGAAGACGGTGCGCAAAATGGCGGAGTATCTCTGTATGGGCCCAAGACAGACACAGAAGGCCTCTCAGTTTCTTCGTCTTGTGATGGGGTCTGAGTCCCTTCCTACGTTCTCAGGCCCTATTGAAGTGGATGAGACCTACATTGGTGGCCAACGCAAGAACCAGCGTCTTCATATACGCAAGCGCTACCCACCAAAACGAGGCCATGGTACCAGAAAACTCCCTATATTCGGCATTTTCGATCGCTTTAGCGGCAAAGTCTTTGCGGAAGTGATGCCAAAGAAGCTTGATGCTGCCCATATCCTGAAACGCATTCAAGAACATGCAGAGCCTCATGCTTGCATCTACACCGATGGATTCCCCACTTACCGAATCTTTGCTCCAGCCGGGTACCTTCATGAGTCCATTGACCACAACCGAGGCGAATACGTCCGAGGAACGGTTCATACCAACAGCATTGAGGGCTTCTGGGGAATCCTGAAACGTACCATGGGCTGTATTGGAGGTATGCAGAGAAAGTATCTTCACCTCTTTCTTGCAGAGATTGTCTGGCGCTTTAACCACCGAACGGAGACCGAGGCAGAGAAAGAACGAGCGCTGTTCGCGCTCGTTCTTTCGTTCAAGTTTGGTGGCAGAAAGGGATACTAACCCAAGAAAAAACCATCCGCATTGGATGGCCAGCCTAACGCGCACGTGCCGCCTCCCCGCGCCACCAGGGACGCATGTGCGTACATCCCGAACACTCGGGACAGCGGAAATAGTGGTCACCGTCCGAATCGGCCTTCAGGTCCCCCGGGGTCACCCCCAACAGGGCACCACAGTAGCAGGTGACTTCCTTCATCAGGTCCTCACGCTCGACCGCCTTCTTGATCACCTTCATGACGAACCTCCGTTCAGGGAGCGAGACAACCGCACCCTCTCCCTGACCCCACCATCATCGCAAAACCAACGCGAAAAATCGCCGATATACACCGTATTTTGACGCATAATCTTCCATTTTTCCCTAGAATAAGCTATATTTTCACTGTCATTTTCAACGATTTTTCTCGTTTTTATGCCCCTCTCCCAACTGCCTGCTAATCAACGGCAGGAAATCCACGAAACGCTGGAACGGTTCGGTCTACGCGAAAAAGAGCAAGCCGTCTACCTGGAACTGCTTTCCCTCGGCCGCACGACCGTCACGCCCCTTGCCGCCGCCGCCCAAATCCCCGTCACGACCGCCCAGTCCATCCTCCAACGCCTCGCAAAAACCGGACTGATCGCCGTCTCAGCCCACAAATCGCGCCACCTCTACGAGGCGCACGATCCCATCGCCCTACGCCGCCTCCTCGAGCGCCAGATCCAGGACCTGCAGAGCGCCATCCCCCTCCTTCAAGGCCTGCGCCGCGAAGACCTGAGCCCCACCAAGGTCCGCATCTACACCCGCGAACGCATCACTGACATCTTCCACCGGGCTCTCCTATCAAAGCAAAAGCTCATCCACGAGATCGTCTCCGCAGAAGACCTACAGGCCGTCCTTGGCGAACGCTTCCATTTCAGCCGTCGTCGCATCAAAGCCGGAATCCACCTCAAGAGCCTCCGCGTGGAAAGCCAAGAGATCAAGCGCTACTCCCTCGCCACGCATCGCCGAGAGCTGCGTGAAGCCAAATTCCTTCCTCGTTCGCTCACGTTTCGTGCCTCGATCTTTTTCTGGGACGACTCCGTCGCCCTCCTTACGGACAAGCACGAAGGGATCGCGCTCCTCATCCAAAGCCCGCTTCTCCGCGAGATGATGCAGCAGCTCTTCGACCTCCTCTGGGACCTGAGCCGCAAGATGGAAACAGCCCCCGAAGCCGCATAAACGAAAACACCCTCGCGGAAACGAGGGTGTTTTCATGGTGCACGCACCAAGATTCGAACTTGGGACCTTCACAATGTCAATGTGACGCTCTAACCAACTGAGCTATGCGTGCCTTCTTTGCCGAAAGAGCATACCCGCCGGCCCAACGTGTGTCAAGAAACCTCCATTCTTGGCAAAAAAAAGACCTGACTAGACCAGTCAGGCTGACCCCATTGATCAGACCCCGTCAGCTGTCCGGACTCGGTGCCGGACCGGGCTGGCGGCCATCCGAATGGACCGACTCCGTCGTCGAGATCCTGAACAGCCACGGGAGCTCGCAGAGAGCATCCTGGACCCGTTCGCCCAGGAAGGCCTCCAGAGCGACCCGGACTTCCGACATCAGGAAGAGCGCGGTCCCCGGCTCCGGTTGCGCCCTCTCCGTGAAGAGGACGCGCCGCACTTGAGGTCCCGACCTCGCCCCGTTCGCCCCCGGGATCGACACGCGGCGCTCGGCGTACTCGAAGCGCTGGATCCGCATGAGCAGCTCCCGGCAGGCCTCCGAAGACTCATCGTTCGCCTTGAGGACCACGACGATCCACTGCACGTGCGGCGCGTCCGGCTCGTCTTCCCCGTGGAAAAGGAGGTTGTCGAGCCCACGCATGAGCAGGTCCGGGTCCTCGAAGACCTGCGCGACCGGATGGAGGTTCAGGCCGTGAGCCTGTACCCAGTGTCGAAAGACCGCCTGAAGCCGAAGCGGAGGCCCCTCGGTCATGGAGATGCCAGACGAACCCCCGTCGATTCCGAGACGTCCCTGCACCTGCCGACTCGCCAGGATGAGCAGCCCCGTCCTCGCCCCTTCGATGAGCGGCGCGATCGCGACCGCCCTCGGGGCACGATTCCTCTTTCCCATGTTTCCCACCAACCTTTCGCATGAGCGAGGGTAATCGATGACCTGCCCCTTGTCAATCCTCCCGTTCACAGCAAACTTCAAAATCCTCCACACGGAGGATTTTGAAGTTGACTATTAACTTCAGAAAAGTGACCACAAGAAACGGTTGCCTGCAATTCGTTTACGTACCGAGACGAGCTCGGCCGTATAAGCGAACGATTTGATGGACCTCGATTTGCATCGAGATATCGACCATCGGTTGTTTTGTCTGCCGTAAAGGCGAGACAAGTTCTCCCTAGAAAGGAGGTGATCCATCCACAGCTTCCGCTACGGATGCCTTGTTACGACTTCATCCCTATCATCGGCTCTACCTTCGTCCCCTCAACGGGGCCTTCGGGTATTTCCGACTCTCTTGATGTGACGGGCAGTGAGTACAAGACCCGAGAACGTATTCACCGTGACGAGGCTGATTCACGGTTACTAGTAAATCCGGCTTCATGGGGGCGAATTGCAGCCCCCAATCCGAACTGGGGTATGTTTTGTTGGGATTAGCTCCGCCTCGCGGCTTGGCAACCCTTTGTTCCATACCATTGTAGCACGTGTGTAGCCCTAGATGTAAGAGCCATGCTGATTTGACGTCGTCCCCACCTTCCTCCCCGTTATCCGAGGCGGTCTCCCATGAATATTTAACATGGGACGGGGGTTGCGCTCGTTACCCGACTTAACGGTACATCTCACGACACGAGCTGACGGCAACCATGCAGCACCTGTGTAGCACCCTCGAAGGCGGCCACTGTTTCCAGCGGCTTGCAGCTACATGTCAAACCTAGGTAAGGTTCCTCGCTTATCGTCGAATTAAACCACATGCTCCTCTACTTGTGCGGGTCCCCGTCTATTCCTTTGAGTTTTAGTCTTGCGACCGTACTCCCCAGGCGGAATGCTTAATGTGTTAACTTTTTTAACCGACACTGGGAGGGTCGATACTCCCAATATCTAGCATTCATCGTTTAGGGCGTGGACTACAGGGGTATCTAATCCCTTTCGCTCCCCACGCTTTCGTCCCTCAGTGTCAGGCGCGTTCCAGTGAGCTGCCTTCGCATTTGGTGTTCTTCACGATATAAACGCATTTTACTACTACACCGTGAATTCCGCTCACCTCTCCCGGCCTCTAGTCATGCCGTATCACGAGCAGGTTCGGGGTTGAGCCCCGAGATTTAACCCATGACGTGCACGACCACCTACGGACCCTTTACGCCCAATAAATCCGGACAATGTTTGGGGTCTCTGTATTACCGCTGCTGCTGGCACAGAGTTAGCAACCCCTTATTCTCTAGGTACTGTCATGTTTCTTCCCTAGCAAAAGCACTTTACGACCCGAAGGCCTTCATCGTGCACGCGGCGTCGCTCCTTCAGGCTTTCGCCCATTGAGGAATATTCTCGACTGCAGCCACCCGTAGGTGTCTGGGCAGTGTCTCAGTCCCAGTGAGGGGGATCATGCTCTCACATCCCCTACCCGTCATCGCCTTGGTGAGCCGTTACCTCACCAACTAGCTGATAGGCCATAGGCTCCTCTCGTAGCGTCTTGCGACTTTTCTCTCCACCTACTAACAGTGGGAGGATATCGTGGAATTAGTCCACCTTTCGGTGGGTTATGCCCGACTACGAGGCAGATTGCCAATGTGTTACGCACCCGTTTGCCGCTAACCGTCTCTTGTATTGCTACAAGAAACGATCCGCTCGACTTGCATGCCTTAGACACGCCGCCAACATTCGTCCTGAGCCAGGATCAAACTCTCAGTAAAACCAATCTTGCGATCGGTTTCATACCACAGAACTCCTGGTAGAAATTCTGGGTCAAAAATAGACAATCGTTTCTATTGCGGTCACTCTTCTGTTGTCAATATTCGTTTCCGAAGCGGCAGTCAATCCGTTTCAGAATGTGGGCCAATCTTAATGGAACGATCCTAGGCTGTCAAGAGCCTCCCTCGCGAGCTGTCAAATTGCTTGATTTTCAAGGGTTTCGAGGCGTTTTGCGAGTGCCGCCCAGGCGGCGACGGAGAGGGCTTCGGCGCGCACATGCGGGTTATCCACAATTCCGGCACGAACCGCTTCCCAGGTGTCGGCGGAGAGCCCCAAGTTGGAGGCTAAACGCTTGCGGGGATGGGCGAATCCGCGCTTGGCCCAGGCCATGATGCGCTCGGGATGCAGGCCCCAGCGGGCTTCGCGCGCCCCCCAAGGAAGGACGTCAAGGGCCAAGACCGCGGAATCGACCTTGGGCGGCGGGAAAAAGGCTCCGGGCGGGACGCGGCGCGTGAGCCGGCCGGAAGCGGTGGCGAGACCGACCATGAGCGATAATAACGAGGTTTTATGGGCATCTAAAGCTCGTTCAGCCACTTCGCGCTGGACGAGGACGGAGACGTGCGTGGGCGGATGTTGCGCAAATAAGGCAAGACGCAAAACGAAGGATGTCACGGCGTACGGCAGGTTTGCGACCAATTTCCACGGCCGCTCCCCCATCAGGGGCGTCCAATCGACGGCGATGGCGTCGCCCTCATGGACGGAAAGGCCTTCTGCCCAGGCCTGGGAGGTGAGCCAGACCGAGAAGCGACGATCCTTTTCGATCGCCTGGACACGCGCGCCACGGGCGAGGAGCGCCTTCGTTAAGACGCCGAGTCCGGGACCGATTTCGAGGATCTTGTCGCCAGGCTGGACATGGGCCCCGTCCATCACGGCCTCGAGGGCGGCCTTGTCAATCAGAAAATGCTGCCCGAGGCGCTTGTTGGGGGTGCCGCCGACGGTTTCGAGGGCGAGGCGGATGTCGGAAGGGGTCATGCGGGGAACGTAGCGGAAATCGCGGGAAAAAGCGAGGGCTAATCCCCGTGCGGCTCGAGATCCGGAAGCGGGGCGAGATCGCGGACATATTTGTCGAACCAGGCGATGAGGGCGCGGGTCGAGGCTTCGTACGCTTCGGAGAGCTTGTGGTCTGCCCCTTCGTACCAATGCAGGCGGCACGGGATTTTTTCCTCCAGGCAGTGCTGGGCGAGACGAAGCGAGTCAAGCGGATTTACGCGCCAATCCGCGGTACCGTGCATGAGGAGCAAAGGGATATTCTTGGGCAGCTCGTGGACCCAGAAAAGGACCGAGCGCGTTTCGCATTCGGCCGGCGAACCGCCAAACATTTTTTCATAATGTGCCTTCATTTGCGGACGGAAGGAGGTATCGACAAGATCGGCGGCGCCGGCGATGGTCGCGGCGGCTTTGAGCCACGGGGCCTCCCGCATCATGAGGTACGTCATCATGCCGCCACGGCTCGCGCCGTACATGCCGATGCGTGAACGGTCGGCACGCGGGTCGGCGACAAGGAGGTCATAGAGGCGTCGCACATCGTTAAGCGTTTGGGGTCCGGCGAAATCGTCTTGCCCTTCGCTGCGGCCAGCGCCGCAATATTGGGAAGCGATCACGAGGTACCCAGCTTCCGCGAGGGCGCCGGTGCGCGATCCCCAGAGAAATTCCTCATCGATGGAGCCGAAATCATTGCTGCCGCCGCGGTTGGAAATGATACATGGCAGCGCGCTTTCCCCGTCTTTCGGTTCGATGAGGAAGCCTTCGACCTGATAGCCATTCGAATCGTAGAAGAACCGGTACGCCTGGAGGCGTTCGGCACGGTGCAAAAGCGTCTCACGGTATTTAGCGGAATGCGCTTCGTCGACCCAGGCAGGATCGAACGGAATGGCTTCGAGGCGAAGGCCTCCGAGGCGGGAGAGAGGTGACATGTGAGGAGAAAGCTATGTTTGAGGGTTGGGCGAGTGAGGGCGCTTCCGTTGCGCGGCGTCGCTTTGGGCATGGAGGTCTTGCATCTGCAAGATGCGTGAACGCGCCCCTCCTGCCCGCTCGACGCGTTCAAGGCGAACGGGATCGTGGGTCACGATAATCATCGTGAGGCGTGGGTACGCGGCATGAAGATCGTCGATGAGCTGCCAGATTCCGCGCGCAGTCTTTTGGTCCAGCGGACCGGTGGGCTCGTCGAGGAGAAGGATCTTTGGGCGACGTATGAGGGCCTTGGCAAGGCTAAATCGGGTAAGCTCGCCTCCGGAGAGCGGATGGCCAATGGGGCGATCGAGGTCGGCCGCCAACGGAGACAGCCCCAAGGAGATGAGCAGGGCGCGGATCTCTGCATCGCCCACGTGAAGGGATGGGGTGAAGGCAAGCAGGTTGTCGCGAATGCTCGCCTTTTGGTTGATCTTCGGATGCTGTTCAGCGTAGGCGAGGATCTCATACAGTGAATCTTCGCCATAGCGGCGGATGGCATGATGCGGGAGGCCGCCGATACGTACTTCCCCATGGGCCGGCGCGAGCGTCCCTACGATCTGCTTCAGGATCGTTGACTTGCCGCTCCCCGAATCGCCGACAAGATGAACCATCTCCCCTTCGCGGATCGTCAGCGAGACCCCTTTCAGAACGCCGTACCAGAGGCCATCGAGAGAGACTTCGTAGGAAGGAAGCTTGGAAACGGGAAGGCGGGCGCGCTCGCGGAGTCCTCCTGGCGTGTCATACTCCTCCTGAGGCCCAAGGATCTTCTCCATCGCCTGAATCTGCTCGACGCGGTCACCAAACTTTTCGCTTGTTTCGGCGATGACAGCGCGCATTTGGGAATCAAGTTCACGGAGGTGCTTCAGGACTTCCCGTACGGGCTCCCCACGCACGTCGGCGACCCCTTGGACGAGATGCGTCGCCACCCCTGAAACAAGCGCGCCCAGGTATTTCGTGGTAGTATGCACAAGTTTCCGCCGCAAGAGAGAGCCGTGTGGGATGACCTGATTCGCGTGGCGCTCAAGCGCATCGAAGACCCCTAACAGACGCTCCGCTTCGGGCGTTAATTGAACATCCTCAGGCGCGTGCTCATAGATACGGAACCGGTCGCGCAGGGCCTCTCGCATGACTTTTTCTTTCTTCTTTTCGCGCTGTTGCGACGTCAACCGAACGTGTTCGGCATACGCGAGCAACGGGAGCGAGCCCGCCCCGGCGAGGGCGGCGATCGGATGGATGCGGGCCATGGCCGCAAGGGTCGTGCACAGGCCCACGATGGTGGGCCCGATCCGATCGAGGACCATGTGTCGCAGGTCATCGAGGGCTTCCGCCCCTTCCGTGACAGCCTCGTCAGCGCGCTCGGGGTCTTGCTGGTCGCTATGCTGCCCACGTCGAAACAACCGGCTGTTGTGCCGCCGCCAGGCGATCTCACGGTCCCATTGCCGCCGAATGTTTTTGCTCGCATTGTCTTCCACGTTTCGAAGCAGGTCCGCGGCGACCTCCCCTACCAGATAGGCGACGTACGCCTCCAAGGAGAACTGATCGCCCTGAAATGAAGCCTCTTCCCGCCTCGGCAAGTTCGCACGGACCACCCCGGAAATGACCGTTAAGGCGGCTGACTCGATTATGGCCCGACGGGGAATCTGCTTTGCATTCTTTTCCCATATTTCCCTTAGATAAGCCATTTTCTCAATAAATGCCTCACTGGAACGTTCCGTGGGAAGATGCATCGCGACCAGGTGACGGGCTTCGGTCGGCGAGAAGGCGAACCGGCGCCGAACCGCGGCCTCTATCCCCTCAAGCGCCCCCTGGCGGCGCCAGGCATCCTGCAAGTCCGGCTGGTGGCTCTTCACGGTGGCTACGACGAACCGTTCCACGGCGCGTGCATAGATCACGGAAGCGTAGGCTTGCAGGTACCCTTCGGCGGAGCGGCGAATTTCGGCGCGTTGAGCAGGGGTCGCGTCAGCGGCAACGTCAAGAAGCGCGGCGATCCAGGCTTCGGAACGCCGTCTCCAGGCGGGATCGCCCGTATCCAACGGGAGGACCCTGCCCTGCGCATCCGGAGCCTGCCCACGAACCAACGCTTCGACCAATACGGAAAACGCGCGTCTGACGTCGGGGCGATCGCGCAAGAGTTCGGTCAACGCCGGAACGTCCTGCGAGGCTCCCCCTTCCATCGAAGGGGAGCCGGTCGCAAGCGCACGCCGCAACTCCAAAAAGGCCTTCGCCAACACCGGCGTCGGCACGTCTTCACCCGCCCGCTCCCGCTCGCGGCGGAAGCGTTCGCGGCCTATCTCAAGGGCGACCCGCTGAACGGGAACGGAGTAGCGGTCCCCTTCAGAGCGAGAAGACGCATGTTCGGCGGAAAAGGAACGCATAGCGGGTACAGGAGTTACCGATGCCATGATACACCCCGCGGAAGGCGCCGCGAATACGTGTCTTTTTGCGCACACGCAATCATTGAAAGAAAAAACCCCGCGCACGGAAACCGCGGACGGGGTTCAGCGACGGGGACGCGCGAGATCGAGTTCTTTCGGATTGATCGACTCGAGGGGAATGACGAAGGGGACGAGGGCCGTCTCACCTCTTTCGAGGGACCGGTCACGGGTATGGCCCCAGACCAAGGACGGGGCTCCGAAGAGCGGATCGGTCGCGACGCGGCAGACGGGGATGCCGTCACGCGTGTGACTGAGACGCATGCCCATCAGCCAGAGATCGACGGACCGGGAACGGGGGCCGCCGCCGGGATCGAACCCGACCCATGAGAGGAGCCGCGGATAGAGCTCGATCGCATAGAGGAGCTCGACGAGGCCCGCGGATTGCGCGGAGGCGGGCAGGGCGGCCGCCACCGCCTCGGGGCTCAGGTCATCGACCTCGGCGAGACCGAACATGCCGATGCGGATGGCGGGCGCGAAGGTCTCCGCCTCCCAGAACGTCGCATACGCGGGGAGGTCTTCCAGGAGACGCGATCCCCAGTCGCGCACGCCGTACCGACGAGGCTCACGGCAAGCCAACGCGAGGCGCATCGTCGCGCTCGCGGTCGGGAGCGCGAAGGCGGCGATGGGGACGGCGGGAATGCGGAGGCCACGCTCGACACCCTGATCGCGCTCCGGATCATCGGATCCCGCCAGCTCCGGCGAACCGAGCGCGAGGTCGCGATCTTCTTCGCGCAGACGAGCCCAGATGTGGTGGACCGCGCGACGGATCTGTTCGTAGCGCTCATGACCGAGACGCTCACTCGAGCAGACGTTCAGGCCGAGCTGATCGGCCCAGTCGCCTGTTGCCAGGATCTCCGCGAACGACGTCTCGCGCCCCCGTGAGCGCCGGACCAGGTAGCTGTCGAACGACACGAAGGGAGGCTGGTCGAGGAGCATCGCCAGCGCGCTCTCGAGGGCGCGAGGATGATGGCGCAGGACCGCCGTCCACTGGGCGCAACTGACGCCGTTCTCGACGAGGCGCTCGACCAGGCGCCGCTGATCGCCGTAGGTGAGGGCGTCGTAGCCGCGGGTCAGACGCTCACGCAGTTCGTGATGCTTCTCAGAGACTCTCGGATCGTATCGAGTCATGTCTTCCCTCCTTCAGGGAACGGACCATCGAAAAAACGATGGGATGGAGCTTTATGTAGCGCAAAAAGAGGTTTATGTCAAGAACGGCCGGACGGCCATGGAGCGAGAGAGGCGCTTGACGCAAGCCATGTTACTTGCTAGGGTTGGCGCTCCCGTATCGGCACGCGCCGATGCAATGAAAGGAGCGCGCATGAAGGCCGCGGAAGAAAACGAACCGATCGCCATCCCCTTCGACGCCCAGATCGCCCATCCCAGGGGACGGGTGAAGACCGAGATCGTCTGTACGCAGCTCGGCACCATCGACGCGATGTTCGCCCTGCAGATCACCCGTCCCGGCGGAGCGATCGAAGCGAGCAGGCCTCGCAAGGTGGCCGACCTCATGGGGTTCCTGATCCCCGGTGGGACAGGCCTGCCGAGCGACCTGCGCGACCTCATCACGACCCACTTCGATCTCGATCCGCGACCGTCGGACGAGGTCGTCGCCCAGACGGTCGCGTGCGGCATCCTGATCCACGTCAGCCGAGCCTGGGATGCCCTCTGGCAGCGCCAGCGCCGAGACGGCGTGCACGCGCCGCCCCCGGAGGCCACCCTCCCCGACCATCCGCACCTGCGCGTCCGTTATCAGCCCCTCGCCTGGGGCGAATGGATCGCATTCGTGGACGACACCAGCCGCGTCGGGAAGCCGGGCCCGATCCGCATCAGCCTCGTCCAGCTGCGCCAACACCTCGACCGCACACCGGAGGCGCTGCCGCCGGAGTTCGTGGCGTTCGCGAAGGGGCTCAAGCCCGAGACCAAGGGGACGGTGCAGATCGTCAAGGTCGGGACGCAGATCCTGAACGGCGCGCCCGAGAAGGCGCGGTAGGAGCTGGCGGCATCCACGGATGCCGCTCTTTTTTTCCTAAGACAACAACAAATCGCTCGGATACCCATACGACCGCCGCAAGAACACCAAGAACAACAACGGCGCCGTCATCCAAAACGTCCTCCCCCACTCACCGATAAAGACCTCGCGCAGGCGCGGCGACCAATCGGCGATAAAATTTGCAGGGAGAAGGAAGGCCGCAAAGCACACGGCCAGACCGATCTGCAGCAGCCCAAACAGAATTGCCTCCCACCACGTGCCCGTCTCACGGCTCAGGGGCTGGATATGCGGCGTCCGGCGGAACAGGAACACGCCCAAGCAGAAAAACGCGCCAAACCAGAGCAGAGGCAGCGTCGGCCCCGGCGGCAAGCTGAGCCATTGGTTGAGACGCGAGACAAGCGGCAGGTGCATCGTCAGCACGTACGCGATATACAGCGCCAGAAGCGGCACGATGGAACGGTCACGACCGAGCGTAAGCCCGTAGATGACGGAAGCGACGATGACGCCGGCGAAAAACAGGACGTCATGGGTGATCGGAAACCCGATGGAAGCGAGGAACCCAAAAACGTCTGGCATACCCAACCATGATATCACGATCGGGGACGTGCGACGATCACGTACGGAACCGGCGAAAACGAGTCGAAACGATCTTCCGCCCCCGGAAACTGCGTCACAAGGCCGGTCGAAGGACCGCCATCAAGGTTCATGACCCGATTCCAACGGACCGGGACCTGGAGGAGCAGCTTCCCGAGCTGATGCAAGGTCACGGACTCGGATGGGACGATCCCGACGTACCAATTCCCCTGCATGTCGGTGCCGACAAACGTGCGACGGGCATACTGCCCCGTTTCTTGCGTAAAGGCGAGGCGACCGTCGTCGATCAGCCACGGATAGGACTGGAACCCATCCTCGCGGAACGTCCCCGTAGACATCGTCCCGGCGAACAGGTTCGGCTCATCGCCCAACACGACCATGCCGCTGCGCTGTGCATCAAAGGAACGGCGACTCAAGGACTGGCCATTTGCCCGTGCCCAGCCCGAGGGCTGCCCATCCGCATGAAAATATCCTCCGTTGATTGTAAATACCGCTTCCGGGTCCGCGTCGGACCAGGCGCTCACCAAGCGCGGCTGCGTTGTCGAGGCGACGATGGACCATGTGAGGCCTGCCTCTGGCGTGACGCGCCAAATAATGAAGCGGGCGGCCGCGGCCTCGGCTCCCAATCGTTGGTCAAAACGATCGACGCCCGTCGCCACGGCCCGCCAAGTCGTCGTGGCGTTGGCGGCAGGTTCCGGCGACCACGCCCCTTCCCACGAGACCGGGATCTCGCAGCCGGCCCCTAAGAGCGTAAACAACAAACCGCAAACGACGATGGCCAGGAGGCCAGGTCGATTGCGGCTTGCATGCGGACGACTAGCGTCCCAATTTCTTGCGAATTTCATGGACCAGTTTCTTGGCGTCGACGATCTCCTGGGTTCCGGCGTCCATGTCGCGGATGATGGCCGTCCCATCGAGGACTTCCTTTTGGCCGATCACGATCGCCCACTTGGCGCCGAGCTTGTTGGCAAGCTCCATTTGGGCCTTGATGGATGACTTCGAGAGCGCTTCCCCGACCTTGATGCCGGCCTGGCGGAATTCCTCGAAAATCGGCAGGGCCCGCTTGCGACCCATTTCACCGAGCTGGGCCAAGAAGACATCGGCGTGGTCAGCGACGGGCGGCAAGGCCTGACGGTCCTTCAGACGGGACATGAGACGGTCGAGACCGAAGGCGAGACCGGCGCCGGGAGTGGGACGCCCGCCCAACAGCTCGACAAGCCCATCAAATCGACCGCCACCGCAGATGGCGCTTTGGGCCAGCTCCTGGTCATCGCTCGTGGCAAACAGCTCGAAGACGGTCTTGGTGTAGTAGTCGAGGCCGCGGACGAGGTATGGGTCCAACTCGTACGGGACGCCCGCCTCATCGAGGTACTCAAGGACGCGCGTGAAATGCACGCGGGAATCCTCATCGAGCCAGTCGACCATTTGCGGAGCCTCGGCCTTCAGCTCCTGCATGCCAGGCTCTTTGGAATCGAGAAGGCGGAGCGGGTTCTTGAGCAGGCGCTTTTTGTCTTCTTCAGACAGCTTGCTGCGCTTGGAGCGGAAATACGAGACGAGCGCGTTCTTGTAGTTGGTACGCGCTTCGGGCGTGCCGATGGAGTTGATGCGGACGATGGAATCGATCCCCAATTCTTTGGCGACGAGATGGGCGATGAGGATGAGCTGGGCATCGACGATCGGGTCGGCATCCCCAAGGCACTCCAACCCGGCCTGGTAGAACTGACGGAAACGTCCGGCCTGCGGGCGCTCATAGCGGAACATGGGACCGGAATACCAGAACTTCACGGGCTGCGGCATGTTGAGCATGCCGTGCTGGATGTAGGCGCGAGCTACGGGAGCAGTGCCTTCCGGACGCAAGGTGATGGATTCGCCGCTCGGCGTTTCCCAGGTATACATCTCCTTTTCGACAATGTCGGTCGCCTTCCCGACGCCACGGGCAAAGAGGGCGGTTTCCTCGACGATCGGGGTCTCGATCTCCGCAAAGCCGTAGGCCTGGGCGACCTTGGCGATCACGCCCTGGATGTGGCGCAAGTAGACCAGATCCGGCGGCAACAGGTCACGCATGCCGCGCAGGAGCGAAAGGGGCTGGACGGACTTCTTGACGGGAGCGGCCGCGTCCGCGGGTTTCTTGACGTCATCCTTGACGGGTTTTTTCGGGGTCGGCATAGGGAAAATGAAAGCGATTTCTGAGCGAGCGTAGCAAGGTCGAGGCGGTTCGGCAACCTACCGCGCCTCTTGGGTGGCCGGTTTCGGGTAATCCGGGACATGGGTCAGGATCCCCCAGCGCTGAATCGGCAGGCCGCGAAGCCAGGCGCGACCCGTAAGGGCAGGACGCTGAACAGGCCCGAAGAAGCGCGAGTCATAGCTGGCACGACGGTTATCCCCCATCAGGAAATATTCGTCTTCACCCAGGGTCATCGGTTGCATCGTCATGGAAGCGCGCTCTTGGGCGCTGTAATCGCTGAGATCCAGGTAAGAGGCTTCATCGAGCACCCAACCGGTGGGATGCTCCTTGTTGTAGACCTTCACGACCCCGTTCACGAGCTCAACGGTTTCGCCAGGAAGGCCGATGACGCGCTTGATGTAGTATTTGGAGCGATCGGTCGGCGGATGGAAGACGACCACCTCACCTCGCTTAGGTTCTTCGAAACGATAGGTCAGCTCATCGACGATGAGGTATTCGTGATCGAAAAACGCAGGCTCCATGCTGGCCCCCTGGACCTTAAACGGGTTCGCCAAAAAAAGACGGATCGGGATTACGATCGCCAAGGTCATGCAGACCACCTGCAAGAGCTCGGTCCAGCGGAATGCGCTTTTTTGCTCTTGTTTTAGAGGCTCTTTTGGCGTGGACGAGGGAAGAACGGCAGGATCTGACATACACCCAGCCTAGCGAATCCGGGAACGGCTGTCGATAGCGAAGGCGAGACGACGCCGCAAACGAGCTTGAGCCGCCGCCAGGACCGCACTGAAGCGGGAGAAGCGCCAGATCAGAAAAAGCAACGCTCCGGTGACGTGTTCAAGCGCCTGTTTCCACGCGGCCGCATCACCCTCGCCCCATGCGGGCTCGCTCGGAACGACCAGCTGCCAACCGGAGGCGCCTTGCCGCCATCGACGCAACTCCCCCTCGAACGCGCGGCAAGCCCGCTCTTCGGATGGAAGCAGGCGAAGCGCAGAAAGCGGCGGCGCCGATCCGAGCGCATGCGCAGCGACCTGATTCGCGACCGTTTCGGGAACGCCTGCCAACCAAGAGGAATCCGGCCAGGAGACGTTTCCGAGCCAGCGCAAAGAACCCTTTTGAGCCCGCAGGACGCGCGCGAGCTGGGCAAGGGCAGGCTTTTTTTGGCCGATGAGCGCCAAGAGCGGAAGCGGCACTCGCCATCCGGTAAGCGGCATACGCTAGGGGCGGAGCGCTTTGATCGCTTTCCAGGCCGTGGCAGGGATCGGCGTGACAGAAAGGCGGCCCTGCTTCAGCAGAAGTAGGTCCTTCAAGTCGTCCTTGGCACGAATTTCGGCAAGGGGCACAGGCACGTTCCAGGCCTCGACGGGACGTATATCGACACACGACCAGTCCCCTTCTTTCGCGGTCGGATCGGCGTAGGCGGCGCGAACGATCTCGACGACCCCGACGACGGCGCGTTCGGTTTGGCTGTGATAAAACAAGGCGAGATCACCGACCTTCATCTCGCGCAGAAAATTGCGGGCCTGGGCGTTGCGGATTCCGTCCCAGCGGGTCTTGCCCTCGCGTACGAGATCGGGCCAGGCGTAGGTGTCCGGATCACTCTTCAAAAGCCAGTAGTTCATGGCGCGAGTATACCGTTGATTCATGCGAAAGGCGAACCTTTGGCGAGCCACGGGTCGATGAGGGCGATCGCTTCGGCTTCCGTTCGGACGGGATGCGCCTGCGGTTCGCGCCGGAACCAGGTGCGTTGACGGCGGGCGTAGAGCCAAGTCTCACGAAGAAGGCTCGCTTTGGCGCGCCCCTCATCGAACGTGCCGGAGGTGAGGGCTTCGGCAAGCGTCCGGAAGCCGATGGATTGCATGAGCGGGCTCGACAAGGGCACGCCTCGCGCCAACAGGGCGCGAACCTCTTCAGGCCAACCGGCTGACCACTGAGCGGCGATTCTGGCCTCGATCTGGGAACGGAGGCGATCGGCGTCCGGATCCAGGACAAGCTTCAGGAACGCATACGGAGGCGAAGCGCGAGCGGGAGCGGCGACACCGGAAAGCGCACGCTCCAGGGCACGCAAGACGCGGTGGGGATTTTGGAGGTCGGTCCGTGCCGCCATCTCGGGATCCAGCCGCATGAGGCGCGCGCGGCGCTCCTCTGGATGAAGGGCCAGGAGCGTTTCACGCTGCTGCGGATCCGGAGCCCCCGTAAACACGTACCCTTCGGAAAGCGCGCGAATGTAGAGGCCCGTTCCGCCAACGATGATCGGCAGGCGGTTGCGCCCGAGAACATCTTCAATGGCGTCGAGGGCCGCCCGCTGCCAACGGGAAACCGTCCAAGTCTCGTCGGGACCGCTTACCGCGAGCAGATGATGCCGGATCCCATCGACAAAATACCCTTCCCCCGCCTCGGTGGGCTGCCAAGCACCGATCGGAACCCCGGTCCCGATCGGCGCGTCTCGATAAAGCTGGCGGGCATCGGCGTTAATGACTTCACCGTCGTATCGGTGCGCCAACGCCAAGCCGAGCGCCGTCTTCCCGGACGCGGTGGGACCCATCAGGCAGAGGACACGCGGCAACATACTAAGCAGAGGACGGCTCCCCTTCTAGGACCCACGCTTTTGCGGACGTGACACGCATCGGGACGAGCTTGCCAACGAGCGCGGCGTCTTTCGCGGGAAAGCGGCAGAGCTTCATCGTTTCGGCGTTGCCGCTCGCAAACCCATGGCCGACATGCTCGACAAGGACGCGGACCTCCTTGCCGACGCATGCCTCGTTCTTGCGCAGGCTGATCATTTCCATGAGCGTCTGGAGCTCATCCCAGCGACGGCGTTTTTCAGCCGCTGGAACATCGTCAGGGAAGAGTTTCGCGGCGAGCGTGCCGGAACGCTGCGAATATTGGGCGTTATATGAGATATCGAAACCGACCGCCTCATACAGGCTTAGCGTTTCCTGAAACTGTTCGGCCGTCTCGCCAGAAAATCCGACGATGATATCACTGCCGAGCGCGAGATCCGGGCAACGGGCCTTGATTTTTGCGATCAGCTCCAAATAGTGTTCACGCGAATACTTGCGGTTCATCCGGCGCAGGACCTCAGTACTGCCCGCCTGGACAGGCAAATGGAGATAGCGGACCTGCTTCGGCAACGCAAGCGCATCGATGACCTCATCGGTCATGGACAGCGGGTGGGCAGCGGTCCAATGCAGGCGCTCCAGGCCGGGAAGACGGTTCAACTCCCAAAGAAGTGCGGCGAAATGATCCTTGTAGGGGTTCTCGGATGAGAAGGACTCCGGATCGACGGCGCGATACGAGTTGACGGTCTGGCCGAGCAAGGTGATCTCGATGACACCGCGCGCAAGCAGGCCACGCGCCTCATCCAGGATGTCTTTGACGGGCCGGTTGCGCTCGAGGCCGCGCGCATACGGGACCACGCAATACGTGCAGAACTTGTTGCATCCCGTCTGGATCGTGAGATAGGCCTGGGCGGACGGCGCGCGCAACGGGCGGATCTTAAGGTAGTCCTGCTCGATCGCCTCCGAGTTGACCAGGTCTGGGCGCAACTCGGCGATCCATTTCGGGAGGTGGATCATGTCGGGCGTCGGGAAATAGAGGTCGGTCGCGGGCAATCGTTTTCGGAACTCCCCTTTCTTGTCTCGCCCGGGCAGGCAGCCCGTTACCGCGACGATCAGGTTAGGATTGGCCTTCTTGTATTCCAAATACTTCTCCTGTGAGCCGTAAACCCGATCTTCCGCCGACTGGCGGACGCTGCAGGTATTCACAAGGATCAGGTCTGCCGCTCCCTCATCTTCCGTCGCGACGAACCCCAGCCCCTGCAATAAGCCGGCGATGCGCTCGGAATCGTTCTTGTTCATCTGGCAGCCGTAGGTGGTGATATGGAAACGCGGGGACATGCGGGTATTCAAGCCGGTCGCGGAAGGTTTGACAAGACGATTGGTCGAAGTGCGCCACCCTGGTATTGTGCCGTCATATGGAACAACAACCTTCTTCTTTTCCCGGAAAAGCGCTGGTGTACGCCGCCTTACTCATCGCCCTGGGCCTCTTTGGGGCCGGGGCAGTAAAGGCATATACCGATTATCGCAGCTTCACAGCATCACAAGCGAGCCTCTCGATGCCGGGCTACGCGAGCCGCATCGTGACGTCCGATCAGGTCAAGTGGTCCCTTCGGCTCATGCGCCGCCAGGCAGGATCGGCCACCAGCACGAGCCAGGCCTCGCTTGAACCGCAATTACGGGAAGATATCGACCAAATCGTGCGTTCCCTTGAACAGGCCGGCGTGCGCAACCCGACCGTCAGCAGACAGCCGTACCAGGACAACGCCTACACCTCGTATTACGACGATCCTACCTCATCAGGCCACAGCGGATCGCAGTTCGTCGTGATCGAGTCGAGCCAGGTGAAGGAACTCAACCAGGTTACCGGTGACATCGTTTCAACCCTGACCGCCCGAGGCGTCACGATCGACCAGAACACCACGGAATTCTTCCTCTCGAACCGAGACCAGCTGCGTCGCGAGCTGATCCAGGAAGCCGCCGAAGATGCCCGCAGCCAAGCACAAAAACTAAGCGGGAACCGGCTCGGGAAACTCTTGCGCATGGACAGCGGCGCGTACCTAAACGTCACACCCGTCAATAGCTACTCACCTTCGTACTATGCGGAGAACGACGACACGTCTTCCATCGAAAAACGCGTCGGGCTCGGATTAACGCTGACGTACTCGTTGAAATAACTCCCCACCGTCGGGCTTACACCCTTCAATATTGAGCGGCGCCAAATATTAAAGCCTTCGGGGCAAGATCGTCATGCGGATAAAGCCGATCGTCGCCAAATAGGGACAGGATAATGGCGACATGAATGAAAAACAAACAGGGATCGCCTCCGCGATTGCAAACCGCATACGAACAAAAGCGGCTAGCCGAGGCTAGCTGCTTTCCATTTCTTCCTCGATCTCCATGAGGCGATTGTACTTTTCCACCCGCTCCGAACGGCTCAACGAGCCCGTCTTGATGTATTCGGATCCGGCAGCGACGGCCAAGTCCGCGATGAACGTATCCGCCGTCTCCCCCGAGCGATGCGAAATCGACGTTCGCCACCCGGCGCGATGGGCCATGCAGATGGCATCGACCGCCTCACTCACCGTCCCGATCTGGTTCACCTTCACCAGGATCGCGCTCGCCGCCTGCTCACGGATGGCGCGTTCGAGGCGCGTGACGTTCGTGACCAGGAAATCATCCCCGACGATCGCGCTACGCTTGCCAAGCACCGGAAGGGCATTCGTCCAAGACTTCCAGTCATCCTCCGCAAAGGGATCCTCGATGGATTCGAACGGGTACGCCTCTTGCCAGGCAAGGTACCGCTTCAGCAGATCCGCCGCCGAGAACGAGCGCCCCTCGCCCCGGAAGACATATTTTTTCTGCTTCGCGTCATATAACTCAGAACTGGCCACATCCGCGGCAAAGGCGAGGTCTTTTCCGAGCTTGTAGCCGGATTTCTTGACCGCTAACGCCAGCGTCTCGAACGCCTGCTCCACGGAAGGAAGGCGGGGCGCAAACCCGCCCTCATCCCCCACCGTCGTCGCAAACCCTTCTGCCGCAAGCACTTCGCGGAGAGATGCGAAGACTTCTGCCCCGCAGCGGATGCGCTCTTTCAAGGGGCCTTTTTTCGGAACGATCATGCACTCCTGAACATCCATCGACCAATGCGCATGCGCCCCGCCATTCAGGACGTTCATCGTCGGCATGGGCAAGGAGGGCGGCTTGATGAACGAGAACGTCTCGCGCAGGGATTTCCAAAGCGGTACGCGGCGCTCGAGGGCCGCGACTTCTGCGCATGCGAGCGAAACAGCCAGTAGCGCGTTCGCGCCCAACTTCTTCTTGTTTTCGGTCCCGTCAAGATCGATGATCGCCTGATCCAGATCACGTTGCCGGAAAATCGATTTTCCCTTCAGGGCGTTCGCGATCGGCCCATTCACGTGCTTCACCGCCTTCAGGACGCCTTTGCCGCCATACCGCTTGCCGCCGTCGCGCAGCTCCCATGCCTCATGAGAACCGGTCGAAGCCCCGGAAGGGACTTTCGCTTCAGCCGTCGCCCCCGAATGCAAGGTGACGCGACACGCAACCGTCGGGTTTCCACGCGAATCAAGAACCTCACGCGCATGCACGGACGCAATCGTCGGACGGGAAAAGAGCGAAAAGAACATATCCGCAAACAGTATACCATATCGCGAGACGCAAAAACGCCCGCCATCGAGGCGGGCGTCCGATCCGCTTAACGGATCTCGTACGTGACGGAGACGCTGGTCTGCACATCTTGCGTCCCAGACTGGATGGAAGGCGCGGGCGCCATCGCGGAGACGGCGGCTTCGCGGCCATAGTACATCGGGACCGGACCCGGATCGCTCCAACCGTTCTCAGAGAACGAGACGACGCGGACGATATCGACACCGAGCGCACGCGCCAAGGCATCGGCCTTCTTCTTGGCATCCTCCAATGCCTCCATGCGAGCCTGTTCGCGCAACTGCGCCGGCTCATCGATGGTAAATTGGACGGTGTTCACCTGGTTAATCCCCAACGCGACACCGCGCTCAAGAACCGGACCGACCTTGTTAAAATCACGGATCTTCACGGAAAGGTTTTGCGTGAGGATGTAGCCCTGGATCACCATCGGTGACTTGGAGTAGTCGTAGTTGGGGTTCAGGCTATAGCCAGAAGTTTCGAGATCGTCTTCGGCGATCCCGAGGTCCTTCATGGCCTGCGTGACGGTGTTCATCTTTGCCGTGTTTGCGGCTTGGGCCTGCGCCGGCGTCGGCGACTGGGTGACGACGCCGAACTGCACCAGCGCGAGCGTCGGCTTAGAAGTCACCTTCCCTTCCCCTTGGATCGTGATGGTGTCACGAACGGTCGCCGGCTTACCGATATACTTGTGTTCGACGGCCGCGTTCCAGGTCTTCACGCCCACGAAGACGGTGAGGACGACCAATAAAATCCCTGCAAGGGCCAACAGGACCGGCTGTTCTTTATAGGAAACGGCCATAGTTTAGAGAAAAACATTAAGATTTCTTCACCAGGAGAGGACGCAGCCCGGGCAAAGACTCGCCCTGCCCTAAGAAGTCTAGCATCGCTCCGCCTCCTGTAGAAACGAAGCCAAAGCGATCCATGACACCTGCCGCAGCGAGGACCGGCAGCGTATCCCCTCCACCCGCCACGACCTGCGCCTTACGCGGCAGGAAACCTAGGTAACGCGCCAATCCTCGCGATCCGGCCGCGAACGCATCGATCTCCGTGACACCCATCGGCCCGTTCCAGACGATGAGCGCGGCCTTGCGGATCGCATCCGCCCACATGACTAAGGTCCGCGGGCCGACATCGACAACCATCTCATCGGCGGCGATGCCGTCCGCATCGACGATGCGGGTCTTCGCCCCTTCCTCAAGGCGTTTTGTGACGACGTAATCTACCGGCAGATGGACATTCTTTCGTTTCAGGAGCGCCTGTGCCGCCTTCGTCTGTCCTGATTCGACGTACGAGACCCCAACCTTCTTCCCGCGTGCCGCCTCGCAGGCCATCGCCATCGCCCCGCCGAGATACAAGGCATCGACCTTCTTTTGCAGCGCTTCGAGGGTCGGCAACTTGCTTGAAATTTTTTTTCCTCCAAAGAACCCGATGACGGGGACCTTCTTCGCGTCACGGACGGCCTGCAAGCGCTCGACCTCCTCCACAAGGCTCATCCCTGCCCATGCCGGCAAGTGTTTCGGGATCCCTACGATGCTCGCATGCGCGCGGTGGCAGGCACCGAACGCGTCATTCACGAACTGATCCCCAAGGCTTGCAAGCGCCTTGGAAAACCCAGCCGCGTTCTTCTCCTCACCTGGATAAAACCGGGTGTTCTCGAGGAGGAAGACGGAGCCCGGACGGGCCTCAAGGATCACCCGCGAAAGCTCCTGACGCTCTTTTGTGTTCATGACATCTTCGCCCCGCCACTCGACCCTCAAACGATGGCGCGCCAAGAACGGCAAGAGTTTTTTGGTCGAGAACGCACGATCCCTCGCAGAAGCCGGGCGACCCAGGTGCGTCAGACAGAGGACGATCGCCCCCGCCTGTTGCAGGCGATGGATGGTAGGAACCGTACGGGCGATCTTGAGCTCGCTCTCCGGATCCGATGCCGCAACCAAGGGGATATTCCAATCGACGCGCAGCAAGACACGCTTGCCATGCCAATCCCCAAGATCGTGCGGGAGGGTGCGTAATGACATACTCAAGCGATCTGCTTTCCTACCATGAGCGCCAGCTCGACGAAACGGTGGCTGTATCCCCACTCGTTATCGTACCATCCGACCACTTTCACCAGATCACCGCCGACGACGCGCGTTAGGCCAAGGTCCACGGTGCACGACGCCGGATTCCCGATGAAATCAGCCGACACGAGCGGCTCGTTCGTGACCTCTAAGATCCCCTTCCAGGCCTCGCTTGCGGCCGCATCCTTGAACGCCTGGTTCACTTCCTCAACCGTCACGGGACGGCTGAGGAGCATCGTGCAATCGGAAAGCGACACGACCGGCGTGGGCACGCGCACCGAAAGGCCGTCGAAATGGCCTTGCACGCTCGGCAGGACCAAGCCCACGGCCCGCGCCGCGCCCGTCGTCGTGGGGACGATGTTCTCGGCGGCGGCGCGCGCGTCCCGCAGGTCCTTGGCGGGAGCGTCCTGCAAGACCTGTGAGGCCGTATACGAATGCACGGTCGTCATCAGCGATTTCTGGATCCCGAAAGCTGATTGCATCACGGCCATAAGCGGCGCCAAGCAGTTCGTCGTGCAGCTGGCGTTGCTTACAATGCGCTCTTTTCCCATCAGCGCGGCATCATTAACCCCGATGACGAAGGTCGGGATCTCGTCGCCTTTCGCGGGGGCCGACAGAACCACCCGCTTGGCGCCCGCCTTCAAATGCCCCTCCGCACCCGCACGGTCGGTGAATCGCCCCGTGCATTCGAGAACCACGTCAACCCGTAATTCGTCCCAGGGCAGCTTGGCCGGATCCTTTTCCGCGAAGACCGGGATCCGCTGCCCGTCTATCAAGATGGCCCCCTCCTCTGAAGAGACGGGACGATGGTACGCCCGATACACGGTGTCATGACGGATCAGGTGGGTGAGCGTCGCGGCATCTGTGAGGTCATTGATCGCGACGACGCGCGCATCCCCGACCTCGCGAAGAAGCTTCAAAGAATGGCGACCGATGCGGCCACAGCCGTTGATGGCGATATTCAGCATACCAACACAGCATACGCTTGTTTTTCCATTTCAGAAATACGTGATCAAAATAACAAAAACGGGCCAAGGCCCGTTTTTTGCTTTTCCCTTTTCCCTAGGACGCCTGCGCCACCACGTTTACCCACACGCGGAATGAAACGGACGGGGCGCCACAGGCCGGAACGCTCGTGCGACAGCGAGGCTCGCCGGTAAGCGTAAGTTCGGTCTTGCCGACGGTGGCCGCCTTGAACGTGAGGTCTTGGCCACTGATCGGCGCGAGGACAGCCGCGTTCTCATTGGAGACGGCGCTCCAGACGTAGTCGTTCCCAAGCTTCAGAAGGATTCGATCCCCCGTTTCGGCCTGGACCGTCGTACCGTTGTCGCGCATGCCGATCGTGCGCGTGGTGGCGTTGACTTGGGACAAGTTGCGCACGAAATACGCCTTCAGATCAAGCGATCCGGTTTCCGCACGGGCCCAGACATCGACCCGATCCCCCACCGCCAGGAATTTCTTATTCAAGCGGAGGTAGTTGCCGAAGACCAGGGAAGAGGCGCGGATATCGACATTGTACGTCTTGCCGTCCGTTCCGAGAACGCGGAGGCGGTTACCCTCGATGGCGCTCACCGTTCCTTCGATATGGACACGGACCACCGGGACCCGGATCTGGATCTTTTCAGCGGCGGCGCTGGTGTTGTCGCGGTTCCAGACGCTGTGGACCGTCACTTCCGCACCGACGGTAAGGCTCGCGGACGTTGCCTCATCACCGTTCTTTAGGATCTTGGTCTTTTCATTTAATAAGACGGTCTGCTCGCCGCGGTTCTTGGTCTTGACCACCAGGCTCTTGCCATCAGCGGCCACGGAGGCGATCGTTCCCGCGAGCGTGAGGCGTTCGACGCGGATCGTCTCGTCCTGGATGCGGTTGGCGAGAATGTCCGTTTCGGCCTGGACCGTCCCCTGCACCAGGAGGCGGTCACCGACGCGGATGTCTTCAAGCGCGATCGCCGCCCCAGAGCGAGGGACGATTTTCGTTTCGGCATTGGTGCGAATCTTGAAGCTTCCCTCGCCGACCTTCAAAACGATGTCCGTCCCGGAAAGCGAGGAGACGGTTCCGACGACCGTGATCTGCTTCTGCTCAACACTCGGGAGCTTCTTCCCTTTTACAGCCTCAAGAACCGCGGGACTCACCTTCTCTGACACGATCTCGGCCTTCTTCTGGAAAAGATCAATCTTGCCAGAAAGGTCGAGATTGGCGATGACCGGCGGCGTGACGATGGGAGTACGAGCGAACGTCGCGACCGGCGTAAAGGCGGCGGTCAAGGCGACGCCCGCGACAAGGAGATGGGTACGCATATGTGAGTAGGAACGTTGTTCAAATGATTTAGGGGGTTTTCTGGTCTAGTTCAGCTTTTTGGCGCTCCGGGTCTTCGATCTTGTCCGCTTCTTTCGTGAACGGATCGACGGACGGAACGACGATCGGATCCAGCTTCGGCGCGGGGATCACCTTCACTGGCAGTTCGCGCCGCGGACGCAAGGCGGCCGGACGGTCTTCTTTTTTTGGAACCTCCTTCGACGGCTCTTCATCGGCATGTTCAGGCTTCGGCTTGTCCGCCCCGCGAAGCAGCGCCTCGACCCCGCGTAACGCTTCACGGGTCGCACGGAATGCCGTAGCGGCATCCGCGTAAGCACCGGCGCGCAAGGAAGCGTGCCCCTTCGCGTAGGCCTCCTTCGCGGCAGCGATCTGGAGATCCGCTTTCATGCCGACTTCAGGAGAGGTGAAGGCGTCGGCACGGGCGCGTTCGCTCTGGGCCTCTCCCAAGCGCCCTTCAAGGCCAGCCTGCGCCTCAAACGCGATCTCTTTCCATTTTTCGTCGGTCCTATGCGCGTCATTCTTGTCGTGGGGCGTTCCCGAGCCAAGATCGTCCGTAAGGCGTTCGCGCTGACGGGTCGCCGCTTCGGCCTTGAGTCGCACCGCATCGAGCACGGGCGTGATGGCGGCGCCAGCGGGGACCGGACGCTCGGAAAGACGATCGAGGGCCTCTTTGCGGACCTGGAGCTTGGCCTCATAGCGAGCGGAGAGATCCGCGGCGACGTCTGCAGCTCCCGTATCTTTCAAGATGAGGATGTTCGCCTCCGCGCGATCGGCCTGCTCCTTGAAACGGGCTTCGAGATCGGCTTGGATGGACGGCGTGAGGCGATCCTGTTCGACGAGCGCCTTCGTCTCGTCGAGACGACGCGCGGCAAGGTCCGCTTCGACTTCGGCCTTTGCCTCCGCCGAACGGGCGAGCGAGCGCCGGATGGGTTCGTTCACGTTGACTTTCAGGAAATAAAGGGGGCTATCGGGAAGGGCGCCTTCCGCCGCGGAAGCCGTCCCCGTCCCGACAAGCAGGAGAGCAAGGACCGTGAGCGGGATCGGCTTTAAAGCAGGAGCGAGGAACGAGAACAAGGGGTTCGACCTTTGCTCTACTGGACGTGCCGCCACGCGCGGTCTTACCGGGTGCGCCTCCATGAATGATAAAAGCTCGCGGCGAGCAGCGTCTTTCTCGTCGGGCGTGAGGGCCAGCGCGCGGGCGCGGCGGAAGAATCTAAAGCGATAAAACATAGGAAGGGATGAGGCGACGGAGCTTGTCGATGGCGCGATGGAGCCGCACGGAGACGACGTTCGCGGATTCGCCCAAGATCTCCGCGATCTCTTTCGGGGACAGGTCATCGATATACCGCATGATGACGACTTCGCGATGCTTCTCATCGAGTTTGTCGAGATAAGGGAGGATGGCCTGATGGTCGATCCCCTTCTCGAGGGCGGCACGAGGGTTGCTGGATGGTTCAAACCCGCTTTCTTCCAAAACCTCGATAGAGACCTGCTCGCGCTTCTTGCGAGCCTCGTCGATGATGAGGTTATTCGCGACCTTGTAGAGGAAGGCGCGAAGGTTTTCGATTTCCGTCCCCTGTCCGATGGCCTGCCAGACGCGGAGGAACGTTTGCTGCATCAGGTCCCGGGCCTGCTCGCGATGGTAGACCCGGAAATAGCAATGGCGAAAAATCGCATCTGCGTGGGTTTCGTAGGCATGGAGGAACGCGGCTTGGACGTCCATTGGCATAGATGACGAAAGGGAGTGGAAAAACTTACCGTTCAATCTTTCGCGGCCTGCCACCAGGTCTCGAAGAGGGTCTGGAAATTGCGGGCGACGTTCTGGTTCGTGATCGTGGTCCCCAGTAGGTTGCCTCGCTCGAAGGACAATATGTTGACGGTATCACCCAGCAGGTAGAAGGCAAAGGCATGCAAGGCGGCCGCGGGGTCGAGAAAGCGGACCTCAAGGCCCTTCTTTCGCTGATAGAAAGGTTTTTTTTCGTGTTCGAGGGCAGAACCGTTGACGAGAAGCTTGGTCGCCAACCGTTTTTCCGTCTTGAGGCGCTTGATCCGATCGTGCCACTCGGACTCGAACACGAAGCCCCACTCCGGCTGCCAGACGAATGGGTCGCGGGCCAGATAGAGGGTCGCGCCGACGGGGGCTTGGCGCATCATCGCCATGTAAGCGCGCTTCAGGCCCTCTTGGCCTTCGAAAAAAACGACGCGGGGCACCTGGGCGTCTTTGGTCCCTAAAGCGCGGAGCTGCGGACCGATTTCCTGAAAGAAGGCGCGTTTTTCGGTGAGGGCCCGCTCTTCGGCTTGAAGCAGCCGATCCAGGACTTCCACATCTTGGGCAAGGAATTGCTTGACGCCGTTTTTTTGGGTGACGTTTACGATCCCCTTGCCGATGAGGGCATGGAGGCAGGTGTATACGGTGCTGCGCGACAAGGCACAAGCCTTGGCGATGGTTGTGGCGCTGGCAGGCGAGCGCTCTAAGAGGGCGCCGTAGATGGCGGCTTCGTAGGCGCTGAGACCGAGGCGCTTGAGATGGTCGGTGGGGCTATGCATAAAAATCCTTTCTGTAAGCCAAATTTCATTCTTTTGTCGTATCTGTACGACATATCGTACAACCCGCTAGTTAGGATATACTCTTTCTCATGAACGGACAAGCCTACCGTTCAAAGGAGCCGGACCATGCGTGAGAAAGGCCTGTTCGAGCGTCTCGCGGCGGCCGAGGCCGCCCTCCCCTCCCTACTGGAGGACGACGGGTGGCAGAGCCTGCACATCGACTACGAGCGGCCGTTCGTGGAGCGACTGTGGCGACCGTGGGGAGACGGGCGGCTGTCGCTGCACGCGATCCATCCCTGCGCCCCGGAACAGGCCCTGTACCACCCGCACCCGTGGCCTTCGGCGATGCGGCTGAAGGGGCGCGGGTATCGGATGCGGGTCGGGTTCGGGCCGGGCCTGGTGCCGCCGCCGGTCGCCACCGAACTCGTGCTGCCGCCTGAGACGGTTTATGCGATGGCGGACATCGACGGCTGGCACGCGGTCATCCCGGAGGGCGGGATCGCCTACACGGTCATGGTTACCGGAATGCCGTGGGGACGTGCCGCACCCAAACGCGTGCCACCACTCGATCCCCTCTCGCCGGAACGGATCGATGAGATCCTGCGCGTGTTTCGCGGATACTACCCGCAACGCTAGCGATCGACGGATCGCTTTTTTCATACGGCTCGCTTGCATCACCCGACGGGCGGACCTACCCTCAATGAGAAAGGGGGTGGCCATATGACACGAAACAAAGAATCCCTCAGCCAAAAGACCGTGCGGACTGCCATGCGCAAATTTAAGGACGGGACGCTCAAGAGCGGTCGCAGCAAGAAGAAGGTGACGAATCGCAAACAAGCCGTCGCGATCGGTCTTTCGGAGGCGCGAAAAAAAGGCACGCGCGCACGCGCACAGGCAGCGTCAGAAAAGGGTTGAAGCGCATGAATCACCAAGAGCCAATAAGAACGTCCCGCAAAGGGGACGTTTTTGGCTCCGAATACGTCGACCGTCGTATCACGCCGGTCAACGCACGAAAGCAATAATACCTTTATCCGCCCATCCAAAACCCGAAAGACGGCCTTAGCCGCCTTTCGCCTCAGGTCTCGTGACGAGGCTTTTGCTGTTCCTGGTCGACGGTTGACTCCGTAGAAGCTCCCGCTGGTTCGGTTGCCTCCTCTTCCTCTTCGTCCTCTTCCTCTACGTCGTCCTCATTTTCTCCCTCTTCTTCGTCTTCTTCATTTTCCTCGACTCCATCCGAATCTGGCTTGGGAGACGCGTCCGGCTCGGCCGGAAGACGCGTTTCCTCTGATCCATCCGCACCTGCCGTCTCAGCTCCGTCATCGGCCGGGGCCTTCTTTTCCAAGTCACGATCATCAGCGAGGAAGTGGGACATACGATGATGGTTAGCGAATGAAGAAGAGCGGGAACGAGGGGCGACCCCAGGCGCGTCCGGAGACGGTCCGAGGCAGCCCCAGGTTCGACGCTCAGCCGGAGGATGCGCCACAGCGGATCTCCCGACCGAACGTCGAACGAACGTCGGTCTTTTGAGCGTACACCCCTCAGAAACGGCGTCAACAACACGCGCGCCGGAAACCTACATCGTCGTTCCGTCAGTTTGGCGCTTCGCCCTGAGGATCAGGCGCACGAAGCGGAGCTCTTCGTAGCCGTATTCGCTGCCCAAGGCGGCTTGGACGGGCGCGAGAAAGGCGGTACCGATTTGGCGGAACGTGGTGACGATGCGTTGGAAGCGCTCGACGGAAGGGACCGTGAGGTGCGAAATTTCGAGAGGCATCTTTTGATCGAGAGCCTGTTCGAGATGGCTGAGGACGGTGCCGACCGTGAGGCGGCGCTCGGCGGCGATCTGTTCGATGGTCTGTTTTTTCGCAAGGGCTTCGACGGTGGCGAGGATGGAGGCGCCGACGGCGCGTTTCGTGGATGCGGCGACGACAGGGGCAGGCTTCGCTTCAATGACGCGTTCCTCAAGACCATGCTCCTGGGCATACGTCTGCACTTCAACGAGAAAATCTTGGCCGTATTGAGCCAATTTTTCTTTGCCGATCCCGAAGACTTGAGCCATGGATTCGAGGCGCTGCGGGTAGCGGCGGGCCATGTCGTGGAGGGTACGGTCGCCGAAGATGATGTAGGGCGGGACGGAGCGGGCTTCAGCGAGGCGACGGCGGACGGTCCGCAGGCGCTCGAAAAGGATCTGGTCGTAGGGTTCCGTGGCGGCGTTCTTGCCGGAGGGGCGCGTGAAGGCGGCGGGTGCCGTCGGGTCAGGCCGCGGAAGATCGTTAAGGGACGGGACGCACAGGTCACACGCCCCGCAATTCCCCTGCCCCCAGGCTTCGCCGAAATATCTCAAGAGGAAGGCGCGGCGGCAAGTGGCGCGTTCGCCGTAATCGAGCATGTCCTGGAGCTGCTGGCGGGCGCGTTGGCGCTCGGCGGGATCGGGCATCTCGCGGATGAAGTATTCCTGCTTGATGCGGTCGCCAGCGGAATAGAAGAGGACGCAGTCACTGGGAAGGCCGTCGCGGCCGGCACGGCCGGTTTCCTGGTAGTAGCCTTCTACGGATTTCGGCAAGTCCGCGTGGACGACCAGGCGGACGTCGGGCTTGTCGATCCCCATGCCGAAGGCGATGGTCGCGACGATGACGGGAACCTCATCGCGGATGAACGCCTCCTGAATCTTTGTCCGCTGGAGGGGTGTAAGGCCGGCATGATATGCCGCGGCCGCGACACCGTTCGCCTGGAGATCGGCCGCGGTCTTTTCGACGCCCTTGCGAGAAAAGCAATAGATGATGATCGCCTGGTTCGGACGGCGACGGACTTCCTGCAACAAACGTGGAAACGCCTTCTTTTTGGGAAGGACACGATACGTGAGGTTGGTGCGATTAAAACTGGATTGGAAGACCCTCCCCTTCTCAAGGCGCAATTGGGCGATGATGTCGTCGCGCACACGGCCATTCGCGGTAGCGGTGAGCGCGATGAGCGGGACGCCGGGAAAGACGTCGCGGAGACGGCGAAGGTTGCGGTAATCAGGGCGAAAATCATGACCCCACTCAGAAATGCAGTGGGCTTCGTCAATCGCAAAGAGGTCGACGGGAAGGGACTGCAAAAATGCGATCGTCTGCGGAAACGCGAGACGTTCAGGGGCCAAATACAGGAGTTTCAATTGCCCATTCTCGGCCATGTGTTCAACAGTGGCAACCTCCTGCGGTGAAAGCGTGCTATTGAGGAAGGCGGCGGCGATGCCGTTGGCCTTGAGGGCATCGACCTGGTCTTTCATGAGCGCGATGAGCGGCGAGACGACGACCGTGATGCCCGGAAACGCCAATGCCGGCAGCTGGTAACACAGCGATTTGCCGCCGCCCGTGGGCATGAGGACGAGGGCGTCCTGGCGGGCATGGCAATGCTCAACAATCTCTTGCTGCAAGGGACGGAACTGCTCGTAGCCGAAATACTTTTTCAGGAGATCGCGCATGGCCATACGCCACACCGTTACCTACGCTGAGGCGGACGTCAAATCAGGAAAGAAACCATGTAAAGCTAGGTCCTGTTAACAAATCTTTTCGCTCTGCTATGATATTTTCATGCTCACCG
>CAYYTQ010000007.1:0-50926 GCA_964474805.1 uncultured Gammaproteobacteria bacterium
GGGGGGGGTGGTCTTTTTTTGGGTTTCTTTACCTCGCTTTTTTTTTTTTTTCACCCCCACACACTAACACCAAAAAAAAAACCCCCCCCGCGGGGGCCCTACAGGGGGGGGGAAGGATGGGGAAAAGAATAAATGATGAACTCGGACGGGTGCGAAAAATCCGCGCTAGGCGGATTTTGCGTTATTTCCCCTTTCCTTTCACGGGTGGATATTTTTCTAGCTCCTCTTTTAGGTACGGCGCCGTCAGCGTTTTGGATTTCATGACCTGCTCTGGCGTCCCCTGGGCAACCAGTTGGCCGCCGCGAATGCCACCATCCGGGCCGATCTCGATGATCCAATCGGCCATGCGCAGGATGTCGAGGTTGTGCTCGATGACGAGGATGGTATTGCCGCGGTCGACGAGAGCATTCAAGACGACCAGGAGCCGCTTGATGTCCTCGAAGTGGAGACCGGTGGTGGGCTCGTCGAGGATATAGAGGGTCTTGCCGGTGCCGCGACGGGCGAGTTCGGTAGCGAGCTTGACGCGTTGGGCCTCCCCGCCGGACAGCGTGGTGGCGGATTGGCCGAGGCGGACATACCCAAGGCCGACCTCGTAAAGGATGGAGAGCTTTTCGTAGATGGCGGGCTGGTCGACGAAGAAGCGGCGCGCCTCTTCGACCGTCATGTCGAGGACATCGGCGATGGTCTTGCCGCGCCACTGGATCTCGAGAGCCTCGCTGTTGTAGCGCTTGCCGTGGCACTCCGTGCAGTCGACGTACACGTCCGGCAGGAACTGCATCGAGATCTGGATGGAACCGTCGCCGCTACACGCCTCACAACGACCGCCGCCTTTCACGTTGAAGGAGAACTTACCGGCGTCGAAGCCACGAGCTTTCGCTTCAGGGATCTCCGTGAACAGGTCGCGGATGGCGGTGAAGACGCCCGTATAGGTGGCCGGATTGGAGCGCGGGGTGCGGCCGATCGGGCTCTGGTCGACGGAAACCACCTTGTCGATATGCTCCATCCCCTCGATCGCCTTATGGGCGCCGATGGGGTCTTTCGCGCCGTAAAAATGAGAACTGAGGGAGCGGCCCAGAATGTCCAGGATCAAGGTCGACTTACCGGAACCGGAGACGCCGGCTACGCAGACGAACTTGCCTAGCGGGATGGCAACATCGATGTTTTTAAGGTTGAACGCGCTGGCCCCGCGGATCGTGATGGCCTTGCCGTTGCCCTTGCGGCGCGTGGCGGGGGTCTCGAGGAATTTCTTGCCGGAGAGATAGGGGCCGGTGGTGGATTCCTTATCCTTCTTCAGCTCTGCGAGGCTGCCGGCGGCGATGATCTCGCCACCGTACTCCCCTGCCCCGGGACCGATGTCCACGATGTAATCCGCCGCTTCCATGACGGCCTGGTCATGCTCGACCACGATGACGGTGTTGCCGAGGTCGCGGAGACGCTTGATAGTCTGGATGAGCTTGTCGTTGTCGCGCTGGTGCAAGCCGATGGAAGGCTCGTCGAGAATATAGATCACGCCGGAGAGCTCGGAACCGAGCTGGGCGGCCAGGCGGACGCGTTGGGCTTCACCGCCCGAAAGCGACATGGCCGCACGATCGAGAGTGAGGTAGGACAAGCCGACATCGAGCAGGTTTTGGACGCGCCGGACGATCTCGTTGGAGATCTGGTCGGCAACGACACGCTCGGTGGCGCTGAAACCGGCCTTATCGTCCTCCTCTTTCACCTTCACGCGCTGCATGGCACGCGAGGCTTTCGCCTTTTTTGGACCGGAGCCGAGGGACGCAAAGAAGCCGTTCACCTCGTCCAAGGGGACGGAAACGATGTCTGCGAGAGACTTGCCCGCAACGGTGACGGCGAGCGCTTCGGGGCGGAGGCGCTTCCCTTGGCAATCCGGACAGGTGAGGACGCGCATGTAGGCCTCGATCTCCTTTTGGACGTAGTCCGAATCGCTGTCCTTATACTTGCTTTCGAGAAGGGAAACGAGACCGAGGAACGGCTGCGGCTTTTGGCCTTCGACCACGTACGGTTGCTCGCCGGTGCCTTCAAACAGGACCTTCAGCTGCGGCTTCGTGAAGGCGGCGATGGCGGTGTCGAGCGTGAAGCCATGCTCCTTGCCGACGGCGGCGAGGAGCTTCATGGTCGAGGTCTGGTTGCCGGCGATGCGCGTGAGCGGCTTGATCGCGCCCTGGGCGATAGTGAGACGCTTGTTGGGGATGACGAGGCTCGGTTCGAGGACGAGCTTAGTGCCGAGGCCGGTACAGGCGGGACAGGCGCCTTGCGGGGCGTTGAACGAAAAGAGGCGCGGCTCGAGCGACGGGAATGAGCGGTCGCAGGCGGAACAAAAGAGCGACGCGGAGAAGAGTTTTTCTTGGAGGCTGTCCATGCCGAGGATCTGCACGACGCCGTGGCCGAGGTCGAGGGCCTGCTTCACGTGCTCTTGGGCGGACGTGGCGGCCATCGTGGTCTTGTGCTCAAGGCGAACAACGACCGCTTCGATGGTGTGGGCGGCGGTCTTGTCGATTTTCGTGCGGAGCATCTCCTCGAGGTCGACGAGGACGCCATCAAAACGCACCTCGCGGATGCCGGCGCGTTCCGCCGATTGCAGGACGAGCTTCTGTTCGCCCTTCTGCTCTTTCACGAGCGGGGCCAACAGCAAGACTTCTTCTTTTTTGGCCCAGTTGAGCAGTTTTTCGGCGATGTCTTTGGGGGTCTGGGGGCTGAGGGCGGAACCGCAACCAACGCAATGCGGACGACCGGCGCGCGCGTAGAGGACGCGTAAAAAATCGTAGACCTCGGTAACGGTCCCGACGGTGGAACGCGGGTTGTGCGACGAGGTCTTCTGGTCGATGGCGACCGTGGGCGAGAGACCAGAGATTTCGTCGATGTCGGGCTTGTCTTGCATCTCCAAGAACTGGCGCGCGTAGGAAGACAAGCTTTCCATGTAACGGCGCTGACCTTCGGCGTGGATGGTATCAAATGCTAAGGACGACTTTCCAGAACCGGAGAGGCCCGTCATCACGATGAACGAACCTTTTGGCAGGTCAATGGAAACGTTTTTCAAGTTATGGACGCGCGCACCTTTAATGGAAATCACGGACGGTTGCTTCATGGATCTCTCTCCAAGGCCCCCAAGAGCGGGACACGATACGGGCGAGACTACCACGGGTTTTCCCCGGGTGCAAGTGTCCGGACCGGCGCGCTAGCCGCAAGTGCCAAGGCCAGCATTGTTGTCGAGCGGGGCGCTGAAGGTGGCGGGGAGCGAGTCACCGCTCCGGACGCCATCCGCGATGGTGCATCTGCCCGATTGGCATTGCGCGTTCAGATCGCATTTCGCCCCAGCCGGACGGGATGGGTAGCAAGAGAAGCGGTCCCGCGTGCCGGCGCGGAAAAGCACATTGAGGGCCGCGGTCTGCGCCGCCTCGTCGATCCCGCGCGCCTGCTCGAGGAGATCGATCGCCGTCCAGGACTGGTCAGGGCACATGTTGTTTTCATTCGTATACACGTATTGGACCTGGGCGGGCGTAGGCAAGCCACGAATGCTGCCGGCCGGAACATCATCTCTGATTTCAAGTGCGCCAAAGCCGCTACATCGGTTATTCAGGCAGCGCGAGGGGCATTCGCTGTCGGATTGGCAAGCGGCTCCAATCGCCTTCAAGCACCCCTGCTTGAAGTACGTTTCCGGACGGAGCTGCTGCGGAACGTTTTCCCACGAATGGTAGGCGCGGAGCGTCCCGGCAAAAAGATCCGCATATCTTGAGCGACCGCAAACCCCTGTCCCACGGCAGCTGTAGCGGTGCTGCAGGCAAAACTCATCTACGCTCGCGTTGGTGATGTTCCGACAGCCTCCACTCGCCTTCGGCAGCTCGCGAAGCTGCGCCTCGGTCAGGTCACAACGCTGAATGATCGTCTGCAGTTCGGCATTCAGGCGCTCGGGGGGAACGGCCTCAAACATGCTTACGTCCCGATGATCGCCGTATACGCAGGCGCCCGCGATATTCTGGCTCGGCTGAAAGCAATACTGACCGGGCTGCGTACAAGAGACCGCCGATCTCTCCCGTGGGCCGGCGGTAGGCGCGGAGTCTCGCAGCCCGGTGTAGAGCGATCGGGCCAGGACAAGCGGCGCAAATGGGGCGGCGACACCGGTCGAGGCAACGGCTCCGGCGGCGACACCCGCCCGCGCGACCGCTCCGACCGCCTGCGCCGCACCGGTCCCAACATCCGGAGGGATGATGTACTCAGAACTCTCATTACAGGCAGAACCGGTGGCTCCGCCATTACAGACATGATAGCCGCGGGAGATCTCAACGCAGTCTTGTGGTCCGGATTGGCAGGTTACCCGACCGGTACCGCCGTGGTTTGTTGGGCCGCCCGCCTGCTCCGCGGTCACATTGCATCCCTGCCCACTGCATTGGCAAATATTGCCAGCCTGGCCGTTCGAACACATTCCGCTCACGAGACTCGTCCGCAGGCAAAAGGATCCGGCGACACACTCGCTGTCACGCGTGCACGAGGTGCCGGGTTGGCTGATTTGTGTCGGGCCACTGAAACCGACGCTTTGGATCCGACGGATATCCGGAAGCGACAGGCGCACCGTCTTGGGATTGACCGTATATAAGATGATGTATGCCAAAAACAGGATAACCATCCCGCCGATGGCATCTTCGATGACCTTGCGTCCGGACTTGACGTCGCCCGTGGTGGCGCCCAACAGATAGCGGAACCCGCCGTACACCACCATGATGATGGCCACGAGCGTGACGATCCCCAGCGCGTATCGGTAGAGGACCGTGACATATTCCGGCGAACCGGAAACGCTTGTCACCTCACCGATCGGCACGGAAAGCTGGACCGTGGCGGCATTTGCCGTCGAACGCACAGGGGTCACTTGCGGCTGGCCCTGGGCGGACGCATGGCGCGGGACGACCGCAAAGACGCACGCCGATGCGATCAGGATGCCACCCAGACGAGAGTAAAAACGCATAAGGTTAGGGGGTTGTCGAGGAAGCGTTCGCCTCGCGCAAGAACCGTTCGATCAGGAATTCGAAATAGGCCTCAGGACGCTCTTCGGGGATGCCCTGGATACGGACGCCATTGAAGAAGTAGGTCGGGGTGCCCTGGACGCCCGCGCGCAAGCCGTCGGCGAGATCCTCCTGGATCTGCGCGGAAAACGTTTGCGTCTCGACGCATCGGCGATATTCGGCAAGATCGACGCCGGCCTGGGCCGCAAACCGCTCGAAGTCAGCCGGGACGAGATCGCCGGTTTGGGTGAAGATCAGGTCATGCATCGCCCACCCTTTGCTTTGCGCGAACGCGCAGCGGACGGCTTGCGCGGCCTGGAGGGCATTAGGATGCAGCTCCTCGACGGGAAAATCACGTACGACGAAACGAACGCGGTCTTGGTATTTCAACATGGTCTCGCGGAACGGACCGGCGGCACGGCGGCAGAAGGGGCAGCCGTAATCGATGAAAGCGACGACCGTGAGCTTGGCCTGCTGGGAGCCGAACGACGGGCGGCCAGGACGGTCGAGGGCCTTCAGGTCTTCGGGCGTGACCTGCGTATTCGCGACCGCCCGGGCGACCGATGACTCGAGACGCTGCTCGAGCCATGCGTCTCCCCCGCTCCGCCGGATGGCGAAAAACGAGCGAACGAAGCTGTAGCCGAACAGGATGACGAACGCTAAGAAGAGTCCCAGGAGCGACCATAGGAAGAGCGTGCGCCAGCGCATGACCACCGTTCGGCCAAAGAGCGTCACTTGCATGGGGAAAGTATAGCACACGGGCGGGCGGCTTCGGACGAGGGGGCGCATTGACGGGTAGGGCCGCCTCCTGTAGGCTCGACCCATTCCATTTTCTATGCGTGAACTCATCTTGGCGGTGGCCCTCATCACGGTTTCCGTCCTCCTCACGATCGTCATCCTTTTGCAGCAGCGCGAAGGCGGCTTAGGCGTGGCATTCGGGGGCGAGGGGAACGTTTTCCGCACCAAGCGCGGACTCGAACAGGGACTGCATTACGTCACGATCGCATTAGCGACCCTGTTTATCGGGATCGCGATCCTGAACCTGGTCATTTAGGCCGGTTTCTTTGGGGATTCTTAGGCGAAACCTCTCGGCGCACGCGTCGGTCGCCGGCAGGCATGCCAGGTATACAGCTTGGCGGAATCCTCCTATACTAGGGCGTATGGAAGCTCATTCCTCGTCTTCCCGTCTGTTTAGCCGCCTGCGCCAAGCGTGGAAGCGTGTCTTTTTTTGGCAGGCGATCCCCGCAGGCAGCAGGGAACACGCCCCTCCGCCCAGCCCAGATCAGGCCCTCGTCGCCAAGGTGACGGCCTCGACGCCACTCCCCCGCTGGCAGCAGCTGCGGTACCTGTCGCACGTCTTCTCGCGCAAGGAACGGTTTCAGTTTTGGACATCGCTGGTGGCTGGGCTCACGTTTTTATTGATTGCCGCAGGCTTTTTTCTGGAACCGCGCGTGATTCGGCAGCCGAGCCAAGGCGGAATGCTCGTGGAAGGATTGGTCGGCAGCCCGAAATGGGTGAACCCGGTCCTCGCGCTCAGCACACTCGATCGAGACCTAAGCCAGCTGGTCTTTAGCGGGCTCTTCGTGTTCGATGGCGGAATCTTGCGTCCGGACTTGGCGGCAAGCACGCAAATCCTTGATCAGGGACGGGTCTTGGAAATCCGCCTACGCGAGGACGTCCGCTTTCATGACGGCCAGCCGCTGACGGCGGATGACGTGGTCTTCACCATCAATGACGCGATCCGTAACCCGTCGTGGCACTCGCCGCTCGCGGAACCGTTCGCAAGCGTCGAGGCGATCCGCGTTGACCCCTACACCGTCCAGATCAAGATGACGGGCACCCCCCTAAGCCAGACCGCGCTCCAGACGCTGCTGACCGTAGGGATCCTGCCCGGCCACCGTTGGGAGGACGTCAGCGAAGGGTCGCCGCAACTCGCGGAAGACAACCTCAAGCCGATCGGCTCGGGGCCGTACCAATTCGAGGCCTTCACCCGCGATACGCGTGGCGCGATCCTGACGTACACGCTCAAGCGCTTTTCCGGCTACCATGGACAGGCCCCCTACCTTGACCAACGGCAATTCCGTTTTTATCCAGACCGGAAGAGCGCGGAACTGGCCCTGCAGTCGAAGCAATTGGATGCGTTGGCGTTCGTCCCCTGGAGCGAGCAGGAGCAGGTGCGCGTGACGGACCAGAAAACCCTGAAGCTCGAGCTGCCGCAAGTGACGACCGTCTTCTTCAATACACAGGACACGCTTCTGAAGGACCTTTCGCTGCGCACGGCCTTGCAGCTCGCCATTGACCGCGGCGAATTGAGCCAACAGATCCCGAACGTGACGCCACTGCAGACGCCGTTCCCCTATCTCGAGACCTATTCCACCTCCACGCAACTCGCGAACCTCGATAAGGCGAGACAGCTGCTTGAGGAGACGCGCTGGAAATTAGATGAGGCCACGGGACAGCGCTTCCTCCAGCCCGCTCCGCCGACGCGGTCCCCACGCACGGGCACGACCAGCACCGCCATCACGTTCTCGACCAGCACCCCACTCGCCCTCTCGCTCCTCGTACCGACACAGGGAGACCTGCCGATCGTGGCAGAGTCCCTCAAGCGCCGCTGGTCGCTTCTGGGCGCGCATGTGACCATAGAGGCCGTAGAGCGCGAGGACCTCATGCGTCGCGCCCTCGATGAGCGGACGCACCAGATCGTCTTGCTGAACGTGTTGGCCCAAGATGATGCCGATCTCCTGCCGTTTTGGCACAAGGACGAGGACAACCTCAACTTCTCGCAATGGACGAGCGCCACAGTGACGGATGGGATACGGAGCCTCGCGACCGCCACGAGCTCCGAAGCGATCGCCCGGGCGCGGGTGCGGGTGACGGAAGCCATCATGGAACAGGAGGCGGCCGTGTTCCTTTTCCGCCCATCATACGCCTATCTCCTGCAAAACGGCTTACAGGGTACACAAAACCTTCAAATCCGCTCCCCCGCCGACCGCTTGACGGCGACACTTGGCTGGTACACGCGGACCCGCCTCCGTTGGCAAGGGACGCCTTGACCGACCCGCGGCCACCCAGTAGAGTGGCCCCGTCTGGGCAAGTGGCGGAACTGGCAGACGCACTGGCTTCAGGTGCCAGCGACCGCAAGGTCATCAGGGTTCAAGTCCCTGCTTGCCCACCATGAGAACCCCCACGCATCCGCGCGGGGGTTTGTTATCCAAAAAGAGAATGCGCTGGCATTCGGGATACCGGCGGCACTGAGGACATGGATCCTCTTCGCTGGATACGGCGGACGAAATCACCCTCCTCGACACCGACCTTAACGGGCGCACGACTCAAGCAAAATAACGTGGGCAGGGGCGCACGTCGATACAGGGAGCTTTTAAAAAAGAAGATTACCTATTGACAAAAAGACGTTTTTGCTATACTTAAATTGCTCCCTCTGGACAAATAACGCGGCTAACGCGAAGAAAAATGGAAAGAAAGGGCCGTCACGCCATGTCAACGCACGATGACCTTGTGGATTCCCCGGATAGGGCGGATTCGAGCTCACCCGCCGCGCTCGCAGAACACATCCACCGCAAGGTGCCGGACCACGCCCGGACGGAGCGGAAGGCAAACGCCTGGGCTCGATTCCGGAACAAGGCGCTCGAACTTTCAGGAGGGCTCCGCTTCTGCCACGGAAGGCATGCACAAGGCCTGGAAAGCGTCGCCGAGATGCTCGACTGGAGCCTACCACCCAAAGCCCCGGAAAACTGCACAGCCGACCAGATCGAAGCCGTCACGACGGCGATGGAACGCGGGGAGGCGGCCACACACCCGATTCCGATCATCCTGGGAACCGAGTCAACGGGATCCAAGTGCGGATTCTGCGGCCAGGAGGCGCTATACCAGTTCGACGGCCTGACCTTTACGGGCAGCCGGTGCCCAGTCCCTGACGGGCCGTTCATCCTGCGGTTCACCACAACAGGCACCCTCATCTTCAAGGACAACCTCCGCGACTATGCATTTCCGGCCGCATCAAGCGAGGAGGCTGCAGCGCGAAGGGAGTTGACCGGCGACGGGCGGTCCTTCTGCACGCACGCGAATCAGGCAGTCGCACGCCTGCACGAACGGCGGGGCCTGATGGCGATCTTCGTCGGCAACACCTGCCCGAGCGTCTACCGTCTGCCGCAGGCGGAGGAGCGAGACCGCTTCCAAATCGCCACGGAAGGCCACGGTCGAGACGGGCTCGGCCTGAGCACGGATGAGACCTTCCCTCCACACGGGGACTGGCTCTTCCAGGTCGTTACGGACATCTGGCTCTGCTGCTTCATGGACCTGGAGGCCTACCTGGCCACCGGAGGAACCGTCGAGCAAGGAATGCGGCTCCTCAAGGTCCAGCCAGGATCGTATGAGGTACGCGTCGCGTGCTACGAACGGTCCTTCCAGGAAGACGCGATCGGCAAGCCCACCATCTACGCCACCCTCGAACAGGTGACATGACCCTCGGATCTACGGATCTGGGGTGTTTTTTTGCAAGGCGAAATACCATTGACAAAATTGGCGGAAGATGCAAACATGCAGCGGATTATTTCGATCAATGCCTTCGGTCGAAATATCAACAGCGAGAAGAAAAGGAAAGGAACGCCATGTCCCGTACCATCCAGATCCACGGCGTCGACGTCCCGCTCACCACCGAACCGAGCATCATGAAGCCCCAGATGGAGGCCCTGATGGCCTCGGGCCTCCTGGAGCGCTGGGCCGCCGACATCGATCCGCGCTTCTGCGTGCGCAGCATCCGGCTGCAGTCGATCGACCTGTTCGGAAAACGGGTCGCATTCGTCAAGTTCGAGGCCGACGTCACGGGCCGGAACGCGGACGGGTCGTCGGACGGCGAGAAGGTCCCCGGCATCGTCTTCCACCGTGGGGACAGCGTCGCGATCCTCGTGGTCCTCGAGTGCCCCAGGGCGCACGATGACCTGGCGCGTGAGATCAACCCGACCGAAGAGTACGCCGTCCTCACCGTGCAGCCGCGCTTCGCCGCCCGTTCCTTCGCCTTCGCGCAGATCCCGGCCGGGATGCTCGATGAGTCGGACAACTTCGTGGGCGCGGACGCCAAGGAGCTGGAGCAGGAGCTCGGCGGCGACTTCAAGATCACGTTCGATGAGCTCGTGCCGCTGGGGGACGCCTTCTTCCCCTCGCCCGGCGGTTGTGATGAGCGCGTCAAGCTGTTCGCCTGCGTCCACAAGGTGAGCCGCGCGTTCGTCAAGGAGCTTGAGGGACGCCACACCGGCTGCCTGGAAGAGAACGAGCGGATCGCCCTCAAGGTCGTGCCGCTCGAGGACCTCGCCAACCTTCCCGACGCAAAGAGCCAGCTCGCCTACTGGCGCTGGCGCAATGACGATCTCTGACGCCCCCTCGGCAGATCCTTTGGATCTGCCGGTCTTTCCAGGGCGCCGCATCCGGTGATGCGGCCTCCTGAGAAGACCCCCCCAGCAAGAAAGAGGAGCCGAATGCCATTCGACACCGATCTGCCCGCCCACCTCGACCAGCTGACGCTCCAGCAGATCCTCGCAGCCATCCACCACAACCCCGTGCTCGGCGCGGAACTGCTGCGGCACCTACGCGAAACGCCTCTTTCAGAAGATGTCCCGCCGCCGGAGACGCTCACCTTCCTCTATCCCACGGTCAACGTGTACGCCTTCGACCCCGTCGCCCGCGCGCTCGTCCTGGCCCTACGCGACCGCGCCTGGCAAGCTCCCGGCGTCGACGTGACGTTCGAGACGTACGGGCACGACCACGAGCAGTACCGGATGGTGAAGGAGATCCGCACCCGTGACGTCCGCATCCGCTTCCACCGCCCGCAGGGCCCCGTTCCGGCGAGGAAGCGGCCGACGAATTGGGCAGGCGTCTACGAGATCACCTGTCGCTTGGGACGGCTCGCCGTCTTCGGTGACGGCAGCGGCCCGAGCTTCGACTACTTCGTGTCCGGCGACTGGGAGAAGAACCGTGCCCACCTACTCACGGGCAATCTCGCGCTCGCCAAGCTCTACCGGCAGGAACGGCGTTACGTTCCCTACGTCCGGTCGAGCCGGTCGACGGACACAAGCAACCCGAGCGACAAGCCCAACGAGGGCGCCCCGTTCCTGATCCCCGGCACGGATTATCGCGACTACGCCGCCGACGCCCACGATCCCGCCTCCATCTCCCTCACGGAGCTCGAGATCGCGATGGCGGCCGCCGTGCAGATGGTCCTCGACGAGGTCCTGGCGTCCCCCCTCCCCTGAACCCCCAGTTCAGGGGTTTTCATATGAAAAACAACGAGCCGCTCTCGTTGTTTCATCGCCGGCCTACGCCCGACGTTCGACGATCTCCTCCAAGGGGACGCGCACTTTCGGAAGGCCTGGCTGCGCCGCGTATCCAATCGGCAGCAACGTGGTCGCGACGGCATCGGTGAGACCTAGGATCTCCGTGACCTTCGCGGCGTCGAACCCCTCCATAGGACAACTGTCCAACCCGCGTTCTGCGGCGGCGAGGATCATGGCCTGCAAGGCAAGATAGGTTTGGCGTGCGAGCCACGCGTGCGACTTCTCCGGATCCGGAGAGATCCAGCCCGTCACCATGTTGAGATAGGCCTTCGCCTTCTCTTCGCCGGCGACAGCCGTGATGAGCTCGACGTTGCGATTCACACGAACCATCGGATCACGCATTGTCGTGACGACCAGCAAGTGGCTGGCGTCGGTGATTTGCGGCTGGCCGTACCCGGCCTCGCGGATTTTCGTACGGAGGTCTGGGTTCGTGACGACGACGATCTTCCAAGGCTGGGTGTTGGCGCTCGAGCACGAAAGCCGGGCCGCCTCGAGGACGTAGGCAAGGTCCTCCTCAGAAACCTTCTTCGCCGGATCGAACGCCTTCGTCGCAAACCGCTTGTTCAGAAGTTCGTGGATGGTCATAGTTCTCGGACGATAGCAAACCTGCCGCGGAAACGGAAACAAGCCCAAAACATACGCCTCCGTCGAATGCGATATTCCGACTCGGAACTTGCGAAGAGTATTTCCGTCTCCCATTTTTCCCTTATAATCAGCCAAAATATCGATACGTTGATTGACGCCATTTCGTATTCGTGGTATCCTTCTGTTCGATCCAAACGCCTTTTGTGAGCGCTCGGAACCCGTGTCCGGCGCTGACAAAAGTCGTTAACCGAGAGTCCTGTTCCTTCCTTTTTCGCGTTTTCAGGATTTCTTCGCCCGTTAGAGGCTTTTCCTCACTAATTTTTCCTTTTGGAACCATCCATTATGGACGCAACGAACAACAGCGCCGCTCCGGCCGCCGGGGCCGCCCCGCGCCGTCGCCCGTTTTCGGGCTCCCGCGGCTATGGCCGCCGCCCAGGCTTCAAGCCTCACGCCGATAAGATCGGCGAACCCGTCGGTATCATTCCTCCAAAAGGCAGCGCACCCCTCACCCTCTCGCTGAAGAAAGGCTTCGCGAAGGAAGAAGGTCGCGGCCCCAGCGACAAGCATGAGGTCAAGCACAAGCGCAAGCGCGGCCCGATGGGCGGCGCCTTCGCCGCCATGCCCCGCATGCACACGTACAAAAACAAGCCGCAGCATAAAACCGGCACCGACGTCGACACCCTCGCCAAAGGCGACGAGCGCCTGCGCGTGATGGTCATCGGTGGCAACGAAGAGGTCGGCCGCAACTGTACGGTGATGGAATACGGCAACGACATCATCATCATCGACATGGGCCTTCAGTTCCCTGACGAGGACATGCCTGGGGTCGATTATATCGTGCCCAACCTGTCCTGCCTCAAGGGCAAGGAGCGCAACATCCGCGGCGTGATCATCACCCACGGCCACTACGACCACATCGGCGGGGTGCCCCACCTCATGCCCCAGCTCGGCAATCCCCCGCTTTTCGCGACCGACTTGACGTGCGCCATCATCGCCAAGCGCCAGGAAGACCATCGCGACAAGGCCCCGCTCCGCCTGAACGTCGTCAACACCGACCAGGTGCTCCAGCTCGGCGTCTTCAAGCTCGAATTCTTCGGCGTGGCGCACTCGGTGCCCTGCTCGATGGGCGTCATCGTCAACACTCCCTGCGGCATCGTCGTCCACACGGGCGACTTCAAGCTCGACAGCGAGCCGGGCGCCCAATCCAAGCAGGAAACCGAAAAGATCAAGGCCCTTGCCGAGCGCGGCGTGCTGGCCCTCATGGCCGACTCGACGAACGCGTCACAGCCGGGCAAGCAGCTCCCCGAATACGAGATCCAAGGCAACCTCGACGAGATCATCCAGAACGCCAAGGGCCGCGTGATCATCGGCACGTTCGCGTCCATGATCGCCCGCGTGCAGCAGATCATCCTCGCCTGTGAACGCAACCACCGCAAGGTGGCCATCGAAGGGTTCTCGATGCGTTCCAACATCATGATCGCCCAGCAGCTTGGGTACATGAAGATCCAAAAGGGCACCCTCATCGAGACCAAGCAGATCAACGACTACCCGCGCGAGAACGTCGCCCTCATCTGTACCGGCGCCCAGGGCGAAGAACGCGCGGCGCTCATGCGCATCGCCAACCACGAGCACCCGTTCGTGGGGATCGAGCCGGGCGATACCGTCGTGTTCTCGTCGTCCGTGATTCCGGGTAACGAGCGGTCCGTACAGCGCGTGAAGGACACCCTCTACCGCGAAGGCGCCGAGGTGATCCACTACAAGCTCATGGACGTGCACGCCGGCGGCCACGCGCGCCAGGACGACCTCGTGGAAATGCACAACTTCGTGAAGCCGAAGTACCTGATCCCCATCGAAGGCAACTACTCCTTCCTTTGCGACCACGCCAAGGTGGCCGAGAAGAACGGGTTCCCGCGAAGCAACATCTTCGTAGCCGACAACGGGCAGATCATGGAGTTCGACCGTGAAGGGAACGGCCACCTCACCAACAAGAAGGTCGTGACGGATTACGTATTCGTCGACGGCCTCGGGGTGGGCAACACCAACCAGATCGTGCTGCGCGACCGCCAGCAGCTGTCCGGGGACGGTGTCGTGATCGTGGTCGCCGTGGTGGATGCCCGCAGCGGCGCCCTCCAGGCCCTGCCGGACATCATCTCGCGCGGCTTCGTCTACATGAAGGAGCACGTCGAGCTGATCATGCAGGCCCGCAACAAGGCGGCCAGCATCATGAAGGAGGCGAACCCGCCCGCGAACGCCACCACCGGCGGCGCGCCCGGGTCCTACCTCAAAGAAAAGCTCCGGGACGAATTGGGCGAGTTCCTCTATCGCAAGACGGAACAGCGTCCGATGGTGATCCCGGTGGTGATCGAGGTTTAAGAAAACACCGAGCTTTGCTCGGTGTTTTTAGTAGCCCGAGAAACGGCTCGGTTGACATTCTCGCGGTTTTCTGCCATTCTTCTTGCTATTCCCTCTCGCTGTTTCTGGCGATACGGAAGAAAGGAGCTCCCAGATGCCGCCAACCTGCACCTGCGACCCGTCCGCGCGCATGAGCGACGCGAAGGAGTCGGCCAGGCCGCCCAGCACGCCCAGCTGCCTCGCCCACCCCCACGAAACGACGCGTCCGTGGAACGACCACGAGGACCCGTTCGCTCGCCGCGTTCCGAGCAAGGTACATGACTGCCATGGACGCCTAGTGGATGATCTCCGCTACGTGTCCGGATGCGGTCTGTTCGACTGACCCTCCTGCCCCCTCGCACGTCGTGCAGAGAGGGGCTTTTTTATTTCCGCGAAGGAGTGGGTTCGAGCACAAAGAACGGCGCATTCCATTTTTGGCTAAATTTAGAAGAAAAGTTTCGGCATATTGGTTTGGCGTGCCTGCCTATCCCTTGACAAGATCCCCATTTTATGAGAATATGTCGGTTCCCTCGACTACAGCCAACGGGGGACGGAAGGACAAGACACCATGGGATACGGAGACTACGGTCAGCAGGCGCACGAGGCGATCACCCAGCGGGCCCAGGCCATGCAGGAGACCGGCCCCGTGAGCGCGGGGGCGATCTTCTTTGACATCGTCGAGTGCCTCCGCATCACGGAGGAGAAGCTCGGGCTCGCGGTGCCGTGGCGCACCTGCAACGCCTTCCAGGCGTGGCTCATGGAGAAGCGGGAGCAGATCAAGGGCCCGTTCCCCGGCGCGACCATCCACAGCGAGTTCTCGCAGGACGTCGCGACCCTCAAGACCTTCTTCCTCAAGTGGGACATGAAGGAGCTGGCCGACAAGATCGAGACGATCGGCCCGGACGAGTACGTCGCCGCGGTCGTCGCGATCATCGCCTCGACCTGGGACGTCCAGGGGGAGATGACGAAGATGGAGGTCATCAACAAGGCCTCCGGCCTCATCGACACCTTCATCGCGGCGCAGCTGCCCGAGGCCACCATCTACGACAAGTGCGGGCAGCCGGGCGGGGTGGTCTCCGTGAAGGCGGGTCCGCTCACCTACTTCTTCGCCGAGGCGGGCGCGCTCGCCAGCCTCCGCGGGCCGGCGCTGTTCGACGCGGTCCAGGACCTCGTACGCAGCGCCGTGATGAAGCCGCGGCGGCAGAACGCACTCAAGGTCCCCTTCGTCGACGCACGCGTGCAGGTCGACGAGGTCAGCGCACTCAAGGGGATGCGCACCTTGGTGGTGGCGACGGGCCAAGGCTGCAAGGTGGTCGACGCGGGGCAGATGTTCCGCTTCCTCCTCACGCACCGCGGCGCCCTGACCAAGGTCGGGAGCTTCGTGATGAGCGCCCTCGAGTCCACGCCGTCGCACTTCGAGATCAGGGAGACGTTCGTGGTGGCGATCACCGCGGGCGACAACCACCAGCTGGTCGTGCCGATCATCGCGGCCCCGGACAGCTGGGTGAAGTACACCCCCGAGGCCTGGAAGCAGCACGCGGAGAACGACGTCCTGAAGGAGGCCATGCAGCCGATGGACACGGCCGACGAGAACGCCGGCACCGGCGAGGCCCAGGGCCCGATCGATTCCGTCAGCAACGACGGGTCCGACGTGGCCCCCGCCTCCGAGGTCTTCCGCCCCGAGAACGAGGCGACCCAGACCGAGGGGCTCCCCGACAACGGCGGCCTGTCGTTCACGGGCAACCCCGGCATGTGCGTGCCGCCCGGCATGCGGGGCCATCACGGATCGTTCTCGAGCCCCGGGACGGCGCCGGACGACGACGGCGGGCTGGAGTAGCCTCCAGAGAGGAGGCCTGACGCCAGATCAACGCACAAGCGATGGTCTGGCGGTCTTTTTTTACCGAAAAGAGAAGAACGATGTAGATGCCGCTTGCGCATTTACGGTTGCAACGCGGAAGGTTTCGGCGTTTGACGGTGGCCGTGACGCCAAAATCCGAATCTCCTTGCGAAGGACATAAATACAGACAGACGAATGGCCTAGTTTTCCTTATACACGGGAGATTTCCCATGCCATCCCGCACCGATGCGGATTGACGGGTGGGCGATTCCGTGGTTACATGGGCTCTCACCACGCCCTTTCTCGGAGGAGAAGATGAGCGGAGCAAACGAACAGCGCCAGCGACGCTGGCTGGTGCGAAACACGAACGCGTTCGCCGCACGGATCGCGACCCCCGACCCGGACGACCGGCGGGACGGACGGACGATGCATGACTGGTACTTCCGCGGGCTGTGGCCGACCGACCTCTGGCGCTACCAGCGGGTCCGCCGTGATAGCATCTTCGGGACGAGCGTCGTTTTCAAGGTGCAGGATACGAACAAGCCGAACGACGGCCATCGGCTGGTCTACGGCGGCACGCTCACGCAAGAAATCTTCGATGAGTCGGTGATGGGGCCGCCGAACACCGTCAAGCGCCGCTTCGAACTGGGCGCATCGGCGGGGACGCCGGACCTCCACCTCGACGTGTTCGACGGTGCCTACGCCGGCCTCCAGATCCTCGAGTGGAACGACCCGCCCGGCGATGCGGACGAGCGCGTGCGTCGCATGTGGCCGGACGCGGACCTCCTTGAGGTCACCGACACGCTCACGAGCGCACACATCGCCAACCTGCCCGCCCTGGACGACCCCGAACGGAACCTTGCCCAGGTGCACCAGTCCGTCGCCAACGACGTGCGCATGATCGTGATGACGGGACCGCCGGGCGCGGGGAAGAGCGCCTTCCTCGCGGAGTGCGTGGCCGACCCCCGGATCCACGTGGTGCCGGAGGTGGCGAGCATCCTGATCTCGCAGCTCGGGGTGCGGCCGTTCGGAGCGGCGGGCCTCAGCGAGCGGTTCCAGATCCGGCTGCGGCAGATCCAGGTCGCCTTCGAGGCCCTGGCACGCAGCGAGGCCCAGCGGAAGGGATGCAAGGCGGTCCTCCTGGACCGCGGGACCCTCGATGCGGCGGCCTACCTCCCCGGCAAGACCGCGGAATTCGCCAAGCGGTTCGGGATCCACCCCGAACGCGAAGGGCAGCGGTATCATGGCGTGATCGTCCTTGGCCTGCCGCCGCGCGACGTCTACGACCGGATCCGCGGCAACAACCCGGCCCGAACGGAGACGTACGAGCAAGCCGAAGCGCTCGCCTTCGGGATCCGGCAGGCCTGGTGCCACCACCCCCTCTGCACACGTGCGGACTCCCTCGACTGGGACATCAAGCGCGAACAGGTCCGCGAAGCCCTCGAGCGCATGCTTGGCTGACCGCCCCCTACGCCCCATTCGGGCGTTTTTCATTGGTCGGGGCTTGCTTTTCTGGGGATTTTTTGCTACGCTTCGGCTGGCGAAACAGATGACCGCGCCCCGACGGACACGTGGGGTGAGGAAAGTCCGAGCACCGAAGCGCTGGTAACAACGTCTGAACGCGACAGCGGCTAACGACCGCCAGGACCACCCTGAGATCATCCATGTGACGTTCACGCGTCATCCGGAACCAGGGAAAGCCTAGGGAAAGTGCCACAGAGACAATACTAACCCGCGTGGGCATGCTCGTGCGGGCGAAAGGTGAAAAGTAACGGGACGTGCCCACCTCCTTCGGGAGCACTGGTTCGCGACCCGTTTCCTCCGTTGGTAACAGCGGAGCGTGGTAAACCCTGTCTGGTGCAAGAGCAAATCCGCCGGCGGCAACGTCGGCGGAATGGTCGCTCGCTGGAGCGGTGCGGTAACGCGCCGCCAAGAGAGATGGTCATCCAATCCCGTTTCGGCGGGAGGGACAAAACTCGGCTTACCGTTTCGCCAGAAAACATCCCGCAAGGGGTGTTTTTGGTGTGTGGTATACTAGAATCAACTTTTTTTCTATGAACCATTTCGATCAACCCGACACAAGTTTATCGAGGGAAAGGCGCGCTCATCACGATGCGCTCTCGCCACTCACGCCTCGTATTGAATGCCTTGGTGATGCCGATTCGCTCGCGCTCTATCTCGGGGACTCCGAAAAAGTCCTACACAAAATCCGTGCGTTGCCGGGCTCGGAACGTGATCGGCTGATAATACGACTTGAAAGCGAAATTGGAGGTACGATTCTCAAGCTGAGCCGCACGGGCGAGCGGTTCGTCTTATACGAAAAACCCGAAAAAGCTACCAGCTACTTTGAAAACTCGGGCCGATTAAGCCGATTCCTGGGCGCGCTCCGTCGCCTCTATCAACAGGAGGACCTGCGAGAACGTGATCGCGATCTTGAGGCGGACGCATTCTCATATCGTGCACCACGGCATTAAAAAAGCGCCAAAATTGGCGCTTTTTTCTTACCAACTCCCTCCTCCCCCACCTCCCGCTCCGCCACCCGAAAATCCGCCCGAACCCCCACTCGTACTCGTCGCGACGAAGCTGCGCGATTGATCGCTGAGGGCATGCGCAAAGGCGCTCGCCTGCATGGCGGAAGCGAACGTGGCATGCTGGCCGCTGCCCGGTGCCAGGGCGATCCCCTCAAAGATCTTGCCCCAGGCCTTTTCAAGCCCTAACGCCACCGCGAACGGAAGGAGCTGGCTAAAGCGTTCGGGCGTTCGCGAAGGCGCTTCGTGGAAGGCAAGGCGGTCTTTTTCGGCGACATGGATATATCGCTCAAACCCCTTGATGTGCTCGTATGCAAGCGCCCCGTTGCGGGTACGGCGCGGGAGATGGTAAGCGAAGAAGCAGCCGACCACGAGCCCCGAGACCGCCAACCAGAGCCTCGGATCATAAACGAAGAGATGGAGGACGATCATGCACACCGACCAGGAAGCTACCGCCAAGGCGAACGACAGGCCGCGGATGAATCCGACGTTCCACTGGTGCAGCCCCATCGCCTGCATGAGCCTGTTGACTTGGATCCGGCCCGCGGCATACAGGAGGGCTTGACGCCGATCCTGCCTGAGCGAGTGGAGCTCGTCACCGTTCACGAAGAGGAGCTCGATGACCGATCCCTCATAGGGATCAAGGCCTTTTTCTTTGGAACGGTCACGTTCGAGACGAAAATCGGCGCCCTCGTCGAGGACGGTGAGACGGATGACGTTGCGACGCGCCAGGTCCAAGATGGTGGCCGCAAGACCACGGTGATTTATCCCGTCATAGGCCAACGCGTTCACCAGGTACGGCTTCATGTTTGCCGGCGGCCCGTATTCGGCGATGATCGTGCCCCGGCCCTTGGCATCACGGCCAAACGCGATCCATAGGATGAGCCAGATGGCGGAAAAAAGCGCGCTGAAAATCATCCATGGGGCAAGCCAGGGAAAGCGCCTCGCCTCATCAACGGCGGCCGGGACAAAGGTTTCGGGCGGATAGGCGACGTCGACGGTCCAGCCGGCGGCGGCATCAAGAGGCTTGGTGAGGCGGGCGATCACCTGCGTACCGGAAACGGAGACGGTGCAGTCTTTTTCGGTTCCACCATAGGCGCCGGTGAAGCAGGCGACGTCGGTGGGCTCGGCAGGAGCGTCGAGACGGAATGTCGAGGCCAGGATCGGCACGTTCCAGCCATTCCCTGTGACGTTCCACGAGAGCCGCTGGCCGGTCGGCGTCGCGACGACGCTGCGAGACAGGCGATAGAGCAGGCGATATTCATGGATGCCACCGATCGTCTCGTCTTCACGGCCCAGGCGAAAGACGGCCTGTTCAAGTTCGCGCTTCTGTTCGACGGTCTCGGGTTGGCCGTCACGGAACGCGCTCAACAGGCGAAGGCCAGCATCGATCTTGCGGTAGCCAACCACGAAAATGTGTGGAACGTAGCGAAAAATCCCGTGCCGTTCGTTCGTCCCGAAATCATAGGTGATGCGTTCGCTAACCGTGAGATCATCACCACGATTAAGCGTCGCCTCGACATCGAAGGAGCGGACCTGTTCGGCGCCGAACGCGGCAGGCGTTTGCGCGCGAACGCCCGGGATCGCACCGAAACCGACGATGACGAACAAGACAAAAGACATGAGCCTTTTCATGCCTCGAGCGTATCACATCTCCCCCACCTCGTCTTGACGTCAAAAAACGCGTATACTCAAGGCATATGCCTCGCGTGTTCGTGACCCGATCCTTCCCTGGCCCCGGCCTGTCGCTTCTCCATGCCCACGACTACGACGTGGACGTCTTTGAGGAAGACAAAATCATCCCGCGGAAAGAGCTCCTGAAGCGCGTCAAAGGCGCGGACGCCCTATTATGCCTGCTGACCGACAAGATCGACGACGAGGTAATGGCGGCCGCCGGCAAGACCCTTAAGGTGATCGCGAACTATGCGGTTGGCTTCGATAACATCGACCTCGCGGCGGCAAAAAAGCGGAATATTGCCGTCACGAACACGCCGGTCCCCGAAATGTCCGAAAGCGTCGCCGAATTCACGATCACCCTGCTTCTCAGCCTCTGCCGTCGGATCTGCGAGGCCGATCCGTTCACTCGCGCCGACAAATATGAAGGCTGGTCACCCAATCTGTTCCTTGGGATGGATCTGAAGGGGAAAACCCTGGGGATCGTCGGCGCCGGACGCATCGGAACGCGGGTGGCGGAGATCGCGCGGCTCGGGTTTGGGATGAGCGTGGTCTATACGAGCCGGGTGCCGGATCCGGACCTGTCGACGCGGCTTTCGGCCCCATTTCTGCCGCTTGACCAGGTCCTCCGCAAGGCGGATGTCGTTTCACTCCACGTCCCTCTCACGCCGGAAACGCGCCACCTGATCTCAACCGAAGCCTTCAGCCTCATGAAAAAAGAAGCGATCCTGCTGAACACGTCCCGGGGACCCGTCGTGGACGAGAAAGCGCTCCTGCGCGCGCTCAAGACAGGACGCATCGCCGGCGCAGGCCTGGACGTATACGAAGCGGAACCTGCGATCGATGCAGACACATCGGACCGCCTGGAACTGCGGGCCCTGCCGCAGGTGGTCATGACGCCCCACATCGCCAGCGCGACCGTGCAAACACGCGAAGCCATGGGACGGTTGGCGGCAGCGAACGTAGTGGCCGTCCTAAGCGGAGAAAAGCCGCTCACGGCGGCGGGATAAGCGGCTTGGACATGACGGGGCTGGTAGGCACTCCCCCTTCCGCACAGGGCCCGTCACGCCCTGGGATCCCTTGCCAAATAGGAACGTGATCGCTATCCTCGTCAGGCCGTCAAGAGAAGAGGGCCTTTAGCTCATTTGGTAGAGCACCTGCTTTGCAAGCAGGGGGTGGCCGGTTCGAGCCCGGCAAGGTCCACCAACATTAGACATTCCTGAAAGGAATGTCTTTTGCGTTTCAGTATTATCGAAAAAAAGAAGCGCGCCCGGATGGCGAGTGCGTGAGGACCGTCGGTTAGGAGCGGCACGCCGCTTCGTGTCGCAGGTGCGTGGCGCGGTTCAGCTCGAGGCGCCGGTCGATGAGGTCGCCGTCTGCATGCCCTTGTTCCAGCGCATGTGGAAGTTGACCGCGCCTTCGGACGGTCTGTCGAAGAAACCGCCGGAGTGACCCACCTGGTACAGGGGGCAGTAGCGACCGCGCAGCTCGAGCGACAGGTAGAAATGCAGCTTGCCGCGGAGACGGAGCACCGTTCGATTGCCCGGGAGGACGCGCGAGGAGTGGAGCTCGATGTCGCCGAAGCCCGCCTTCCCACTGACGAAGAACCTGCTCTTGATGGCGTCCACCTCATCGTCCGTGAGCGCAGAGACCTCGCCCAGGTCGTACCAGAGGTAGTCATCCACCACCTCGCCCACCCGCTTGCCCATGAGCTCGAGCTTCTTGGGTTCGGAGTCGGGCCGCATCCAGTCGAGGTTGGGCGGCGGTTCGGCCTTCGGCTCAGCGGAGTCCGCCGAGGAGCCGCCTCCGATGAAGAAGGCGAGGAAGCGCGAAAAGGTGCGGGGGATCCCCATGATGAACCTCACGTATGAACGAATGGCATTCCCTGCCACAAGGGGTCATTTTGACCAAATTACTGTACACGAAAAGGCGGTCATGTCAACTGTTCAGGTGCCACAGAACCTGAACTTCGCACACGCCGCTCTAACCTTGCCCGTCTTGCCACGGCTTTCTCATCGGCGCAGGGCGTAATTCACTGGACAGCATTATTACTCGCGGAACCCGCGGACCACCAACCATACAATTGACAAAATCCTCTGGCCGGCGTACGATTTTGCATCGTCCACCCACCCCCGGAGGCTCCGTGCATAAAGACCCGCTGTCCCCGCTCCGTTCCCTCTACACCCGTTCCGGGCTGGATCCGCACTGGACCGAGACCGTCCTGGAGCCCCTGGCACCCCTGATCGCCCTGACGTGGGCACGCCCCTTCCACCTCGAGAGAGAGCCTTGCATCAATGAGGAGGAAATGCGTGCAGCGCTCTCTGCCGCAACCGGCTGTGACGCCGAACGCATTGCGATGATCTCTCTCGAAGAGACCATCCGCGCTCATCCGGAGCGGTTTTCCGGCAAGGGCAAAGAGGCGAAACGCTCCGTCATCGAATCTCTCGATGGGCAGAGAAAACGATTTCGCGGGATCCTCAAGGAGCGCCTCGGCCCCTTGACGACTCCCTACGACCACTGGAATCAGGGCCGTGGGGCGGACGCGCTCGCCAGCGCGCTTACCTCCGCCGGATTCAACACCGACTTCAAAGGCGCGCTTAACGCGGCTTACGGCCGTGCCATCGCCGGAGAGGTCCAAAACGCCCTGTGGACCTGCGCCTTCTATCACACGCTCTTCGGACTGGTTCGCGATCGGGCCGGCCTTGAGGCGACGACCTCGGCCGTGACCCTGGCGAGCCAGGCGGTTCCCCTCGGCGAAGCGCGAAATGCGCCTAGAACGTGGGTCGCGCTGGTTGGATAGCGAACATGGATCGACGCGAGATCCCTGACCCGACATCGGGTCGTTTTTTTCTTGGAATACGCGCGTCTACACGTAGGGTCCGTCATGGCGGATGATATGAAAAATCCCTCCCCGCGAGAACGGGAGAGGGGTTCAGGGATCCGATGGATATCGTGCGTCGAACGCCGCGAGCAGCTCTTTCGCGAGGGCGCGCTGCTGAGCGCAGACCGCGTGATTGAAGAGCCACTGGCCATAGCGACGCTCAATGACTCCATGTTCGGCGACGCAGGCGAGGAACCGGCGGGCGAAGGCACGCATGGACAGGTTCGCCGGGATGGTCCCGTCCACGATGCCGAAGATGGCCGAATCCGGCTCAATCACGAACGGGATCATCGTGTTGAGCGGAGGAAGCTCCGCTTCGGGCGTCGTCTCAGGGAACATGCGAAGGAACTGCGGGTAGCCCTCAGGTCGCCACCGACCACGTGTTTGGGGCTTGGCGAAGATTCGTTCCAGCACCGGAAAACGGGCGTAGTCGAGCGCGTTGACCGGTCGGTCTTGATCGAGCGCATGCTGCCAAACCTGGCCGGCGGTGCGCTCGGGCGGCGCAGGGAACGGGTAGGCGGGGCCGATCCGCTCGACATCGGTATAGCAGCGGTAAGGTTCGCCACGCCAGCCTTTCTTGAAACCAACCGTGTGGACGTGATGCGTGAAGCGATAGCGGCCGGGCGGGACCTCGACCACATAGCGTTCGAAGGGGGGTTTCGAGCCCTTCCAGCGCTGACGAACGAGGTCAAGGTCGGCGATGTAGATGCTGCCGAGATCCTTCTTGATCGCACGGATCCGCTTGAGATGGGTGGGGACGCCTGCATCGTTGGGATCGCGAGCGCGAGCGATGGTGAAGCGGCCAGGATCGCCCCTGTCCGCGTACCAAAGCGGTTGTGCCGCACCCACGCGCAGCACGGCGCATCCCATGGCGGCATAGGCGCGAGCCTCCTCGTCGATCGCGGCGACCGCTTCTTCGTCCCTGTCTTCCGCGCTTGCGCTGGGGTGATAGACGCGAAGGTCACCGTAGCGGCGGAACAGCGGCTGCACGTCCGGACCCACATACAGGCGGCCCGACGGGACGTCGATCTCGATCTCGAGCTTCCAGTCAGGCCCGAACGCACAGGTCTCGTCGACAGAGAGACGTTTCCCATCGAAGCGGAATGTCAGGGGAAAGCCGCAGCGCATGCAACAGCAGCTGCGATCGCCGAAGCGCAGCGGGTTCGCCTCGAGAGCCGCACTTCCTGCTTCCTTCTCGGCCTCTGAACCGAGGAGCACGCCCTGAAGCGCCACGAACTGTGAGGCCGTGACGCCGCGAGCTTCCATGTAACAGAGGTCGAGGATCGATTCGAGCGTTGCCGTACACGCTCCGGACGCCTCGTCCAACACGAACTCCTCGCTTGAATTCGTGAAATAGAGAACATGTCGACCGGGATCGAGGTCGAACGGACGCTGTAGCAGGTCTTTCGGACAGTCCTTCTTCAGAAAAAACTGTGCATGCTCTGCCTCTCGGGTGATGCGCTGCTGACGAACTTGTTCGTACGTCTCGGCTGCCGCATCAAAGGCTTCCGCGAGACGGGTATATCCCAAAACGAGTTCGCGCGGCAGCTGATCGGCGATGTACTGGTCATCGCTCGTGAGCGTGTATGATCTTTTTCTTGTCGGATCCATGAACGGAGCTCCTTGGGTACATCCAAACGAGTTGTCTGGAAGTGGCTTATTCTAGGCAAAAACAAGAATCTTGTCAATCCCTCAACCAAAAACACCCCGAAGGGTGTTTTTTGCGCTTATCTCGGGAGAATTTCACTCGGCCAGACGGTCGAAGTGACGAGTTCGGATGCCCGGAAGCTGGATGGGTTGTCGACTTGGGAGCCGATGCGGTAGTCCATGTAGAAGGCATCGGAGATGTCGTCGACGTTCGTGGCCCAGTTGGTACCGTACATGGTTCGGGCGTCTTCTTCGCTACGGATGCCGCGAAGCGTACGGTCACGATCGACCGCGTAGACGCGGGAATCGGACTGGAATTTCACGAGGCGGACACCCGGACGATAGCTGATGTTTGCGCCCAACGGGATCTCAGCGAGGTCACGGGCCCCAATGATGCGGACCGTGCCGAATCCGTTGAACCAGGTAAAGAACACTTTCGGGTTCGGGAAGGCATGACGGCGGCCATCGGCACCGAGATAGTAGACCGTGGAGTCGTATTGCGTGTTCATGTCGCCATCATCCTGGAGCTTGACGAGGTCGTGGACCGCGACGCCCATGCGAGCGAAGGCGGCGATGCGGGCCTGTGTAGCAGCATCCCCGCTCGTGAGCGGAAGCGTGTCGGCATAAATATGCTGGTTCGCTTCGCGGATGCGGATCACCCGGTTCGCCTGAACGGAGTCGTTATTATCGTCACGGACCGTCATGGTGAAAGAGAACGTCCCCACCTGGGTTGGCGTACCCACGATCGACCCATTAGAGCTCATGGAGAGGCCGTTCGGGAGGCCGGATCCGACGCTGAAGCGATAGGTTCCACGGCCACCGGTGACCTCGAAAGGCCGAGCGTTATAGTAGTAGGAGACGAAGCCGTCCGGATAGACGCCGACGTCGTTGAAGGCGAGCGACCCGCTGGTCGTGGCCGTCGTATTGCTCGTTTGGGTCGTTCCGGCTGCGCGGACCACGACACGGATCTCCGCCTGGCGGGCAAGGTTCTTTTGCGCATCTTCGGCACGGACCTGGAAGGTGACCGTGCCCTGGGTCGGCGCGGCGGCCTTCAGCTCACCGCCTGTCGTCAAGGTCCAACCGTTCGGAACGGCGCTCGGATCAGCGAATTTCCAACGGTACGAGCCGCTGCCACCCGTGGCTTGCAGCATGGTCTTATATTCGCGCCCGGCTTCGGCATCTGAGAGGATCGTGTTGATGACGATCTGGTCGGCTGTGCCCGTTTCGGTGTTAACGGTCGAGGTGCCCCCGGACGTTCCGGTAGAGCCCGTCGTTGATCCCGTGGAACCGGTGGCAGATATCTCCTTAATGTTCACGACGACCGAGACGCTCTTCTTGAGGTTGGCCGCGACGTCGTCAACGATGATGAGGAACGTATAGACGCCTTCGCGCGGGCTAGAGGCCTTCAGTTCACCGGCCTCAGAGAGGGTCCAGCCAGAAGGGACGCTCGCAGGACGTTCGAATGCCCATTTGTAGGCTCCACTTCCGCCCGTGGCGCGCAACCGCGCCTGGTAAAACTGGTTCGCGACCCCATCTGGTAGGGTGGATTCGACGTTGAGAGGAGCGGCATCCGCGGTCACGTTCCAAGTATAGGCTCGTCGGATCACGTCTGACCCCTTCACCGCCGTGACCTTGAGGGTGTAGGCCCCGGCACGCTTCGGCTGCCCATCAAGGATTCTCGTATTCGCATTAAACTTCATCCCATCTGCCGCCTCATCGATCCCTTCAAGCGTCCAGGTGTAGCTAGCCCCTGCCTCGCCCGACAAGGAGAACGGGAATGAGGCGTAGGTACCGACCCGACCGGACGGCAACACGCTTTCGGAGGGAAGGATAGCCGTCACAGCGGTCGCTACGGCGGTGGGTTGCCCAACAGGCGTCACCTCATTCGTCGCCAACGGGCCAGCAGAGCGGGCAACCGTGAAACGGGCATCCTGGAAAGCTAACGCGTTCGGGCCACCCTCAGCCGTGCGTACGGCGAGACCGAACGTGTATTCGCCGGTTTCCGTCGGCGTCCCCTTGAGGAGGCCATTCGGAAGGAGCGTCAGGCCAAGCGGCGGCTGACCGTACGTAATAAACCAGTCAGGCGTTTGGCCGGCAGGCAATCCTTCGACCGCAAACTGGAGCTGGTACGGCTGGTTGATCGGAAGGTTGATGCCACGGACCGGGGTCGTGATGCGTGCGGGAAACGCGGATGGTGCGGAAAAAACGTTATCCAGATTCAGGCCGCTGACGACTGGCGGCGTGGCGAAGGTGCGGCTTCCAGAGCCAGCAGCCGCGGACGCCTCAACCTTCTCGATCCGGAGGGCGAGCACCGCACGACGGCGCATAGCTTCGCGAACCCCGGGAACCGCTTCCGTTTCGAATTCAACGGCGAACTGGTACTCGTCTTCGTTCGTTGGCGTGCCATAAATCGTTCCTTCCTTATCCAATTCAAGACCTGGAGGCAGCGCACCGGCAGCCATGGTCCATGTGCCGCGCTCGTTCTCGAGCGTTCGCACGACGAGACGTTGACGGTAGGTCTCCCCTCGGCGACCGGACGGAAGCGATTCCGGCGTGGCATCGGCACGGAGCAAAGACGTACCGACGGACGGGCCCGGACAGGCATCCACGCACGCCTGGACCTTCTCCTCACAGCTGGCGCGCTCTAGGTTGCCAATCACGGCCGAACAGGGGAACCCACGGTTCTCCTGACACGTGAAGACGCACGAGCGACGTAGCTCGTCGCGCGTATATTGCTGCTCCTGCGAGCCCGGGACGACCTGCGGATCGAACACGGTGGCGGCCGCATAGGCGGCCGCTCCCGCGGCGGCGACGGTGACGACCGTCAGCACCTTGGCCCGAGTTGCCGCACGACTGCGAGTGATGGTTGTTGCCATAAGGAAAGACCGAGTAAAAAAAGTGGTCGTGGGTAGTATACCACACTTCGACACGCAAGGTGTGCTACACTTATGCACAAGCTATGCCCCTTTCCACCAAGACACTCCAAGCCATCTTTCTCCTCATCGCCCTGATCGCCATCGGGGTGTACGTGTACATACGCGACACCAAGGCCAGCCGCGAGGAAGGCGGCGAAGGAGGAGACGGCTCGCTCACGACCGACCTGACCGAACTCGCAAAGGCAGGCAAGCTTCCGAAGGTCGTCGGTATGGAAACCGTCGTGGAACGACTGATCCACGTGATCGCTCGCAAGCAAAAGAACAATCCCCTTCTCATTGGGGAACCCGGCGTCGGCAAGACGGCCGCGATCGAGGGACTCGCGCAACGGATCGTAAATGGCGAGGTCCCGGAAAGCTTCAAGGGGAAAAAAGTCGTCCGTCTCAACCTAAGCGTCCTGCTGGCCGGCACCAAATACCGCGGCGAGCTGGAACGCCGGCTCCAATCGCTCCTGCATGGCCTGGAGCAAGGCAATCGGGATACGATCCTCTTCATCGACGAGATCCACATGATCCAGCAGGCTCGGGGGTCCGAAGGATCGCTCGATATCGCGGACATCTTAAAACCAGCGCTCTCGCGGGGAGAAATCCAAATCGTAGGCGCGACGACCTGGGCAGAATACGAAAAATATTTACGACCGGATGGGGCCATCGACCGGCGGTTCCAGCCCGTCCTCGTCGAGGAACCGTCACGCGATAGCGCCGTGCAGATTCTGAAAGGCGCGAAGGCTTCATACGAGAAATACCACGGCGTCTGCATCCCCCATCAAGCGATCGAAAAGGCGGTGGACACCTCGATGCAGTTCATCCACGACCGGTTCTTGCCGGACAAGGCGTTCGACATCATCGATGAAGCCTGCGCAAAAGTCGCCATCGAGGCCTCAAGCCCGCACCATGCGACGGCGTTAGGACTCCTAGATCACGCTTCCCAATATGCGGCCGAATGTGGCGGATCGGTGCCGGTCGTGACCGAGCACGACGTGGAGACGATCGCGCAGCAATGGCATGAACATCGGACAAAGCCAGAAGAAAGGAAGCGGTAGAAAAAAGCGCTCTGTTGAGCGCTTTTTTGAATGATGGTATTGACAAAACCCTGATGACATGCAAAAATCAGAGGCTCCTTGGACTGATTACTGCATCCCCGCAAAAGAAAGACGCCCCATGCAAACCACCGAGTCTGCCGACTCCTCCGTCATCGGTCCGTTCACTCTCAGCGACTTCGACGACCGGAACGGTCTCAACAGCGAACACGTACGAACCGCTCATCTCGTCATCGACGACGAGGTCAGGTCCATCATCGATGGCCCGGGACTCAAACCCGTCGCGGCGCGCCGAGGCAAGCCGATCGGCCCGCACCGCCGCGAATACCTTTTCCTGCCCTCCGGGCCGGATGAGATCGTTCGCAACGAGGCCGAGGCCCGCGAATGGGCCCACGCCAACGCCTGGCAGCTCGGCACCCCCGCCGAACTCGTCGCGGTGTTCCGCTGCAGCAACCCGTTCCGCTTCTTCGAGGGGACGAACATCCGGGCCCCGGGCATGGTGGTCGAGGATCGGGACGACGCGGACTTGCGACGCGTGCGTTGCGTGGCCTTGCACTGGCACCCCATCAAGCCCGAATACTGGCTGAAGTTGGTTCCCTGCCAGCTCCGGTCGCCGCCGGCGGACATGAAGGGTGAGTTCTACTTCCTCACCCGCGTCGTCACGACGTAGGCGTAGCCCCTGCCGGCCGGATCTGCTTCGCGCAGACCCGGCCGGCGCTTTGTTTTTTTGATGATTTCTGCCGCCTGGCGCTCCGCCTCCCCATCTGCTATCCTCTTGGCACTATGATGCACACCTGCAACACCTGTTGCGCTTGGTTCCACAAGCATGGGCGTTCAATTGGCCTCTTCCTCTTGCGTGTCAGCATTGCGATCATCATGATCTACCAAGGCTGGGGCAAGCTCGATGGTGGAATGGACGGGTTCATTGGAATGGTAGGCGGTCTTGGGTTCCCGGCTCCGGCGCTGTTCGCTTGGGTTGCTGCGCTAAGCGAGTTTGTCGGTGGTATCGCCCTCTTGCTCGGCGTTGCGACTCGCGCGTTTAGCGCTCTACTCGCCATCACGATGGCGGTGGCCTTGTATGCCGTCTCCAGTCGTGGCTTCATGGCCTCCATGGCCCCGCTCTCCCTCCTCGGAAGCACCCTCGCCCTCTTCTTCACGGGCCCGGGCCGCTGGAGCGTCTGCCGGTTCTGGAACTATGGCTGCCCAACCTCGATGTGCGGCTGCTGCCAGCAGGGTTGCGGCTCGAAAGACGGCGGCTGCCCCTGCGCCGCAAACGGGATGGAAAAAGACGAATGTTGCCAGGACAAAAAGATGAAAGGGAAAAAATAACCCAGCAAAAAAACACCGCCTCCGGGCGGTGTTGCGCTATCGTCGCACCAGGAGCCGATACAGCCAGGGTCGCTCGGGACGGTCCCACGTCCCGGCCTCCTGGATGCGCCGCGTCCCCCACCGTTCCTTGAATCGCGTGATCCCGTCCCAGCCGGGAGAAAAATCCTGGGTGTTCGGGTCTTCCGGATTGCCGCCACCAAAGTCATACCAGCGATACCCATCCTGCAAAGCCGAAAAGATCGCTGACCATTGCAAGGCATATGGCGCCATCCGTTCACGCTCTTCCGAGGAGGAAGCCCCGTATAGGTACATCACGGTATCCCCACACATGACTTCGAAATTGACAGCCAGGGCGCGACCGCCGGATTCGGCGAGCCGGAGCCGCCCATCACCCGAAGCGAGCAACGTTTCACAAACGAACTGCAGGTATCCATGATCGTGGGCGACGAACCCATCACGTGTCGCCGTTTCCTGCATGAGGCGCAAGAACGTCGGAAGATCGTCAACGGTCCCGCCACGAACGACCACATGGTGGCGCTCCGCGAGGCGGATGTTGTACCGCGTCTTCTTGTGGAAGGTCTCGAATAGCTCCGCCGGCGCACCGCGCAATGGGACGATCAGGTTCGTCGAAGGGTTCAGGGCCCGGATGCGGCGAAATCCGGGCCAGTCAAAAGGCTCATCCCGTGACACGACCTCCCCCGATTGCCGCCAACGCGGTTCGCAGCGCTCGAAACAGATCCGCCAACCGCCCGGCAGGAACGCACGACACGCTTCAACGAATTTCGTCAATTCGGCGGAAGAGGTCCCGACGGGCACCACGGGCCCCTGAGGCGCAAACCAGTACACGAGCGGGCCACGGCGTTGTTCGACCCATTGGGCGAGCAGGGGACCACGCATCCCCTCTGCCCAAAGCCGTACGACCCGTTTCCCCGTCGCTGCCTGCGCCGCCCCCCACGACCATTGCTGGGTGAACGGCGGATAGGCATAGGAGGTTAGGGCCCGATCCCAAGCCACGGCATCGGTCGCGACCTTAACGACCATAGCTGGAGAGTTGCTGTAAGGCGGCGCGCAAGCGATCGGAAACGCCCTTCACCTCGGGACCGACCTTCTTGAGTCCGTTTCGGGCATCGGAGAGCGAATACCCTAACGCCTGGAGTGCCTTTAGCGTTTCGGCATCCTCACCGTCGGCGACCCCCTCCTCGGCAAGCTGTCCGCTGAGATCAAGCACGATCTTCTGCGCCGTTTTTTTGCCCACGCCCGCAACCGACGTGAGCGTGTCGAGATCGCCGGACATGATCGCCTTACGGACCGTTTCCGGTGTGCCGAGCGATAGCAAGGTCATGGCGACCTTGGGACCGACCCCAGACACAGACAGCAGACGCAAGCAGAGGTCGAGCTCGTCTTGCGTCAAAAATCCGTACAGATCGTGCGCGTCCTCTCGAATAACCTCATGGATATAGAGGAAAAGCGGATCCCCCGTCTTCACGAGCGCGAGCACGCCCGGCGTGACGGCGCACCGGTAGCCAATGCCTTGCACCTCAAGGAGGACATGCTGGGTCCCCCGCTCGAGAACCGTGCCACGAAGCGAGCCGATCATATGCCCAGACGATAGCGGAAAAACCGCCGCAGGACAAAAAAAGACGCCATGAGGAGGCCTCAGGGCGTGGTGGGCGGCGGGTTCGCCGCGATGGGGAGCGCGCTCAGGTCCGGCGGCAGGCGGCCACCGAGACGCATCAGCGGGTGGACTGTGGGATTAGAGATGCTGTTGACGCGTTCCGGATCATACCCGATGGCCACCCGGGAAGAAGACGGAGCCCTCGCGAGCGGCGCGCCGTAGCCGTTCCCGTGACGGCGCACCGACCCATCACTGGGACTCAGGACCCCGAATACCGTCGTGCCGGCGGCGGACAGCGGAAGGACCGTGCCCGTGCGCAGGTCGTAGACGGTGGGGAGCGGAATCGCCTCTCCGAACACAGCCGACATGCGGCAAGCACCGATGCCCTGGCTGAATCCGAACGGGTTGTGCACGCAGAACCGGCTCACCAGAGAACTAGGCTGGGCCTGGCGCGGATCGGGCTCGCGGCCGGCTCGAATGGCACGGCACCATGTGGCAGCCGAGTAGTCCAATCCCCACTCGACGGTGAGCCCATCGCCGGAATCGAGCCGGTAGGTGCGACGGAGCAGGTCCATGAGAGTCGTCGGCGCGGTGGCGGCCGCCCAGGCACGGGCCTGGTTGGCGGTGAGGCTGCGGCCCTGGGCACGGATCGAGGCCAGGTAGGCCGCGGCGGCGTGGTAGCGCAGGATCTGGCGGTGCACCGCGTTCTGGACGTCGAACGGCTCGGTGCGCTCCGGCAACCGAATGGCCACGCGGACGTCAGGGTGCGTCTCCACATAGCGGTCGATGGCGTTGCACAGGCGCTCGTTGGCGCTCAGGGCGCGGGGCGTCTCGGGGAGGGCGGGTGACAGGTGGTCAAGATCGTCGACCACCTGGGCCGACACAGGGACGGTGTAGGCGAGCACGAAAGAGGCGACGGGGATTTTCAGCAGGGGCATGGACCCCTCCTTTCTTTTCGCTGTCGAGACGATGGCGGTGACGGGAAATGGTAGCGGATTCTTTTGCTCCTGTCAATCTGAGCCTGCCACGAAGCCTGTTTTTTCGCAAGAAAAAGCCCCGAAAAGGCATCAGCGCAAAGCCAGGTCAGCTACGCGGTCGACGTGGCTAGCCTCGCATCGACCGGTCTGGCGAAGAGCCTGTCAAGGTCCGCGCCGATCAGGGTCTCGCGCTCGAGGAGGGCAGAACCATGACCCGGATTTGCTTGCCTCTGCCATGATTTTTTTCTTTTTCTTGCACGTTGGAAGGGACGAGCTCGCCGCGAAAACGGTACCGAAAGTAAGGGCTGCGTCGAGCCAACTGGCATGCCCGGCTCTGCGCACGAAAAAAGCCCCATAAGGGCTCTTTTCTCAGACGAACGTCACCGAACTCACCCGGTCCCCCGCTTCCTTGAAGCGCATCAGGCGTACGCCCTGCGTATCACGTCCGAGCGACGGGACCATCTTGAACGGGGTCCGCACGACCACACCGTTCTTGGAGATCATCACGAGATCGCGCTCATCATCGGTGCTGGAGATATACGCGCCGACGACCCCACCCGTTTTGTCGTTCACTTTGGCGGTGTGGATGCCGGAACCGCCACGGCCCTGCGTCTTGTATTCCTGAAGGCTGGTGCGCTTGCCCATGCCGTTTTCGGTGATCACGAAGAGCTGGAGCAGGCCCTTGTCGGCGAGGCCGACGTCGATGACGTCCATGCCGATCACCTCGTCGTTCTGGCCCAGCTTGATGCCGCGCACCCCGGCAGCATTGCGCCCCATGGGACGGACATCATCTTCACTGAAGCGGATCGACTGGCCCTTGCGGGTCACGAGCGAAATATCGTCCTTGCCCGAAGAGGGCTTTACCCAGATCAACTCATCCCCGTCATCGAGATTGATGGCGATGATGCCGCTGCGCCGGACATTATCGAACTGGTCGAGGGAGCACTTTTTTATGGTGCCGCGCGCGGTGACCATCACGAGGTGCTTGGCACCGTCCATGTCGTCGAGCGGCAAGGTGACGCTCACTTTTTCACCGGGAGAGAGCTGCAAGAAGTTCACTATCGCCTGGCCTTTTGAGGTGCGGCTGCCCTGCGGGAGCTCGTAGGCCTTGAGGCGGAATACGCGACCGCGGCTGGTGAAGAACATGATCTCCGCATGCGTATTCGTGGTGAGCATCTGGCTCACGATGTCTTCTTCCTTGGTCTGGAGGCCGACGACGCCCTTGCCGCCACGGGCCTGCGCCTTGAAGGTGTCGGGCGGGAGGCGCTTGATGTAGCCGTCCTCGGTGAGCATCACGATCGTGTCTTCCTGCGGGATGAGGTCTTCGACCGAGAATTCCCCTACCGGATGGCTGACGATTTCCGTGCGGCGCTCGTCGCCGTATTGGTCGCGCATCTCGATCACCTCATTCTTGATGATGGCGAGCATCTTCTTGGCGGAAGCGAGGATGGACTTGAGCTCTTCGATGAGTTTGCGCTTTTCGTCGGTCTCTTGCTCGATCTTGAGGCGTTCGAGGTTCGCGAGCTGCTGCAGCCGCATCTCGAGGATGGCGAGGGTCTGCCGTTCGCTCAACTTGAACTTGGCCATCAAGTTGGTCTTCGCCTCTTCGCGGTCCTTGGACTTCTTGATGGTGGCGATGACGTCATCGATGTGGAGGAGGGCCGTCATCAAACCTTCCAAGATATGCATGCGCTCCTCGGCCCGGTCGAGGTCATATTGCGTGCGGCGGCGGACGACTTCACGACGGTGGCCCAGGTACTCTTCGAGCAGGCTCTTGAGGGTCAAGACACGCGGCTGGATGCCGTTTTCGACCAAGCAAAGCATGTTGCAGTGGAACGTTTCCTGCAGCTGCGTCATCTTGAAGAGCTGGTTGAGGACCTTCTTCGGATACGAATCCTTCTTGAGCTCGATGACGATGCGGATTCCTTCCTTGTTCGACTCGTCGCGGAGGTCGCGAATGCCTTCGATCTTCTTTTCAGTGACGAGTTCGGCGATCTTCTCGATGAGGACGGCCTTGTTCACCTGGTACGGCAGCTCCGAGACGATGATTTGGAAGGCCCCCGCCTTCTCTTCGACGATCTCCGTTTTCGCACGCATCACGATGCCGCCTTTGCCGGTCGCGTAGGCCTGCTTGATGGCGGCCTTGTCGTAGATGATGCCGGCCGTCGGAAAGTCCGGACCCGGGATGTGTTCAACCAGTTCATCGATGGTAATTTCGGGGTTTTCGATGAGGGCGATGATGCCGTTGCAGACCTCGGTGAGGTTGTGCGTGGGGATGTTCGTCGCCATGCCGACGGCGATGCCAAGCGTTCCATTGAGGAGGAGGTTCGGGAGCTTGGACGGCAAAACGCGCGGCTCGTGCTCAGACCCATCGTAGTTGGGACGGAAATCGACGGTCTCACGCTCGATATCGAGAAGCAGCTGCTCGGCGACGCCGGTGAGCTTGGCCTCGGTGTAGCGCATGGCGGCGGCGGAGTCGCCATCGATGGAACCGAAGTTCCCCTGCCCCTTCACGAGCATGTAGCGCATGCTGAAATCCTGGGCCATGCGGACCATGGACTCGTAGATCGCGGAGTCGCCGTGCGGGTGGTACTTACCCATCACGTCACCGACGATGCGGGCGCTCTTTTTGTAGCCGCTGTTGGCACGCAGGCCCATCTTGAACATCGTATACAAAATGCGGCGATGGACAGGCTTGAGGCCATCGCGGGCGTCCGGGAGGGCGCGGTCGACGATGACGGACATGGCGTAGTCCAAAAACGAGGTCTGAATCTCGTCGACGAGCGCACGGGGCTCAAGGCGGCCGGTGAGGGCGTTTGGGGTCTCTTGGTCTGGCATAACGAAGACCATCCTACCGGGGGGTGCCTGCGGCGTGAAGAAATAAAGTCAATACTTGGGGTTTTGGGGCTAGCGCCCCAAAGGCCCGCCCTTTCCCAAGGGGCGGGCCGGTCCCCGGCGGGCGGCCTTCCTTTTTCCTCCTGGAAAACTCGCGTCTATATCTCCGCTACGGACCACAGGTGTGCTCACACATTCCAGGAGGAAAAAGGAAGGCCGCCCGCCGGGGACCTACAGGGGAGGGAAAGAGTCAATGAAAAAGAAAAAAGAGGACTCGGGCAGGGGGGCATGACTGGAGGCGGTGGACACCCTGTGCAAACATAGGAGATATTTCACGCAACATGCGAGGAAATAAAAAAGCGTCCGGCTACTTTCGCCCGTTGCTGGGGCGGAAGAGGCGGGCGAGGAGGGTGACGGGGGTCATGACGGGAGAAAAGAGCCAGAAGTAGATCCGTACGCCGAAGCTCTTCTGCAAGATTCTGCCGGGTGGGTCGAAGCGGACGTCCGAATGGAGGGGGCGCAAGAAGAGGCGGATCCCGATGACGTAGGCCACGGCAGTATAAGCGATGAAGGCGGCGTACTCCTTGATGAACGGCATGCGAGGCCTCCTTTGTGCAGAATGACGATGGATCTTATCAAAAAAGAAACGCCCCGTCAATACGAGGTGCGTTCGTGGACTCAATCTATTCGATCGTCGTCGTGGCCGTCATTTCTCCGATCGCGGACGCCCCCTGTGTCAAGGCGGCCTTCGCATCGACGAAATTTGGCTTTGGAAAGGGGTATTTTGCCTCCAAGCGCTCCATCTCGCGACGGATATCCTCTTGGATGGCCGGGCGCGCGACGAGCGTCATTTGGGAACGGACCCAGGAACCCACGGTCAGCCACCAGCCGCCAATGACGACCAGGCACGATGCGGCGACCCCCATGAGATAGAACCAGGAGTTTGGCGTGTTCCGCACCTGACGGGCCTTTGCGTGGGCCAGGATGAGTTCGCGTTTTTGGGCATGCGACAGGATTCCCTGCTGAAAAAACGGGACGTTCTCAAGAGCGGGCGCGGGTTCGGCAGCAAGCTCCGCGACTTTCACGTGCTTCACGGCCGAAATCCGCTTCGCGGGACGGCGGGGCGGGGCGTGACGGGCTTCAGTCGTGGCGCGGCGCGGTTTCGAGGAACGCATACGAAAGAAGTGTAGCAGGAAAGTGGTAAGGACCGGAAGCGACTCATCCATCAGAATACCTCTGCTCCGCCGCGTGCTGACATCCACGCCCGTACCGCCCTCAAGCATCCTTCTAACCGTTCCCCGAAAGTCGCTTCGGTGACGGAAAAACCGATCACGCTCCCATAAGTATGGATGAATGCCGCATGATCCGCCATCAGTCGATCGAGGGCGTGCAGCGATTCGTGATATCCCTTCGCGAGATACATGCGCTCGAGACGATCGCGGGACAGGTCTAGGCTGATGAGAAAGACATCGTACCCCGCTTCGACGAGCATCGTTTTCACGCGTTCCCAGTCACGATCGACGCTGAAATCGCCGATGAAGGGACGTCCGGACGCAAGGAGGGCTTTTAGGCGCTCATTCCGCCGCGTGGCGAGCACATCCGGCGGACAGGCGTCGAGATCCTCGGCGATTTCGCTGCGAATCGCGTCATTATTGAAGATCGGCAAGCCGAGGTTCCAGCTCAGATAGGTCGCGATGGGCGTCTTGGAACTGCCGACAGGACCGGCGAACGTGAGACAGAAGGGCTTTTGCCGAGACATATGACCCGACTTTACGCGAAATGCGGGCGCAAAAAAAGCCGAAGAGGTCTCCGGCGGGCGTTGGGCCGCGAAACGTGGCATCTTTCAGGCGGGCATCAGGTCCTCGGGACGAACACGTTCGACGATGAGCCGGTCGACAGCTTCCCCAGGGGCGAGCGGCGACGTATAAGGGCCGTCGAACTGGACGACGCTGTCCTTCTCATCACCCCAGCCACACATCGCCTGGAGCTCGTTGGTGGTAACGACCCCGGCTTTGAAGCGTGCGATGAGCATCGTGATCTCACGATCTCGTCATCCTGAAACGCACGGGCGCGGCCCAGGTTGCTCGCAAACCGCCAGGCGAGCGTTCCCCTGCCCCAGGCGACGGCCCCGACGTTGATGAACTCCCCCGTCGCAAGGTGCACGTAGCGCACCGTGGAGCAGACGGTGGGAACCGTGGCGGACGCGGGACGCAGCTCGAGGGATGCGCGACAGGCAGCTTCCTCGAAAAGGGAACGGCCGGAATCACGGCGCTCCTCCATCGTCACCCCGTCAATGCCCAGGAGCGCGGCCAGGTCGGCGAATCTGGCCCTCCCATTCAGGATCCGCTCCCGGGTCTCCGCGACCTCGATCGCATTCCCGGCCCAACCCCAGTCATCGATGAAATGTCCCTGCAGCGGAGAATGCGCGAGACCAGACAGGTCGCAAGCGACGATGCCGACCTTCGCGCAAAGAGACCGCCCGGAAGACGGGTTCCGCACGCGATCCGCCGGAACGTACAGCGCAGCGCTCCGCGTCAGACCGTTACTGTCTTTGTAGGCCCTCATGAATCGACCGCCTTTCTTCGTGGCAAACAAAAACCGGGCCCATCTTAGCCCAGTTTTCTCTTCCTATCAACCCCTTTTCCCCTTCCCTAACGCATCCCGAATCTCGCGAAGCAGCAGGACCTCTTCCGATGGCCCTGGTAGCGCCACGGGCGCCTCCTCATCTTTCTTCTTTCGATGTAAACGATTGATCGCCTTCACGAGCAGGAACACGGCAAACGCGATGATGATGAACTCGAGGGCGTTCTGCAGAAAGGCTCCGTACGCGATGGCCGCAACCGGCTTCCCTTCCGCGTCACGCGCCAACACCAGCGCCAAATCCCGAAAGTTAATGCCGCGGAGCACGAACCCAAACGGCGGCATGATGAGGTCGTTGACGAGGGAGGTGACGATCTTGCCGAAGGCGCCGCCGATAATGACGCCAACCGCGAGGTCGATGATGTTGCCCCGCACCGCGAATTCGCGAAACTCTTTGAGAAATGACATAGGCATCAGGCGCCGCGGAACGGCGCCTGGGCGAGGATTAGGACTTCTCGATCACCGTGATCACTGTCTCGTCGGCCGGAAGGTCTTTCTTTTGGATCTTGAGCTTCGACACGTCCTGGCGCTTGCAGGCGCCCATCGCCTGACAGAAGGCGTCGACGTGGCCGGTCTCGTTTTTCATCCCTTCAATATAATGGCCGAGCGGGATGACGACGCGCGGCTCGATGCGCGTGATCGTTTCCATGGCTTGCTGCGGCGTGAGCTGGCCGTTTCCGCCAACCGGAAGCAACAAAATGTCGATATTCTCCAAAAGCGCGATCTCCTTGTCGGTCGGGACGCGGTCGAGGCCGCCCAAGAAGCCGACCGTCATGCCCTCGATCTTGAAGCGATACATGACGCCGTGCGGATGTTGGCGATCGGGGTGCTCAACGGGCACACCGAACACGAAGACGCCTTTAATTTCGTACTCGCCGGGATCATTCACGAGAAACGGCTTGTTCTCGAACTCCATGGAAAACCGCTTCTTGTCTTGATGCGAGAGGACGACAATGTCTGGCGTGAGGTTTTTTGGAAATCGTACGCCCGTTTCCGGATCGAACGGGTCGGTGATCAGCGAAACCGGGCCGATGCGCGTTTCGGTTTCGATGCGGACGCAGGAAAAGCCGTGCCAGAAGATGTTCATACCGTGGGGAGTGTAGCGGGAGGCCCGGGAGAGGGCAAGGCGCACGGCGGGCAGACTTGGTATACTGGTCGGCATGAGGCCGATGGCGACTGAGGCGCGGAACGAATGGCGCGCCGCCGAGCCCGCTTCCCCACAGGCGCGCGAAGCCTTTTTGCGCACCCTCCTTGCGAACCTCGACACGAGCGGAACCCGAAGAGAGCGCTTTTTACGGTATGATGAACACGCGGACCGCTTCAACCTCCACGCCCATCCTTGGTTTCGCGCCTATACCGAACGCTTCGGCGGCACGATGGGAGCCTGGATGCTCGACCTGGCAGCGGCGTTAAACGAGGCCGCTGATGAAGCCCTCGCGACAGGAAACACCCATCGCTTCGATGGAATCTGCGACTACCTCCACGCAAGCCTCTTCAGCACGTCCGCAACGCCGCTAAACGAACTCCATCCCGACGAGCAGCTGACAGCCTACGAGCGACTCCGATCACGGCCCGCGTTACGCGAGAACCTCCTCACCCCTATCGGCAGTACGGTCCTTTACGATCTGACAAGCCTTGAAGATCCGGAGGCGTTCTGTCTTGACCAGCTCCGCACCGCCCCGAGCCCTGCCTCGGCAGCACGACATCTTGTGACCATGGCACAGCTGGCCAGACTCGCGCACGTAAGTGAATCAACAAAAAAATCGGAGCGCTTCTGCGCAGCGACTTTGAGGGCTCTGCGACGGACTGCGGAAGAACCGAGCACGAATCCCCTCCTCTCCGTTGTGGCACGGGCGGAAGCAGCGGCGCTGGAACAGCTGATGCAAGACCGCGGACCGCGTCGACACCGGCTCGTCCAACCGACCGGACTCCCACATCCGCTTCCCCCGCTCCCCAAGGCCTGTCCCGCATCGATCCCGACCCGCATCGCCCGCGACGCGGACGGAGCCATCGATCCGCAGACGGGGCTTTTGGATGCGATCCATGGGTCCACGGCGGCCTGGCAACCCGTTTCCGCGTTCGCCCGCCCCCTCCGTCCGCAGGATCCGGAAGAAGGCGCTGCACTTTTGCAGCTGATCCACCAGCCCGAGGTCCGCGAAGCCCTCGAAACGCGGATTGGCGTTCCCATGTCGCGTTTTTCCTTGCGCGAACAAGCCGCATTGATGGATTTCTTGGGCAGGCAATCCCCTGCCGTCTGCGAACGCGCATTCCGAGTGATTCAAGAAGGCGGCCCGATGGTTGCCCAGGCGTTTTTGGCTTGCGAACGGCAGCAACGTCTGGGATCGCTCATCATCAACATCGCCGAACGGGCGCCAAGAGAGGCCGCGGAACCCTTTTTTGCGCAAATTTGTAGCCTGGTCGGACAATTGGATCGATCCGCTGAAACGCTCGCTGCTGAAGCGAGCATGGACCCCGCGATCCAAGGACGCATCGCCGAATCCATCCATCACACGCTTCTCGATCGCGCCGTGGGGCTTCTCTCCGCGTATGGCCCGCGCCTGGTCGAAGGCCAAGCGGCGGCCCGCGAAGCGATTGAGGCTTTTAAACGCGTATCGAACGACACTCAATTACTCGCCAGCCTGTTTAAGGCCGCCGCACGACGAGGCGCACCGTTACGTCTAGAGGCTTTCCGCGATCTGCGCAGCGAGATGCGGCCGCTCGAGACACTTACGGATCACGAACGCCAGCAGATGACGACCCTCTTGACCGATCAAGGGTTCGAAAAAACCGCGGAGACACTCTTTCCCGAGGACGGCGAAACATATGACGTCTTCCTTCTGCGCCATCGGGAAACGATCTTGGGTTTCATCCGCTTCGCCCAGGCCGACACGCAGGGCGCACGGCATGCGAACTTTTTCTGTGTCGCGGAAGCGATTCGCGGATCCGGCATCGGTGAGGCGCTCGCGAAGGAAGCACTGGATCGGGCCGCCCGTACGCAGCCGGTCCGCGCCGAGTTCGCTTCGGACTCGCCCATCGGCATGCTCTACCTCGAGCAATTCGGCTTCGTCGGCGAACGGATCGAGCAGGAATCGGTCGATGGCACCGAAAAAACCTGGATCCACATCATCCGCGATCCGCAGATGCCTGCAAACCTCCGCTCACGCAGCGCCTCCCTATCCGCCATCAAGCGCTGGGCAGACGAACATGCGCCCGCAGGCATTCAGGTGCATCGCATTCTTGCCATTAAACCGGACATCACACGCATCTGCGCAGAGGCGTGGAACCGGTCTCCGCGCGCCCTCCTCACCCGCTACCTGACGGATCCCGAAGACCCGCGCGTGCGCTACCTCGTTTTTGAAACACCGGAATCGCGTTAGGCCGACTCCTTCTTCGCCTCCGGAGACGGCTTGGCCTTTTCCCACAAGAATTCAAACTGTTGACGGTGCATCGAGACGATCGCGGACTCCTGAATCGAGACGGCGATCTCATTGCCGTTTCGTGAGGCGAAATACGTAATACGGTCGCCATGGATATGGAAGGCCGCCCCGAATGTGTGGGGAAAGCCGCGCAGGAAACGCACCTCCGAGTCTCCCGCCGGATCGGCGAACGTTTCCTTGGAGATCGGGTCATCCGAAACGAGCAGGCGGTTGTGCAGCCCGCTTTTTTTGCGCTGACGCTCAAAATACGCATCCACATCGACCAGCCGACCGGCGACGGCGGAGGTGTCGATATAGGTCAGGATCTCGGCCCGGGTTTCCATCAAGCCATCGATCGCTCGACGGAGACCATCGACCCCCTCGAAGACGCGGACAATCGGACGGCCGGAGGCGAGGGTGTAATCACGGGTCAGCTGCGGCAAGAGGACCTCGAGGTCATGCGAGGTCCGCTCAAGCTCGTCGCGGCGACGCTCGATGAGGGCGCGGAGGTTGGCGGGATCGAGGGCCTGGTAGCGGACTTGCTTCCCCTCGACACGCATGACGAGGCGCTTTTGTTCGAGAACCTCCAGCAGATGGTAAACGTTGGGGCGGCCCAGGTTGGTCCGTTCGACCAATTCGCGGGGTTTGGCGAGGCCGAGGTCCAGAACCGCTTCATATAAACGGACTTCGCTTTCGGCGAACCCAAGGGAAAGAAGGAGCGGGAAACGAAGGTCGGGAGACATATCATTTATATAATAACAGAATTTATCTTTATTGTCAATTATTTTTTGACATATTCTAATTATTCTTTTTGCTTATTTATAATAAATTCTTCATTTTTGTATCATACTTATTGACAAAACAGGAAAAAACTGGCATACTGGAAGCAAGAAGGACGGCAGGAAGGCCCGGACGATCTTCGACAACACGCCACCAGAAGCGAGGAACGGGGCACACCCCTTCCCCGCCTGTGGTGGGGCGCGATCCTGAGCTGGCATGGGTGCCGAACTGAAGGGATCGCGCAAGGAATCGAGCCGCTGGCGCGGCAGAAGAAGAATGAAGAAGGCTGTCTGCATCACCGTCGCCTCGCGGGCACAGGCCGTCAAGGCGCTGCTCTGCGCGTTCAGGCCCTTCGGTTCCCTCGGGGGCGAGCGTCTGGCGAACCTATTGGTTCGATGGGCGCTCGCGACGAGCGAAAAGAGGCGGGCGAAGATTCGGCGGGCGATCAACGCCCGCCTCGTGGAACTGGACGACTACGATCCGTCGCGCTTCGAGCGCGACGGGGAATTCCCCGGTGTGCGAACGCCGACATCAGGCACCCACATCTGCCTCTACTGGGGAACCGGGAAGGGGTGGGAGGGGATGGCGCCTCACCTCTTCATCGACTTCAACCGCTACCCGTCATCCTCGCGGATGAGGGAGATCACGGAAGAGCTCGAGCTCGCCGGGCTCGTCTACGAGGCCAAGGGCGTCGCGGACCCGAGCGACGAGGCGCGGGAGCTGACGCCCATCGCGAGGAAGGACATCCTCGCCTCCCTCGTCGAGGGGGCGCGGGGATCCGTCGCACACGAGCAGGACGAGCGCTCTCTCGCGGCGGCGCGCGGTCGCCTCCAGCTCCTCGAAGCGCGCCTCGCGGCCTGCCACTGACCGCTCCACCCTGGGGAAGCAGGGACACCCATCTCCGGGCCGGCCTTCCCGCCGCCCGCCTGACCGAGGGGCCACGCCACGCGCGTGCGCCCCTCTCCTCAACTGAACGTCTCTCCCCAACGAGAGAAGTTCTGAGAGGATCACCCGACACGACGACTCATTCGTGAGCGAATCACCTCGGGAGCCCTTTTCAGCGTCTCCGCCACGACCGGCGGACCGGGTGTCGTACCCGTCGAATGCCCTTCCCAAGAAGAAAGAGGCAGGCAGGAGAGAAAACGGGGAACCTCGTCGCTCAAGGCCTCAAGCCCCCAGACCGGGCCGGCCATGAGAACGAGGGATCGCCCTTGATGCGCCCATGAATGGTTCTTGGACGCAAAGAAAAAGATCTCGCTGACCGAGAACGGTTGATGGGTAAAACTCCATCTGAGACGCTGGCCGCCTAAGAAGCGCCGCGGAAGAAGAACATAATGACGACCCTCCGCACCTTCATCTTCGCCGTGCTCACCCCCGCCTTCATCGCCGGCGCCAAGGAGAAGAACGAGGCGATCTTCGCCTCGGGCAACGTCCTCGGGATCGAGGTCTCCATCCCGGCCCTGGCCGCGAAGTGCGACCTCGGCAACATCGACCCCCAGCACTCGGGCGGCGACATCGGCACCGCCGCGATCGAGGCAGCCATGGCCTGGCCGCTCCCGGCCGACGGCGCGACCCTCTTCACGGTGCGCGCCGACCTCGACTCGGTCGGCGCGATGGCCGTGCTGAAGGCCCGCGCCGAGGGCATCGACCTCACGCCTGCCGCCGAGCGGCTCCGCATCGTCGGCGACACCGACCGGTTCGGCTCGAGCAAGTGGCCGGGCCAGGCCCCGCTCCCCTCGCCGGCCAACCGCTGGCCCTCGCTGATCGGCACGCTCGACAGCGGGCGGCCGACGGCGGTCATGCAGGCCGTCTGCCTCGACGCGAAGCTCCCCCTGGAGAAGCGCGTCGAGCTCGTGCTCAACTGGCTGCTCACGGGCGACGAGCCCGTCGAGTACGTCGACAGGGTCGAGCGCGGGCGCGACGCCATGATCGCTGCGCTCGAGAGCGGCGAGATCAAGGTCCGCCTCGAGGCCGGCGGCGTGATCGCGGTCGTCGAGAGCCGCCACGTCGCGGCCCTCTTGGCCGGTTACTGCCGCGCCCCCGTGGTCGTGGCACTGAACGACCGGTTCTCGGTCGGCGGGAGCGCGCCCCACGCGAAGGCGACCATCTGCCAGTACGGCGGCGGGGGCTACGTCGACCTCGCCCAGGTCTTCACCGACCTGAACGTCCGCGAGTTCGGCGAACCGAGGCCCAAGAACGGCTGGGGCGGCTCCCCGACCGTGGGCGGTTCGCCCCAGGGCGTTTCGACCACGATCTCGCTCGACGAGATCGTCGCGGTCGTCGAGAAGCACCTGAAGGGCTGAACGCCTCCCTGGGGAAGCAGGGACACCGCATCTCCGGGCCGGCCTTCCCGCCGCCCGCCTGACCGAGGGGCCACGCCACGCGCGTACGCCCCTCACCTCGACTGACGGTCCGACAGGGGTCGGGACATCTGAGGGGAATACGCGACGCTAACGCGTCGAGAAAAATGGAGAAGAATATATGGAAGCAGTAGAATTGGCGTACGCATACTTCACAACGAAACCGACCGAACTCGTCCGGTGCGCCGTGCGCCCGGATGGCTCGGTCAACATGGCGGGGACCGGCGTGGTCCCCGCCGACTACGCGAGGGCGGAAATCGTCGTCCTCCGGCCCGTCGCCATACAGATGGAGCCGGAGTGCCCAGGACAGTGGGCCGCCGTCGCACTGAACGGCGGCACCGGGCGTGACCCGGTGGCGCATCAGGTATGCGGGGAATGCGAGACCTGCCGGAAGGCGGGACTCGCGCCCCTATCGATCGCGGTCTGGGACCTCGAGAGCGGGATCACACGTGCTGCCTCGGAACCGGAGCGCATCGCGTTCCGGATCGCCGCGGACGGCGGGGACCCCGCCTTCGAAGAGGCGGTTACGCCTCGCTGTCTCCCAGAGGATCCGGCCGACCTCACGGTGGATGCCGTGAGCCAGGAACTGAAGCGCTGGGTCGCGCTCTGCGAGCTCGGTCTGGAGGACGCGGCCGGCGACTGCCGCGCCCGAATGGTCGATGCTGTTCTGCGGGCGATCAAAGGGGGGAACCCGCAAGCGGCCGAGCTTGCGGGCCTACTGGTCTGACCACTCCACCCTGGGGAAGCAGGGACACCCATCACCGGGCCGGCCTTCCCGCCGCCCGCCTGGGGAGGCCACGCACCGCGTGTGGCCTCCCCTTTTTTCATTTATGAGAAAGCGCCTCTTTTTATTTACTTGAAAATATGACCCCCCTGGGCAATCCATTCCCCACCGCGTATCCTTCGCCGCATGGAACGCGTCCTCCACCCCAAACCGATGTCGTGGCTGCCGTGGGTTTTGTTTGGGGTCGTGATCGTTGACGGTATCGCGTTGGCGGCTTTGTACAGCATTTTCCTTCGCGAAGCCGGCATACTTTCTTCCAGCGAACGGCTTGCCTTTGTGCTCCCGATCGCATTCGTGACGCTGGGTTTGCTTGCGTGCGCTTGGAACGTGTTCCAACGCCGCGTCGTCCTCACCGATCAGGCGCTCGACGTGCGCGTTCCCTGGCTCGGAGAACGACCGGTCCGGAGCATCCCGCTGAGCCAGCTTTCCCGCGCGGAGGTCATCGGGGTTCCCAATCCGAGTTTTCCCTGGCTCGAGGGTATCGCCTTCAAGCTGTTGCCGATAAATCCCGAAGAGACGTATCGGCGGGTCTACCTCCCCATGGGCTGGGGCAAGACCGAGCCGGACGTGGTGGCGTTCGCGGAGGCGATCAATGCCGGAATTGATCGGGCAAAGAAGCTTTGAGGCCTTGGTTAGCCAATAAAGAGCGGTACGCAAAACCGCTCTTTATTGTTAAGTGTGGCTTTTCTAAAAAATAGCTCATATTAGCCAAAATAGCATCCTATTCTTGACATCTTTTCCGCAAAATGCTATACTATATCTACAACTTGATCGAGTAGATGATCCCGCCGGTTCAAAGCGAAGGTCTCTCAAGTGTTGCAAAAGACTTGATTCCTTTCTCTTGGAGCAGGGTTCGTCCTCATCCCCTACCGTTCGTTTACAGGCCCAATCTCCGTGTTATCCATCAGAAGAGGCACAAGCATGCCTGGTTTGATGGCGCGCTCCTGTCCCCCCGGAATGTCCGGGGCCAGGGCGCGTAGCACAACGGAGAACGCCATGACGATGACCATGACCAAGCGCACCGAGGCCGCCGACCCCACCACGTCCGCCACCTCGGGCTCGAAGCCCGCGAGGAAGTTCTGCGCCTACCTGGGGGGTTGCAACGTGCAGATCCGCCCCTGCGACGAGTTCTGCCGCGACCACCAGCGCGAGGGGCACCGGGCCAAGGCCATCGCGGCCAGCCAGGCCCGGATGAACCCGGTCGCGGCGCAGCGGATCGCCGCCCGCGAGAACCTGCTGGCGGTCGTCGCCGCCTGGCACATTGGGCAGGACCTCCCCGAGGGCCTGACGGTCACCAAGCAGGGCGAGCGTCAGCTCGTCATCCGCTTCCCCGGCGGATCGGTCACCCACTACATGCCCAAGCACTGACCAACCTCGGGCGTGGCTCCCCGTAAAAAACCACACCGTAGTCTTCCGCGCCCGTACAGGGCAGCGGCAGGAGTAGGGGCAGCCTACAAACCCATCTGGACGAAGCCCTCACGGCCGATCGGCGTCATCAACGCCGTCCGCACCGGAGCGCCCGTCCCTGAGCCCGTCGTCCTCACGACGACGGGCCCTGACACGAATCGTTCATCATTCTGCAAACTTCGATCATATAGGCACTAGCCCTGGAAGTCTTTGTCACGAATGAACGGTTCATGTCAGGAAAACATGGGTGCTTTGCACCCTCCTCGCACGTTGCCCCCACCGAGGCCGATCCGCGGATCGGCTCCTCGCATACATCTTCTTCATTCACACGAACCGGAGCTTCAACACTAGGCACAGACCTGGAAGCCACGCACGGAGGACGAAGATGGATGCGAGGAACAGGATCCTCACACGAATCGTTCATCATTCAGCGAAACTTCATCAGATAGGCACCAGCCCTGGAAGCATTCACGAATGAACGGTTCATGCGAGGATCTCGAAAGAGCAAGCGTCTTGTCGACATGGGGTTGATGGGACGCTTGTTGTGTAGATCCCAAGAAGAAGGTCGAGATGAAAAGGAGTCCGGATGTCGAGCTCTTCCTGAAGCTCCTCGAGGGCGGACCGATCGGTCCCTCGGCGAGCTGCCTGGAGACAGGGGCGGTCGTGGACAGGCTCCTGTCCCGCGCGCAGACGAATCTGCCTTACGACCTCGTGCGCAACGGTGTTACGGAGGTCGTCGACCATCGGGCCGAGCCGATGCACGGCACACGCAGGATCGTCGGGTACGAGGACATCGTGTATCAGGACCCCGCGATCGTGCTGGTCTACACCCCGGCAACACAGACGGAGACCGCTTCGCTCTACGGTCGCGAGGCCTTTGCGGTGGACCAGCTCCACCTGTACCGGTCGGAACAGACCAGCTTCTTCTAGGCGTAACGCCCCTGCCCCGTCGCCCGTGAGCGACGGGGCGCCTCACCCGAATCGTCCAGTGACATGATCCGGCGGTGACACGATCCGGCTGGATGATGACTCACCCCTGGGCGGGGACACTCTCGCGTCCCCGCCGCCCCACCCTTGAATTCAATGCTGAGCCTTGAATACAGGGGCGGGGAATCGTCCCCACGCGCAAGGAGACGCAAATATGATCGAGATGCGGAATGAGTGCAACGGGAGCCGCTTGGATAACCTCCTCACCCTTGAGGAGGCGTTGCGGGATCTCCACCGCAACCACCTCAGCTTCGGCGGGGTGGTCGAGCGCATCGGCACCGTCGCGCTGGTCGTGAGAACGCCGAAGTTCGGCCCCAACGAGGTGGCTACCTACACGGGCGAACAGACGGACATGCGTCCGCTGATCCGAATGGCCTGGGCGTATCGGCAGCTTCGGCGAGTGGCAGGCGATGCGTTCCGCCTCTCTGTGTTTCTCAACGACAACCTCAGCCTCAAAAAAGTCGTTGACGACCTCACCGTCGACGACGGCTTCACGAAGAGCATCGCCAGCATGCTCGCCCTGGAGTCAGCCGCAGCGCCGAGGCCGACGTCACGCGCCGATTATCGTGCGCAGAAGATCCGCGAGGCGTGGTCGGCCGGAGCCCTCTTCGGCGCCGTGGCCATGTCCATGGCCACGGGGATGCGCGACCCGGCGCGCATCCGCGACCTGCTCGGCCTCACGCATGCAGACTTCTACGCCCTCCACGCGCTCGCCTTCGAGAACGGCGTCACCGCGGACACGATGGCGACGCACATGGGATGCCTGGCCACCTGATCACGTTGCCTCGTCGACGGGTCGCCTCGCCAATCCCCCTTCACTAGCGCGACGACGAATCAATGATTGACTTCGGTCGCTGGAGAATCGATCCTGATGACCCCCCGCCGGGCACGCCTGTGGTGCCCGGCTTCTTCCCCGAATCGTCCAGTGACATGATCCGGTCGCATGCCGCCCCCCTGCGGTCTGGAAGTCACTCTAGATGAGACTGGACGGTTCAGGCGAGGAAGCAACGGAACAAGGAGACGCACTCATGTACATCGAAAAGACCGAGCAGGGCAAGAAGTCCATCACCACCCTGGGCACGGACGACGGACTGAAGGCCATGGCGCAACTCATTGACAACGGCCTGCATGCCACGCTCATCACGCGTGGTCGCATCACGCTGGTGGAGGGCTACACGGTCCGTATCAACGAACGCGCGACCGTCACCCTGTGGGACGACAGCTGGCTGGACAATTCGTTCGTCGAGCTCGCACGGAACGCGCTCGTGTTCGCGCACGGCCTGAACACCTATCAGCTTCAGATCTTCGAACGCGAGCAGGACGCTCGCGAGAAGGTAAACCTCCTGTTCGAGCCCCGTCCGAGTGCCGAGATGGTGTCCAGCTGGACCAGGATCCGTCCGGGGACCGCCGCGCTCCTCTATGTGCGCGGCCTCCGCGAGCCCAAGATCTTCGCGCGGATCGAGAGAACCCCGTTTCGCGAGCTTCCGGCACTGCTCGACCTGCTGCTCGCCGAGAATGCCCCCGTCGAGGCGGCACGAACGCTCGACCTGATCTAGGCAGCGAGAAAGGAAGACCGACGTGGCGATTGAGTCCCGATACAATGCGCAAGGCGCAGCCCAGTGCGTTCGGTACGATTACGGACCGGACGCAATCCCCAGCTTCAAGGACTACCTCGCGAAGGGTTTCCGCGCCGATTGGCGAGCGCTGAGCCCTTTGCTCATCGTCCTGATCAAGGACAATGACGTGCCCGGGGGACGCGCCAGCGTGGCCTATCACGCGGACGGGGCTCTGCTTCCCGCGGAGATGTACGAGCTCGCGTGCTCGCACATGACGTCCGTACCCCCCAAGCGCTGACGACCCCAACCCCTGCCCGCCCGGTGGAACACGCGTCCCACCGGGCGGGCGCCTCACATCTGAGATTGACCTAGACCTTCCCTAGGTTGAGGGCAGATGCGAGGAATGCCCCTCGACCAGATGGAGTCCTGCATGAGCCTGGCCGACCGTTTCTTCACGTGCCTCGACAAGCTCTTCTCCCACCTCGCCGTCACCCGCGAGACGCTCGAGACCCGCGCGGCGATGGGCCTCGACCTCGGTTACCGGAGGACGCCATGAGCGCCCAGCCGCATAACAACCTCTTCGCCTTCATCCCGCCCGAAGTGAGCGTGGGTGAATTCCGCTGCCCGGTCGGCAGTCGCGCGGAGCTCGAAGCCGTCCAGCACGCGAACGAGCCGCGCCTCGGGTGCGTGACCGGCGCGATCCGAGACGTGGAGTGCGGCGGCCAGCTCATCCACGAACTCCGGCTGAGCCAGCCCAACGGGCTGGAAATCGTGTTCTGGACCGAACGGTGACCACCCCTCGCGGGGACGCCCACGCGTCCCCGCCCCCGCCCCTGCATTCAATCCCAAATGTTGAATGGAGAGGCGGGGATCAAAAAAGGAGAAACAGAGTGATTGATCAACGCTTCCAGAGCCCCCAAGAACACAAGCTGGCGACTGTCCGCGACCTCACGTTGCTGGACGCCCTCGCAAACCTTCTCACTGGGCTGAGCGTGCCCGGAACCCAGGCGCAAATCGAGGCGCATGCCGTCACGCTGCTGACGCGCGACCACGAGACGTGCCATCCCATGATCCGCTACGAAGGCCTCGGGCCATGGTTCGTGCCGCTGGCGCGAACGGCGTGGGTCCATCAGGTGTTCAAGCGCGAGACCTCTTGCGCCCAAGCCACCGATGACCTGCGCCGCCACAAGCCGCTCGTCTGGCACCTGGTGATGGGCATCGGGCTGGACGAAGAGCAGATCAACATCGCACATGAGCTCGCAGGCTCGGCGATGATTCATCGAGACGCTGCCCTGGCCGCCCTCGCGGCGATCACGGCCACGGGCGCCCGCGCCCGTTCGAGCCTCCAACAGCTGCTTCGCCTGCATG